>NZ_KI914994.1:4220-16209 GCF_000520595.1 Arthrobacter sp. H5
CCGCCGAGCCGCCGCATCGCCACTGTCCACCAGCGCCGCGGCTTCGACGAGCGCGGTGCGTGCCTGAAAAAGCCAAGCGTCCACGTGTCCCAAGTGCATGAGGGCAATCTGGTCCGGCTTACGTGCAGCGGCGGCGAAGAAGAGGCGGCGGGCCACACCAACGGTTCCGCCGTACCAGCAGGCGGCAACGCCAATGCCTCCCCAGGCAAAACCGTCACGGCTCAGGTACCAGTTGTTGTCGCCAACCGGTTGGGCGGCTGCCTTCTCGAAATCCACGGCTCCGCTGTCCACCGCACTCAGTCCGCGGCTTGCCCAGGTTCCGGGAACGGCATCCACGCCGTCTTGGCGCAGATCCACGGTGAACGCCCGCCGTTCGTTGTCACCGACATGGGCAGTCACCACGGCATGGTCGAGCCGCGAGGCGAGTGAGCACCAGGGTTTGCGGCCATCGAGACGCCAGGCGACGTCGTCGTTGGTTGCGGTAAGGCGCGCGCCCGGCCCCTCCGCCGCGAACACTCCCCAGGTGCCCTTGGGCGCCGGGATACCTGCCTGCGCCAGGATGGCGAGGGCGTCCAGGTGCGGCTCGGCGGTGCGGGCAACCGTGAGGTCCGCGGCCGCGATGGTGGCCAGGGTTTCCCAGAGGCGAAGGGTTGAGCCCTGTCCCGGCAACGGCGACGTCTCCAGTCCGCCCACCAGTCCAAGTGCTAATGCCACCGAACCCGCGGCAGACTCAGCTTCGTGGTAGAGAGCGTCGAGACTATCGGACCGGGTTGGCCCCAACGAAACACCATTCATTGACATTGCGGGACACCTTCGGGGAGCTAGCGGCATTTTCCCAAGCATACTTAGTTTTACCGTGCATGCAGCCTAGACCATTGGTCAATGAAGCACGCAGGTCTACGGTTGATTTCAACGGGAGGTGGTTTACTGTGCGCAGACGATTCGCCGCGGCCGCCGTCCTTGCCCTCCTGCTGACGGGTTGCTCCGAATCCATGTCCGCAAGGCCGCAGAACCCATACTTTGAGCAGCGTTCCGTGGATCTTGAGGCGGGGGACGTCATTGAGGCCGAGCCCAGCTATCACGGGTGGTGGAGTACGGTTGCGCACTCCCGCGGCACCGGCGGGTTTCCGCCGTCTGCCGTGCTGTACAGCGCCGACTCCGGGGAATTCATCGAGGGCTATGACCGCACCACGGGAACCCGGTTTGCCGGCACCGACCGCCTGCCTACGGGCGGGTGGCCGGCGGGGTCCGTAGTGGTGGTGGATCCGGCCACCGGGGTGGTGTGGGACAACTTCCGGGTGGACAGCCTGGGCGCTCCACTGCCTACCGATGGGCCGCTGGTCACCATGTCGCCTGGCTTCCCGCCCATCGCCGGCGATCCCCCGCCCGGGACGCTGCACATCTTTGGTAGGAACTACCAGACCGGCGACATTGTGTATTTGGGGACATCCCCCGCCGCTGACCCGGACTTTGAGCTCAACATGATCCTCGACTGGTGACTGGTGCCCTTGACTCCGCCGCCTTTCTCGGGTGGGCTGTAAACCACCGACGCAGGGAAGGGCTCATCGATGAAATCCCTCTGGCTTGACACCGCACCACAGATCCCCGCCGACTCATTCACCCCCGGTTCCGACTATGACTCGGTGGTAGTGGGAGCGGGGATTACCGGCCTGACCACGGCGGCACTCCTTGCCCGCTCCGGCCAGCGCGTGGCAGTCCTCGAAGCACGGCAGGTTGGAGCTGTCGCCACCGGAAACACCACGGCCAAACTTTCCCTCCTGCAGGGCACACAGATCTCCAAGATCGTCCACCACCACGGTGCAGGGCTTGCACGCCATTACGTGACCGGAAATCGGGAGGGTCAGAGCTGGCTTCTCCGCTTCTGTGCGGAACATGGCGTTCCCTTCGACACGCGGGACGCGGTCAACTACGCAGTGTCCGACGACGGCGCCGCCCAGCTTGCGTCCGAACGCGACGCCTGCGCGGAAGCAGGCCTCAATGCCGTGCTGGAGGATACGTCCGAGCTGCCATTTCCCGTGACCCGCACCCTCCGGCTTGCGGGCCAGGCACAGGTGCATCCGATGGACGTACTCGCCGCCCTTGCCGCTGATTTGCGCAAACACGGTGGGGTGCTCTGTGAAGGTGTACGCGTGGATGGCGTGACTGCGGGCAGCGCAAAGGGTGACCCGATCGACGTCCGCACCAACCGCGGACCCGTCCAGGCCGGAAACCTCGTTTTGGCCACTGGGACTCCGATCCTCGACCGCGGCGGGCACTTCACGGTACTCGCACCGCACCGCTCCTACGCCGCGGCCTTCACTGTGCAGGACGAGATCCCACAAAACATGTACCTCTCCGTGGACGCGCCGTCACGCACCCTTCGCGGCGCCGTCGTCAATGGGCGCCCCTACCTGATCACCGGAGGAAACGGTCACCCGGTGGGCCGGCAGGCGAACACCCAGTCGATGGTCGATGACATTATCCGTTGGACCCAAGAGCAGTTTCCCACCGCGCAGCCCGCGTACTCATGGTCCGCGCAGGACTACGAACCGGCGTCGTCGGTGCCGTATGTGGGCAGAATGCCGGTTGGCGGACACAACATCTATACTGCCACCGGCTTCAATAAATGGGGCCTCACCAACGGCGTTGCTGCGGCGCTCGCGCTGTCAGCGGAGATCCTCGGCGGACACATGCCGTGGGCAAAAGAGCTGTACAAACCACGGCTCGGCGCGCAGGATGCGCTGAGCACTGCAAAGGCGGGTGCCGCCGTCGGGCTGGAGGCGCTGACCGGGTGGCTGGGCGGGCTGGCCCGCACCGAGCGCGTTGTACCGCCCCAGGGCCAGGGCGTGGTGGTGCGCCAGAACGCCCGTCCGGTGGGAATCTGCCAGGTGGACGGCGTGACGCACCGCGTCTCCGCCGTGTGTCCACACCTCCGGGGAATTCTCAGTTGGAACGACGCCGAACGCTCCTGGGACTGCCCGCTGCACGGATCGCGCTTCACCTTTGATGGTGTGCTGCTTGAGGGGCCTTCCACCATGGATCTGCCGCGGGTTTAGTTCACTTCCTGTTCATTCCCCGTTCACCTGTATCGTGAAACGAGTGGTTTCCTTCCGGCACACTCCCATCGCCCTCATCAGCCTCAGCGCGTTGGCCCTGACTGCCTGCGGCTCCGACTATCCCCTGGGTTCCGAGCAGGAAGCCGCAGCCCAGAACGCCACGTCCACCCTTGACGGCTCCATCACCGGGGCCGGCTCCTCGGCGCAGGGGCCGGCCATGAACGCGTGGCGCGCGGACTTCGCGGCCATCCATCCGAGGGCGCAGATCCAATACTCACCTGACGGATCGGGGGCAGGACGCGGCGCGCTGTTGGCGGGCGCAGTGGACTTTGCCGGATCGGACGCCTATCTCAGCGACGAGGAACTGGAAGAGTCACGATCGGTATGCGGTCCCGAAGGGGCTTTTAACATTCCCGCCTACGTTGCCCCGATCAGCATCGCCTTCAACCTGCCCGGGATCGAGGAACTGAATCTCGACGCCGAGACGATCGCACGCATTTTCCGCGGCGAGATTGCGCGGTGGAATGACCCGGCGATCGCTCAACAGAACGACGGCGTCGATCTCCCGGATACACGGATTGCACCGGTGAGCCGGTCGGATGACTCCGGAACCACCGAGAATTTCACCGATTATCTGCACGCAGTGGTACCGGAAGTCTGGACTGACGAAGCCGACGGGACCTTCCCCGGCGATCTGGCAGGCGAGAACGCCAAGGGAAATGCCGGCGTCGTCAGTACTGTTTCCGGCACCGTGGGGGCCGTGACCTACGCCGATGATTCTGCCGTAGGGCCTCCGCTGGGACGCGCCAGATTGCTGGTGGGGGACGAGTATGTGACGGTGAGCGCGGAAGCCGCGGCCATCGCCGTCGACGCGGCCAGCCCAGTAGATGGGCGCGCAGACTTCGATATTGCACTGGACCTGGACCGGACCACTACGGAGCCGGGAGCGTACCCCCTGGTGCTGGTGTCCTATCACGTCTTTTGTTCGACGTACGAGGATGAAGCGACGGCCACCCTCGTGAAGGCCTTCGGGACCTTCGTGGTCAGCGAAGAGGGTCAGGAAGCCGCAGCCGCCGCGGCCGGAAGCGCGCCCATTTCCGCGAGTCTGTCCGTCCGCTCAACCGATGCGATTGAGACGATCAGCGTGCGCGACGGCTCCTAGAACCGGCAACGCTCACGCAGTTATTGCTGGAGCAGCCCTCTCTGGGGCGATATTTCACCAGTAATTGCGGGAGCGTTCAGGCTATGGCGGCCTACAAGGGGCTCGTCGCCCTGGGTCCACCGGACTCCGGATCATCGAGCGATGGATCCGCTCTTCCCGGGCCATCTTCGAGGGGATCCTCAACTCTGCGTGGGCTCGCCGCCACTCCCGCGGTGGTACTCGCGGCGCCACTGCCGGGCGCATCGACATCACCGCGCCAGCCGCCGGTCTCATGCCCCTTGTTTTCGATGAACTCCTTGAATCGTTCAAGATCGGCCTTGACCTGTTTGTTGTCGGCATTCACGGCCGAGCCAACCTTCTCCATGAAGCCCTCAGGTGACCAGTCGAGTTGGACGGTTACCCGCGTGTTGGTGTCGTCCAGCCGGTGGAAGGTCACCACGCCGGCATGGGAGGTGCCGTCCGTGCTCTTCCACGCAACCCGCTCGTCGGGGTGCTGTTCGGTGATTTCGGTGTCGAACTCCCGCTCAACGCCACCAATTTTGGTGATCCAGTGGCTTCCTGTTTCGGAGGTCTGTGTGATGGATTCAACACCGCCCATGAACTCCGGGAAGCTCTCAAACTGGGTCCACTGGTTGTACGCGGCGCTAACGGGGACTGCTACGTCGATTGACTCTTGAACTGTTGCCATTGACGGTTCCTCCTCAGGTTTGACACTTCACTCGGAACGCTTCGCGGCCACAGGACCGCTTTCCTGAACGCTAACGCACCTTGGGTCACAGATCAATAAATTCATAAGTTTGCTTAGTGTATGTCTCGATCCACTGGATTCACCGGATTGCATGGGTCTAGGGTGGAAGTCATACTCGTCGAGTGCGCAGCACCGACGGATTCCATCGTGAGTGGAGGAACTATGAAAGCGTCAAAGACCCTAACCGATAACATGCAGTCTGTGCTGGTGGACCTGGTTGAACTTCACCTGCAGGGCAAGCAGGCTCACTGGAACGTAGTGGGCAAGAACTTCCGGGATATGCATCTTCAGCTGGACGAGATTATCGAAGACGCGCGGCTTTTCGCGGACCAAATGGCGGAGCGCATGCGGGCGCTCCACGCGGTGCCGGACGGCCGGAGCGCAAGTGTGTCCAAGGGCACCGGGCTGTCAGAATTCCCGGCCGGTCTCGTTTCGACCAAGGACACCGTAGAAATGGTGGTGGACATGCTTGAGGCATCCGTCAAGCGGATGCGCGATGTCCATGACCAGGTGGATGAAGAAGATCCCACCACGGCCGACATCCTGCACGGTTTCATTGAGAAACTGGAACAATACGCGTGGATGGTGGATGCCGAAAACATGACTCCAACCGCAACGGTGGTCAAGCCCACCAAAAAGTAGTCCCGGTCGCGAAGGGCGGGAGTCCCGTGAGGACTCCCGCCCTTCGCGTCTAGGCCCGCTCCCCGCCGGACGAGGAAACACCGGGCAGGAACTCCTCGGGCAGCTCCGCCACCGGAATAATCACCATGTCCTGGACTTTCCAGTCCATATCAATGCATTCGATCCGCGCTGCTTCAAGACGCTTCATGGTCGGGCGGGCCCACTTCTTTGGAACCACGAACGATTCGACGTGAAACACATGTCCCTCATCCCGGACTCGTGACCTAGCCTCGAACACCCAGTCCAGCTCCGAGAGGTAGCCGTCAATGCGTGCTCCGATCGGGTCTGCCTCCGAATCGTCATAGGTTCGCGCACGGGTGTCGACAAGGCCGCCCACAGCCGCGCGCAGATTCTTGATCCCGTCCCTCAGGATGCTGAAGGAGATCACCAGTGCCGCCGCTGCGTCAGCCCACCACAGGCCAAGACCGATTCCCAGTACGCCTACTATCGCGGCAAGCGCCGTCATCCAGTCAGCCTTGTTCATGTCCGCATCCGCGTACAGCACCTTGTCGTGCAGGGTCTTGGCGAGCTTCATCTTGACAATGCCCAGGTAAACCGGCGGAACTCCCGTCAGCACCATGGCAACGATCATGAGCCAGCCCAGCCAAAAGGTTTCGCCGAAGAGCTGCACTGCACCAATGGTGGGATGCTCCGCAGTGACCAGTCCCAGGCCGGAGTCCACAATCAGGAACCCGCCCATGACCAGGAGAGCCACGGCGGCAACAAGGTGCGCAATCCCTACGGCCCTATGAAAGCCATACGGGTGGTTCCGGGTTGGCCGGCGCCTGATAATCCTCGTTGCGATCAGGAACGAGATGGGCGGGAGAAAGGACAACAGGTCCTCAATCCAAGCGGCCTTCATTGCCTGTGAGTTGCCGAGCACCAGGAACACCAGGAAGGTCCCGACCGCAAGGAATCCGAGGGTGATCCATTCGAATTTCACTGCTTTCCTCAGGGCGTCCTGCTGCTCTTCGGGAAGTTCGGTATGGCCGAAACGAACGGTGCTGCTCACGGGGCAACCTCCTGCTCGAGGAGGAAGCGCTCCAGATTAAGCAGGAACGCATTTTCGCCCAGGGGTGTCAGCATCACGTGCTTGATGGTGTTACCCCGTTGGTCGGTGGTTTCAGCATAGGGCAGTGTCATTCCTGCGTCCGTGACCCACGGGGTGTCATCAGCAAATCCACCAACCGCAAGATCCAGTTCACCAAGTTTCAGGCCTTCCGCCAGCTCCCGCTCGCTGCCCTGCACCCATTCGATCTCAGCATCGAGTGTTTTGGCGAAGTCTTGTACCAGCGCAGGCTCAACGCCCTGCGGATCGCCGCCGGGGCGGAGCTCCACCCACTCGCCGCTTGCTGTAACGCCCACATGCAGGATCCCATCCGTGACCTCATTCAGTGTCCCGTCCGGGTCAGCAGGGATGGCCATCCCGCATCCCGTCAACAGGACCAGGGCCAACCCCGCGAGGGGAAATCGTAGCTTTGGCACGTTCCGAAGATACTCCCTCACGTGCCCGTAACAAACACACGCAGCCGTGTCAGCTCCCGTGGAATTCCGGCTTCTCTTTTGCAAGGAATGCCCTGGTCCCCTCCCGCATGTCGGCCGTGGTGAAAGCCTGTTGGAAGGAGTCAGCCTCGATCCCCAGTCCCTCAGCGGTTGGCCTGCCGTGCGTCCGGGTGACAGTTTCTTTCACAAGCCCGACGGCGACGGGAGACTGCCTGGCGATCTCGCCTATGGTGCGGCGCGCGCCTTCCAGCAGTTCTTCGACGCTGTCGAATACCGTGTTGACCAAGCCAGCGTGCTGGGCTTCCTCCGCTGTGATGCGCCGTCCGGTGAAAAGCAGTTCCTTGGCCATCGGCAAGCCAACCAGCTGCTGCAGCCGCACAGCTCCGCCGAAACCGGGCACCAGTCCCAGGCTCACTTCAGGCTGACCAAAGGACGCGTTCGTGGAGGCGTAAATGAAGTCACAGGCCATGGCCAATTCGCAGCCCCCACCCAGCGCGTACCCGTTGACGGCGGCAATAACCGGAATGGGAAGGGCTTCCAGCTTGAGGGTCACGGCATGCATCCGGCGGCTGCAACCTCCGGCTTGATCGGGAGTCATGTCCGTCATTTCCTGGATGTCCGCGCCGGCAACGAAGGCCTTGCCCGCACCGGTGATAATCATTCCGCGCACCGGCCACGCGTCGTCGTCGTCGTCGTCGAATGCCGAGGTGAGGATGTCGACGCAATGATCCAGCTCCTCGATAACCTGGGTGGCAAGGGCGTTCAGCGCGTCGGGTCGGTTGATGGTGACGGTGAGGACCTTGTTGGAATGGTCGATGATCAGAGTTGCGTAAGTGGGAAACTGCATGGACGTGAGTCTAGCCATGCAACACGCCTGTCCAACGAATTGCCGGACTCAGCGGGCAGGCGTGGTCGGATCCTCTTTGGCGAGTGCTACCGCAAGCGGCGACGGGTACTTCCGCATGACCCGCACACCCCCGCACCATTCGGTACCCGCGCGGCCTTCATACTCAGCGCCCGCTGCCGTTGTTTCCACCGATTCCGCAGAAACGTCAGAGCCACATGGGAGGTTGTAATTCCCCACCACCGGACCGAGGAGACCAATCCATGACGGACCTCATCTTTCACCCAGCCACTTTCGCCCCTGAACTGACGCATCTGTGGAGCACTGATTCGTTCAACACCGCCAGGCTGCAGAATCAGATTGACCGTGAGAGTTTTGTGCTGCGCCTTGGCGGCACGGACACGCCTGTTCCGTATGCCTACACAGTGGGTCTGACCAGCTTGGGATTCTCCGAATTGATCTTCTACGGGCACCGCGCCGAGCACCTGTACCACGCTTGGGAACTGCTGGAACCGGTGCTGGAGGAAATCCTTGAGCCGGCGCTCACACTTATACGTGGACAGTTCGACGGCCTCACGGCGACTGTCCGTCACAGTGCCCTGCCTCGGCTCAGCGACGCCTACCGACTGTACGGTGCGGGTGGCTTCTCGGCCCTGCAGGTTTATTGGGTGGTGGGCAGCGGAAATCATCTGCCGCAGCCGTGGGAGATAAATTTCCTTGCCTCACAGCCATTTCTCGGCACAGGCACACTGGGTGACCTCAACCGGAATTAGGAGGACCGGATAGGGCGTCCGCGCCGTCATGATCGAGGGAATTACTGCAGGAGTTCCTGCGGAATGATGAGCAGCAGGCCAATCGCGGATCCATTGAACACCACGTGCGTGACAATGGCTGGACCCAACCGGCCCGTCCACACCGTGAGCAGGCCGCAAACAAGACCCACTGTAAACGTCCCCACCAACAGGTAGACGGAGGACCGCAGATCGGGAACCGCTCCAGTGTGCAGCAGGCCGAATGCGAGGGAACTGACGAGCACGGAAATCACCGTCGCGGTGACAAGCGACCGGCGCGGAACCGCTTCCGAGACACGGTGGCGTGACCGCGGCGACCGTAGCCACCAGGCATTCTGGACGGCCCTCAGCACCAGACCGCGGTTGAACAGTTCCTCAAGGAACGGCGCAATGAGTATCCCGCCAAGCACGGCGTTGAGCACTAACCAGACCGTATCGCCGGTCAGGAAAAGCTCGGCATTGCCCTGAATAACCTCTCCCTCTTCAAGTGGCCACAGCGCGGTCAGGAGCGCCAGAACCACTGCCAGCAGCACCCGGGCAGCAAGCCCAACGCCCAACCCGATGACGAGATCTACCCAGCGGAAGCGCAGCCCAAAGTCCTTGGCCAAAGACCCGAAACCCCACTTCTTTGATGCCACCAAGCAGGTGCCCAGCATCGCGGTCCACGTGAGCAACAGGGACGCAAAGACCAGCGCGGGTCCAAACGGGACCACTTCCACGAGCACCAGCGTTCCCGCCAACGGCAAGGCGATCACAAGCAGCAGGCCAATAACCGCGTGCCAAGTTCCCCAGCGCGGTTTGAGCAGCGTGCCCTGTTCCACCTGGGCGGGATTGGCCAGCTTCAGTCGGGGCACGACGCCGGATGGCCGGCCTGGCACGCCGCCAACCGGTGGCGCCGGAGCCGGCCCCGCGCCGTCGTCGTTCCCATTAGCAGCGTTCATATCCAGCACACTACCGGCCGGTAGGGCACGGGTTGGCGCGGACGGGAAAATTGCCTGTTGACGTATGGGCTTCGGAGTTCTTTAGTGAAGGGATGGGCGCCGTTCCAGCCCCGATCAAGGAGTACACCAGTGAGCGAGTTCGGATTGCCTGAGGGTTTTATCTTTGGAACGTCGACGGCTGCGGCGCAGATCGAGGGGGCGGTGAATGTCGGCGGCCGCGGACCAAGCATCTGGGACGAGTACGCAAGCACTCACAAGAACATCCTCGATGCCTCGAGCCCGGCCATCGCCTGCGACCACTACAACCGCTTCGAGGAGGACTTTGACCTGCTGCGTGACCTGGGCGGCCAGGCGTACCGCCTCTCCATTGCGTGGCCACGTATCCAGCCGACCGGCCACGGACCCGCGAATCCCGAAGGAGTAGCGTTCTACCACCGCCTTCTCGACGCATTGATTGAGCGCGGAATCCAGCCCTGGGTCACCATCTATCATTGGGATCTTCCCTTGGCCATGCAGGATGCCGGCGGTTGGCAGAACCGGGACACCATTGACGCATTTGTCGAGTACACCCGTATTCTCCGCGACGAGTACGGCAGCAAAGTGGCCGCGTGGATGACCGTCAACGAACCGGTGGTGCACACCGGAGTGGGGCACGCCGTTGGTCACGCGGCACCCGGACTCATGCTGTTGGGCAGCGCCTTCACTGTGGCCCACCACCTGTTGCTGGCCCACGGCCGGGCAACGCGGGTGCTCCGCGAAACGCTCAGCACACCCGTGGGCATAGTGAACAACCACTCGCCGGTGGAACCCGCGGGCGATTCCGAAAAGGAAGCCCGCCTCGCGGCACTGTACAACAGCTATCACAACGGCCAGTTCGCCGCGCCGCTCCTCACCGGCGCCTATCCCGCGGAGCTCGAAGAACTTGAGGGCATCCACTTTGACGTCATCCAGGACGGCGACATGGACATCATCTCCACACCGCTGGATTTTTACGGTATCAACTACTACTTCCCCACCAAGGTCGGTGCCGCGCCACCCTTCTATCCGGTTCCATTTGCACCTCGCGAGTACGACGGTGTCCCCGTCACCGACTTCAACTGGCCGGTCATGCCGGGGGGTCTGACGGAAATTCTCAAGCAACTCAAGGCGGCGTATCCCAACCTCCCTCCCGTCTACATCACGGAGAACGGCTGCGCTTACGACGACGGTCCCGGCGGCGATACGCAGGACACCCGGCGGATTAAATTCCTGGAGCAGCACCTCTCGGCTATTGGCGACGCCGTTGCCGGGGGCGTCGACGTGCGCGGCTATTTCCACTGGACGCTCATGGACAACTGGGAATGGCAGGAGGGTTACACAAAGAAGTTTGGGCTTATACGCATGGAACCCTCCACGCTGGACCGGGTTCCGCGGGCATCCTTCCACCGTTTCGCGGACATCATTGCTGCGCATAGAGCCCCGGCGACGAATGTGCCCCCGGTGATCGACCAAGCGCCCTCTCGGGCGCGCGTGGAGATCCCCTGAACCGTGCCGACCGCGTTACTGTGCCGGATCTCCACGCGCTCGTCCCTCGCTTGGTCGATCACCGGTTGGTCCAGTCGTCCCTCGCTTGGTCGATCACCGGTTGGCCTACGAGTCAGCGCGTAGGACGGCGCCCGCGGCCCGGCGCGCCGGGTTTGCCCCGCTTGTTAGGTCCCCGCATGCCGCGGGGCTTCCCGGAAGTGGCGCCGCGGGCCGTTGGTTTCTTCTTGGGCGCGGGCTCCTTCTGTGCAGACGGCTGCCGTGAACTGCGCTCGGTCCGTCCACGGACAATGCCGATGAACTCCTCGATGTCCTCGGTGGTGTGATCGGCCAGCCAGGCAACGCCGATTGCCGTCACCGGCCCATCGGTAACCGGCCGAGCAACCATATCCCTGCGGCTATGCAGCCGCGCCACGGACATCGGCAGTATCACCACGCCTGCCCCCGACGCGGCCACCTCCACGGCGGACTGGAATCCGCCGCATTCGGCAACGTCCAACAGGTTCTCCGCGGCAAGATCGGTCAGCAGAACATCCTCAAACAGGGACAGTTCATGCTCTTTTGACGCAACCACCACGGCCTGCTCCTCATAGAGAGGGATCAGGCTCAGGGATTCACGGTCCACGGGTAACCGCATAAAGGCGATATCCACGGATCCATCCCGGAGCGCGGAAGCCAGCGGGCCGTCGTCGTACTCGGTTGTCTCAACGGGCTTGCGGGGATGGCGATCGCGCCAGCGGCC
>NZ_KI914994.1:16309-18177 GCF_000520595.1 Arthrobacter sp. H5
TCGATCACCGGTTGGTCCAGTCGTCCCTCGCTTGGTCGATCACCGGTTGGCCTACGAGTCAGCGCGTAGGACGGCGCCCGCGGCCCGGCGCGCCGGGTTTGCCCCGCTTGTTAGGTCCCCGCATGCCGCGGGGCTTCCCGGAAGTGGCGCCGCGGGCCGTTGGTTTCTTCTTGGGCGCGGGCTCCTTCTGTGCAGACGGCTGCCGTGAACTGCGCTCGGTCCGTCCACGGACAATGCCGATGAACTCCTCGATGTCCTCGGTGGTGTGATCGGCCAGCCAGGCAACGCCGATTGCCGTCACCGGCCCATCGGTAACCGGCCGAGCAACCATATCCCTGCGGCTATGCAGCCGCGCCACGGACATCGGCAGTATCACCACGCCTGCCCCCGACGCGGCCACCTCCACGGCGGACTGGAATCCGCCGCATTCGGCAACGTCCAACAGGTTCTCCGCGGCAAGATCGGTCAGCAGAACATCCTCAAACAGGGACAGTTCATGCTCTTTTGACGCAACCACCACGGCCTGCTCCTCATAGAGAGGGATCAGGCTCAGGGATTCACGGTCCACGGGTAACCGCATAAAGGCGATATCCACGGATCCATCCCGGAGCGCGGAAGCCAGCGGGCCGTCGTCGTACTCGGTTGTCTCAACGGGCTTGCGGGGATGGCGATCGCGCCAGCGGCCCACCCACTTGCCCGGAGTCACACCGGGCACAAAGCCAATGCGGAGAGGGCTGGACTGGGGGTCAGACACTCCCTCACAGTAACCCAAGCTAGGGTTAACTTATGAGCCCCGCAAAGACCCCACAAACACTGAAACCGACCACGGCAGCCAAGAAGCTGGGCGTCTACCTGCCAGCAGCGCCGCTGGAGTTTCAGGACAATGAGGTGACACGGGCAGAGTTCGCCGAGCTCCAAGCCAATCCGCGCTTGGTCGATCACCGGTTGGTCCAGTCGTCCCTCGCTTGGTCGATCACCGGTTGGCCTACGAGTCAGCGCGTAGGACGGCGCCCGCGGCCCGGCGCGCCGGGTTTGCCCCGCTTGTTAGGTCCCCGCATGCCGCGGGGCTTCCCGGAAGTGGCGCCGCGGGCCGTTGGTTTCTTCTTGGGCGCGGGCTCCTTCTGTGCAGACGGCTGCCGTGAACTGCGCTCGGTCCGTCCACGGACAATGCCGATGAACTCCTCGATGTCCTCGGTGGTGTGATCGGCCAGCCAGGCAACGCCGATTGCCGTCACCGGCCCATCGGTAACCGGCCGAGCAACCATATCCCTGCGGCTATGCAGCCGCGCCACGGACATCGGCAGTATCACCACGCCTGCCCCCGACGCGGCCACCTCCACGGCGGACTGGAATCCGCCGCATTCGGCAACGTCCAACAGGTTCTCCGCGGCAAGATCGGTCAGCAGAACATCCTCAAACAGGGACAGTTCATGCTCTTTTGACGCAACCACCACGGCCTGCTCCTCATAGAGAGGGATCAGGCTCAGGGATTCACGGTCCACGGGTAACCGCATAAAGGCGATATCCACGGATCCATCCCGGAGCGCGGAAGCCAGCGGGCCGTCGTCGTACTCGGTTGTCTCAACGGGCTTGCGGGGATGGCGATCGCGCCAGCGGCCCACCCACTTGCCCGGAGTCACACCGGGCACAAAGCCAATGCGGAGAGGGCTGGACTGGGGGTCAGACACTCCCTCACAGTAACCCAAGCTAGGGTTAACTTATGAGCCCCGCAAAGACCCCACAAACACTGAAACCGACCACGGCAGCCAAGAAGCTGGGCGTCTACCTGCCAGCAGCGCCGCTGGAGTTTCAGGACAATGAGGTGACACGGGCAGAGTTCGCCGAGCTCCAAGCCAATCCGCCCGAGT
>NZ_KI914994.1:18277-39382 GCF_000520595.1 Arthrobacter sp. H5
CCGCCGCACCGGGCCGCATCCTCGTCCCGTGGTGGCGCAGAAGCTGGGCATCTCCATCGGGGGACTCGCACGCGGAGGCATCACCGAACCACTGACGACGGCGGATATCACCGCGCTGCTGCAGGCGCCACCGGAGTGGCTGGTAGCGGAGCGTTCAACGCAGGCGGCAGTGCGCGCGGAAGAGAAACGTATCGCCGAGGAAAAGCGGGCAAAGGCGAAAGAGAGCTAGCCTCCGGTTGAGGCGCGGGCCACGATACTCCAGGGTTCAGCTGTCCGCTGCCTTCCCGCTCCCACGGCTACCAGGGCGCATGCCTTTCCCTGGTCCCTCATGGATTGGGCGACAGTGGTGATGCCGAGTTGCGATGCGACGGCCGCGTCGTCCCATCCCGACACGGCAAGCTCCAGGGGAACTCGAACTCCCAACCGATCGGCTGCACGCATGACCCCGGCCGCTTGCTCGTCGCTCATGGCCGCGATCGCATCCGGCGGCCCGGCGCTGCCGAGAAGCTGGGCTGCGAGCGCTTCCGCTTCCACGGCGTTGTTGGTGGAACAGACGGCCACCGTGATGTCAGCCCAAGCGTGCCCGGCTGCTTGAGCCGCATCGCGGTACCCGAAAAGACGCTCTCTGGTCACCGGATATGTGGCGG
The DNA here is from genome assembly GCF_000520595.1 of Arthrobacter sp. H5. Taxonomy (GTDB): domain Bacteria; phylum Actinomycetota; class Actinomycetes; order Actinomycetales; family Micrococcaceae; genus Arthrobacter_D. Next base: position 18,925 of record NZ_KI914994.1, read on the forward strand.
CGTGCGGGTCTATTCCGCGCTCGACCCGCTGAATGCGTTCACGGTCCAGCGGGAAACCGAGTACGGCCGGCTGGCGTGAACCGGCGAATACCAGTCCGCCGATGGCTGCGGCGGCGGCACGATTGTCGATGGTTACCAGCTTGGCGCCGTCGCGTGCGGGTCCCCCGTGTACCACCGTTGTCCGGCCGGTCGCGAGGATCGCGTCGAGTACGGGATCCTCGTCCGTTGTGGTCCACACGATGAAGGAATCGACGGCCGCTTCGCGCACACGGACGCCGTCGTCGTCCGCTCCGGTGACTGGCAGAATGGTCATACCGAGGCCGCGGGCAGCACAAACCTCCGCGACGCCGGCGAGAAAGCTGGCAGCCTGCGGATCCTCGAAGGCGTAGGTGAGGCTCTCGCCGAGCACTACCCCCAGCGAGCCGGTCCGTCCGCGCCGCAGCGAGCGGGCGCTGGGATCCGGTCCGGGATAGCCAAGGCTTTCCGCCGCGGCCAGCACCTTCGCACGCGACTCGGTGGACACCCTCCCGGGCTTGTTGTAGGTGTACGACGCCGTCATCACCGACACTCCCGCCAGCTCAGCCACCTGTGCCATGGTGATGCGTTTCGGTGGGCGTGACATAAGTCCAGTGTACTTGTGTATCGTTAAACAATGCGTTCACACAGTACGACGGCGTTTGCCGCCTTTGCAGCGTTCGGAGCCTTTTGGGGCACATGGGGAGCCTCTGTGCCGCGGCTGCGCGACCAAACCGGCATTGACGATGCCCAGCTTGGCCTGGCCCTGCTCTTCATCGGCGCCGGGGCGCTGCCCGCGATGCTGCTGACCGGGCGGGCTGTCGACCGCTGGGGCCTGCGCGTTGCCGCGGGTGCGCTCGTGGCGCTCGGCCTGGCGGGAGTGACCGTGGCGCTCACCGCCTCGGATGTGGCTGGTCTTTGCGCGGGGTTGCTGCTGGTGGGTGCTACCAGCGGTGCCACCGATGTGGCAATGAACGCCGCTGCCGGACGCGCTGAGCAGCTGACGCGGCGTCCTGTTATTACCCGGGCCCATGGGACATTCTCGGCATTTGTTGTGGTCTCCAGCCTGGGAACCGGCCTGCTCAATGCGGGTGGGTTTCCCGTCTTTGTGCCATTTGCCGCGGTTGCGGCCGTGTCGGTCACCGCCGGCGTCCTGATGCTGCGGGATCTGCGGCCGCCGGCGGGCGTTGCGCTGGCCCCTGAAACCAAACACCACCGCATCGGAATCGGTGTGTGGCCGCTGCTTTTGGTTGGCCTGCTTGGCGCGCTCGCCTTCGCAAGTGAGAATGCGCATCAAAGCTGGGGTGCAGTGTTCCTTGAGGACGAACTCGGCTCCGGCTCCGGACTCAGCTCGCTTGCACCCGCGGTCTTTGCCGGCGTCGTTGCCGTGACCCGCTTTGCCATTGGCGGGGTGAAGCCCGCCCACTCGACCCGGATTCTTTTGGCGGGATCCGCCGCAGCTGCAGGTGGCGCCGTCGTGCTTGCGGTGTCATCCACCCTTGGTAGTGCATTGGTCGGCCTGTCGCTGGCCGCTGCCGGGACGGCTGTGCTGTTCCCCACGCTGATGGGGGTTGTGTCGCGGCAGGTAAACGAAGCCGAGCGCGGACGGGCGACGTCCCTGCTCGCCACGGTGTCCTATCTGGGGTTCCTGCTGGGTCCGGTCTACGTGGGCTTGTGGTCGGGCGCCGTGGGACTGCGAGGGGCGATGATTGCCGTCGCGGCGCTAGGGTTGGCGCTGCTTGTGATGACGCCTTTGGTGCTGCGTTTGACCGGATTCGGCAAGAGTGAAGTCCTGAGCAAGGCCGCCGCCGTTGGGGAATAGCACGGCCCTGCTCAGGAGGGCGCCGCAAAACCGCAGCTCCCGGGGAGGGACTGCGGTGGTCTCGTACCGTGAATCCCTGCCGCACTTATTCTGCGTGGTGCACCTTACGAATTCCTTGGGGTCTGATGGCGGCGAAAATCAGCATGTCGCGACGCTCTCCGGCGATCTCCTGATGGCTTCTCAGGAGCCCCTCTTTCTGGTAGCCGGCGTGTTCGGCAACGCGGATGGAAGCGGTGTTCCAGGGCTCAATATGGAGCTCAATCCGGTGCAGTCCGGGGATGGTCCATGCAAAATCCGTGAGCGCCGTCAACGCAGTGGCGGCGACGTTTTTCCCTCGTTCACGTGGGACAACACTGTAGCCGGCCTGAGCGCGCCCGGAGCCCAGTTCCCTCAGCCACAGTCCGATGGCGCCCAGCGCGCGGTCCGTGACCGTGTCCGCAATGACAAATGAAAAACCGGTTCCGTCACAGTGTCGTTGCCGCTGGCGCTCCACGAACTGAAGCGCCTCATCCTCAGTGCAGTGGGCGGGGAGACTGCCGATGGTGGGCACATACGGATCCTGGGAAAGATCCATTGCCATTGAGGCATCTTTGTCGGCGAAACGCCGCAACCGGATGGAGCCGTGCCCGGGATCGCGGGATGGCCACGGCGGGATGTGGGGACTGTACATGGTGAAAGTCTTACACTTCAGGTTTTGAAGGTGCGCTCAGCGCTTTTCCCCCACAGAGAAGCGCCGCCGCAGGAATCACCAGTGCTATGCCTCCGGTGAGTGGCACGGTCATGAACCACGCCAGGCATCCGCCAAGAGCCATCCCTCCGAAAGTAGCCAGCCTCGGTGGCCACCCGGGCGGCATCGCGGGCAACAGTGTGAGCGCAACCCATGTCCCGACACTGAGGCCAGCCACCCCGGCGCTGATGAACAGTGCTGAGCCGCCGGTGTCATAACCAACGAGTTGAATCACGGTGCCTGCGATCACGCCTGCGAGCGCAATTCCGGAATACCTCCGCCAGGCCAGCTGCGGCATGCGCATATGCCCGACGGCGGCGCCTCCAAGGATGACTGGCAGGGCTGCCAGCGTGGCTGCGGCGGCGCTCACTCCCATTGCGGTTGTGGCGGTTGGCTGACCCGCCTCCGAGAAACCAACAAAGGCGCCAACTCCCCAGACGACGGCAAGAATCACCAAGGAGAAAGCTCCCAACAGTTGCACGGGCATGGCTCTTGATTGTGGTTGCACCATCGGGATGGCTGCGTCGCGTTTGGGCTTGGACAGCGACTGCATGATGAGGCCGATCAACAGCACGAATGCCAGCAGTGCGGTGCTGGAGGGGTTTAACAGCAATACAAAGACTGGAGCTGTCGCCACCACCCCGGCAATAATGGCCACACTCAGTTGTGCTGAACGCGACATCCGCCCGCGTTCAAGCAGCATGGCGAGCAGCAGTGCGAGCGCCACACCGGCAGACAGCACACCTACTATCCCCGCCGGCAGCGCAAAGGCACTGAGGAATCCCTGGGGACGGCCGGCGTCGGTGTCGTCCATGCCAGCCGAGAAACCCAGTGAAAACATCAGGGCACAGGCGGCGCTCAGGGTTAGGTGACCGGTGAAAATCCACGGAGTGACGTACCTGGCCGACGAGTTTCTGCGCAGCAGCAGGGCAATCGCGACGCCCAGCAGAGCAGTGGGAAGCACAACGGACACCGCCCGGGAAATCAGGCCCAACGCCGGTGGCAGGCTGCCGACAAAGACGAAGGCCGCGTAGCCCAGCGCTGCAATGATGAGCGCTGCGGTGACCAGCAGAATCGGGGTTCGCAAGGGAGGAGCGGCGTTGGTCATTGCTTCAGTCAAGCAGTGCGGCGGCGCCCAGGCATCCACCTATGGTCGGATCTCCCCGACGTTTACGCCACGACAAGAGTCGCAGCATTCACCTGGCTCGCCGAAAAAGGCTTCATCGCAGGTTCCGGATTCCGTCCTCGTCCAGATCACAGGGGATTAATGAGCTCCGGGCTGGCGTCCCGAACTGGTCCCACCTCGTGAAAGCGCAATTGCTCAGTGACCGGGGTGGCAACTGCCATTGCTTCGTCTGCGAGCGCCTGTGTCCCCTCCGTCTTCGGATCGAGCCATTCGTCCCAAAAATCCCGGGGAAGGATCAGTGGAGTGCGGTCGTGGATGCCTTCCACCTCCCCCGTTGCATCCCGGGTGAGAATGGTGGAGGTCAGCACCCAGCGTTCCGGATGATCCTCCGGCAGCGCCTGATTCCGCCACCAGGAATACAGGCCTGCGAACACCATGGTTTCGCCGGGCAGTTGGATGTAAAACGGGGTCTTGGTTTTGCCCTCCGTGCGCCATTCATAGTAGCCGCTGGCAGGTATCAGGGCGCGCTTGGACTTGAACGAGGCCTTGAAGGTGGCCTTTTCCGCGACCGTTTCAGTGCGGGCGTTAAAGGTGGGCATCTTGGTTTTCAGTTCCTTAGAGAACGACGGCGTCAACCACCACCGCGCGGCTTCCATGCGTCTGGTGATCTTGTCCTCTTTCAACGACTCGAGGACTACCCGCACCGGATCCGTAGGGCTGATGTTGTATGAAGGCTCGGGGAGATGTGTCCCCACCAGGTCAACGTCAAACAAATCAATGAGATCCTGTTCAGATCCTGCCACCACAAAGCGTCCGCACATGTGCCTAGGGTACTCCGGGCTGCCCCCTGTTTAAGCCGTTTTCCACTGGTCCTGCACAACGGCAGAGAGCGATTGACTTAATCGAACGTGTATTCGAATATTAAGTGTGAGTTCATCAGCAGCCAGCCATGCTTTGGCGCCAGTCGGGTTTCAACCGCCGGGTGCGCATGGGGTGCTGTCCACCGTGGGCCGCAAAACGGATCTCCATGCTGATCTGCAGGCAAAGATCAACCACATGCAGGCCAGCCGCCTCTGCTCAACAAGGATTCCCACCGTTCCCGCCCTGGCACGGATTCTTCCCGGCGGAGGCCTCCAAGCCGGCGGCGCATATTCAGTGAATGACTCCACCACGCTGGCCATGGCGCTGCTGGCCGGACCGTCCAGGGCTGGCGCATGGTGCAGCGTCATCGGCATGCCCTCCTTCAGCGTGGAGGCCGCGGCCGGCTTTGGCATTGAACTTGAGCGGCTGATTCTTGTCCCTCATCCCGGAGATCAATGGCTCACGGTCACCGCCGCCATGGTTGATGTTGTCTCAATCATCCTCACGCGGGCACCCGCGCACCTCACGCCGTCGGACACGTCCCGGCTGCGGGCGCGGCTGCGGCAGCGCGGCGCCGCGCTCATCGCTGTGGGACCGTGGCCGCAAAGCGAAGCCACTCTGAGCGTGACCGGTAGCAGTTGGGAAGGCCTGGGGGCTGGAACCGGCCATCTGCGCACCCGCCGCATGCGGGTGAGTGCAAGCAGCCAGAACGGCCGCCCGCGCACAGCAGACCTCTGGCTGCCTGATCTTCAGCGGGGACCATGGGCCGAAACGGCGTCTAAAGAGGACGTCGGGCAGCAGGAGTTCTTCCCCTTGGCGGCGAGCGCCTCATGACCACCGAAACCACAAAGTCCGCTCTATTGAAACAGTTCACAGCCACCAGGACCATGATGCTTTGGTGCCCTGACTGGCCCATCACGGCCGCTCTCCGCGAGTATGACCTGCCGGCTGACGCACCGCTTGTCCTGCTCAGCAAAGGGACGGTCTTCGCCTGCTCGCCGTCAGCCCGGGAGCACGGCATCAAACGCGGGCTGCGGGTCCGGGAGGCGCAGGCCAGGTGCACCGAACTGGTGGTCAAACCCTATGATCCGGAACTAGATGCCCGGGCTTTTGAGCCGGTGATCACGGCTATCGAGAAAATCATGCCCGGCGTTCAACTGGTGCGCCCCGGCCTGTGTGCGCTGAAGGCAAAAGGTCCGGCCAGATACTACGGCGGGGAAGCCCGGTCCGCATCGGTTCTTCTGAAAACACTCACAGCCATGGGGCTCACCGGCGCGCGGACCGGGGTGGCTGACTCCCCCTTTGCAGCGGAACACGCTGCCAGGGCAACGGAAGTGTTGGATGATCCGGGCCTTGACCCGGTATGGGTCATAACCCCCGGTGAGTCGGCGCAGTTTCTCAGCAGTTTCCCGCTGGACGTTCTTGAAGAGCCAAAACTGGCCGTGTTGCTGCGGCGCCTGGGAATCCGCACACTGGGGGATTTCGCAGCGCTCAGCCGCGCTGATGTCCGCAATCGGTTCGGTGTTGAAGGGTCGCTCGCCCACCTAAAGGCCAGCGGACTTGACCACCATAGTGTGGTGGCAAGAAAACCGCCTGCGGAACTCGACGTCGTCGTACATTTTGAACCCGCCCTTGTCCGCATTGACGAGCTCACCTTCGCCTTCCGCCTGTCTGCGGAGAGTTTTGTTGGGAAGCTGCGGGAGACCGGGCTGGTCTGCACGGCACTGCGGGTACGGCTTCAGTCGGAATCGGGTGAAGTGTCGGAGCGGCGTTGGCAGCATCCCCGCTGGTTCGACGCCGAGGATGTTGTTGACCGTGTGCGCTGGCAGCTGCAGGGAAGCGGCGACATTGAACACGGGTTGAGCGCGGGAATCAGCCGTGTGCAGGTCCTTCCGGACATAGTGGAGGATCTCAGCGACCACGCAGACGGACTGTGGGGTACCGGACCGGATGAAAACATCCATCACGGCCTTGCCCGGGTTCAAAGCATGCTGGGACACGGGGCCGTACTGACAGCCATCATCGCCGGCGGAAGGATGCTTGCTGACCGGAGAGTGTTCATTCCGTGGGGTGATTCACCGTCAGGGAGCGCGGCCACAGACAAGGATCTCCCTTGGCCTGGGAAACTTCCCGGACCAATTCCGGCCACAGTTTTCGAAGAGCCGCGCCCGGTGCAGGTTCTGGACAATAACGGAACCAGTGTTGACGTTGACGACCGGGGGCTGCTGGGTTCCACCCCTGCTCTGTTCTCGCTTAAGGATTCAACGCTGAAGAAGATCGCATCGTGGGCCGGGCCGTGGCCTATCAATGAGAGGTGGTGGGATCCCTCCGGCCGTACGCTCAACCGGTTTCAACTGGTGGATGAGTCGGGTGCGGCCTGGCTGCTGCTGCTGGAGGAACACCGTTGGTGGGCAGAGGCCAGCTATGACTGAAATCCAGGAGACCTGAGATGGGATGGAACAACCCACCTGTTTCCTGGTCCGAGTTTGAGCGAACGCTTTCCGACCGGACGCGTCCCGGCGCACCACCGGTGGGGGCCGACGGCGGCGACAGCCCTGCCTGGACGCTGAAACGGCACCCCTACACGGCCCCAAAACAACCCGCATCCGCGCCTCCCGGGCCGGTTGTGCCGTACGCCGAACTACATGTCCATTCAAACTTCAGTTTTCTGGACGGTGCGGCCAGCCCCGAGCAGCTGGTGGAAGAGGCCACCCGGCTGCGCCTGCATGGCCTTGCCCTGACGGACCATGACGGCCTGTACGGCGTTGTCCATCTGGCCGAAGCCGCCGAGGAATACCCGGACCTTTCCACCATCTATGGCGCTGAACTTTCCCTCGGCCTGAGCAAACCCCAAAATGGCGAGGCAGATCCAGAGGGTAGCCACCTGTTGCTGCTGGCCCGGGGATCCGCCGGCTACCACGGCCTGGCAGCAGCGATCACGGATGCCCAGCTGGCCAACGGCGCCGAAAAGGGCAAACCCCGGTATGACCTGGGGCGGCTCGCCGCACGTGCCAACAACAACTGGATGGTTCTCACTGGCTGCCGCAAAGGCACCGTGCGGAAGGCCCTGGTGACTGGCGGTGCCAAGAATGCCGAGGCTGAAGTGGCACGTCTGGGCGAGCTGTTTGGCAGGGACAACGTCGCCGTCGAACTGTATGACCAGGGCAATCCGCTGGACAGCTCACACAATGATGCCTTGGCACAAATTGGGGCGCGCCTGAAGATGCCGGTAGTTGCAACCAACAATGTGCACTACGCGGTTCCGGAACAGCACCGGCTCGCAACCGCGTTGGCCGCTGTCCGCGCGCGCCGGTCGCTGGATGAGATGAATGGCTGGCTGCCGGCGTCGGGCGCGTCCCACCTGCGCAGCGGTGCAGAGATGTCGGCGAGATTCGCGGCCTATCCCGGCGCCGTCGAACGCACAGTTGATCTCGCGGATGACCTGTCTTTCAGGCTGCGCAGCGTAAAACCGGGGCTGCCCAAGCTCGATCTTCCAGGTGGACACACCCAGATGAGCTGGCTGCGGGACCTGGTGTGGAAGGGCGCGGCAAAAAAATATCCCGGCCGTGAGGATGTACGCGGACGCATTGAAAAGGAGCTGAAGGTCATTGAGGAGAAGGATTTTCCCGGCTACTTCCTCATTGTTCATGACCTCGTGAAATACGCGCGGGACAGAGGGATCCTCTGTCAGGGGCGGGGTTCGGCCGCCAACTCCGCTGTCTGCTACCTGCTGGAAATCACCGCCGTTGACTCCATTAAGTACAACCTGCCCTTTGAACGGTTCCTGTCCGCCTTGCGGGATGAGGAACCGGATATCGACGTTGACTTTGATTCCGACCGGCGTGAGGAGGTCATCCAATACGTCTACAACAAGTACGGCAGATTCAATGCAGCACAGGTGGCGAACGTCATCTCCTACCGGCCCAAGTTCGCGGTGCGGGACATGGCCAAGGCCCTGGGGCACAGCCCTGGCCAGCAGGATGCCTGGTCCAAGCAGGTGGAACGCTGGGGCGCGCTGGTGTCCAGCGACGACCATGACATCCCCGAGGCAGTGGTGGATCTTGCCCACAGCCTGCTGCGGTTCCCGCGGCACATGGGCATTCATTCAGGCGGTATGGTGCTCACGGACCGCCCGGTGGGTGAAGTGTGCCCCATCGAGCACGGCCGGATGGAAGGCCGCACCGTGCTGCAGTGGGACAAGGACGACTGCGCGTGGATGGGTCTGGTGAAGTTTGACCTCCTGGGGCTTGGCATCATGGCTGCCATCCAATACAACTTCGATTTGGTGGAGAAGCATTTCGGCGAGAAATGGGAGCTCAGCAGCATTCCCAAGGAGGAGCAGGGTGTATACGACCAGCTGTGTTTTGCCGACTCCATCGGAGTGTTCCAGGTTGAAAGCCGGGCACAAATGGGCATGCTGCCCCGCCTGCAGCCGCGCGAGTTTTATGACCTCGTGATTGAAGTGGCACTGGTGCGGCCCGGGCCCATCCAGGGCGGCGCGGTACATCCGTACATCAAGCGGAAGCTCAAGGAGGAGGAGGTCACCTATCTGCACCCCCGGCTGGAGCCCGTCCTGGAGCGTACTTTGGGTGTTCCGCTGTTCCAGGAGCAGCTCATGCAGATGGCCATGGTGGTGGGTAATTGCTCGGGCGCCGATGCCGACAAGCTGCGGCGGGCCATGGGTTCAAAACGCGGGTTGGAGCGGATCGATTCCCTGCGGGACAAGCTCTACACAGGCATGAAGGCCAACGGCATCACCGGCGAAACAGCCGACTCCATTTACCGAAAGATCCAGGCCTTCGCCAACTTCGGTTTCGCCGAGAGCCACTCCATCAGCTTTGCCCTGCTGGTGTACGCGAGTTCCTGGCTGAGGCTTCACTATCCCGGCGCTTTCCTCGCTTCGCTGCTGCGGGCCCAGCCCATGGGTTTCTACTCGCCGCAGACCCTCGTGGCCGATGCACGCAGGCACGGGGTAAAAGTGCTGCGCCCGGACATCCTTCATTCAGGGACCCACGCTGGTCTGGAGCCGGACGCGGGCACCGGTCCCACCGGCAATGATGCCTGCCTTGAACACGACCAGCCGCCGGTTGGCAGGTTTGACCGCAGCATTCCGTTCGATTCAACCTTGCACCGGCGCGATGGAAATTTTGCGGTGCGGCTGGGCTTGGACAGCGTGCAGTCCATTGGGAAAAAGGTCGCTGAAGTCATAGTCACAGAGCGCACGCTGAACGGGTCTTTCGAAAACATGGGGGACCTCGCCCGCAGAGCCGGGCTCAACGCCGCCCAGTTGGAGGCACTTGCCGCGGCCGGTGCGTTCGAATCCATGGGCCTCACCCAGCGCGACGCTCTCTGGAATGCGGGCCCTGCCTCAACTGAGCGAAAAGGGCAGATCAAGGGCACAGCCGTCTACATTCAACCCCCGCTCCTGCCGGAACTGAGTGATGTGGACCGCGTTGCCTCGGACCTGTGGTCAACAGGCATCACTACGGATGACCATCCCGTGCGCCATATCAGGCCAACATTACGGCGGCGGGGGGCACTCAGTGCCGCCGACCTCCTTCACGCTGAATCGGGAAAGCGGGTTGAGGTGGGCGGCGTGGTCACGCACCGGCAGCGGCCGGCAACCGCCAGCGGCATCACTTTCATGAACCTGGAGGATGAAACCGGTTTAGTGAATGTCATCTGCTCGGTTGGCGTATGGCAGCGCTACCGACGCATCGCGCGGGAGGCGAGCAGCGTCGTCGTCCGTGGAGTCCTGGAGCGGTCCAAGGAAGGAGTGGTCAATCTCGTGGCAGACAAGTTCGAGGTGCTGAAGCTCAAGGCAACCACAAAGTCACGGGACTTCCGCTGACTCCTGACAAACGCCGGCCTGAGCAGCAGCCCGGGTATTCCTCGGGGTCAACGGCGTGTTTCTGTCGGAGGCCTTCGATGGAGACCGTGCCGAACAGTTCATGAATGAGATAGCGTCTCGCCAGAAATATCCCTGTTCGTAGGCCTCCACGGTGTTCCAAGCTCATCTAGGATCGATTTCATGCACCCCGCGAAAGCCGTGGACCAGAACGTTCGCACAACCGAAGCCTTGGAGCACTTTCTTGAATCCTCGCGCCGGGAACTAACCGGCTATTGCTATCGGATGCTCGGGGCCGGGTCCGAAGCGGAGGACGCGGTCCAGGAGACCATGATCAAGGTCTGGAAGAGCCGGGACACATTCGAAGGGCGCTCCTCGGCCAAAACCTGGGTGTTCAGAATCGCCCACAATGTGTGTGTGGACATGCTGCGCAGTCCTCAGCGCCGGGCACGCCCCATGGACATGGGACCGTCGACTCCCACTGCTGAAGCCGTCCTGGGCGCACCGCTTCGTGAAAACGTGTTTGTCCAGCCCATCCCCGACAACAAGGTCATCGATCTGGATGGCGACCCGGCGGCAGTTGCGCAGGCACGCGAGTCGATCAGGCTGGCCTTTGTCGCGGCGTTGCAGTATCTGCCGCCGCTCCAGCGTTCGGTGCTGATCCTGTGCGAGGTTCTGGCCTGGAAGGCAAGTGAGGCGGCGTCCCTGCTTGACCAGACAGTGGCAGCCGTCAACAGCGCCCTGCAGCGCGCCCGCAAGACCCTCGCCGCCCGCCGTGGGCCGACGCTGATGAGCGTGACCGACCCTCGGCATTCGGAGCTCCTGGACAAGTACATGGAAGCGTTCGAGTCCTACGACATCACCCGCTTGGTTACACTCCTGCGGGAGGATGCGGTCCTCTCCATGCCTCCATTCGACCTCTGGCTCAGCGGCCCCCGTGACATGGCCGCCTGGTTTGTGGGCAAGGGAATTGTTTGCAAGGACAGTCGTCTCATTCCGGTGATGGTCAACGGCACCGCTGGGTTCGGCGCCTACCACCGCGTGGCACCGGGGTTGTGGGAGCCCTTTTCCATCCAGGTGATTGAGACGCGCGACAACCTGATTCTCGTGCAGCACAACTTTCTCTACCCGGAAATGTTCGGCAGCTTAGGGCTACCGGACCGCATCGACGAACGTTAGCGCTCGCGAACAGCCAGCCCGTTCACGCGTTTCTTCTTCCTCGGAAACCGGCGATCCAAGTTATTTGCAGGGTCTCGGTGAGAGCCTCCACCTAACGGTTAACCTGCGCCCTTGCACCTTGCAGGCTCACGCCGTTGGTCGGGGGGCTGGCGACAAAGAGCCGGGCCCATCACAGGGGAGTTAACATGGGCATCAAACCGCGGTACCGTTCACCGGGCCGCAAAACCAGCAACAAGTTGACAGCATTGGCTGTGGGCAGTGCAGTGGTCCTGTCCGGGATCGTTTTGCCTGGGCAGGTAGCCGGGGCAGCACCACCTCCCGGCCAGGATTTCAACGTCTCCACCGGTGACCTTGAGTTTATTCTCAAGCAGATCGCGATCTCAGAGGCCCACGCCGAAGACGTCGTGGTGGATAACCTTCCAGATTCGTCGCCGCTGTGTAAAGACGGAAGAACCTTCAACACCGAAGAACAGACACACTACGACGTCGACGGCGATCCCTGCGTGGGTAACGTCCTATCGCCTTTTGGCCTGAGGACCGTTGACGGACGCTGGAATAATCTTCTGCCGAACCAGGATGGCTGGGGATCCGGTGGACAAACGTTCCCCCGCCTGCTCGAGCCCGAGTTCCGCGGGGCAGAACCGGCACCGCCGGGCTCTCCGGGCGGGCCCCCTCCCGGTGGAGCTCCAGGGCCAGCCACCAGCTACAACCAGACCCAGGGATTTGTCTATGACTCTTCCCCCCGGAATATCAGCAACCTCATCGTGGATCAAACCACCAACAACCCGGCTGCAGTTGCCGTAGCAGAAAGAGTTGAAGGCGCCGGGGTTGTCCCGGTAACCGCTGCCAATCGGCTTGCGGGCGCCAACCGCTTCGGAACCGCCGCCGCTATCAGCGCCGACACCTTCGGGACGAACGTTCCGGTGGTCTACATCGCCAGGGGCGACCTTTTCCCCGATGCGTTGACCGGCGGTCCGGCCGCTGCAGCCGGCAACGGCCCAATCCTGCTGGTCAGCACCAGCGCTATCCCTCAAGAGACGATCGACGAACTGGTGCGGCTGAAACCTCAGCGCATTGTTGTGCTCGGCGGACCGGCCGCGGTAAGCGAAGGGGTGGCAACCACCCTGCAGAATTACACCCTCGGTACGGTCACCCGGCTTGCCGGAGCTAACCGCTATGGAACTGCAGCGGCAATCAGCGCCGGCACGTTCGATACCGGGGTCGGCAAGGTCTACGTCGCCACCGGACAGGACTTTCCCGACGCATTGATTGCAGGCGCTCCAGCGGCCCGCGATGGCCATCCAGTACTGCTGACCCTCGGCACCTCAATTCCGGCACCCATCATGGAGGAACTGGTGCGGCTGGCCCCCCAGGAGATTGTTGTTGTCGGGACTACGGCGCGCGTCAGCGATGCTGTCGTCACCCAATTGGACGAGTACACCACAGGCGCGGTAACCCGGGTTGACGGAGTCGACCGCTACGAGACGGCCGTGGCCCTCTCCCAGGCCAACTACGCTCCGGGCGTCACACACGCGTTCATCGCCCGAGGCACCGATTTCCCGGATGCACTTGCCGGATCCTACCTTGCCGGCCTGCGCAGCGGCCCTCTGCTGCTCGTCCCGGACGTCGGCGCCATGCCGGCATCAGTCACCGCAGAACTGCAGCGTCTTGCTCCGCAGACCGTGACAATTCTCGGAGGCCCAGCGGCCGTTCCTGCAGAGACGGAAGCCGCCGTCACCGAACTACTGCCCGGTACCCAGCTTTTCATTCCGGACATCGCAACCGATGAGGGGCTGTCAGCTTCTGCTAGCTCGCTATTCACCATCTTCGGCCAGTTCTTTGACCATGGGCTGGACCTGATATCGAAGGGTGGCAACGGAACCGTAGTGGTTCCCCTGCGGCCGGACGATCCGCTCTACGTTCCGGGTTCGCGCACCAATTTCTTCATGCTGAGCCGCGCAACCATCGATACAGGTGACAGCGGAACGGAGCGGAACCACACCAACCGCACCACACCGTTTGTCGATCAGAACCAGACCTACACATCAAGTCCTTCGCACCAGGTCTTCCTGCGGCAGTACGTCGCCGCACCGGGTGGCCCTGTGCCCACGGGACGTCTGCTCAATGGATCTGATGCGGACAGTTTGGCCACCTGGGCGGACACCAAGGCTCAGGCGCGCGATCTGCTCGGCATCAATCTCAGGGACATGGACGTCCTCAACGTTCCCCTGCTGAAGACCGATCCCTACGGCAGATTTGTACCGGGCACGAATGGTTACCCCCAGGTTGCATTCGCAGACGGTTTCCTCGAAGGAAACCCTGCGGATCCAATCTCAACCCAAGGTGCGCTGCGCGCCAACAACGCCTTCCTCGACGACATTGCACACGGCGCAGTGCCTAACGAGCTGGCTGGCTACGACAACGCTGCCCTGGGCGCTCACTTTGTCACCGGTGACGGACGCGGCAACGAAAACATTGCACTGACGGCCATTCACCAGGTGTTCCACTCGGAGCACAACCGGGTCATGGAACAGGTGGATGCCTTCCTCAAGGAACCGGGACAGGAAGCACTGCTGGCCAAGTACCAAGAGGACGGATTTTGGGATTACGGCGAGCGCCTGTTCCAGGCTGCACGGTTCTTTACCGAGATGCAGTACCAGCACCTCGTGTTTGAGGAGTTTGCCCGCCGTATTCAGCCCAGTATTGATCCAGGCGTGTTCAACGAGGTGTTCTACATGCCGGACGTCAACCCTGCAATCTCCTCCGAGTTTGCCAATGTTGTGTACCGGTTTGGCCACTCCATGCTGACGGACACCGTGGACCGTGATTTTGGCGGTGTGGTGGAGAAGCAACCGTTGCTTGATGCGTTCCTTGATCCCGTGGGATACAAGCTTGGGCCCAACGGCGAAGAGTTGACCTCCAAGGCTGCGGCCGGCGCCGTACTCAAAGGCATGGCCAACCAAACCGCCGCCGGTATCGACGAGTTTGTTGCCGATACGCTGCGCAACCAGTTGCTCGGACTACCACTGGACCTGGCATCGATCAACATCGCGCGCGCCCGTGACACTGGTGTACCAGGGCTGCAGGCCGCACGGGCGAAGTTCTTTGACGAGACACTGATGCCACAGCTCGCTCCATATGCAAGCTGGGAGGATTTCCGGTTGGGAATGAAGAATCCGGAGTCCATCCTAAACTTCGTGGCGGCCTACGGAATCCACCCAACACTGGCTTCCGCAACCAACATGGAGCAGCAGCGAGCAGCCGCAACAGCACTCATAGCGGACACGGCATTCATGAACGCTCCTGCCGCTGATACAGGGATCGACAACATTGATTTCTGGATGGGTGGTCTGGCCGAAAAGCCGTTTGTCTTCGGCGGAATGATGGGATCCACCTTCAATTTCGTGTTCGAGAACCAGCTTGAGAACCTACAGAACGGCGACCGCTTCTACTACCTCAACCGCAACCTGGGGAACACGCTGTTCCACACTCTGGAAGCGAACTCCTTGTCGCAGATCATTGAACGAAATACGGAGATGGAGAACCTTCAACACGATCCGTTCGCCACACCGCAGCTCACCTTCGATCTGGACAACGAGACGGCGGCGCTTGCTGGCGGCATGACCTTCATCAACGGTCAGTGGAGGTTTGCGGGCGGCGAGCATACGTCCATCCACGGCACCGACGGCAATGACAATATCCGGGCGGGCATCGGTGACGACTCCGTATGGGGTGGCGCCGGAAATGACCGGCTGGAAGGCGACGACGGCGTCGACGCCGTCATGGGTGGCGACGGCGACGACATCCTGACCGACTCCAACGGAGACGACAGGATCCAAGGTGAGGCGGGTAATGACGCCATCAACGGTGGTCCCGGGTTCGATCTACTGTTCGGAGGCTCGGGTAAGGATGCCATCTTTGGTGGCCAGGATCACGCCACCACCTTCGCCGGCTTGGGTGATGACTTCCTCTACGGATCGAGCGGTGCCGACATCCTCATTGGCAATGAGGGTGACGACTGGATTGAAGGTGCTGCAGGTGGCGCCGACCTCCTGGTCGGTGACAACAGCAACACCATGGAAAACGATCCCAACCTGTCGCATGGAGGTCACGACGTACTCAACGGCGGGCAAGGCAACACCGATTTCGACTCCGAAGGCGGCGATGACATTATGGTCGCCGGCGCCTCCGCCGAGAGGTTTGCGGGAATGCTCGGCTTCGACTGGGTGACACACAAGGATTACCCGTACCCCGTCAATGTCGACATGGCGATTCTGGCAATCCTGCCGGACACCGTCAGTCAAATCTCGGACCGTTTCCTCAATACAGAGGCGACGTCGGGCTGGAACAACGACGACGTCATCCGCGGCTCCGCTGCAGAAGACGATATCGCCGACCCAACAACCCGTTCACTCGGCTATGGCCACCGACTGACCCAGGCACATCTGGATCGGGTCGAGGGCCTGCGGGATCTGCTCGGCGGCGGACCGGTACCGGCATACGCAGTACCGTTCCTGTCCGATCAAACCAGCACCGAGGAGGACTTCAACAACAACATCCTCCTTGGCGGTCAAGGCAGCGACCTGATCGAGCCTCGGATGGGACGCAACTTCGTTGACGGCGATGCATGGCTGGACGTGAATGTGGTCTGGCGGCCAAACGGCGGAGCAGTAACAGAACGGGCCGCATCCATGAGGACCTTCCAGACCCGGGTCTTCTCGGGAGCAATCAATCCGGCCGATCTGCACATCGAGCGACGGATCATGAACGCGGACGCCAACCAGGCAGACCAGACTGACACGATTGTCTACGCCGAAACGCGCGCTGAGTTCACCATTGAAGAACTGCCGGACGGAGCTATCCGCGTCACCAACATTCTGGAGCCAACCGTTCGCACGGATGTCCTTCGGAACGTTGAAGTCCTCCAGTTCAGTGACGAATCAGTGGATGTTTCCAACGGCATCGCGGCTCCAGTTGCATTGTCCGCGGACGCCCTGACACTGAACAGCGCGTCAGCAGCAGTAGGCGACACCCTTACCGCGACGGCCGATATTGACCCCGCGGCGGAAGGCGTCACCTTCGAACTGCAGGCAATTGCTGTCGACGCGGACGGAGCCACCGTCACGGCGACAACCCAGGACAACACCACTGGTGAATTTGTGATCACCGAAGCTGAGGAAGGATCGAAGCTGCAAGTGATCGCGACCTTCACCGACGGTGACGGCACACCGGTTCAGGTCACATCAGAGGCCACGAAGACGGAGGTGGCACCAGCGCCATAGTGGACTGACCCGGAACGAAACTGAATACGAAGGGACCCGCAGCGGAGGCTGCGGGTCCCTTCCAGTTGCAGCAAAATGGGCGCCCCATCCGGGACGCCCATTCAGCGTAAATCACAAGACGCGTGCGCGAGGGGGGATTTGAACCCCCACACCCTTTCGGATACTGGCACCTGAAGCCAGCGCGTCTGCCGTTCCGCCACTCGCGCAAAATAAACTCGAAGAACAGCAGAAATAAGCATAACGGAGCGGTCCGGAAAACACCTAAACGCAGGGCAGGGTAGCGTTGGATCAGCGGTTCTGCGCAACGGATGCGATATTGGAATCGTTATTACTATTCGATATCCGAAGGAGCCCGGTTAAGGCCTTTTACAAGACCTCCAAGTAGTATCGAACAGAATGAGCCGCAGACGGCCGCGCCCCGGCGCGATCCTCTGTGACCGCTGGAAGCCAGACGCAGACAACAGGTGAGGAGGCACAAGATGGGCATTCTGGACAACGTAGAGCGCGGGCTGGAGAAGATGGTCCGCGGTGCCTTCTCCACGGGTTCGCGCTCCCAGGTTCAACCAGTGGAGATTGCCAGTTCCCTGCGCCGGGAACTGGACAACAAGGCAATGACCCTTGCGCAGGGCCGCACCCTCGCGCCGAACGCTTTTACCGCACGCCTTTCGGACCCCGATTTTGCCTTGGCCCAGGAATGGGGGGCCACCCTCGCCGAAGAACTGTGCGACGTCGTAATCAAGCACGTCAACAGCCAGAATTACACACTCCAAGGGCCCGTTAAAGTGTCCTTCACCAGGGATTCAAACCTGAAGCCGGGCGTGTTCGAGATCGATTCGGCCACGGAAAAACAGCAGTCCGGCGCCCGCAGACCAATCACGCCCAGCGCGCCCGCCCGGCAGCCCACCCGTTTCCAGCCTATTCTGGACCTCGACGGCCAGCGGTATTCACTCAATGCCGGCTCGGTTATTCTTGGCCGCTCATCCGAAGCCGACATCCTCGTCGATGACACGGGCGTCTCCCGCCGTCATCTGGAGATCCAGATCCAGGGCGGCCAGACCCGCGCGGTTGACCTTAGGTCCACCAATGGCAGCTACGTCAACGGGCAGAGGGTCAACGGAGAGGCCGAACTCACCGATGGCTCAATCATCACCATGGGCAGGACCCGCATAACTTTCCGACTTGTTCCCGTGCAGAACGGTGGCCGCCAAGTATGAGTGAATTGAGCGAACTGACCCAGACGCTGTTGAGGTACGGATTCCTCGTTCTCATCTGGATTCTCGTACTCAGCGTGGTCAGCGCTCTCCGCCGTGATCTGGTCGTCGGACGGCGGAACCGCACCGGCGCCCCGTCGGCCCGGCAAGCACGAAAGCACCCCGAACTGGTGGACGAACCGCCGTCGCGCGTTCACGCCCGCCAGCTCGTGGTGACCGAAGGACCCCTCAGGGGCACCACCATTGAACTATCCGCCAGCCCCATCCTGCTTGGGCGCGCACAAGAGGCAACGCTTGTCCTGGAGGACGACTATGCCTCTGGACGACACGCCCGCCTGTTCCCGCAGGGCAGTCGGTGGTTCATCGAGGATCTTGGTTCCACAAACGGCACGTTCCTGGCCGGCAACCAGCTCACCCGTGCGCTCCCAGTAGAGCTCGGCATCCCCGTTCGGATCGGTAAGACGGTCATTGAATTGAGGTCGTAGCATGGCGTTGGTGCTCCGATTCGCAGCACGCTCCGATGTGGGCATGGTGCGGTCCAAGAACGACGACTCCGCTTACGCGGGGCGTTATCTTGCCGTTGTTGCTGACGGAATGGGCGGCCACGCGGGCGGCAATATCGCCTCGGCCTCGACGGTCCTTGATCTCATTCATCTGGACCGCAGGGACTACGCCGACGACGCCGGAACGCACCTCGCGGACGAAATTCAGACCGCTAATTCGCTCCTGTCGGAGCTGGTGAGTACCAACCCCCAGCTGGCGGGAATGGGAACCACAGTCACCGCAGTGCTGCTGAATGGCGCCCATTTGTCCTTTGCGCATATCGGCGACTCCCGCGCATATCGTCTCAAGGACGATGTCTTTGAACAGGTGAGCGTTGATCATACGTTTGTGCAGCGGCTGATCGACGAGGGCCGGCTGAAGCCCGAAGAGGCCGACATTCATCCGCACAAGAATGTGCTCATGCGCGTTCTCGGCGATGTCGATGCCAGCCCCGAACTTGACCTGAACTCGTTCGACGCAGCCCCCGGTGAACGCTGGCTGCTGTGTTCCGACGGGTTGAATGCTGTGCTCAACGACGTAACGGTAGAGCGCGTCTTCCGAGAAACCACTGATCTTCAGGCCTGCGTGGATACTCTCGTGGAGTTGACCTTGGCGGGCGGTTCGCCAGACAACGTCACAGTAGTGGTTATCGAAGTTGATGAGGCGACGTCCGAGGACCTCCGCACTGCGTCGCTCACGGCCATACCTGCCGCCAAGGAAGCTGCGGACGAAAAGGCCAGCGACGACGAGGCTCCAAAGGATTCCAAGGCTGAAAATGCCGGCCCAGGTACCGCAATCCGTGCCGATGTCATCCGGCAGGACTTGTCATCCCGTCCCCACTCGCTGGTCGGTTCCGCGGCACTCGCCACGGAAACAGGTCAGATCCCCATCGTCACCCAACGCTCCACTGAGCGTAGAGCCTCGATGATGCTGACCCATAAGGGGGAGGAGCCCGAATCTGAAGATACGGACGATTCCGAAGACCAAGGACAACGTCGTCGATGGCTGGTACCAACGTTCCTCACCTTGATGGCTTTGATCCTGGCCTCGGTTCTCTGGTTCGGCTACACGTGGACCCAAACGCGGTACTACGTTGCCTCATTTGAGAACAAAGTGGCGATCTTCAACGGCGTCTCGCAGGCTATTGGGCCAATCTCGCTCAGTCATGTGTATGAGGAGACGAACATCCCGGTGGCGAGCCTGCCGGAGTTCCAGCGCAACCGCATCGAAAGCACACTGGCCGCCAGTGACCTGGAGCATGCCCAAGAGATCGTGGCTGATCTGCGGGAAGACCAGCGTGCGCTCAACTGTCCACCGGTCGCGGCGCCATCGCCCTCAGCGAGTCCGTCATCCTCCGCGGATCCTTCACCGACGGCCGAGGCCAGCCCCAACTCTCAAGCCGCCGAATCCCCAACCGCCACCCCGTCTCCGAGCCCGGAGTCCACGGCTTCGGGAACCGCTCAGCCGTCGGGAAGTCCAGAAGCCACGCCGAGCGCTGAAGCACAGCCCGGAGAAGGCGCAGAATGTGGAGGCGTTCCCGTTGAGTGATGTACTGACAGTTCCCAAATCTCGCCGAAATATTGAAGCCCTGCTTCTTGTCGTTGCACTCGGCGTCGCCGTCGGGGCGAACCTCATTGTGGGTCTGGACAAGGACAACCCGTTCGACTCCGCCTTCTGGTTGCAGAGCGGCACGCTTGCCGGCCTTGCCCTAGTGTTCCACGTAGTACTGCGCTTCAGGGCAAAATATGCCGACCCGGTAATTCTTCCGATTGTCATAGCACTCAACGGCATCGGTCTGGCAATGATCTATCGGCTGGACCTCTCTCTTCCCGCCGACGGGCAGC
>NZ_KI914994.1:39482-59200 GCF_000520595.1 Arthrobacter sp. H5
CTCTTCCCGCCGACGGGCAGCCCGTGGCTCCCAGCCAGTTTCTGTGGACAACCGTTGCGATGGCCGTCGCAATCGCCACCCTGCTCATCTTTAAAGACCATCGCATCCTTCGCCGGTTCACCTATATTTCGCTTATTGTCAGTGCTGTGCTGTTGCTTCTTCCGCTGACACCGCTCGGTGTGGAGATTAACGGGGCACGCATCTGGATCAACGTCGGAGTAGGAACCTTCCAGCCCGGAGAAGTGGCTAAGATCACCCTCGCTATATTCTTTGCCGGGTATCTATCCACGAACCGCGATTTGATCCTGCTGGCCGGGAAGAAGCTCGGCCCGCTTCAACTGCCACGGTTCAAGGACCTGGCACCGATGGTCGCGGCCTGGCTGGTCAGTATTGGCGTGCTGATATTTCAACGGGACCTTGGTTCGTCGATCCTGTTCTTTGGGCTGTTCATGGCCATGATCTACGTGGCAACCAGCCGATTCAGCTGGGTGCTGATCGGGCTGGCCATGATAGGCGTTGGCGGCTTTGTGGCCATGCAGTTGTTCAGCCATGTGGCCTTAAGGATCGACAGTTGGATTAATGCCTTTGACCCTGAG
Organism: Arthrobacter sp. H5; assembly: GCF_000520595.1. Classification (GTDB taxonomy): domain Bacteria; phylum Actinomycetota; class Actinomycetes; order Actinomycetales; family Micrococcaceae; genus Arthrobacter_D. The sequence goes on from NZ_KI914994.1 coordinate 40,079, forward strand.
GTCTTCAACCGAAATCCCGGCGGCAGCGGCCAGGTAGTCCAAGGCCTGTTTGGGCTGGCAAGCGGCGGGCTCGTCGGTACGGGGTTTGGCGAAGGAAGACCGGATCTGGTGACCTACGCCAACAGCGACATGATCATCGCGGCGCTCGGCGAGGAACTTGGCTTGATTGGCCTGTTCGGGATCATTCTCTTGTACGTGTTGCTGGTATCACGCGGATTCCGTGCCGCCCTGGGTACCCGGGACGGCTTCGGGAAGCTGCTAGCCTGTGGGTTGTCCTTCACAATTGCACTTCAGTGTTTTGTAGTGATCGGCGGAGTTACCCGTCTCATCCCCCTCACAGGATTGACCACTCCCTTCATGTCTGCCGGTGGGTCATCCCTGCTGGCCAACTGGATCATCGTCGCCCTCTTGCTGCTGATCTCAGAGACGGCCAGGCGTCCAGCAGTCAAAGGGCCGGTCAAGGAGACCTTCCCTGAAGGAAAGGAAAGCCGCAATACGCCGGCAACTGACACCACCAGGGAGGTCAGCGCGTGAATCAGGCCATTCGGAGTTCTTGGATCGTGGCGTTAACGATGTTCGCCCTCGTCCTCGGGTCCCTCACCTTTGTCCAGTTCTTTGAGGCTGAAGCCCTCAGCGAAAATGACTGGAACAACCGGGCACTTTATCAGGACTTCGGTAAGGACCGCGGCTCCATCCTGGTGGATGGCACTCCCATCGCCGAATCCGTACCGTCGGACGACCAGTTCAACTTTCAACGTGTCTACGACCAGCCGGAAATGTATGCCCACCTGACCGGCTTCTTTTCTCTTGTTTACGGCTCGTCACAACTGGAAACAGCGATGAGCGAAGAGCTTTCCGGCAGCAGTGAGGAACTGTTCTTCGACAGAGTGGTCAGGCTTGTCTCTGGAGCACAGTCGCAGGGCGCTTCGGTCGAACTGACCATTGACCCCCAGATCCAGCAGCTCGCGTGGGACATGATTCCTGAGGGTCAGCAGGGTTCAATAGTGGTCATGGACCCGACCACTGGTGACATCATCGCCATGGTGTCCAAACCTGCATATGACCCGAATCTACTTGCCGGTCACGACTCCAACGAGGTTATCAACAACTTCGCGCAAATCGCTGACATTCCAAACCTTTCCATCTACTTCAATCCGGCGACAGAGTCCCTGGTCGCGCCCGGTTCGGTCTTCAAGCTGGTGGATGCAGCGGCTGCTCTGGAATCGGGCGAGTTTGATGCCGAATCGGTCATTCCCAATCCTCCAGTGCTTGAGCTGCCCGGAACGGACGCGGGGCTTCCCAACTTTACAAACGGCGGCTGCGCTTCGCGTACGGAAGCGGATCTTGAGTTCGCCTTGGAACAGTCCTGCAACACTCCGTTCGCCCAGATCGCCTGGGAGCTCGGACAGGAAGCCATCCTTGAGCAGGCTCAACGCTTTGGTTTCGGCGAGGGATTCCAAATGCCCGTGGATGTGACCGCGAGCCAATTCCCCACGGACATGGACCAAGCCCAACTGGCTCAGGCAGCGATCGGCCAGTTCAGCGTAGCTGTCACCCCTCTACAGATGGCCATGGTCAATGCGGCCATTGCCAACGACGGCGTTCTGATGAAGCCACAGTTGATTAAGACCGTGCGAGCTCCCGATCTGTCAGTGATTGAGGACCCTGAGCCTGAGGTCTTCCGCGAATCTCTGAGCGCTGAGAACGCCAACCTCATCACGGACTGGATGGTCAATGTCACCGAAAATGGCACGGCACAGCCAGCCGCCATTCCCGGCGTCGAGGTGGCGTCGAAGACGGGCACCGCGGAGGTGCCGGACCGCGCCACCAATGCCTGGTACACCGGCTTCGCCCCGGCTGACAATCCCGAGGTGGTGGTGTCCATCGTGATGCAGAACGTAGATGTGGCCACCGGCGCGCAATTAACTAGTCCAAACGCTAAGAGACTCATAGAGGCGGTGTTGAATAAGTGAGGCCTACATCGGGTATCACCTTAGGCGGCAGGTTCCAGCTCACTGATCGCATTGCCATTGGTGGCATGGGTGAGGTCTGGAAGGCCCGGGACCAAGTCCTGGGGCGAATTGTCGCCATTAAAATTCTCAAAGAGGAATATACCGGTGATCCTGGTTTCCTGAACCGCTTTCGGGCGGAGGCTCGTCACACCGCACTTCTCAATCATGAGGGTATTGCCAACGTCTTCGACTACGGCGAAGAAGGCGGCTCCGCCTACCTGGTGATGGAACTTGTTCCGGGTCAACCGCTCTCCACCATTATCGAGCGAGAGCAGATCCTTTCCCCGGACCGCGCCCTCTCGATTGTGGGCCAAACCGCCACTGCCTTGAGCGTCGCGCACCAGCAGGGCCTCGTCCACCGCGACGTCAAGCCGGGAAACCTGCTGATCCTTCCGGACGGTCGCGTGAAAATCACCGACTTTGGCATTGCCCGCATCGCCGACCAGGTACCGCTCACTGCGACCGGCCAGGTCATGGGCACCGCACAGTACCTCGCCCCCGAACAGGCCACCGGTCAGCCCGCTACTGGCTCCAGCGACATTTATGCCCTGGGTGTGATTGGTTACGAGATGCTCGCAGGCCGCAGGCCATTCTCGGGTGAGTCCCAGATTGCGATTGCACTGGCGCAGGTGAACGACGCACCTCCGGCGCTACCCGAAACAATTCCGACGCCGGTGCGCGCCCTGATTGCCTCAATGCTCGCCAAAGACCCTGCCGACCGCCCCGCGGATGCTGAGCTGTTGGCGCAGGCCGTAGCTGCAATCCGCCGCAATGACATCCGAGCTGCCGAAACAGCCGTTCCGGGAATGCTTCTGTTCAGTGGCAACACCGGGCCCATGACGGCCCCCGTCCCTGCGCCAACCAGCGCAACGCAGGCCGTGCCCGCCCCCTCAACGTCCGCCCTCCCCACGGTCGCTGCGGGAGCTGCCGGAGCCCGGGCAGTCGCCGCCTCCCGCGAATGGCGCGAAGAGGAAATCGACGAAGAACCGCAGGAAGAGGATGAGCGCAAAAGGAGTCCCTGGATCATCCCTCTGGTGATCCTGCTCATCCTGGCAGCCCTCACCGTGGCAGGCTTTCTCCTGTTTCCCCTGTTGACGGCTGGCGACGATGATCCCGTACCTCCACCCGCAAGCAGCACGTCTGCGAGTCCGTCGACCAGTGCAGCACCCTCACCGTCATCAAGCGAAGCGTCCGAGAGTCCCGCCCCAACCACACCGCAGCAAACCACGCCGGAAGGCATCGAGATCGACGCCGTCCAGTACAGGGGTCGTGATGTCGACCAAGTCGTCCAGGAGCTTTCAGATCTCGGACTCGCCGTCACCCGCGAGCCCGTATCTTCCGACGACGTCGGCGAGAACCTTGTCATTGATGTGGACCCGGTTGGCACCTTAGCGCCGGGATCCCCCGTCACTGTCACCTTCTCCACCGGCCCTGAGGCCCCAGCGACCGTAGCGATACCATCCGGTCTGGTTGGCGCCTCCGAGAGTGAGGCGCAGCAAACGCTGACCGAGGCGGGCTTCTCGTCCAGCAGCGCTGGCGAGGAATTCTCTGAGGAACCTGCCGGTACGGTTCTCTCCGTAAACCCAGCGGAGGGTACGGAAGTGGCACCTGGCACCAACGTGACCTACATAGTCTCCAGCGGTCCCGAGCCCACAACCGAACCGGCTCCATCCCCCACTACCACCACCCCGCCGCCACCGCCGCCGCCAAGTTCGGAACAGCCCTAGGGCCGCGTGAAAGGACAACCGGTGACCAGCGACAGAGTCCTGAATGGACGTTACGAAGTAGGTGAACTCATTGGCCGTGGAGGCATGGCCGATGTGCACCTCGGTCGTGACATCCGCCTGGGCAGGTCTGTGGCCATCAAGGTGCTTCGTCAGGATCTTGCCCGGGACCCGCTGTTCCAGTCGAGGTTCCGGCGGGAGGCCCAGGCTGTTGCCGGTTTGAACCACTCCACGATTGTTTCCGTGTATGACACCGGCGAGGAGGAGATCGAAGGACAGTCCGCCGACGACGTACGTGTTCCCTTCATTGTCATGGAGTATGTGGCGGGGCGCACGCTGCGCGATCTGCTCAGAGCAGGCGAGCTCACACTTGATGCATCCCTGCAACATGTTGTCGGTGTGCTCTCCGCGCTGGAATACAGCCACCGCGCCGGAATTGTTCACCGCGATATCAAGCCGGCCAACGTCATGATCACTCCTGAAGGCAACGTGAAGGTCATGGATTTTGGCATTGCCCGGGCCATCGCGGACTCGGCAGCAACCATGACCCAGACGCAGGCGGTTATTGGCACGGCACAGTATTTGTCGCCCGAGCAGGCGCGCGGGGAAACGGTTGATGCGCGCAGTGACCTCTATTCGGCGGGCTGCCTGCTCTACGAGTTGTTAGCCGGAAGGCCACCGTTCATTGGCGACAGTCCCGTCTCTGTTGCGTACCAGCACGTACGCGAGGAGCCAAAACCGGCGAGTGACTTCAATCCGAACGTTTCACGTGCCCTCGATTCCGTTCTGAAGCGGGCGCTCGAGAAGGACCGCGGGCACCGCTTTCAGGACGCGGTGTCGTTCCGTTCCGCTCTGGAGGACGCAAGCAAGGGAATAGCGCTCGACGGCGCGGCTGCAACCGAGGCAATGGCCACCCTCCCACCAACCAGACAGGTCAACGAGAACCCTCAAACCCGGGCCATGGCCAAGGTCCTTGCGGGCGGCAGCATGGCCAGCGTGCCGTCGACACCGGAAGAGACCACCACCGGTTCCATGCCAACTGCCTTGGCACTGGGGAACCGGGGGGAGGTTGACGACCATCAGCGTTCCAAACGGCGCGCATGGATTACCACCTTCTTCATCGCCGTCGCTCTGGTGTTGGCGGCCGGCGGCGTCGTGCTGTTCAATCTCCTGAATGCTCAGCCGGAGCCTCCTGTGCTCTCCGCCGTGCCGGCCGTGGAAGGAATGTCCGAAACTGAGGCCACCAATGCACTGACTGCGGAGGGATTGCGCCCGCAGCTCGAACCGGTGTTCCACGAAGAAGTTGCTTCCGGCATCGCCATCGGAACCGACCCGGCAACGGGCGCGGAGGTGGAGCCGGATGCCTTGGTGACTGTGGAAATATCCCGCGGACCAGCAAACAGGACCATTCCGGAGAATCTGGCCGGAATGACAGAATCTTCGGCTCGGGACGCTCTCGAATCCGCGGGTTTGCGCGGTGGAAGTGTGTCAGAGACCAACAGTGCGACTGTGCCTGCAGGCCGGGTCATCGCCACCGATCCTGCGCTGGGCGCCACTGTGCCTGTCGACTCGGAGGTGAACCTCGTCCTGTCCACCGGTCTGGTCACCGTTCCACGACTGATCAACCTCCCCGAAGACGAGGCAAGGGCCATCCTCGAGGATCCCGCACTGGGCCTGACGGTGAGGGTGGAAGATGTCGACAACACGGTTGTGGAGCCCGGAACAGTCACTGCCCAGGATCCCGTAGACGGCAGCGACGTTGCGCCAGGCAGCGAGATTGTCATCACCGTTGCCCGCGAACCGGAGCCCGAGGAGCCTAAGGAACCCGAGGAACCGGAGTCAACAGAATCAGCCAGCCCTCAGCCGACTCCGACTCCTACCCCCACTCCCACGGAGGAGCCGGAGGGACGTGGTCTGCTGGAGGGCCTCCTCGGCGGCTAGCCGTGCGAGATCAGCGGACTAAGGGTTGAGGACCGCTCGGCCGCTCCGGTCATTCCCAACGATTCGAGCCAGTTGCCCAGCATCCGGTACCCGCCTTCCGTCAAGACGGATTCCGGGTGGAACTGCACGCCGCACAACGGCGCCGTCCGGTGTTCCAGTCCCATGATGACTCCGCTGGCTGTCTGCGCGGTAACCCGCAGCTCGACCGGCACATCACCGACGGCGGCAAGCGAGTGATAGCGTGTTGCAGTCAGCGGCGACCCCAAGCCAAGGAATATGCTGCTTGCATCATGCTCCACCAATGAGGTCTTGCCGTGCATCAGTTCCGGGGCATGGGTCACCGTGCCGCCGTAGGCTTCGGCAAGTGCCTGATGTCCCAGGCACACGCCGAGCATTGGCTTGGCATGATCCCCACACCATCTGATCAGGTCCACACAGACGCCTGCCTCGGCTGGCGTGCCCGGCCCGGGCGATATGAGGACGCCGTCCCGCACCTCGGCGAGGGCAACGGCGTCAGCGAGCGTGACGTCGTCGTTCCTTACCACTGTAGTTTCGGCGCCCAACTCCTGAAGGTAGCCAACCAGCGTGTACACGAAGCTGTCGTAATTATCGACAACCAGAATCCGAGTGGTGTTGTTCATGGTGTTAACCGGAGCCAATCGTTGAATCGGTCAATGGGTTGAATTGTGAGAGCCATGGGAACACAAAGGTCATGAGCGCCGCAACCGCCGCGGCAATGAGCAGCACTGCGAAGATGATGCGGAGCCAGAGTGGCCCCGGCAGCAGCCTGAAGATCAGTGAGTACATCCTTATCCAACCTGCCCTGCGGCGCGCTCTACTTGCGCAGCAATTTCCGGCGGCGGTCCGGCCGAGGATGGTCGATAAGATTCCATCACCGCGTACGCGATAATTCGTTCCTGTGCTCCGAAGCGCGGGTTGCAGCTGGTCATCGTGAGGATGCGTTCGGTTGGCTCGGCGTCCGGCTGGGTGGGCACCGGAGCGAGCACGTCGACCCGGTCGGGGAGGACAATCTGATTGTTCCGGTACACATAAGTGTAATAACCGTCCCTGGTCTGTACATAGACCTTGTCTCCCGGCACCAGAGTGTGGATGTTGTCCAAGACCGCGCCGTTGGTCTGCCTGTGACCGGCGATCGCAAAGTTGCCCACCTGTCCGGGCATCGCGGTGTCCGGGTAATGACCAAGACCCAGATTGTCCAGCACATCAACGCCAACACCGCCGGTAACCGGCCGCGAGAAGTTCTCCCCGAAACGGGGAACGTACACCACTCCGAAGGTCTTTCCCGCAAATTCCGCGGCCGGCAGTACCGGCGGATCCGCCGCGTCAACAGCGATGTCCCCTTCGTCCGCCGAAGGCGCTTCCGGTGTCAGCGGAACCTCGATCCCGGAAAAGAAATCCTCGACCGCCTGCTCCTGCTTGATATCGGATTCAATATTGGTCCACCACAGTTCCCACGCGACAAACAGCAGAAGAACCACCCCGGCCGTGATCAGGAGTTCGCCGATCACCTGGAGTATGACCTGAAACAAGCTGCGGCGGCGTCGACGGTGGGGGCGCCCTGGGCGCTCCCGGGCCCGGTCGCGGCGCATCACGGCAGCGTTGCTGCTCAGCTCCGCCAATCCAACTCCCAACAGACAGATACGCCAACCCGCACCGGCGCAGCAGTTCTTTAGCTAGAATGAGCTGCTAGAACGTGCTGATGACAATGATCCTGTTTCAGGATAGCTTGTATGATCGCCGCGGTCAGAGCCCGTTTGACAGCTAACACAATGGCCAGCCGATATCAGCTGGCCCTTCAAGGAGGATCCGTGCCAGAGTCGAAGTCCCGCAAGAAGCCAAGTGAGTCAAGGACCCCGGCTTCCGCGGAACCCAAGCCGAACCCGGTCTGGTACAAGCCCGTCATGTTTGGTCTCATGCTGCTCGGCTTGGCCTGGATCATTACGTACTACGTATCCGAAGCACAGTTCCCCATCCCGTCCCTGGATTCCTGGAACATCGCGATCGGTTTCGGCATTGCCATTGTTGGGTTCCTGATGACCACGCGCTGGCGCTGACCGCCCTTCCCGGAATTATCTGCTGAGGGCAGATCTGCCTGCGGCAGAGAAACGACGCCAGCGCGCAAGCCCGGCGCAATGCTGGAGGCATGACACAACCAGATCAGCTCTCTGCAGGTCCGTTCGACGACCAACTCTCGCTTCGCCTGCTGCATCAAAGAATTGTTGTGCTTGGCTCAGAGGCGGACGACGCCGTAGCCAATCGCATCTGCTCGCAGCTCCTGCTGCTCTCCGCTGAGGACTCCTGCGCCGACGTCAGCCTCTACATCAACTCGCCGGGCGGCTCCGGGCGTGCAGGTTTGGCCATTTACGACACCATGCGGCTCATACCCAACGACGTCGGCACGCTCGCCATGCGCTTCGCGGCGAGCATGGGGCAGTTCCTCCTGTGCGCAGGCGCTGCCGGCAAAAGGTTCGCGCTTCCGCACACCCGAATCATGATGCACCAACCGTCGGCCGGTATCCGCGGCACCGCCGTGGACATCGAGATCCAGGCCGAGAACCTTGCGTATACCAAGACCCTGATGCACCAACTGCTTCCGGAACGAACTGGTCAGTCCATCGCCACCATTGCACGGGACAGCGACCGGGACCGCTGGTTTATTGCGGCGCAGACGCGGGACTACGGCATGGTTGACAATGTTGTGGAGTCCCTTGAGACAGTTCGCCCTGTGGCCGTTCATGCACGAGCGGGTGTATAGCCATGGCTTCCTAAACCATTCCCCAACGTGGTCGAACGCACGCCGATGGGTGAGCACACCTACGATGTTTCAGCCGGCTTCTGCGCGAACGCATCATTTTCGTGGGAACCGAAATTGACGGCGGCGTTGCGAACGTCATCATGGCACAGCTGATTCATCTGGAGTCGGACAGTCCGGACGTTGAAATCGGGCTCTACATTAATTCGGCGGGAGGATCCCACACCGCCCTGATGGCCATTTACGACACCATGCAGTTCATTAGACCGAACATCTCCACCATCTGCATGGGCCAGGCAGCCTCCGCGGCGGCATTACTGCTTGCGGCAGGCTCTCCGGGAAGGAGGTTCATCAGCAATCATGCAAGGGTGCTGTTGCACCAGCCCTCGGGCGGAAGCGAGGGCACCATTTCGGACCTGGCGCTGCAGGCTGACGAAGTGATGCGCGTGCGGTCACAGGTGGAGGAAGTGATAAGCAGACATACGGGCCAGAGCGTGGAGACGATGCGCCGGGACACCGACCGGGATAAAATCTTCAATGCCAGCGACGGCCTGGTGGACGGCATCCTGACACACAGGCCACGCTAGGCAACGAGCAGCATGGCCCGGGCGCCGAATCCTGGAGCCGGAGAGTTCTGTCTGCTGCCGGCGGAGGACAACTCAGTGTGCGTTGCACCCACCTGGTCCACCAGCAGACCGCCCAGTGCCGCGCACACTGCAGCCAGGACCTCCGACGACGGCTCCTTACGTCCTCGCCCTATTTCAGAGAGATACGAAGGCACGACGGCGGCGGGAACCTTATCTGCTGACGGCAGAAACAAGTCCAGCCCTAACCGATGGAGGCGAGTCCAAAGACGGCCGCGGCAATACTGAACCCCATGACGCCGATCGTTGTTTCCATAACTGTCCACGTCTTGAAAGTGGTCTTGACGTCCATATCCAGGAATCGGCCCACCAGCCAGAAACCTGAGTCGTTCACGTGGCTCACCACCACCGAACCCGCAGCAACCGCCACCACCAGAGCAGCGAGCTGGAAACCGTTGTAGTCGCCAGCCGCTATCGCCGGACTGACCAGGCCCGCCGCAGTAGTCAGTGCAACAGTCGCTGATCCTTGGGCAATCCGCAGGATTGCCGCGATCAGGAAGCCGGCCACAATCACGGGGATACCTAGATTGCCAAGGACACCTTCCAGCGCGGCTCCGATTCCGGACGAGCGCAGCACCCCGCCAAACATTCCGCCGGCCCCGGTGATGAGGATGACGGAGCAGACCGGGCCGAGCGCTGATTCCAGCACCTTCTCCAATACCGTTTTCTCAACTCCCCTCCGCCGGCCCAACACGTAGGCCGCTGTGAGGACTGCGATGAGGAGGGCCACCGGCGTTTCACCGATTGTGCGCAGGATCTGGAACCAGGCCTGGTCGCCTGCGCCTTCCGGCAGGATGCCCGCGACATTCAGTGCATTGAGACCGGTGTTGAGGAAGATCAGAATCAGCGGCAGGAGAAGGATCCAGAGGACCGTGCCGAAGTTCGGGGGGTTGGCTTCCTCCTCCGCAGCCGCCTTGCCCAGAATGTCCGGCACAGGCAGCACCAGACGCCGTCCCATCCACAGCCCGTAGAGGTATGAGGTCACGTACCAGGTGGGAATGGCGGCAACAAGACCCACCAGAATTACAAGTCCAACGTTGGCGCCAAAAAAATCGGCTGCGGCCACGGGTCCGGGATGGGGCGGAACAAAGATATGCATGACGGAGAACGCGCCTGCGGCCGGCAGACCGTAGATCAACACCCCGCCGCCAAGCCTCCGCGCGACGGAGAAAACCACGGGCAGCATGACCACGAGGCCGGCGTCGAAGAAAATCGGGAAGCCGAAGATCAAGGACGCAATGCCAAGGGCCAGCGGGGCACGCTTCTCCCCAAACTTGCCGATCAGGAAGTCGGCAAGCACTTTAGCTCCACCACTGATCTCAACCAAGCGGCCCAGCATCGCACCCAGGCCCACCAGCAGGGCAACGGTTGCCAAAGTGGATCCGAAGCCACTGGTCAGCACCGGCACCACCTGGTCCGCGGGTATACCGGTGGCAAAGGCGGTGATCAGGCTGATGATAATCAGGGCAACAAACGCGTGAATCCGCAGCCTAATGATGAGCAGCAGCAACACGGCGATGGCCGCTGCCGCAATGAGCAAAAGTGGTCCCGCACCGAGCGTTTGGGTCCAGCCTTCGATTTCCATAGATGAACTCCGTTAGGTGGAAGGTGTAAGTACGTTCTTAGCCGCGGGGGTGGAGGCCGAACTCCGAAAGAATGTGATCCGTGACTTCGTCCGGCGTCCCAGTGTTGTTGATCGTCATTCCGGGTTCACCGGCTTGGAGCGGTTCGAGCGTGCTCACCTGCGAAGGCAGCAGGGATTCGGGCATGAAGTGCCCGCTCCTTGTTTTCATTCGTTCCCGAATCAACTCCACATCTCCAAGGAGGTGGACAAACCGCACGTCGCCATCGGCCTGGGTCAAGACGTTTCGATAGGTCCGCTTAAGTGCCGAGCAAGTGACGATCGTGCTTTCGGATTGCCCGGTCTTGCTGGTCATCCACTCCTGAATAGAGGTGAGCCAGGGCCAGCGGTCTTCATCGGTAAGTGCCGTTCCCTCAGTCATCTTGCCGATGTTCTCCACGGAGTGGAATTCATCGGCTTCCGCGTAGGTCCAACCGAGCTTCCTGGACAGCAGTGAAGCAATGGTGGTCTTGCCGGACCCGGAGATACCCATGATCACCAGATGATGCGCGTTGCTTGCCATGTATGCTCCTCGACTTCCTTGTCGCCAGTTCCTGATCGTTGCCGCACACAGGCAGCCGGACGGGACTTTCTGCTGTGACCCGATAAAAGGTATCACCTTTTGTGTGCCCTAAGGTACTACCTTTCCGATTTCTCCCCTATCCTTAGTTCATCCACGGTGCGGAGGAAGGAAAAGCATGACGGCGCAGTCCTCCGGTACAACAGTTATCGCCGAAGTGATGTACAGCCGCATCATCGATGCGCTCGGCAGGGACATTGTGGAGGACCGGCTACCGGCTGGCGAGCGCCTGACCATCGACGGGCTACAGCGGCGCTTTGGCGTTTCCCGAACGGTGGTCCGCGACTGCATGCGCATTCTGGAATCAATGAACCTGGTGTTCTCGAAGCGTCGGGTTGGCATAGTGGTGCAGCCGGCAGAGCAATGGAACGTGTACGACGCGCGGGTCATCCGATGGCGTCTGGAAGGCACCTCCCGTGCACAACAGTTCCACAGCCTAACGGAACTGCGCTGTGCCGTTGAACCGCTGGCCGCGGCAGGTGCCGCCCGCAACGCAACAGCGGCACAGCGCGCCGTCGTCGTTGATTTGGCCACACAACTTCGCAGGCTTGGCGAAGCCGGCGCCCTCGAAGAGTTCATGGCGGTGGATATCGAGTTCCACGCACTGTTGCTCGCAGCCAGCGGCAACGAAATGTTCTCTGCCCTGGACCAAGTAGTGGCCGAGGTGCTTCGGGGGCGGACGCACCAGGGTCTGATGCCACACAATCCGAGGGAACATGCACTAGCCACGCACACAGCTGTCGCCGAAGCCGTGAGTGCCGGCAATGCTCCAGCGGCGGAAGCGCAGATGAGGCAGCTCCTCGCGGAAGTACGGGAAGCGATCACTTGATCGGTGCCCCCGTACGATTGCTGGAAGTGAAGACAGACACCCGAATACATCAGCAGGGAGGATAAGCGTGGACCAGCACTACCCGCGGCCTCCTGCGGAACCAATGGCCGACGGCGTCCGTGGCTAGAGCGGGAGGCCGCGCGAATATTTCCCGGGCAGCCGTTCTGGTCACCGGATTGACCGCTATCTCGACACTGCTGGGCTTTGTGCGGGATGTCGTCATTGCCGCGGTTTTTGGGGCGGGTGCCGCGCTGGACGCCTATCTGGTTGCTCAGGGCCTCATGAACATTGTCCTCGGCCTGATCGCGTACGCAATGGCCCGTGCCGCTACACCGGTAATTGCCCGGGAGGCGGCCAAAGAAAAGGATGGCTGTGCCGGCCACCCCGGCTTCGACGTGGCCATCACCATGACAATGGTGGTCCTCGGGATAGGTGGCGTCGTGATGGGAGTCTTCGCCCGCCCGGTGACCGCGGTCATTGCTCCGGGATTCGACGGCGGCCAAGCGGACACGGCCGCACATCTGACGCGCATAGTGCTAATTGCCACGGTCCTGATTGCCGGAACCGATCTGCTGGCCTCGCTCTCACAGGCACACGGGCGATTTGCCTGGTCCTCGCTGCAGGGAGTTCCGTTCAACGTCATCATGATTGGTGCCGCAGCGCTCTTCGGTCCGCAGTACGGGATCACTGCGCTCGCTGTCGGATTTGTTGTTGGATCAGGCGCGCGCCTCCTGTTGCAACTGCCGCCTCTGCGTTCGCTGGGAACCAAGGTACGGCCACGGGTGAACCTGCGCGATCCGGGGTTTCGGGAGATCGCGCGGCTTGTACCGGCGCTGCTGGTGGGCAGCGCGATCGGAAATATCAACACCCTGGTTGACCGCGCCGTCGGGTCGACTCTCGACGAGGGTGCCATCACCGCCCTGTCGTATGGCTGGCGGCTCGTCAACCTTCCGGAAACGCTGCTCATCGCCTCGCTCCTGGTTCCGCTTTATCCGGCCCTGAGCGCGTCGGCCGGCAACATGACGGAGGTCAAACGCCTGGTTGGGCGCGGCTTGTCGGTGACGGTGACGGTGCTGGTTCCGCTCTGCCTGATCCTGGCGATCGCATCCCGCCCGTTGGCGGAACTCACTTTCGGCCGTGGCGCCTTCAGCGCTGATGATATCGACGCCACCGCGACCGCCGTACTTTGGTATACGCCCGCGCTCCTTGCGCTCGGGTGCCGACAGGTGATTGTCAGCGCCTCTTACGCAATCGGGGACTCCCGGGCCCCGGTGCTCGTGGCGGTATTTGCCATGATCATCAACGTTGCGGGAGATATTCTGCTGGCTCCCATCATGGGAATCGCAGGCATTGCCCTCGCTACCAGTGCGTCCCTGGGCGGAGCGGCACTTGCCAATGGCTGGTTGCTCCATCGGAGGCACGGCGGGCTTGATCTGCGGGCTTCAACCGGGCTTCTTGTAAGGGCCGCCGGTCTAGCCGTCATCTCCGGTGGCGCAGGCTACGGTCTCCTGGCCTTGCTTGCAGACGGCCCTGCGCTCATCACAGTGGGCGCGGTGGGCCTCGCTGTGTGCGGCCTGTACGCGGTTGGCTTGATTCTCCTACGGGCTCCTGAGCGTCTTCTTCCGTTCGAAATGGTCCGGGCAGCCCGCGCGAGGTAAGCCGGTGAGCCTCAGCTGCCCGGCTTCCCGGCTTTCTTCTCAAACGGGTTCAACCTGCTCGTTGCAAGGTGCAGTGTGGGGCCGAGATCTCGCGCTGCCCAGACGCTGTGACGGGCACCTCTTGCCCAGCGCAAGGTGTCGATCACGTCGAGAGCCAGGCCGCCGCGACGTTCCACACCCGCCCGGCGAAGATCCCCCGCCGCCCACGAATAGCGGACACCGGTTCGTGCGTCCGGCAGATCCTGCACCTTCTCTCCGAGAACCAGTCGTCCCCAGGTGTCAGCCAATCCCGGCCGGGCGTAGTTGGCCAGAGCCATCGAGCCAAAGAACCTTCCGTTCAGATCGATCAGGTGAGGAACCCCGCTGTCGTCGGTCAGGAACTGCAACTCCACCAACCCCCACCAGCCAAGATCCTCTAAAAGTACTTCGACCTTGCTGGCAAGTTCATCGTCGACGGCTATAGTCTGGGCCCGTGTCGAGGCGCCATTGGGGGTTGGCCACAACCGTGACGTTACCTGCTGTACGCGCCCGTCGAGGCGGCCATCGTGGAAGACGCCGATCAGGGCTCCCAGATGTCCGCTGATTGGTTGTTGGAGAACGGGGTCAGCACCCGCCTGACGGATGAGATCGATTCTCTGAGCGGCGGAGCCGATATTAGGGAAGAGTCTCGCCTCGATGCGGTGGGGCCGGGTTTGGCCGGGTTCCCAGTGCGCACGGCATTTGACCACCACCGCACCGTTCCAGTCCGCGATCGCCTCCCTCGTTGCTGCTTCTGTGCGGGGAGCGGCCAGTCCGGCAGCCTGCGCTCGCTTGGCAAGCTCCAACTTGTCGAGTGCGGCCAGCACTACATCGATGTCGGGATGCGCAACCGGAGCCGGGATGTGCGTGCGGAAGGCAGAAAGAGCCGCCATCCAATCGTCGCCGCCGCCAAACACAACGTCGTAGGACCCCGCCTTCACAGCCCGGATCACACCGTCCACAAATGCGTCACAGCTGTTCCGGGGCTTTGGAACCACATAGGTTTCCCCACAGGCACTCGACGAACCCAGCATGCCACCGCCGTCGGGAGTGCCGACGCCCACAATCCAACCGTGTTGCCGCATGGATCTGGCCGCTGCCAGGGCCCCGCGGTCTCGTCCCGTGCTGACGATCAGGGCGCGACGTTCTCCGTTGCTTTGACTCATCCCATCGGCTGGCGGACCGGACCGGCTTGGGTTTTCACCTGTGAACTTCTTCAACCGTTTCCCTGCACTCGTCGTGACGCTGATACTGGAACAACATCAGTGTTTTGGCGGCTCTTGTGGAACTCTACCGTCCGTGTGACGTGCTCTCGCGGAGGTGGTGACTCACGGGCGCGGGACGGTGGTTCCAGCCTACAAAGACAAGATGAGATCCACATGAGACGGATCACTCTCGGACTATTCGGTCCCATTGCGCGCGCTCCTGTACACACGTTGTGCACCAACTTATCCACAGCTGTGGGTAACTTCTTGGGTCTCAAGTATTTTTCCGCACAAGCACCCGCGAACGATATCCACACCTGTGGAATTACATGTGTGTAAGTTATCCCCGTTGTTGATAAGTGCTGTGGATAATTACAGGATGGACACGAGTGATGCTCCGATTAACGTCAGGATGATCAGTACAACCGTCAGGGCACCGAGCCCGCCCCAATGAATCAGAGGACGATTCCTGCCCTTGGGGGCATAAGCAATGATGGCGGCGGCGGCTCCACCGGCAAGAAGGCCGCCAAGGTGCGCCTGCCAGGAGATTCCTTGGACCACAAACCCCAGCACTCCGTTGATCGCTATGAGGACCACCAGTTGCCGAACATCCCCGCCGCGCCGCTTCTGGACAATGAACATGGCACCAAACAGCCCAAATACCGCTCCTGAGGCGCCCACCACTCCCTGCAGCGGGTTGGATAGCAGCAGCACTGCCACTGATCCACCGAATGCTGAGATCAGATAAAGGCTGAGAAACCGCGCGCGACCCAACAGGGGTTCCAGGGCCTGGCCCATGATCCACAGCGCATACATGTTGAACGCGATGTGCAGCAGGAAACCAGTGGAGTGAAGGAACGCTGCGGTAATCATGCGCCACGGCTCCGGTGAGACCAGCTCCGATGTGTAGATGCCGGCGTACGCCAGGGCATCTGTTATTCCCGGGACCGCCATCTGACCCAGAAACAGGATGGCGCAGGCGCCAATGAGGGTAAAGGTGACAATTGGCCTGCCCTGCCGGGCCACTCCGCCAAAGATTGTCTTGTGTGCGGGCGCGTCTCGTTGAGCTTCGCGGACACAGTCCACGCACTGAATCCCGACGGCCGCCGGACGTTGGCATTCGGGGCAGGTAGGCCTGCCGCACCGCTGGCATCGCACATAGCTCACCCGGTCAGGGTGGCGCGGGCACACGGGAACATCGCCGTCCGGCTGGCCAGCCGGGATTCCATAGGACATGGGTCCCTTATGCCTGTTCCACGGTGATTGCGCTAACTACCACATCTTCAAGAGGCTTGTCACGCATATCCGTGGAAATCGCATTTAATTGATCAACAATGGCGCGTGATGCCTCGTCGGTCACGTCACCGAAGATGGTGTGCTTACCCTGCAACCACGTGGTGGGCACTGACGTAATGAAGAATTGTGACCCATTGGTGCCGCGGCCGCCCTGCAGACCTGCGTTGGCCATGGCCAACTTGTACGGCTCCGTGAAGTCGAGGTCGGGGTTGATCTCGTCGTCGAACTTGTAACCTGGTCCTCCAACTCCCTGGCCCAGTGGGTCCCCGCCCTGAATCATGAAGTCCTTGATCACCCGGTGGAAAATGGTTCCACTGTAGAGGGGCTCCTTGCTTTCCTTTCCCGTCTCCGGGTGGGTCCAGGCGATGGCGCCCGTGGCGAGACCCGTAAAATTCTTCACGGTCTTAGGAGCGTGGTTTCCGAATAGGTTGACCTTGATGTCGCCGATGTTGGTGTGAATGGTTGCATATGCTGTTGGGATAGCTGTCATAGCCTCATTCTTCCACGCGGGTCCGTTCATTCCAGCGGAATGACAGGGTTCCGCGCACAGTGAAAAATCCTGTGAAAACGCCTGATGAATAGCACGCACCCCCGATTCCACGTAGGCTGACCATGACGAGTCACTATCCCGGGAGGTAGTTGTGAAGAAAACTGAACGAATTGCCCGCGACATTGAAGACAATGTTGTGTCGGGAGTTGAATCCGCAAGGGATTGGGCAGCACCACGGGTGGATGCAGCGCTCGGTTGGGCTGTTCCGCGGATTGAAAAAGGCATAGAAACTGCGTCACCCAGAATCCAGGATGGTGTCCGCAGGGCTGCCCACGGACTCTCGGATGGCATCGCCACCGTGACTCCAAAAATCCAGGATGGCTTGGACCGGGTAGCGCCAAGGATCTCGCAGGTGGTCGATGACACCACCCCACGGATCCAACACGCACGGGACAGGGTTGTGGATGATTACATTCCTGCCTTCTCCCATCGGCTGGGCGATGCCGCTGACTCCGCTTCGCGCGGCCTGGCGGCTGCCACGGTTCCCGCTTCAGTGACCAAGGCCGTTGCCAAAGTCACCGGCGACAAAAAAGCGGTCAAGCGGGCCCAGAAGGCCGCGGCAGAGGCGGCCAAGCGCGCAGCAAAGGAATTGAAGCGTAACCGGAAGAGTGGCGGCAAGGGCTGGCTGGTTTTCGGAATTATCGCAGCTGCCGTAACGGCAGGCGTCNGGAATTATCGCAGCTGCCGTTACTGCAGGCGTCGCAGTCTGGCGTGCATCCAAGCCTGTTGAGGATCCTTGGAAGACCCCCGCGCCGGTCGACGGCAAGCCAGCGTCGGCGCCAACACACAAAGAGGACTCCAAGGATGCCGTGGCAAACATAAAGGAAGCTGCGGACCGGGCCGCGGCAAAGACCTCGACCGTGGCGGAGTCCGTTGCCGAGGCCACTAAGTCAGCCGGAGTCAAAGCAGCCGATAAGGTCAAGCAGTCAACCGAAGCCACGAAAGATGCCACCAAGTAACACCGGCATTCTTCGAAAGAGCGGGAAAGTAGTCCTCCGGGACTATCTTTCCCGCTCTTTCGATGTCCGGCGGTCCTGTTGACGCGCTACGGTGATAGATTTACCGCCGTGTACCCTGCAAAACCTACGGTCTCCATTGTGATTCCGGCCTTCAATGAGGAAAGCGTCATTCGGCAGTGCCTCATCGGCGCAATCTATCAATCGATTCCCGCGCACGAGATTATTGTGGTGAATAACCGCTCCATCGACCATACGGGCGCAATCGTCCGGCAGATGCAATTGGAGTATCCCGAAAGTCCCATCCAGCTCCTCGAGCAGTCGGACACTCAGGGTCTGATTCCCACCCGAAACTTCGGATTGAACCACGCAACCGGTGATGTCATCGGTCGGATAGACGCCGACTCCGTGCTGGAACCGGACTGGGTGGAAACCGTCCAAGGTGGGTTCGCTGATCCGGAGGTGGCCGCCGCAACAGGTCCAGTGGTCTACTACGACATGCCCATGCGACGTTGGGGCCTGAAGGCGGACGACAAGATGCGCCAGCTTGTGCTGAAACTGGCAAGGAATCAGTACCACTTTCTCTTTGGCTCAAACATGGCGCTGCGCAGAACTGCCTGGGAAAGTATTCGGGAGAACACCTGCCTGGATGAACGGGATGAGATGCACGAGGATATCGACATTTCGCTGCACCTCGCCGAACAGGACCTCACCATACGGTACATACCCACAATGGTAAGTGGGATGTCGGCCCGCCGTCTGGAAGATTCACCCAAGGACTACCGGTATTACGTCAACCGATTTGACCGCACGTACAAAGCTCACGAGATCAACAAACGCGTGTTGAAAGTACCCATGATCATCTTCATGTCCATCTACTACCCCATGAAAATGATTCGCGCTGTCCATTCCGCCCGTATGGGACGCGGTGGGGTGGCCTAGCCGTTCACGATCCGCCCAGCGCGGGGGAGTTGCGTCACGGACTCCTGGGCCGTTACCGATCACCTGATGCGACCCTGATCAACATCGACTGTTAAATACGTGAGTCCCGGCCGTTACGGCCGGGACTCACATCTTTCGGTGGAGGCACGGGGACTCGAACCCCGAACCCCCTGCTTGCAAAGCAGGTGCGCTACCAATTGCGCCATGCCCCCGAAAATAGGACCTGTCCAGTATAACCTGACCCGGAGGCCGAACCGAAAATTGGTTCAGCTCCCAATCCTAGTCAACCGTGTCGGTCGCCTTACTCCATACTGCTTTTTCCTTCTCGGAATCCTGCCACCGCTTGTAGGCGAAAACCCCTGCGATCGCAGCT
>NZ_KI914995.1:0-17434 GCF_000520595.1 Arthrobacter sp. H5
GTTTACGCCGCGTATAAGGCTGCCACTGAGTTCAAGGGCAAACCCACCGTGATCCTGGCCAAGACGGTCAAGGGCTACGGCCTGGGCTCCCACTTCGAGGGCCGCAACGCCACCCACCAAATGAAAAAACTCACCCACGACGACCTCAAAGCCTTCCGCGACCACCTCCGCATCCCGGTCACCGACGAACAGATCGACGACGACCTGTACAACCCGCCGTACTACCACCCGGGGGCCGATGCTCCGGAGATCAAGTACCTCATGGAGCGCCGTGAGAAGCTGGGCGGTTTTGTACCTGAGCGTAGGAACAAGCACACCGAAATCCAGCTCCCCGGCGACAAGGCCTACGAAGTCGCCAAACGCGGTTCCGGCAAGCAGCAAGCCGCCACCACCATGGCCTTCGTCAGGCTACTCAAAGACCTGATGCGCGACAAGGAGTTCGGCAAGAGGGTTGTACCCATCGTTCCCGATGAGGCGCGCACCTTCGGGATGGACTCGTTCTTCCCCACCGCAAAGATCTATAACCCCAACGGGCAGAACTATCTCTCCGTGGACCGGGACCTGGTCCTTGCCTACAAGGAATCCATTCAGGGTCAGATCCTGCACGCCGGAATCAACGAGTCCGGTTCCGTGGCTGCGTTCACCGCCGCCGGTACGGCATACGCCACACACGGCGAGCCGCTGATCCCGGTCTATGTGTTCTACTCGATGTTCGGATTCCAGCGCACTGGCGATTCCTACTGGGCGGCTGCGGACCAGATGACCCGCGGATTCATCATCGGCGCAACCGCCGGCCGCACCACCCTCACCGGCGAAGGCCTCCAGCACGCCGACGGCCACTCACCCATCCTCGCCTCCACCAACCCAGCAGTCATCACCTACGACCCCGCGTACGGGTACGAAATCGGCCACATCATGAGGGATGGACTGGACCGGATGTACGGCCCGGACTCCGATGACCGGAATCTGATGTACTACATCACCGTCTACAACGAACCAATCCTTCAGCCAGTTGAACCGGAAAACGTTGATGTGAACGGGATTCTCAAGGGAATCTACCTCGTGGCTCCGGCCAAAATCGACGGACCCCGAACGCAGATTCTCGCCTCTGGCGTGTCGGTGCCGTGGGCAATTGATGCACAGCGGATCCTTGCGGAGGACTGGGGGGTGTCCGCTGATGTGTGGTCGGTGACGTCCTGGAACGAACTGCGCCGCGACGGCCTCGCCGCGGAAGAAGACGCCTTCCTCAACCCCGGTTCGGAACCACGCGTACCGTTCGTGACCCGGCAGCTCGAAGGAGCCACTGGGCCGATAGTCGCCGTAACCGACTACATGAAGGCTGTCCCCGACCAGATCCGCCAGTTCCTGCCCAACGAATTCGCGACGCTTGGAGCAGACGGCTTCGGCTTCTCCGACACCCGCGCGGCAGCCAGGCGGTTCTTCAAGATCGACTCACACTCCGTCGTCGTACGTGCCCTGGAAATGCTCGCCCGCAGAGGCGAAGTCGACGCCGATGCGCCCCGCCAGGCCATCGAGAAGTACTCCCTGCACGACGTCAACGCCGGAACCACCGGAACCACCGGCGGCGACAGCTAACCCCACACGCATCGACTCTCCCCAAAGTGACGTTCCCAGCCCGAAAACGGCCCTGAGAAAGTCACTTTGGGGAGAGTCGATGCAGGGTGGGATTCAGGTGTGCTTCAGCCAGGCGAGGAGCTTCTCCAACCGCCACGTGGTGATGATGCGGTCCTCGGGAACGCCGTTCGCAGCCGCGCGTTCGGCACCGTACTGCAGGAAGTCGAGCTGGCCCGGCGCGTGGGCGTCGCTGTCAATGCTGAAGAGGCAGTCTGCGTCGAGTGCCAGTTTGATGAGCTCGTCGGGCGGGTCCTGCCGCTCTGGCCGGGAGTTGATCTCGACAGCGACATTGTTTTCCGCGCACGCAGCAAAGACCTTCCGGGCGTCGAACTCCGACGGCGGCCGCGTCCCACGGGACCCCTGCACCAGACGACCGGTGCAGTGCCCCAGAACGTTGGTGTGTGGATCGTGGATCCCGCCGAGCATCCGGGCGGTCATGGTCCGCCTATCCGATCGGAGTTTGGAGTGAATGCTTGCTACCACAACATCCAGCCGGCCCAGCATCTCAGGCGTCTGGTCAAGCGTCCCATCCTCAAGGATGTCCACCTCGATGCCCGCGAGGAGGCGGAAGCCGCCGTCGTCGTCGTCGTTAATTTCCGCCACTACGTCCAGCTGTGCGCTGAGCCGCTCCGCGCTCAGGCCGTTGGCGATCTTCAAGTTTGGGGAATGATCGGTGAGGGCGAGATACTCACGGCCAAGCGAGCGGGCAGCAGCGACCATGAGGTTGATGGGGCTTCCGCCGTCGGACCAGTTGCTGTGGGTGTGCAGGTCGCCGCGCAGCAGCCCGTTCAACGCGCTGCCGTCGGCTAAGGGGGCAGCACTGCGCTGACGCAGGTCAGCGAGATAATCGGGCACCCTGCCTTCCAGCGCCTGGGTGACGACTTCGAAAGAGCGCGAACCGATCCCTTTGGTCCTCTTGAGGCGGCCGTCGCGGGCGCGCTCGTTCAACTCGTCCAGGTTGAGGCCACTGATGGTTTCTGCGGCCTTCCGGAATGCCTGCACCTTGAAGCTCGGTGCCAGTTCGCGTTCGAGCCAGAAGGCGATCTCGTTGAGCGCATTGACGGCGTCCATTGGTCCATCTTGCACCAATTTCCTGCAGGACAGGGATCGGCTGTGCCGTCGCACGGAAACTATTTCGGTGAGAGACTTGACAGTGGGTATGTGAGACGCATTACACTAATAATGAAATAAAGATTCCACCATGTAGAAACTCTCGAAAAAGGGAACACTACGCAGTAAACATCGAGTCAAATCGGATCCGTCCGAGGGTAAGGGTGTTCAGCGCTGAGGTGGTATTCAACAACGAAAGCTGACACCCATGACACTGACGTCCTTTAACACCCAGACTCCCGCAGAGGCAGGCGCAACGCTAAAGCCCTGCGCCGACATTCCACGCTGGATCGACGCGATTGTGGAATCCCGCCCCTTCGCCAATGAGCAGGAGCTCCTCGGCTTTGCCGGACAGGCAGCCAATCCCTGGACCGAAGCGGAAATTGACGGAGCACTCAAACACCATCCCCGCATCGGTGACCGGGCCGAAGGCGAAAGTGCTGAGGCCGGCTTTTCCCGCCGTGAACAGTCCGGCGTGGACACGTCCGACGACACCGCGCAGGCACTCCTTCAAGGCAACCGCGCCTATGAGGAAAAGTTTGGCCGGGTCTTCCTCATCCGCGCCGCCGGCCGCAGCGCCGAAGAGATCCTCACCGCGCTGCAGAAACGCCTGAACAATACCCCCGGCGGGGAGCTGCCGATCATCGCCGGGCAGCTTCGCGAAATCGCAATCCTTCGACTCAAGGGAGCCCTCGAATCATGACCACCAGCCATGTCACCACCCACGTGCTGGACACCGGTACGGGACGTCCCGCAGTCGGCGTCGCCGCCCGGCTTGACCGCCAAACGGCGGACGGCTGGCAGGAAACGGCCACCGGAACCACGGACTACGACGGCCGCATCCGGAACCTGGGCCCGGAGGCTTTGGAGCCGGGCACCTACCGCATCGAGTTTGAAACCGGGAAGTACTTCGCGGAAACGGGAACCGAAACCTTCTTCCCCGCCGTCGCACTCATCTTTGAATTGACCGACCCGGCACAGCATTATCATGTGCCACTCCTTATCAGCCCGTTTGCCTATTCCACCTACCGAGGAAGCTAACCATGACCACCTTTGCAACCGAACCCACTACGCCAGCACAGACTGGCCGAATTGTCCTGGGGAAGAACCAGTACGGCAAGGCCGAGTGTCGGCTCGTCAAGATCACCCGCGACACCGCACGGCATGAGATCGAGGACCTCAACGTGACGTCGCAGCTCCACGGTGACTTCGAAACCGCGCATACCGAGGGCGACAACTCAAAGGTCGTTGCCACCGATACCCAGAAGAACACCGTCTTTGCGTTTGCGCGAGACGGCGTCGGGTCACCCGAGGCGTTCCTGCTTCGCCTGGGCGAGCACTTCACCACAAGCTTCGACTGGGTCACCGGGGGCCGCTGGGCCGCCGAGCAGTACAAGTGGGAACGGATCAACAACCACGACCACGCGTTCTCCCGCAACAAGTCGGAGACGCGCACAGCCGTTCTGCTGATCGAGGGCAACAAGAGCCACATTGTCGCCGGCATCCAGGACCTTACAGTGCTGAAGTCCACCGGCTCGGAGTTCCACGGCTACCCGAAGGATACTTACACCACCCTGAAGGAAACCACCGACCGGATCCTGGCCACCGACGTCACGGCCCGTTGGCGATACGGCACCGCCGACGTTGACTTCAATGCCGTGTACGAGAGCGTGCGCGGAATCCTTCTGGACGCCTTCGCGCAGACCCATTCCCTTGCACTGCAGCAAACCATGTTCCAGATGGGCAAGCAGGTTCTTGAGGCGCACCCTGAAATCCAGGAAATCAAGCTGTCCCTGCCTAACAACCACCATTTCCTGGTGGACCTTGCACCGTTTGAGTTGGACAACCCCAACGAGGTGTTCTTCGCCGCCGACCGCCCTTACGGCCTGATCGAGGCGACCGTTGAGCGCGAAGGAGCGCAACAAGATTCCGTGATCTGGGAAAATATCCCCGGCTTTTGCTGAGAAATTTGCTGAAACACAGGTGGCCGGACACCTGCAAGTGTCCGACCACCATACCAACCGCTCATGTGAGACAAGGAAGTCATACTCATGAAATCAGTCAGTTCTACAAAACAACATGCTAAACCAAAGCGCCCCGAGGATGAGCGGCTGCCGATCGGCCGCACCTTTGCCTACGGTCTCCAGCACGTCCTTACCATGTACGGCGGAATTATTGCCGTTCCACTGATTATTGGAACGGCAGCAGGGATGGCACAGGATGAGATCGCCCTCCTGATCGCGTCCTGCCTTTTCGTGGGCGGCGCGGCAACCATCCTGCAGAGCTATGGGGTGAAGTTCTTCGGATCCCAACTGCCGCTTGTTCAAGGAGTCTCCTTCGCGGGCGTTGCCACCATGACCGCCATCCTCAGCGGCGGCCAGGGAATCCAGACAGTGTTTGGCGCCGTCCTGGTTGCCTCGGTGATCGGACTGGCCATTGCGCCGTTCTTCGCGAAGGTGATCAAGTTCTTCCCGCCGGTGGTGACCGGCGTCATTATCACCACCATCGGCCTGACCCTAATGCCCGTTGCTGCAAACTGGGCCATGGGCGGAAATCCATCGGCGGACAACTACGGCAGCCTGACCAACATTGGGCTCGCCGCCGGCACTCTTGCGCTGGTGCTGCTGCTCAGCAAGCTCGGCAACGCCACAATCTCCCGCCTTTCGATCCTGCTGGCGATTGTGATTGGCACGGTCGTGGCCGCGTTGCTGGGCCTCGCCGATTTCTCCAACGTGGGCAACGGCGCCATCTTCGCCTTCCCGCAGCCGTTTGCCTTCGGCTGGCCGGTGTTTGACCTCGCTGCGATCATCTCCATGACCATTGTGATCCTTGTCTGCATGACGGAGACGACGGCGGATATCCTCGCGGTCGGCGAGATCGCCAAGACCAAAATCACCTCCCGCCGCATTGCCGACGGTCTGCGCGCGGACATGCTGTCCAGTGCGCTGGCGCCCGTCTTCAACTCCTTTGCGCAGACGGCCTTTGCGCAGAACGTTGGTCTGGTGGCGATCACGGGTGTCCGCAGCCGCTATGTGGTGAGCGCGGGCGGACTCATTATGGTGGTGCTCGGCCTGCTTCCAGTGCTTGGTCGGCTGGTCGCAGCCGTCCCCACACCGGTGCTCGGTGGGGCGGGCATTGTGCTCTTCGGCACCGTTGCGGCCAGCGGCATCCGCACTCTGGCCAAGGTGGAGTACAAGGACAACATGAACCTGATCATTGTCGCGGTGGCTTTGGCCTTCGGCATGATTCCCGTTGTGTCGCCCACCTTCTACGACGAATTCCCCACCTGGTTTGGCATCATCTTCCACTCCGGCATCAGTTCCGCCGCGATCATGGCGGTGCTTCTCAACCTGCTCTTCAACCACCTGAAGCGCGGCAACTCGGAGCAGCAGTCCGTGTTCGTCGCGAGCCCACCGCGCATGGTGCGCGAAGACGAATTGAAGGCACTGCAGGATGGCGACCACTATGAGGGCGGCAAGCTGGTCGCGGCTGACGGTACCGAGATCCCCGTGGTCACCGCACAGCAATACCAGATTGTGAAGGAGAAGCTGGATAAGGGCGAGATCCGTGACGTGGAGGATATCCGCAGGATCTGCGACTCCTCGCACCAGTAGGCCCGGACTGCCCGCCCGCGCGAACGGGGCGCGGGCGGGCAGGCTGAGCATCCGGTAATTGACCGAAAACCCTGGTGGGTGGTCTGCCGGTGACGAAGGAGCGCCAGCAGATCCGCTATCCGGCCCGGTTCAGGCCGGCGGGGTTGCGGCCCGCAGGAAGGCCGCGTCGGTAGCGAATAGGTAATTTCTGACGCCGACCCGCACCGTCGCGGCAGGCTTCCAGTCGCCGTCCGCCCAGATGTACATGCCGTAGTCGGGCCAACGGGTGCGAATCTCGTTGGCGAATTGGTTGGCGTCGCGGCCGTAGCGGCCGATGTTGCGGTCTTCAATCTCCAGGAGCAGGCTCGGTTTGAACTGTTCGATGGTCTTGATGGCCCCGGCAATCACGTTCGGTTCGAAGCCCTCCACGTCGGCCTTGATGAAGGACACATCCTCCGCGTTGTGCCGCTCGCACCAGGCATCCACCGTGGACATCCGCGTTGTCCAGCGCCGGGAATGCACACGCTGAGGGCTGAGCGCGTTCTCGACGCCGTCCATCACATGGGCATGGCCGTGGATGGGAAATCCGAAAAGACTGGGGAGAAGCATGGTGTGCTCGCCCTGCTCGGCACCAAGGACGGACTGAGTGGCGCGGATGTTTTTCATACGAAGCATCCGGCTCAGCATGGCCGCCATTCGTTGCTGCCTTGGCTGCGGCTCAAAGGAATAGACCCGTCCACCGGCGCCAACAATACGGGCCAGTGGAAACGTGTACATGCCGTAAGCGGCGCCGACATCGAACACGTGGTCACCGGTCCGTACCACGGCACGAAGCCCCAACACTTCCGCCTCCGCGAGTCGCAACTGAGTCAAAAGGTGGAGAAAACCGTGTGCTAGGCGCGATCTCATTGGCGGCAAAGCTGTGTCGATAAGGGTCAAGTGCTGTTCCTCCAGCGATGGGTCGCCCGGTTGTGCACAATATCCCCTTTGAGCATTGCGCCCTCAAAGATTCTACAGGCAGCGCCTTACAGTGCGCCTACCTTCCCGAAATCTTCCAATCTCAGCGGGGAGCAGGAAGACTGGTGTGCGCCCACTGGATTCGAATGGAGGCGACATGAAGTTTGAACTTTCTGCCACCGTGCTTGACTCGCCGGATGCCCAGGAGCTGGCAGGCTTTTACAACCGGCTGCTGGGATGGCAGTTCAAGTGCAACGAACCGGACTGGGTGATGTTGAGGGCGCCCAGTGGCGCCGGCCTCTCCTTCCAGACCGAGGAGAACTACGTTAGGCCGGTCTGGCCGGCGGGACCCGGCGATCCGCAGATGATGCTGCACTTGGACATTTACGTCGATGACCTCGAGGCCGCGTGCGCCCACGCTACGGAGCAGGGGGCGGTCATGGCGGAGTTCCAGCCGCAGGATCACGTCCGGGTGTTCCTAGATCCGGCTGGCCATCCGTTCTGCTTGTTCGACGACTGAAGCTCGCGCAAGCCTCAGGTAGGTTGACCAACATGAGTATTTTCCTTGTGGGCGGCCGGCCCCACTCCGGTGTATCTGCAGGGTCTGCGCGAATCGGCTGACGTCATCCGGCAAGCCGTGGGGTCCGGCTGGCCATCCGTTCTGCAGGAGCGAAGGAGGCGGGCTGAGTGGCAGCGAATTACGACGACGGCGCCTGGGAGATGCGCACCATGTTGCCTGATGGGTCGCGGAACGCACAGTCGCGTGGACCCCACGGCTGCTCGATGGGTTCCTGAAGCACCTCAGCACCTGATGCGCGCACACGTTCAAAAGTGGCGTCAAGGTCGTCCGTCCGAAAGACGGTCATGGGAAGCGTCCCCTTGGTGAGTAGTTCCTGAAGGGCGTCGCCGTCGGCCTGTGAACGACCCGCGTGAGGCTCCGAGAGAACTATCTCAAGTCCAGGTTGCTGGGCTGCACCCAAGGTGACCCAGCGGTGTCCGCCGGATGCGACGTCGTTCCTTAACTCAAGGCCAAGGGCGTCGCGGTAGAAGGCTAGTGACTCGTCGGTGTCCTGGACTGTGATGTGGCAGTACTGGAGTGAAATATTCATGGAACCAACGCTAGACGGCGGCAGAAGGTAGCGCTTCTTCGTTCCTGCTCGATGATCTCCTGGCGGGACGGGTCTGCAGTTTGGCCACGCAGGCGGGCATGGACGCAACTGCCTTGTGCTCACCAATCCGATACGCGCTGGGCGTTTCACCGACCACCTCCGTGAACCGGGAGCTGAACGAGCCAAGCGAGGTACAGCCGACAGCCATGCAGGCATCGGTGACGCTCATGCCCGCCCGTAGCAGGGCCATCGCGCGTTCGATCCTCCGGGTCAGCAGGTAACTGTAGGGCGTCTCGCCGTAGGCTGCGCGGAACTGCCGAGAAAAGTGCGCCGGCGACATGAGTGCCTTTGCGGCCATGGTTGGAACATCGAGCGGCCATGCATATTCCCGGTCGATCAAGTCCTTTGCCCGGCGTAGATGCGCGAGATTGGCGAGCTCCTGCGGGGTCATGGGATGACAGTACCATCGCAGTATGCGCACTGCTTAGCGCTTTCGGGCAACCGTCACAATGTTGGCGGAGGTTTCGGTCAGCGGTTCGCTGGTCCACCCGCCGTGCTGCGAGTCAACGTCGAACCCCCACTCAGCGAGGAACCCATTCAGTTGCTCGACGCTCAGGAACCGGAGGCTTCCCCGGTCCACGCGCAGAACGTCACCACCGTGTGAGGAGGTGGTCTCGCTGAAGGTGACAACGCCGTCGTCGTCGACTGTTTGAACCTCGTGGTGGACG
Organism: Arthrobacter sp. H5; assembly: GCF_000520595.1. Taxonomy (GTDB): domain Bacteria; phylum Actinomycetota; class Actinomycetes; order Actinomycetales; family Micrococcaceae; genus Arthrobacter_D. Next base: position 9,133 of record NZ_KI914995.1, read on the forward strand.
CGGACTGTGCGGCCCTCCGTGTCCACCACCTCCACTGCGTTGCCCGGATTCCAACCCTCCCAGCCTTTGGCGCGCAGGTTTCGGGCGCCAAAGGCGAACACTCCTCCCGGGACGAGGGCCCGATGGATGGCTGCGAGGGAATCGCGCAGCTCCTCGTCAGTGATGAAGCACTGGAAGGCGTTGGCCATCATGATGGCGAGCTGAAAATCGTTCTCCCAGCGCATGGACGCGGCGGTGCCTTGGACCCATTCGATGTCCGGGTAACGACGTGCAACGTCCAGCGCGTCCGTGTCCGGATCGATGCCCACGAGCCGGCCGGTGTGACCTTCCGTCCGCGCCCGGTGCAGCGTGGAGCCGGTACCGCAGCCAACGTCAAGGACCGACGGCGACGCCATCACGAGCGCGAAGTGAAAGTCATCGCTGGCGTCCCACGGGTTGAGCTCGTTATAGAGTTCAGCGGCTTCAGCGTCGGAGTACATCCGGCAAGTATTACCCGCAGTGGTCCATGAGCCAAGCCTGGTTCCGGCAACCCGTCGCCATCAGGACCCGAATTGTCCGTAATGTCTTTGGCGGTGTCTGGCCGGGAAAGGGCCAGCCCCAGTGCCGCGCCAGATGCGCAATGCCATGGGACCAGCAATAGCGGAGTACCACCACAAGAGTGCGCCGTCGTTGTTGGCTGATTTCAGTCAGGTGGTGGTGCGACGGGCAACGATGGCCGCATGGGGGCGATGACCAGGATCGACCCGTGTTTGGGTCTCAATCGTTTCGAGCCCCGCTGCGTCGAGGTGCTGAACCATCTCGTCAATGGGCCAGTAGTAGGCAGGAGTGACCGCGTGAGGAAAAGCCTCAACAGCAGCTCCCTCAAAGAATCCCAGCAGTAGCCCTCCTCCCGGCATGATGCACCGAGCGAATTCACTCAACACGGCCGGCAGTTCTACGGGCTGTAGGTGGATGAGTGAATACCACGCAAGGATGCCCGCAAGTGAATCACCAGGAACCCCAAGATTGCGAAGCTCGCCTACCCGAAAGCCCACATCAGGGAAAACTATCTGGGCCTTGGCGATCGAAGGCGGGCACAAGGTCCACGCCTTCGATCGAAGCACCGCGGTCCTTGAGAAACTTTGTCCACTGGCCGGGTCCACAGCCGGCGTCGATGACCGGACCATCGAGATTCTCCACCCATTGGGCGACAAGTTTTTGGTCGGCGGGGTGTGCTGCTTCTATGTGACCCACTGCCACCGTGTACTCGTCCGCCCGTCTGGTGTAAGCGGCTCGAACGTCAGCAATTGGCATGGGCTTAGCCTAAGCGGCCAGACGCTTCCAATCCGTGCAGCTCACGCCGCATGAGCCACCTGGTCAGTCCGGCACGGCGCGCGCTGGTCTCCGCCATGCGCTCAAATCCGGCCCGCTCAAACATCGATGCTGCGCCCACGAAGGCAAGGCTCGTGTTAAGTCGCTTCCCCTCCGGGTCCACGGGATAGGCCTCCAGCGCCGGCGCCCTGTGGTGGATAGCGTGGGTGATTGCCGCGTCAAGCAGCGCGCTTGTAACACCACGACGGCGTTAGCCCGCCTTGACCACGAAGCAGATGACGCTCCAGACGGGGAGACAGTCCAGGCGTTTGACGTCACCACTGGTTGCCGCACACACCCCGGGCCTAATCCTGCAGCTCCTTCCCGCTCTCTGGCCGATATTTGGGCGTGTCGCCGTGCGACACGCAGTTCGCGCCGCAGAACATGCAGGACTTGGTCCGCTGGTGCGGCGGCTTTCGGAAGCTAGGACGCCAGGTTCAGCTCGTCCGAAATGGTCTGCGCCGCGGCCCGAAGCAGTGGCACAGCCTTCTCGGCAAAGCGCTCGTCAACCCTCGACACCGGCCCGGACACCGAAATTGCCGTGGGAGTCGGCGCGTTGGGCACGGCCATGGCAAAGCAGCGGACTCCGAGCTCCTGCTCCTGCTCATCAATGGAGTACCCGCGCCCGCGGATGCGGCCAAGCTCCTCCAGCAGCTCGTCAATGCTCTTGATGCTCTTCTCCGTTGGTGTGGGCATACCAGCGCGGGCAACAATGGAGCGCACGGCATCATCCCCAAGTTGCGCCAGGATTGCCTTCCCGACGCCGGTGTCATGGGTGTGCGCTCGGCGGCCCACCTCGGTAAACATGCGCATGGAGTGTGGGGAGGGGACCTGGGCAATGTAGATGACCATGTCGGAATCAAGGACGGCCATGTTGGAAGTCTCGCCCAGGCTGTCCACCAGGTGCTTCAGCTGTGGCCTCGCCAGTGCGCCGAGTTGTTTGTTGGCACCCTCGCCGAGGCGGATCAGGCGCGGACCGAGGGCATACCGCCGGTTGGGCAGCTGGCGTGCGTATCCCTTAGTGACCAGGGTCCGCAGCAACCGGTGAATAGTAGGCAGGGGCAGGTCTGTGGAAGAGGAGAGCTCGCTGAGCGTCACTTCACCGCCGGCATCTGTAATGAGCTCCAACAGTTCAAAGACGCGCTCCACGGACTGTACGCCGCCGCCGGCAGCCTTTTCGGCCATCTGGTACTCCTACCCTTGCTCCAGCGAAATCCTTGCAACAATGAAAAACTATCCGCACAGTGGAAGAAAACATCCAACGCGGAACTCTTCTCAAGATACCCGATTTCCGCAGAATGGAAACAGCAACGTTTGCAATTCCATCTAGTAGATAATAATATCCATAATACGGAAACTAACTATCTGGAGGATCAATGGCGAGTCCCAGCCCCGGCTACTCAATCACCCTGCGCGTGGAGGCTCCTTCCAGCTTCACCGCCACCGCCGAACTTGCAGCCGCAGTCGGCGCAACCGGCGCCTCGATCACCGCTCTCGACGTTACTGAGTCCCACCACGAAAGCATTGTGGTTGACGTCAGCTGTAACACCACGGACGCCGCCCACGGCGAGCAGGTAAGGGACGCACTCAACGCGCTCGACGGCGTCACCGTGAAGAAACTCAGCGACCGCACCTTCCTGATGCACCTGGGCGGCAAGCTCGAAATCGTCCCCAAGGTTGCGCTCCGCAACCGTGATGACCTCTCCCGTGCCTATACCCCCGGCGTCGCACGCGTTTGTCTGGCCATCGCCGAAAACCCGGAGGACGCCCGTCGTCTGACCGTAAAGCGGAACACCATCGCCGTGGTCACCGACGGCTCGGCAGTGCTGGGCCTGGGCAATATTGGCCCCGCCGCCGCACTTCCGGTGATGGAGGGCAAGGCCGCGCTGTTCAAGCAGTTCGCCAATGTGGACGCGTGGCCGGTCTGCCTGGACACGCAGGACACGGAAGAGATCATCATGATCGTGAAGGCCCTCGCCCCCGTCTACGGCGGCGTGAACCTCGAAGACATCGCAGCGCCGCGCTGCTTCGAGATCGAGAACCGGCTCCGCGAGGAACTGGACATTCCGGTGTTCCACGATGACCAGCACGGCACCGCCATCGTCACCCTCGCCGCGCTGAACAACGCCCTGCGGGTTGTGGAGAAGAAGATCGAGGATGTCCGGATAGTTGTCTCCGGTGTCGGCGCGGCCGGCTCGGCGATCATCCAGTTGCTCAAGGCCCAGGGTGCCAAGAACATTGTGGCGTGCGACCGCAAGGGTGCGATCCACAGCGGTCAGAACCACACGGATCCGCACCGCCAGTGGATCGCCGAGAATACCAATCAGGAGGCGTTCAGCGGAAGCCTTCATGAGGCCGTCAGCGGAGCGGATGTTTTCATTGGCGTCAGCGGCCCCAACATCCTCGGCGAGGAGCAGATTGCCTCCATGGCCGACAAGTCCGTCGTGTTTGCGATGGCCAACCCCGATCCCGAGGTTGATCCGGTGATTGCGGCGAAGCACGCTGCGGTCGTCGCGACCGGCCGCAGCGATTTCCCCAACCAGATCAACAATGTGCTGGCCTTCCCCGGGTTCTTCCGCGGGCTGCTGGACGCGGGCGTCTCCGACATCACCCCCGAAATGCTGGTGGCCGCAGCTGATGCAATTGCGGCGCGGGTGGACGATGATGAGTTGAACGCCAGCTTCATCATCCCGAGCGTGTTCGACCCGCATGTGGCGGGCGATGTCGCCGCCGCCGTCGCAGCAGCAGCCACCAACTCATAGGAGGAGCAGTAATGTCTATTGAACTCAAGGATTCGACGCCGGTTGACGGTGCGGAAACCATCCTCACACCCGAGGCGCTCACGTTCATCGAACAACTGCACCAGCGCTTCCGCGGCACCCGCGACGAGCTCCTGGCCGCACGGGTTGACCGCCGCGAAGAGGTGGCCACCACCGGCCGCCTGGACTTCCTGCCGGAGACACAGTCAGTGCGCGACGACGATTGGACCGTTGCGCAGGCACCGCCCCAGTTGCAGGACCGCCGCGTCGAGATGACCGGCCCGGCATCACCGGCCAAGATGGCGATCAACGCGCTGAACTCCGGTGCAAAGGTGTGGCTCGCAGACCTTGAGGATGCCAGCACGCCCACGTGGCACAACGTCATAGACTCCCAGGTGAACCTTTACGGCGCCGCACGCGGCACGTTGAGCTTCACCTCACCGGACGGCAAGGAGTACGCGCTGCGCACGGACGCGCCGCTCGCCGTCGTCGTTCCCCGCCCCCGCGGCTGGCATCTGCCTGAGAAGAACGTCACGGTCGACGGCGCACCGGGCATCGGCGCGCTGGTGGACTTTGGCCTGCACTTTTTCCACAACGCCAGGCACCTGCTCGATAACGGCAGCGGCCCGTACTACTACCTGCCCAAGTTGGAAAGCCACCTTGAGGCCCGGCTGTGGAATGAAGTCTTTGTCTTTGCTCAGGACTATGTCGGAGTACCTCAGGGTTCCATCCGCGCCACCGTGCTGATCGAGACAATTCCCGCCGCGTTTGAAATGGACGAGATTCTGTATGAGCTCCGCGATCATGCCTCGGGCCTGAACGCCGGCCGCTGGGACTATCTGTTCAGTATCATCAAGTACTTCCGCGACGGCGGCGAGTCCTACATCCTGCCGGACCGCGCGTCGGTTGCCATGACCGCGCCGTTCATGCGCGCCTACACGGAGCTCCTCGTCAAGACCTGCCACCGCCGAGGCGCCTTCGCCATGGGCGGCATGGCCGCGGTCATCCCGAACCGTCGTGAACCGGCTGTCACCGAGCAGGCATTCGCCAAGGTCAAGGCGGACAAAACCCGCGAGGCGAACGACGGCTTCGACGGCTCCTGGGTGGCGCACCCGGACCTCGTGCCCATCTGCCGTGAGGTCTTCGACTCGGTGCTGGGGGAGCGGCCCAACCAGATTGATCGCCAGCGGCCCGAGGTCGAGGTCACCGCTGCGCAGCTGCTGGACGTGGAGTCCGCTGACGGGGATGTGACCGAGGTGGGCCTGCGCGCCAACCTGTATGTCGCCGTTGCCTATGTTGCGGTCTGGCTCTCCGGAAACGGCGCCGTGGCCATCCACAATCTCATGGAGGATGCGGCGACGGCGGAGATTTCGCGCTCGCAGGTGTGGCAGCAGATCCGCAACAAGGTGGTGCTCGCCGACAGCGGCAATACAGTCACGGCGGAGCTGGTCAACTCGATCCTTGCCGAGGAAACAGAGAAACTGCGTGGTGAAGTGGGAGACGACGCATTCGCGAAGTTCTACGAGCCCGCCAGCCGCCTGATCGCCGACATCTGCGTCTCCGAGGACTACACGGATTTCCTCACCCTGCCCGCCTACGAGTTGGTGAACTGAATGAAGTTTGCGCTCGGATTCGACGACTACGCGGCAATCGACTCTGCACTGGCTGAAACCGACTCGCTGTTGGCAAAAGGCTATCCGGGCGACGACGGCACCCGCCAGCCCGTGCACACCGTGTACATGCCAGCGGACAAATATCAGCCCTCTCTCCCGGGTGACTGGGGCAGGGAGGCGCTGGCCGCCGTCGAACGCGCTGGTGGCATGGCAGCGCTCTGCTCTTCCATGGGCGCTTCGGAGGACCTCGCCTCGTTGGTGAGCGCGAAGCTTGCCTCCGAACCCATCGAGGACCTGCGGCTGGATTTCGAGGACGGCTACGGCAACAGGCCCGACGACGAAGAGGACGCCGAAGCGCTTCGTGCGGCCATCGCTGTGGCTAGGGCAGTGAAGGACGGCATTGCGCCGCCGTTCATTGGCATCCGATTCAAGTGCTTCGAGGAAGCAACGCGCCGCAGGGCGCTGCGAACACTGGACCTCTTTATCGGTGGGCTGCTCACCGAAGGCCCGCTGCCGGACGGACTGGTCCTGACGCTGCCGAAGGTCAGCACCGTGGCCCAGGTGGAGGCAATGGTCTTCGCCTGCCAGCGGTTGGAGGCCGTCCACGGCCTGCCTTCGGGGAGGCTGCGTTTCGAGGTGCAGATGGAAACTCCGCAGCTGATCCTTAGTCACGAAGGGACAGTTCCTGTGGCGGAGTTGCTGCATCGTGGCCAGGGCCGTGTGACTGCCCTGCACTATGGCACCTACGACTACAGCGATTCGCTGCAGATCGCGGCCGAGTACCAGTCCATGGAACATCCCGCCGCGGACTATGCGAAGCAGGTCATGCAGGTTGCTGTTGCCGGCACCGGCGTGAGGTTGTCCGATGGTTCCACGAACATCCTCCCCATCGGGTCGCCGTCGGACGTTGAAAACGCCGGGAGGCTCCATGCCCGCTTGGTACGCCGCTCGCTGGAACGCGGCTACTACCAGGGGTGGGACCTGCATGCGGCGCAATTGCCTACGCGGTTTATTGCCACGTACGCCTTCTACCGCGAAGGGCTGCCGGCTGCGGCGCAGCGCCTTCGTAATTATGTCCACCGCAACGAGAGCGCCATCCTCGACGAACCCGCCACCGCCCGCGCGCTGGCACGCTTTGTTCATCGGGGGCTGCTCTGCGGCGCCGTCAGCTCCGACGAAGTCAGCGGGCTGGCAGGCATTTCCACAGCAGATCTGGAAGCGCTAGCGCATCCCAAGAAGAACGTGAGGACCCCAGTTGAGTAACTACTTTGCCCCCGATTCCGTGCTGCCCCCGCAGACGGACCTGCTGACCGGACGCGCCGTCGTCACCGAGGCGTACACAGTCATCCCGCGCGGCGTCATGCGCGACATTGTGGTCAGCGAACTGCCCGAGTGGACGGGTACCCGCACATGGGTACTTAACCGTCCCGTTGCGGGAGGCGCGACGACGTTTGCCCAATACCTCATTGAGGTAGCCCAGGGCGGCGGCTCCACCAACCCCGAGCCCGAGGCCGGCGTCGAATCCTTCGTCTTCCTGCTTTCCGGTGCCCTGACAATTAAGCTCGAGGGAGAGTTGCACGACCTCACGCCGGGCGGCTTTGCCTTCATCCCGCCGGGCGCGGACTGGGAAGTCTCCAACTCCCACGCCGAGCTGGCCAAGTTCCAGTGGATCCGCAAGGCGTACCAGCCGCTAGCCGGTCACACGCCCAAGGCCCGCGTTGGCAACGAACAGGACATTGAGCCCGGTGCCATGCCCGGCACCGACAACAAATGGCGGACCACCCGTATGCTGCCCACCGATGACATGGCGTACGACATGCACATCAACGTGGTCACCTTCGAACCGGGCGCGGTCATTCCGTTCGCGGAAACCCATGTCATGGAGCACGGGCTTTATGTGCTGGAAGGCAAGGCCGTCTACCGGCTGAACCAGGACTGGGTGGAGGTCCAGGAGGGCGACTACATGTCCCTCCGCGCGTTCTGCCCGCAGGCCTGCTACGCCGGCGGCCCGTCCAACTTCCGGTATCTGCTGTACAAGGACGTCAACCGGCAGATCAAGTTGACCTAATGCCTGATCTTTCGCGGCCCTGCACCGGTGTCCTTCTGGCCGCCGGTGCAGGGTCGCGTTTGGGTTTGGGGCCCAAGGCGCTGCTTCCTTACCGCGGCCTGCCGTTGGTTTCCCACGTTGCTGCTGAATTGCACGACGGCGGCTGCCACCGTGTGGTGGTGGTGTTGGGGTGTGGTGCCGCCGAGGTAGCGCCCCATGTGTACGCTTTCGAGGCTGTGCTGAATCCCGACTGGGAGTCCGGGATGGGCTCGTCGTTTCAGGCCGGTGTGCACGCCGGCCTGGGTGGCGCATCCGAGCACGACGACGTCATGGTCGCCCTGGTCGATCAGCCCGGCGTGAGTGCCTCACTGGTTTCGCGGCTGCTGGCGCGGCACGCTGCTCCCAGCCGCGCGGGTGAGTTTGTGACGGCCGCGGGCTTCGCGCCGTCGTCGTCGGTTGGTCCTTTGGTGCGCGGCCACCCGATCGTCTTCTCGTCCGAAGCGGCGCGGCAGGCCGCCGCGGGTGCTTCGGGC
>NZ_KI914995.1:17534-18500 GCF_000520595.1 Arthrobacter sp. H5
TACTTCATGGCTCATCCGAATGTGGTGAAGCTCGTTGATTGCAGCGATTGGGGGGACGGGCGCGATGTGGATATTGAAACAGACCTTGGGCTGCTCGATGAGCCATTCCGAAACGGGCAACTTTGACCTTCCTGCACCAGACGGTGCAGGGACGCTAATGCTCAGTGATCAGCTTGAACTTACACCGGACGCCTGGTGCGTTCGCCAATCGTTTGTCCCCCGTGAGCAGGGGGCAATCCAGGATCTCTGCCAAGGCGACATAGCAGGCATCGTAAGCTGAGACGTTTGCGCGCAGAGCGATGACCCGTTTCATGAATGGAAGCGTTGGGTAGCGGGTTACTGGTAGATCAAGCAAATAGTCTGCGGCAGCTTGGAGTCGTTGATCGCTGATGGTTCCGGAAAGCCAACGCCTGCGAAGCGCCGCAATGGTTTCGACGTCCACAGGCCGCCGCGGGTGCTTCGGGCGATGCGGGCGCCCGCGCCTACTTCATGGCTCATCCGAATGTGGTGAAGCTCGTTGATTGCAGCGATTGGGGGGACGGGCGCGATGTGGATATTGAAACAGACCTTGGGCTGCTCGATGAGCCATTCCGAAACGGGCAACTTTGACCTTCCTGCACCAGACGGTGCAGGGACGCTAATGCTCAGTGATCAGCTTGAACTTACACCGGACGCCTGGTGCGTTCGCCAATCGTTTGTCCCCCGTGAGCAGGGGGCAATCCAGGATCTCTGCCAAGGCGACATAGCAGGCATCGTAAGCTGAGACGTTTGCGCGCAGAGCGATGACCCGTTTCATGAATGGAAGCGTTGGGTAGCGGGTTACTGGTAGATCAAGCAAATAGTCTGCGGCAGCTTGGAGTCGTTGATCGCTGATGGTTCCGGAAAGCCAACGCCTGCGAAGCGCCGCAATGGTTTCGACGTCCACGAGGTCCGGAGCAGCCAGATCGCCGCCAGCGCGAATGGCTC
>NZ_KI914995.1:18600-22425 GCF_000520595.1 Arthrobacter sp. H5
CGAATCGCCCGCCGGTCCATCGTCGCCAAGGGCATTGGCCATGATGGACGCGTCAACAACGATCACCGGCGGGAGCGCTCGGACGCCAGGTCTTCGACGGCCTGGCCCAGCCCAACACGACCGCCTCTATTGGCTTCCACACGGGAGAGCACCTCATCAACCGTAGGAGTGGCCGCCAAGCGGTTTAACTCCGAACTGAGGAATTGCTGAAGTGACAGCCCGCGCGCTTTGGCACGTCGGACCAGCGTTTGATGCGCCTCAGGCAGCACGTTTCGAATGAGGATATTCGTCATGCTTACATAATGCAAGCATGTGTTGGCATTGTCAATGGTGGCCGCTTCAACTGAGAGGGTAGTGGCGGGCCATGAGCATGCTGTGTGGGTGTGGCTAGTTGTCGCCGAACGGCCGCATTCAACGCCGTCGCGTCAGTGCGATTGTTGCGACGACGATAATGAGCAGATACATGAGGTTTCCTTCCTCGCCGTCGTCCGATCGCATGCCCATCCGCGAGTGGCGGTCAGCGGATTACGCCGCGAACTTCCGGCGCGGCCTGGCTGTCTGCTCCAACGGGAACGTGGCTCTGACCTACTACACATCGCGTGCCACGAAGCCGCAGGCCCGCTGACACGGGGTGGGAATATCCCGCTCAACACGGCGCCTCACTGGGGATAGTTAACCATTCCCAGTGAGGCGTTCTTGTGGGTGGGAAACTTCGATGGGCGGAGGCTGGAGCGGATCTCATCGGGACCACCCTCGCCGGGTACACGGGGGAGCGGAAGAAGACCGTTGGCCCCGACCTTGAACTTCTTGGGATTCTTTCGGTCGCGGATCTGGGCTGCCCGGTGGTTGCGGAGGGCCGTATTCACACTCCCGACCAGGCGCGGGCCGCGCTGGACGCGGGGGCGTTCGCCGTCGTCGTCGGCACGGCGATCACTCACCCTGCGACCACAACCGGCTGGTTTGTTGATGCGATGAGCGCGCGGGAACAATCCTGATCCTGCAGCGCGCGCCGATCTGCCCACCTTCCGGCGACTGACGCCGTCGTCCGGGCCTGTTTGTTAGTCAGGAACCGCGGGCGGCGCTTGAAAAGTGGGCAAATCGGTTCGGTTCGCCACAGTCAGACGCGGTAGCTGCTGCCCTTGTGGTCCTCGGGAAGCCGGTCGCCCTGGTTGAACAGCTTGTTGCGGAGCGTGCCGGGAGCGTACTCCGTCTGGTAGGCGTCACGCTTCTGCAGTTCCGGAACCACGTACTTCACAATGTCCTCAAAGGTGCCCGGTGTGATGGCGTAGGCGAGGTTAAAGCCGTCGACGTCGGTTTCATCCACCCAGGAGATCAGTTCCTCCGCGATTTCCGCACCTGATCCCACCATCCGGGGACCAAGCCCGCCGATGCTCGCTGACTCGGCTATGTCCCGCACAGTCCAGGGCTTGCCGTCGTCGTTCACTTTCTGGAAGTTGGAGACTGTCGACTGAATGGCGTTTGACTTGACGTCACCCAGCGGGGAATCGAGTGGGTACTCGGACAGATCGATCCCCATCCATCCGGACATAAGCGTGAGGGCTCCCTCATTGCTGGCGTACTGCTTGTATTCCTCGTGTTTGGCGTGGGCTGCTTCGGAAGTTTCAGCCGTGATGATGGTGAGCAGGGTGTAGATCTTCACCGCATTCCGGTCGCGGCCAGCGGCGTGGACCGCGTCACGGATCTTCGTCACGGTGTCCTTGAGGATGGTTTTGGTTGGGGAGGCAACAAAGATGGCCTCCGCATTGGAAGCGGCAAAGCCGATGCCACGGGAAGACGCACCCGCCTGATAGATGACCGGAGTGCGTTGGGGGGAAGGCTCGCTGATATGGATGCCGGGAACCTTGAAGTATTTGCCCTCGTGGCCAATTTCATGGACCTTCTCCGGATCCGTGAAGATTCCGCGCTCGCGGTCGCGGACCACGGCGTCGTCCTCCCAGGATCCTTCGAGCAGCTTGTAGACAACTTCAAGGTACTCATCGGCGTGGTTGTAGCGTTCATCGTGCTCAAGCTGGTCTTCGTTACCCATGTTGCGCGCTGCGGAGGGAAGGTAACCGGTCACCACGTTCCATCCGAAGCGGCCGTTGGTGAGGTGATCCAGGGTCGAGAGGCGCCGCGCGAACGGGTAGGGGTGTTCATAGGCGGTGCCGGCGGTGACACCGAAGCCCAGGTTCTCGGTGACCACGGCCATGGCGGATACAAGGAGGAACGGGTCATTGACCGGCACCTGGGTTCCCTCGCGCAGGGCCGATGCGTTGGACGATCCGTAGGTGTCATAGGTGCCCAGTACATCGGCGATGAAGATGCCGTCAAAGAGGCCTTTTTCCAGAGTTTGCGCGAGGTCTGCCCAGTAACGGATGTCCTTGTAGCGCCACGACTCGTCCTCCGGATGGCGCCACATGCCCGGCGATTGGTGTCCAACGCAGTTCATGTCAAACGCGTTGAAGCGGATGTGCCTGCGGGGTCCGTCGTTGATGGACATGTGGGTCTCCTTTGAGAGGGGGCTCGTCCTGACCAGTATGTAGGTGCACGCGGAAGAGCCCCGGAGACCGGCTAAACCTGGGGTAATGAACTGGATACGGCGCGTCTATCAGTCGAGAGTCGGTAATGTCCATTATTTGCGGGGCGCCTGAGAGGAGACCGAGATGGCAGCACTCCCGGAAACCGGCAAGACGCAGCGCGAGGTGCTTGGCCGGTTCTGCTCCGGAATCACCGTGGTGACGGCCATGACCGATGCCGGGCCCGTCGGCTTCACCTGCCAGTCCTTCGCTTCGCTTTCCCTTGACCCGCCCCTGGTCAGTTTCAACCCGGCGCGAACGTCTACAACCTGGCCACTTATCCGCAACGCGGGCAGCTTCTGCATCAATGTTCTTTCCGTGGAGCAGAAGGACATCAGTAACGCTTTTGCGCGGTCAGGAGCGGACCGCTTCACCGGTCTTCCCTGGACACCGGCACCGTCCGGAGCGCCGGTTTTGGAGGGCGTGATCGCCTGGGCGGATTGCAGGCTTTGGGCAGAGTACGACGGCGGCGATCACACCATAGTTGCCGCGCAGGTTTGTGCCCTCGCCGAGGGTCCGGATGAGGATCCTTTGCTGTTCTACCGGGGCGGCTACGGACTTCCTGCGCGCTGGTGACGGCTACCGGGCGGGCCCGCCCTACGCCAGCACGTCCTTGGTGGTGAACCTGCCGTAGGCCAGCGCCCCGAAGACCAGCACATAACCGGCCTGCAGCAGTGCATTCGCTCCGAATGAGGACCACACGATCGGCTCCCGCAGCAGGTCTGCGAAGCCCAGCCAGTAGTAACTCAGCAGCCAAGGGTGTAGCCATTCGAGCTGCGGGAGTTGGCCGATCACCTGGGAAACCACCGACGCCACAACGGTTGCGGCCATGGCACCCACCGGCACGTCGGTCAGTGTGGACATGAACAGCCCCACCGCGCACAGCCCCAGCAGGGACACCGTCACATAAAGGCACACAAGGGCTGTGCGCAGCAGCGCTTCCCCGACGCCGATGGTGTCGCCGGAGAGAAGCGTTACCGGCCCCACGGGAAACAGCAGCGCCCCGATGAGCGTGCCGGTGAGCGCCACGATAAATGTGGCGGCCAGGCAGAAGACGGCAGCGGCGGCGTACTTCACCACGAGCAGCCGGAACCGGGCCACCGGTGCCATCAGCAGGTACCTCAGCGTTCCCGTGCTGGCTTCCCCGGCGACCGTGTCGCCCGCTACCACACCGACCGTGAGCGGCAGGAACAGGGGAATGGCCACAATGAGCCCAACGACTGCAACAAACAGGCCGTTCTGGCTCACC
>NZ_KI914995.1:22525-37026 GCF_000520595.1 Arthrobacter sp. H5
GGGGAGGGCTCGAGGAGGTGAGCCTCACGGCGAGGGCAATCAGCAGTGGGATTGCGGCAAGCGCCGCGAGGAGTGCCCAGGTTCGCCACCGCCTGAAAAGCACGGACAGCTCCGAGCCCATGAACCGCCAGCCCGACCCGCGGCGGACGGCCGCCGGCGTTTCGCTGGAGGCCGCTTCACTGGACAACGTCAAACCCCTCTCCGGTCAGCTGGACAAAGAGGTCTTCGAGGCCCGCATGGTCCACGGAGAACCCGCCTACCCGAACATCAGCGGCCACAAGTTCTGCGACGATGCGGTCGGGGGCAACGTCGTCGGGCAGGGGCGCGGTGATGCTGCGGTGATGATCAAAGGCAGGGGTGATCCCGCCGTCGTCGGGCGTGAGTCCCAGTGCGCGCAGTACCCTGAGCGCATGATCGGTGTCCGGCGTCAGCACCCGCACGCGGGCCTGCCCGCCGTCGCGGACTTCCGCCAGGCTGCCCTGCGCCACCAGCGTCCCCGCACTGAGCACTGCTACGTGTGAGCAGATCTGCTCCACCTCGGCCAGCAGATGGCTGGAGACAAAGACGGTGGTTCCCTCTTCGGTCAGTGAGCGGACGAGGTGGCGCACCTCGCGGGTTCCCTGGGGGTCGAGGCCGTTGGTGGGCTCATCGAGGACAATGAGATCGCGGTGGGTCAGCAGCGCATTCGCGATGCCGAGCCGCTGCTTCATCCCGAGCGAATACCGGCCCACTTTCTTGCCCGCTGCCTGGGAGAGCCCCACCCGTTCCAGGGCGGTGTTGACCCGTTCGCGGCGGGTGGCGGGGGAGACAAAACGGTCCGCTGCGTCGAGGCGGTGCAGGTTTGCTGTGCCGGAGAGGAACGGGTAGAAGCCGGGACCTTCCACCAGCGCACCGATGCGGGGAAGGACGTGGGACAGCGCTTTGGGGATGGTTTCCCCGAGTACCCTCACCTCTCCCGAACTGGCTGCGGCCAGACCAAGGAGAATCCTGATGGTGGTGGTTTTTCCTGAGCCGTTTGGCCCCAGGAATCCGAACACCGACCCGCGTGGAACGGCAAGGTCGACGCCGTTGACCACAGGCCGCCCGCCCAACCGCTTGGTCAGGCCATGGGTTTCAATGACAAGGCCGGCGCCGGCGCTCACTGACCGGCGGCAACTTCCAGCAGCCGTTCGGGGGTGACCGAGCCGGCCAGCATGCGCCCGTCATCGGTGAGCAGCACGTTGACAAGCGTGGTTTCCAGCAGTTGCCCGCCCTCAACCGGGGTGCTGAGCTGGGTGAGCATCTCCGGTAGGTCCTGCGCACCGTCGGGGACGATAACGACGGTGTCCCAGCCTGAGCCGGTCACGGCAGGCTTGGATTCGGGGTCCTTTGCCGTCTCGGGCTTGTCCCCGTGACGGTCTGTTTTGTCATCCAGTTCGGTGACGGTTGCGCCCGCGGGTGGGGTGAAGTCGAAGGTTTCAGCGCTGGGTGCCTCGAAGGTGATGTCCGTGAAGGAGGTGCTGAACGCCGTCGCGCCGTCACCACTGGCGGTCACGCTCACGGCGAGGGGGAGCCCGGTTTCCCCGTCCACGGAGATAGTGACAGCACCGACCAGGGTTTCACCGCTGCGCGGCGTGAGGGTGAGCTCGTAGGCCGCCCGGCCGGCGACCATCTGGTCTGATCCGACGCTGACTTCGGTCGACTCATCTGCTTTCTCGAGGAACATGTCTGCGACCTGATCCGGGGTGGAAAGCTCTTTGGGCATTCCCTCGTGCTTCTGGTGCTCTTCAAGTGTTGCGTGGATCGCGGAATTATCCTCGGAATTGTAGAACCAGACCTCGCTGCCGTTGCGGACGATGTTCCGTTCATCCAGCTGGTCCAGCACCTGGACGCGGGCCTGGTCCGGCCCATCCACAAACACGCGCGCGGTGTGGGATCCGGTGAGCAGTTCAAGGGCCGCGGTTTCCGGGGAACCAGTGCTTTCCGGCTCGGCGGTTCCCGTTGACGGGCCGGTCATGCCGCTCACCGCAGAGAGGTCAGGGAGCCCAAGGTCGGAGGTCTGTTCCACGGTGCCGGAAAATGCCGTGGCTGTGCTGTTTCCGGCAAGTTCGAGGACTTCGGTCGGAGTTTTGTCAGGCAGGTCTACGGCGGCATTCGCCGTGAGTGGGCCGATCAAAGTGGCCGCACCTATTGCCGCTGCCGCCACCAGGGCTGGCGTCCAGTTCTTCCAGGTTCTGCTCATGTCGGGTTACCTCGTCTTCAGCTCCGGATCCGTCCCGGGCGCAGATAGTTGGTCCAAGGATTACGGTACGCCCCGTAGCTGACAATTTGCTCCGAAGTTGGAGAGGCTTGCTTCACGAACGACGGCGGACAGCAGACAGATACCCAACGGCGCCTGCACCCGCGGCGGCACCGATACACAGCAGGACCACACCGAGGATCTGCAGGGATTGGGTGGTGGCGGTTTGCATGATGAAAGTCTGTCCAACCACAAAGCCGAAGTTGGTAGTGGCCTCCGGGGCTGCTGCCAGGGCAATGCCGATGCCGACGATCAACAGCACAGCTCCGAGAGCTGGAAGCCGGTAGCGTCTGGAGTTACGCATCAGCCTGACCTTCGTTCCGGTTTCCCAGCGTTGCAACAAACGCAGCCGTGCACACAAGAAGTCCACCAACAACGGCGACCACCCCCAGAACAGCCAGGATGCCTGTGCCGGAGGCGTCGTCGTCGTACTCGACTGAAAGCGAACTCACATACGCGGCCCCCGCCTCGCCGCCGGACGGGACAGGCATGATCAGCAGGCCCGGAATGGACAGGAGCAGCGCGCCGCCAACAATCAAGCCGGCGGACATGAGGAGAACGGCGACGATGACTGAATGTTGCCGCATGACCGTCACCCGCGCCGCCTTTCGCCGACGCGCCGCCCAACGCCAAAGGCCAGGCTAACCAGCCCGACGGCGGCAATCATCCAGCCGATCAGCTGACCTGGCGTGGGTGATGGTGAAAAAATGATCTCTCCCGGCATCGGCGCCGCGGGAAATATTCCATAAGTTTCCTGACGGGAACTCACTGTTCCGGACACGACTTGCAGGATGATTCCTGCAAGTACAACCAGCAGGCCAACGGCCAACAGTCGGTTTGCCTTAATCCAGGCGAGCACTTTCACGCTGCAGCGCGTCCGTAGCTCAGGATCACGGCGCCGCCCAACGGTTTGGCGCCCAGGGATTTCAGGACACCCGGCGCATGCCCTTCCTCGAACAGGCGTTTTCCGGTGCCGTGCACTACCGGGGCAGTCCAGAGCTGATATTCATCGATGAGGTCAGCCCTGAAGAGGGTGTTGACCAGTTCGCCGCTTCCGTACATGAGGAACGTCCGGTCGGAGGATTCCTTGAGCAGCGACACCGCGGCGGTGATGTCGCCGGAAACCAGCTCGGCGTTCCAAGAGGTATCAGTCAGCGTGGAGCTGACAACATATTTGGGCATCGAGTTCATGCGGTGGGCAAAACCCTGCTCATCGGTCTGGCCGGGCCAGGTGGAGGCGAATCCCTGATAGGTGCGCCGGCCCAACAGCAGGGCGTCGCTGGCGAAGAGCAACTCGCGCGCGTGGGCCTGTGCGGCGTCGGTGAGGTACGGCTGAGTCCAGGTTGGATCCTCCATGACGCCGTCAAGTGTCACGTAAACGGATGCCACGATTTTCCCCATTTGAAACCTCCCGCAGTCAGCTCCTCACCGAGCCTGTGTATAAGAACTGTAAGCCATGGGTCTGTGCCGCCTGCACGGCGCGCCGTGCAGGCGTTAGCCGGCCCGGGTGGAGTCCGTAAACTGCCTCAGCACGCCGTCGAGGACGCTGAGTTTATCCTCCGGGAAGAGAGCCTCCGGTCCTGCGGGCGCAAGGCTGTTGAACGGCGAATCGTAGAGCTGCCCCATCTCCATCACCCCGTTCCGGGTCAGGTGCCTCACCACCATGTTCACAAAGTTCAATTGGGCAGCTGTGAGCGTTGTTCCGCTGATGAATCCTGACATCGCCTCATTCACGGCGTCGGATTCCAGGCCCACCAGGGAGCGCACAAAGTATCCCAGCTCGCCCGCGGATGCACGTTCCAGGTCCTCCCTGGACCCGGCGCCGCTCTCGAGCAGCAACCGTTCGAGTTCGCTGAGATCCAGCTCGGTCAGCTGACGGTTGCGCCGCAACCGTTGGATGGTGGCGTGGTTCATTTTGCCGTTAAGGTACACGCGTACCTTTTCGCGGTAGCGCACCAGGTCAACGGGCCCGACGGCGGCGCGCAGCCCCACCTCGTTGACCTCGCCGAGTTCATCTTCGAAGTCGGTATACACCACGTTGCGCCGCTTCTTCTCAATCAGGTGCACCAGCCCGCGCAGCTTCCGCCGGATGCGCTCCAGCCACTGCGCAGCCGGGGATTCCCACCGCAGCGGATCAAGGACTTCCTCGATCAGCGCCAGTTGGGCGGCGATCGCCGGAATGGACGGCTGGTCCTGCAGGGCTGAGGCGATCTCCATGATCTGGGCACGCAGCGGCGCCAGTTTCCCCGGCTCCGTGAAGAGCAATAGCTGGGCGCGCAGTGTCAGCTGATCAAACCGCTTGGCCTCCTCAGTGTCCGCGGGTGCGGAGATCACGGCGAGGCTGCTCAGATCAGTTTCCAGAACCGTCAGGTCGGTGTTGTCGAGGGAATCCCAGTTTTCCCGCCGGGCAAACCGCTCCACGTGCTCCAGTTGTGGGCGCACCCGGAAGTTTTCCCGCGGCAGGTCCCGCACAACGGCATGCAGGCTGTCGCGCAGGTCTGCCAGGTAAGCGCCGTCGTTGTACTGTGCCGATGCCGCCGCGTGCAGCAACTGAACCCGCGTGATGAAGGTGCGCTGCGCCAGCGGCCTGGCAAGCTGGCCCTCGGCCGCGTCGAGGCCCGCGTTGAAGAACTCGACGTTGCGGCACAGGTCAAAAATCAGGAAGTCCTGCTTGTCCGCCCCGGGTCCGTAGAGATCCTTGCGGAGACGGGTTCCGCGGCCCACCATCTGCCAGAACTTGGTCTTGGAGCGCACCAGCTTGAAGAACACCAGGTTCACCACATCCGGGACATCGATCCCGGTATCCAGCATGTCCACTGAAATAGCGATGTCCGGCTTGCCGTGGGTCCGCCCAAACTGTTCAATCAGCGTCGACGCATAATTCACCTCATACGTGATCACCTGCGCCAAATCGCCCTTTTCGCCCGGATAGTTGGCGTCGAACCGCTTCTCAATGAACCGGGCGTGGTCATTGTTGCGGGCAAAAATGATGGTCTTGCCCATGCGGTCGCCGCCTGCCACGCGGTGCCCGCGCTCCATCAGCACCTGCAGTGCCTTGTCCACTGTGTCCTGGTTGAACAGCCATTTATTGACGACGGCGCGGTCTACCTCGTCGGGGATCTCGCCGTCGTCGTCCCATTCCTTTGCATCCCACTCATCCTTCTCCTGCTCCGAAAGGTTCTCGTAGCGGATGCCCTCGTAGGGGAACCTGAGCGGCACTTCCAGGACCCGCGGCGGGACCAGCCAGCCGTCGTCGATGGCGCGGCTCAGTTCATACGCGAACGTGGGCACCTTCTCCTCGATCCCGAACAGGGCATAGGTGTTGCGGTCCACCTCATCGGTGGGGGTTGCCGTCAGGCCAATGAGGAACGAGTCGAAGTAGTCAAAGATGGCCCGGTACTTCTGATAGACCGAGCGGTGCGCCTCATCCACCACAATGAGGTCATAGTGGCCAATACCGTAGCGCTCGCGGTTGACTTGACCGTCGCCAACCGTCTCGTCAATGAGGTTCATCATGGTGGGGTAGGTGGCCAGGTGGATGCGGCTGTCGGCGACCTTGTCGCGGCCCAATATTTCCGGTGCTGAGCCGGGCAGGTGTGTCTTGAATGCCTTGGCTGCCTGGTCCACCAGCGCCACCCTGTCCGCGAGGAACAGCACCCGTTTGGCCCAGTTGGCTTTCATCAGCAGGTCCGCCAGGGCAATGACGGTGCGGGTTTTGCCGGTGCCCGTGGCCATGACAATCAGTGCGCGCCGTTCGGCTTTGTCCTCGAAGGCCTGGGTGACGGAGCGGATGGCTTCATGCTGGTAGTCGCGCTCCACAATGCTGTTGTCGATCACCGCCTGGCCCAGGGGTTTGCGGGTGCTGCGCCGGTCCACCATGAGCTGCAGTTGATCGCGGGTGTGGAAGCCCTGAATCCTGCGCTCGCCGTACATGGCGTCGTCCCAGATGTAGGTTTGGTACCCGTTGCTGACGTAGATGATGGGCCGCTGGCCGTAGCGCCGTTCCAGGCAGTCAGCGTAGAGGCGGGCCTGCTGCCGGCCTGCATGGGGACTCTTGGCGGTGCGTTTGGCTTCGACCACGGCCAGGGGCAGCCCGTTGGCGCCCCACAGCACGTAGTCAGCGGCACCCTTGCCGGTGAGCGTTCCCTCCGGGGTGGGCATCGTGTCAACGGGAAACTCTCTGGTATCCGGCTGATCCAGGTCCCAGCCCGCCCATTGGAGTTGGGGGTCGATGAGGTCGGTGCGGGTGACGCCTTCGTCATAGTTGTGGTGATCGGGTTGGTGCCTGCGCTCCGCGGTGACCTGCTTGATCTGGTCGCGGAGGTGCGTTAGTTCATCTTCAAGGCTTGCCTTTTGCTGGTTGGCCTCGGCGAGCTTCCGGTCCCGTTCCTCCAGTTCCTTTGCCAGGGCGGCGACCTGTTCGGCGGTCTTGGGTGGAACTTGGGGTACGACGACGACGGCGGCTGGGTGCGCAAGCTTTGCATCGCCGGGTTGAGGGGGAGCCGGCATTGGCCGGCGCTGCGGGCTGAGGAGGGAACTCTCGAAGGCGAGTCCCGACGTCGGCCTGTTCTGTTCCTGGCGTGAGTAGCGGTGCGCCAGCCAGAAACAGGTCTGGAAGAGCTCCCGAAGGATCGCTTCGGAGGTTTGAACGTTGACGGCCACATTGGTGTGGACGGCCTTGTTGGAGATCTTCCGGACAAAATGCATTTTGTCGAGCAGACGTTCGCCGGCCAAGTGTTTGAACGAGGGCTCGTTGAGCATCCCGTTGAGGTCTTCTTTATAGGGATGTTTAAGGGTGGTGTCGGCGGTGAAGATCCATTGCAGGATGAATTCGAGGGTCCGGCGGCAGTAGAGCAGGGAGGTGCGCGGGTCAATGCGGGCGAAGCGTTCGGCGTTGCGTGCTTCTACGGCAATGTCCGGCCATTCGGCGCGCAGGAACGCGAAGTTGCTCTGCGGCTGAGCTGCGTCCCCCATCAATGCCCCTTTTGGTGGTCCCTTGCTGCAGGATACCGGATGGCTAGTGACGTTTCCGCGGTTATGGCCAGGAGAGGACCCAGAGCGTTGAGGTTCACATCAACGTCGATGACAGATACTCGCGCATGTAGGGCAATTCAAAGTCCACAAATCCGCGTTCTGTAGAAACGATGATCTCCTGATCCAGCAGCCTATGCCGGTACATACTTTGGTAGCTGAGCTTCTTGCCAAGGCGGTCGGCAATCACTTTCGTCGATGACGGACCGATGTCCAGAGCCATAGCTTGAAGGTAAGCACGGTCGGTGTCGGACAAATCCCGGAGAGCTGGTTGGTGGACCTGTGTGCCCAGGCGTTTAATGACGCGCTGTTCTATTGCTTCTACATCTGCGAGCTCGATGGTTTTAGTCGAGCAATGTCTCCAAGCGTAGTATCCAGCAAGCTGAATCAAGTATGGGTAACCCTGGGAAATGCCGGTAAGACGGTGCAGCCCGGGTTGGGTGATGGAGCGACAGCCGCTTTCAACCGTTTCCCTGAGGGCTGCGCTGGTCTCCGAGCTTGAAATTGGTCCAAGGTCGATCCTTTGAGCTCGTCTCAAAAAGGTGGTTCCTGGGTGATCGAGAAGATTTTTGATGCCAATGGGTAAACCTGCACCGATGAAGGCAATCTGACGATCATCGCGCACGCACTCTTGGAACGCAGTGGTGACCGTTCGCAGGTGCTCGATGTCAATAGACTGCAGTTCGTCAACACTGATGAGAACCCCCGTCTCCCGTTCCCCCAGTAGCTGTGTCAAGCGGGAAAGCAGCGAGTTCAGGCTGTGTTCGGGTTGGTACCTGTCGTGAACCTCAGTGGCAATACTTCCAAGTCCAGCAATGCCGCCACCCGATATCCGTCGGTCCGTTTGGAGGGGATCATGTTCCACTAACAGGTTAGGCAAGTCCGTCCGAACCAGTCGATCAATGAGATCCGCGCCGGGGTTCGCTCGGACCACAAGCCATCCGGCTTGCCGGGCTTCGTCTTCCAGTTCGTTGAGTACAACGGTCTTCCCCATGCCTCGCGGCCCGCTGATCAGCATGCTGCGGCCGGGAGACCCTGGCCCTTCGTCGAGGGCTATCTGGAACTCGTCAATGACGTCTGTTCTGCCCGCGAGGACAGTAGGTGACGCACCAAAAGCTGGCCGAAACGGGTTCTTTGATCGGATAGGTTCCATTCCTCAGCCTCTTTATAATCTTTATACAGAGCATCGTGATTTATAAAGTTTATACGAAAAATAGATCCTCGGAGCGTCCGTCATTTCCTTAGCGTTCGGTCCCTTGGTCCAGTAAGTGAGGCTGTCGAGAAGCGCGGGCCTTACTGCGTCGGGTCGCCGTTGGCGGATGCGTGAGACGAGAACATTGGCGCCTAGTGCGATTCTTTGTTCTCCATGGACTCTTCCATGTCGCGAAGGTCGTTGAATGCTGACTTTTGGGTATCGAGTCGGCTTGCCGCGAAACGCTCCAAGTCGGCAAGGAAGATCCGGGTGTGTGAGCCAACCTTGTGGAATGGGATCTCACCGCTTGCGGCTAGCTTTAGCAAGGTGGGCCGGGAAACACCGAGCATCTTTGCGGCTTCAACGCTTGTCATGGCCTTCGGCCTGTGGGTCAGCCCAATTTCACGGCCGGATGCTGCCAGCTTGAGAACAGTCTGAAGGAGATCGTTCAGGTTGTCCGGGAGCGTAACTGCATCGCCGGAGGTCGATTCGATTCGAATCCGAAGATCCTTAGGGTTGACCTCGCTGAACTGCTTGGATACGGCTGAGGCTTCCTGCGATTGCGTGGGGCTGACGTTGATGGTTGGGATTTGCGTTGTGTCCGTGAGCGCACTCATGACAACTCCTTTTCACTCACTACTTATGATCTACCACAAGTGAAATAAGTGCAAGCTGCGTAGGTTGCTTGTTGATGACGAGGACCAGTGAGGGCCAGCTTGCGACGTTGGGACTGTCCAATGTGCTCAGGCCAACGGTAGTTTCAGCGGGAATTGTATGTGAGCCGCATGACCAAGCGAAGATGAGCACCAAGCTCATTAGGATTCACACGGAGCGTTGCGGCGCTGAAGTGGCCCGTGATTGGGCAGTACTCCTCCAAGTAGTCGAGCACCGGAGCGGGGACGTATCCGAGCCGTTGTCCGCTGGGAGCGTGGACGGCGTGCGCGCGAGGATCCCGTTGGTTATCCGGTTCTGGAGCTATGACCAGCGGCCCTCCGGTCGACAGTGCATCTATCTCGGCGTGCACGGTGTCTTGCGGCTCTTGGTAACGGGTGCCATGTACCAACACATCGAAGGTCAAAGTATTAGCTGCTTCGTCGACCGCAGGGGCAGCAAACAGTTCGTAAGTGTCGTTGGCCCGGACTCCGAACGAATGGGCGAGAATGTCGAAGGGGCCGGAGTCCTCCGGCGCCCCCATCGCATGCAGCCATCGTCCACGGTCTGGACGGCTGTCACTCATGAGACGACCGGCTAAGAATGGAACAATCGACTAGACCGATAGACGAGGTCAACTTGATCGAAGCCTGGAATCCGATGAAACAGAGCCTTCTTCGCAACATCCTTGCGATAGGAAAACTCGAAGTATTCGCCATCGGGAGATTCGAAGTGCACTACGGAACCGATGAGCAGGTAGGCCTTGTACAGAGGGTTGCGCCAAGCGACCAGCAGTGTAGTGGTGCGGTCCCGCGTTACGGCGCGCGGACGGGCGGCTGCGCGCGTCATCGTTGACTTAGACACTGAGCGATCCTCTCCGCATTTGTTGTGATGATCGTATTGGCCAGTGTAGTAATGGCCGGTGACAATTTAGCTGACTCGATGATCAAGGAGATGGCGTTGAGTGGAGGCTGCAGAAACTGACGGTCAAGAAATGCCCTGCCGTCCGCTGTGCAGAAGCGCAGGTAGGTGCAGGCATGGTCCACCAGGGAAGCGTTGATGCCGTCCTCGAATCGGGTGGCCTTGGCTTTGAACGGGTACGTTCTGAAACCGTCCGGGTTCGCGGCCAATCGTTCAAGTCCGCGGTGCCTCATAGAGACCCCGAGCGATGATGCATGGTCAAACGAAGGAGCAAGTCGAACACATGGATCTTTCGGGTCTGACCAGTCAAATTCCAGTGCCCAGTTGCTGCTGCGGCGATCAACATTGCCAATGAGGGCGTCAAAGAACAGGTAGACAACAAACCAGTCCAGTGCGCTCAGCGAGTGCTCAGCCTCAGCCATCTTTGGTGCTCTGCAGGTCCCGAGGATCGCGACGATGTTTGTTCGGTTATGCCCTACCCGCACTTTTGCCTTGGGATCATAGTTCTCTACATGAACCGCAAGGATTTGATCCGGTCGAATTTCCTGACTATCCCTATGGGGCGAGGACATTCTTCGAGATGCAGCCCGAGGAATCACCGAGCATCGCAAGTTCAACGTGTGCCGCTGGAATGTCGAGGAGCTCAGCAATCCTCGACGCGATGACCTCCGCATGGCTTTCGAACGGAGAACGGTCGGGACGGTTCGGCTTGAACAGCCAGCGTTGCCCAGACGACGGTTCGACATACCACTGCTTCTCGTTGTCACCTTCGGTCTCCTGCTGCCACAGCGCCCAGCCGCCAAGATCGACGACGTCCCAATTCATGCTTACAGCTCCCCGCCGAACGCACGGTGCTGGAGGGAAGCAAAGAGGCTGTCCAGTGCGGCGAGCTGGGTACGGTGTTGGTCCTTCAAGCGTTCGACGGCGGCAACCCGGGTTGCGAACTCTTGCTGAAGGTGAAGGGGCGGAAGTTTCACAGGCAGATTCTTGATTATCCCCATGTTGAGTCCACCCATGATTGACCCTTTTGTAGTCTGACCGAGGAATTGCTTCGCTGTCGGATGGAGTAGGAAATACGAGTGCAAGAACTCTGGGAGACACTTTGATTGATCTAGGGTGATGCAGCAGAGATGCTTGGTATTAATGGCCAGCGGTATGTCATCAGGAATAACGGCGCATCGACCGAGCGTGCCCATGATTGTGACAATTAGGTCGCCTGGACACACTGTGTAACGCGAAAGCTCGCGGTACTTCTCCAACGAAATGTACCGTCTTTGTTTCCAGCTGAACTTGTTGTCGACAGCGTTGTCGATGCCCAACACTGCGATGCCGGCTGTGGTGAACTCGCTAGTTAGCAACTGGCTACCGAATGGCCCCGTGCGGATTGCTCCCTTCGTCGAAGCAACGAGGTCCGAGACAGTCAGTAAAGGGAACTCTGCATGGCTACCGAACATGTCATGGAAGATTGACTGGGTGAGGGTGTCGAGGTGGACGAGAGCTTCGCGGCGCTTGGCCCGGAGGTCGTCGGCTTTGTCCAGGATGGCCGCGATCCGCCGCTGCTCGTCGAGATCTGGTAGGGGCACCTTTGAGCTGAGCACTAAGTTGTCCGAAACAGCGGGGTAGCTTGCTCCCGACGCTTTCCGCACCATCTCATCTATGAACTTCTTGGACCGTACCCAGTGGAACGCGTAGGAGCCATTGAGTTCGTGCGGGTTGGGACGCATTACGCAAAAGCCCGTCGAACCTATTGAACCTTCCAGATGTTTTGGGACACGTGCCACGCCATTCAAATTTGGCCGAACGGTTGAGACGAGAATGTCGTCCATACGGAGGACTTGCCGCGCGCGACTTGGAGCCTCAGATCCAAGAATCAGCTTATGGTCCGTGATGGACTTGGCTGCCTGATCCACTGCGCTCAGGTCAACATACCTGAACATTTCGCCCGGTGATCGTGCTGGATCGCTTCTCGTAACTGCTGTTACGACTTCCCCAAGCGGAACCATCCTCACTTGAGCAGTTCCTTCAGGTCCGCCATGCCGCGCGAGATGTCGGCCTCCAGCAACTCCAGGTCGGCGATGATCTCTGCCGGCGCCTTGTGCTCCACCTCGTCGTACTGAACCTCTTTGTACCGGTTCAGTGAGAGGTCGTAGCCGTTCTCCGCGATCTCGGACTTGGGGACGAGGAAGGACTGGTCGGTTCGCGCCCGCTGCGCTTCCGTCGTCGTGCGCTGGTTGTAGCGTTCCAGGACGTCGGGGAGGTCGGAGCTGGAGAGGGGTGTGCGTTTGTCGTCGAGGCTGAAGCCATCCGACTTCACGTCGTAGAACCAGACGTTCTCCGTGCCGCCGGAGTTGGTCTTGGTGAAGAAGAGGATGGCAGTCGACACCCCGGCGTAAGGCTTGAAAACTCCTGAGGGCAGTTTCACGACGGCGTCGAGCCTGTGACCCTCGACCAGCAGCTTACGCAGATCCTTATGCGCTTTGGACGAGCCGAACAGAACGCCGTCGGGCACAATCACCGCCGCCCGGCCGCCCGGTTTGAGCAGGCGGAGGAACAACGCAAGGAACAACAGCTCCGTCTTCTTCGTCTTCACGAGCGTCAGGAGATCTTTGGCAACGTTCTCGTAGTCGAGGCTGCCGGCAAACGGAGGATTCGCGAGGATCAGGTGGTACTTTTCCTCCTCCTCGGAATGCAGGTCCGCCAGCGAGTCACGGTAGGTGATCACCGGGTTCTCCACACCGTGCAGCAGCATGTTCATGGATCCGATGCGGAGCATGGTGCTATCGAAGTCGTACCCGTGGAACTGCTCGTGATGATAAAAATCCAGCTGGCCCTGATCAGTCTGCAATTCAGGGGAGTCCCAGAGGTGCTCGGCCGCGCGGACCAGGAAACCGCAGGTGCCCGATGCCGGATCGCAGATGGTCTCCATCGGCTGTGGATCCGTCATCTTCACCATGAGGTCAATGATGTGGCGTGGCGTGCGGAACTGGCCGTTGGTGCCCGCGCTCGCAATCTTGGAGAGCATGTACTCGTAGAGATCGCCCTTGGTATCCCGGTCCGTCATGTCAATGCCGTCGATAATGTCGATGACCTTCTCCAGCACCCCGGCGCTGGGAATGGTGAAGCGGGCATCCTTCATGTGGTCGCTGTAGGTGGAGCCCTCGCCATTGGACTGCTTGGTCAGCTCCTCACGCAGGAAAGGGAAGATGTGGTCGCTGAAAAGCGTGTACTTCTCCTCTCTGGCGAACCCTTTGAACCTGGTCCAGCGCAGATCCCCATACTCGCGGCCGCGGGGGTCCCGTCCGTCAGGAAAAATTGGGTTTCGAATCGCCTGGCCGGCGCGGTTGGCTCTGTTCTCAGCTGAGGTCTGCGCTTCATCAAGGCGCTTCAAAAACAGCAGATACGTGATCTGCTCAATGACCTCCAGCGGATTGGAAATGCCGCCCGTCCAGAACGTATCCCAAACCCTGTCCACCTGCGCGCGCACGCTCCCGTTGATCACGCGTTCCAGCTTAGGGGAAAGATTTAGAGGTTCAGGGTGATCCGGCCGGCCTCCATCGGGCCGCCGCATTGCTCACTGCCGCCGACCCGGGTCCAGGTGATGGTGTAGGTGTCCGCTGCTAGCACCTGAGCCTGTGCGTCAAGCGCCCGAACGGAAATCGCCTCCGGCGCGCTCATGTCGAAATGGACCACCCAGGTGCCGTCGTCGATCTTGGAACTGACGAAAAGCGGATCCCAATCCGGGGGTGTTTCAGACGGCAGAGCGGGGAGCTCTTCGGGATTGACAGTGACAAACTCGAGAGTGGGAGCCGGTTCCGGCTGAGTGCCCCGCGAGCTGGAACAGCGGCCGTCGAAGCACACCTGAACCACGTCGACCGGCGCGGTATCTCCCACAAGGTCAACCGTGAGGTTATTGGACCACCCAATTGCGGGACATGCTTCCGACGTTATAAACCCTGCACACCCTGCCAAAACGGCGATGGCCGCAGTCGCGGCAAGCGTCCCGAAGCCGTGCGCTCTCATATGGCAAGTTTAGCCTCGCGGACTGGCAGGTCAGCGGTCAGACCGACACAGGAAGGGCGGTGACACAGTTGACACGTGCGCGGGATGCCGGTGGGGTAGTTGTCAGGGCGGTTGCACCGCCGTCGTCCTAAATACGCCGCACAGGGAGTACATGTGACACAACCGGACCCCGTTGAAGAGCCCTTTGAATTCCTGACGTCCGAGGTGGCTGCGGCCCAGCTGCATACCGTGCTGTCTTTGGCTGAACAAGGAAAGCTGAGGGTCAGCGCGAAGACGAGGCGACCGGCGTCGTCGACCGTTAAACTGCTCGGCGACGCGTTGCCCGGAGGCGACTATTATCCGCATACGCCGATCGCCGCGTATGCGTGGCCGCTGCTGTTGCAGGCCGGCGGCATGGCGGACGGCAGC
>NZ_KI914995.1:37126-49470 GCF_000520595.1 Arthrobacter sp. H5
GCAGGCCGGCGGCATGGCGGACGGCAGCCGCCTGCAACTGACCGCGCGCGGCCGGGCAGCCGTGAAGAAGCCACCCGCTGATGTGCTGAAACTGCTATGGCAGCGGTGGCTCAAGAACGGGATTATTGACGAGTTCAGCCGGGTCGAGGCGATCAAGGGCCAGCGCTCGGCGAACGCGCTCAGCGGGCTGGTTCCGCGCCGTCAGTTGGCGGCCAGCGGTCTCTGGCTTCTTCCGCTCGGAGAGTGGGTTGACGTGGATCACCTCTTCGCACGCATGCAGAAGGAGGGCATGGACCCGACGGTACACCGGAGCGGGCGGGGGCTGTGGAAGCTCTACCTTGAGGACCCGCAGTATGGAAGTTTTGGGTACGACGGCGCCTACGACTGGGAACTACTGCAGGGCAGGTACGTGCTGGCACTCCTCTTCGAATACGCCGCCACCCTGGGCCTGATCGATATCCGGTATACGGAACCTGAAGGTGCGCGCTCCGACTTCCGGGAACACTGGGGTGGCGACTGGCTACCGTTCCTGAGCCGATATGACGGGCTCCTTGCGGTCAGGCTCAACCCGCTTGGAAAATACTGCCTTGAGTAGGTCTTCTGGATTGGTGGGGCCGCAGACGGGTAGCGTGCTGTGAGGAGATCCAGGAGAGGAGCCCCGGGATGGCAAAGAAGAACAAGAAGAACGCTCGTAGCGCATCGCGCAGCAAGCACGGCAGCAATGGAGGATCGGCGCAGCAGGCAACCTCGCTGACCCGTTTTCGGGCCGAACGGGCCGTGGACTCGATTGCCCATGACTTCATCACGTGGTTCGAAGCAGACTTCGGGCCGGCCGAGGAAGCTCTGGACTGCCTCAACGTGAGCAAGGCTCTGATCACCGCCTACTTCGAGGCCACGGCCACGGGCGTTGCCACTGCATTCAAGCCGGATGCACTGGCGGCGGTGGCATTACAGCTTGTGGATGTTGGGGGTGAAGAGGAGGTTGCCGAGGTTCTGGACATGTTCCACCTCTACGTGGACTTCCTCCATGACACCGGCCGCTGGACCGGCACCGAGGAAGAGTACGACGGCGTCCATTCCATCCTCACTCGTGGCGGCGCCGATGACCCGGGCGCAACCATCAACGTTCCCGCCCTGAGCAAGCAGGAGGAGCTTGCCCTGTTCCGGGCCCTGCCGCTGATCCAGAGGGCCCGGGCGCTATTGACCTGGATTGGAGAGGGACGGCCGGTTACAGGCACCGGGGTACTGCGGCTTAAGGACATCGAAGCGGCAGCCGCCTGCGTTGGAGTGGCCGCGAAGGGTGTCCGTAAACGGAACGTCGACGAACTGGCGGAGGGAACGGTGCTGGTCCAATCCATGCGCCAAGTAGAGGTGCTCCATCACATCTGGGCAACCCTCGTAGAAACTGAAATGATCGATGTCCTCTCCACCAAAGGTGTCCCGTTTGAAGGCCGAGTGCCGTTCCTGGACGGTAGCGCCGACGAGCAGCTTGAGGAATGCCGGTTCTTTGTCAGCGAATTCCTGCGCCTGGGTGTGCTCGGCGGTGATCCTGACGAGCAGTGGGCAGGGGAGTCGGCCGGCCTGACCCTGGGCATCCTGCTTGCCGGGGCTGCGGGAAACCCAACCCAGGTGGAAAGATTCCTGATCTCCCCAGCGCACGCCCCGGAGGGCGAAGAGCTGATGGTGCAGCTCCTGGCCCGTCTGGTGCACAGCCGGCTCACAAGATGGGCCGGACTTGGCATCGTTGACCTAGACACGCATTTCCGGGTGCCGCCCGTGGTCATCGCGTGCGTTGCCATGGCGTTCGAAGATAAATTCAACCTTCAGGTTGTCTATCCGCCTGACTACGAGCACGAGTTGGTCGTTTTGCCGGTCGGTTAGCCCGGCCGTCTTCACCGTCGCGGTGCCCGCTCCGCCAGGCGGTATGTGGTGCCTCCGTCCGCCCTCCTGTATTCGATAAGATGGACCAGCGCGGCCATGCAGAGTGCGATCCCTATCATTTCCAGGGTCTCCTCGGTCAGGGTCAGCATGAAGAA
Source organism: Arthrobacter sp. H5 (assembly GCF_000520595.1). Taxonomy (GTDB): domain Bacteria; phylum Actinomycetota; class Actinomycetes; order Actinomycetales; family Micrococcaceae; genus Arthrobacter_D. The sequence goes on from NZ_KI914995.1 coordinate 39,163, forward strand.
CTGGGGAGCCAGGCCGTTCTCAGCCAGCGCCAGGCCGGCAAGGGTTTCGAAGCCCAGACCGCCACCAACAAAAACAACCCCGGCGGCCAACAGGCCGTTCCGCACACCGTTCGGGAGGGAGAGCACCAATCGTAGGAGCAGCAGTACAACGGTGAGGGCCAGGATTGCTCCGGGGATGACCCAGACAAAGCCCAGGTTGAACGGCAGGAGTTCGGAGAGTTCATGCCCGATGACGTCGAGCCGCTCATGAAGCTCGAGCATCTCGTCGATGGAAAAGACCACACAGACCGTCGCAAACAGCCACCAGGAGAGACGGAACTGCGACGCCTGGCGGGCATAGTAGCCAGCAATACCTCCGGCAACAATCCACATTCCCGAGCTGAACCAGGTGGGCACATTGATCTCACGGCCCACATCGAAGAAGTAGAACCAGAAGTGAATGTCATCGAAGGATTCCGGACTGGCGGCATCCAAAGCGAAGAACAGGACACCACTGACCACGCTCAGGACCAGCACGGGTATCAAGAGGATGCCAGCCGACTTCAGCAGGCCGATGCGCCGCCACGGCTGAGCGGCTGCGTCCGGATCCTGGGCGGCGGCGGGTTTCTCCTGCTGAAACAGTCCCATCGGTCAGCCCCCTCAAATCTGAGCTGCCAATCGAACAGCCTCCTCACAAAGTGTAGAAACAATGTATGAGATGAAAATGAGAGGGCAGAAGCTGACGACAAACCGATTCTGAAATCATTTGCGTCATCTATAGTAAACAGACCTTTGGTTAGGCGTCTAACCAAATCATCAGGAGGTGCTCTTGGACCACACGCAGGCAGCTGCAATTAACGCCGCGATTCGGACCATTGGAATGCGCCACCGGACCCTCGCCGGCGCCAAGCTTGCGGAGATTGGGCTGTCACTCGGGCAGGAGATGCTCATTGTGGAACTGTCCAGGCGGGGTTCCCGAACTCAGGCGCAGCTGGCGGAGGCGGCCTGCTGCGAACCGCCAACAATTACCTCTGCCGTCCAGAAAATGGAGGCCAACGGGTTGGTTGAACGATCACCGTCGCCATGCGACCGGCGCGCGATGGTGGTGGAACTGACGGACAAGGGCCGGGCTGCCGTTTCCGAACTGGAAGCCGTCTGGCTGGCCTTGGCAGAGGAAACCGTCGCTGGTCTTAGGCGAACGGAACTCGACCCACTGATCGATGCCCTGAACGATCTTGCAGAGGGCCTGACTCGCTCCTAGGTTTGGTTTCGAATAGGTCTTGAACTCACTTAGTTAGGCGCCTAACCTATTACTTAGGTGTCTAACTAAGTGAGAGGAGTTCATGGTGAGAACGGGAATTCTCAAGCCATTCGGATGGATCTCGGCAGCGGTCCTGGGCGCGCTGATCGTATGGATCATCGCAGTAGTTGCTCTTGGTGTCGATCTTGAGGTGCGGTTCGGGCCGCAGGTCACGCCGGTCACCCCGGCCGCGGTCGTGCTGACTTCCGTGATCGCAGGCCTCGGCGCGTGGGGGCTGCTGCTCCTTCTGACGCGTCTCCTGCGGAACGGGTCGAAAGTGTGGACGGGGGTTGCCGTCGTCGTTCTCTTGCTGTCCCTCGGTGGACCGCTCCTCGGAGAGGCCTCGGTGGGCACCAAAATTACCCTTGGAATCATGCATTTGGTGGTTGCCGCTGTGCTCATAACAGGGCTCCCGCGCTCTCAACCTGCACTGCGACCGGCGAACGCGGCCTAACCGGCCGGTGCCGAGTATGTGGCGGGTGGCTAAACGGCTGTATTCGGCGCGTCGTCCGGATTACCGGTGCGCTTGGCCGCTTCCTCCCGGCTGCGTCTGTCCAGCAAGGACATAACGGGAGTTGCAGCGATCCCGTGAAGGAAGATGGACGCGGCAACGGCTAGGCCGGCCACCGCCCAGAGCTGCTGACCCTCGGAGAAGGACCCTTCCTCGAGAGCGTAGGCGATGTAGAAAAGTGTGCCGATGCCGCGCACACCGAAGCCGGCGATGACCACGCGTTCGCGCGGTCCGGTCTTCCCCTTGGCCAGTCCTGCCCACCCGGCGAGCGGCCTGATCACGAGCAGGAACAGTGCAACCAGCATGATTTCCTGCCAGCCGATATCCGAGAGCAGACCCCGCGCGATCGCCCCGCCCAGCAACACAAGGATCAGTACGGTCAAGAGGCGCTCGATTTGTTCGACGAAACTGTGCAGCACGCCGTGATAGCCGTGGCGGCGCTCTGCGGCGCGGATTGTGCAGGCGCAGACAAAGACAGCGAGGAAACCGTAGCCCTCGATCAGTTCTGCAACGCCGTAGGCCAGGAAGGTCGCTGCCAGTGCCACAAAGCCTTCGGCATGCTCGGCGAGACGCAGCCGCTTGGACGGGACGGAGAAGAACAGTTTTCCCAGCAGCCACCCCACGGCGAGCCCGATCAGGACGCCGGAACCAATACGCCAAAGTACATCCAGAAGTAACCATTGCGGGAGCCATCCGGCCGGTGCCGCTCCGACCATGCTGATGGCGATCGCTGCGTAGATGAAGGGGAAAGCCAGCCCGTCGTTGAGGCCGGCTTCGGAGGTCAGCGCAAACCGGGCTTCATCTTCATCGGACTGTTGAGGGTCCTCCGCTGGTTTGCCCACCTGAACCTCGGTCGCGAGAACAGGATCGGTGGGCGCCAACGCAGCCGCCAGCAGTATGGAAGCTCCCACGCTCAGACCCAGCATGGACCAGCCAAGAAAAGCGACAGCGACGATCGTCAGGGGCATGGTGATCGCCAGCAGCCGCCACGTGCTGGACCACCGCCTCCAGCCCACGGAACGGTTCAGCGCCAGGCCCGCGCCCATCAAGGAGATGATCACGCAGACCTCAGTCAAGTGCAGGGTGAAAGCCCCCTGCATCAGCGGGTCAGGCGTGGGGAGGTCTCCGAGGAAGTGGAAGGCAAGAAACCCTGCGGAGAGAAAGACCATGGGCATGGACACCGGGGCGCGGCCCAGCAGCCGGGGCAGCAATGCGGCTGCCAGGGCCGTGAACCCGAGAATCGAGAAGACAATCCCGGGCGGATCAATCACCCGGGCGCTCCGTGCGCCGCAGCCGGTTTTGTATACAACACTGCGATCCTCCAAACAGGTGCGCTGTCCGGTTTGGAAAATCTGTTGGAGGTGAGACCCGGCGTGTGGACTTCGGTGATGCCCAGCTATACAGTCATCTGGTTGATTTGTTGTGTGCCGCTCCTCGAAGCGGTGCCGTACCGATGATGTGAGGATTACAGCCGGTGAAGGTTGTTCCAACCCGCAATGCGAGGATCAGGAACGTCATGGGAGCTGCCGCATCACTGTTTGGAAGCGCAGCGGCCTTCCTGAGGGCAATCTTGGCGCCGCGGCATCCCGCTCAAATCATTGCGCTGGGATTTGCCGGCGCCATTCTTGCCGGTACAGCGCTTTTGATGCTGCCGGTGGCAAAAGCCGGGGCTGGAGGAGCCACGTTTCTTGAAGCGCTGTTCACCGCCACCTCCGCGGTCTGCGTCACCGGACTGATCATTGTGGATACTCCGGTGTACTGGACGCCGTTGGGGCACGGCATCATTCTGGCACTGATCCAGGTGGGAGGTTTTGGCATTATGTCCTTCGCCTCCCTCCTCGGGGTGCTGCTGGCGCGGCGGCTCGGGTTAAAGTCCCGTATTTCCGCTGCCACGGAAAGTAAAAACGCTGGTTTTGGAGACGTGCGCCGGGTGTTGATCGGCGTCTTCAAGGTGAGCCTTCTGGTGGAGGCGGCCACCGCCGTCGTTCTTGTAGTCCGGTTTATGGTGGGCTACGGCTATTCGCTGGCCGACGGCCTGTGGCTGGGCATCTTCCACTCCGTCTCCGCGTTCAACAACGCCGGATTCGCGCTGTTCAGCGACAGCCTGATGCAGTTTGTGGGCGATCCGTGGATCTGCGTTCCCATTGCCCTGGCGGTTATTGTGGGCGGCGTGGGCTTCCCGGTGCTCTTCGAACTCAGACGCGAATTCCGCAAGCCGCTGCACTGGTCCATGAACACCAGGCTTGTGCTCAGCGCAACAGGGGTGCTGCTCCTCGGTGGCGGGCTTTTTGTTACGGCCGTTGAATGGTCCAACCCGGGAACCCTGGGACCTATGAGCCCACTGGAGAAGATCCATGCCGGATTCTTCCAGTCGGTCATGACCAGAACGGCCGGATTCAACAGTGTGGACTTTGCCGAGCTGCATCCGGTGACCTGGCTGGGCATGGACGTGTTGATGTTCATCGGAGGAGGGCCGGCCGGCACGGCGGGTGGCCTGAAAGTAACCACCTTCGCAGTACTGTTCTTCATCCTCTACACGGAGATCCGTGGCGGCGCAGCAGTCAATATTTTTGGCAAGCGGCTGTCGCGGGCGGTTCACCGCCAGGCAATCACCATTGTCCTGCTCGCCGTCGCACTGGTGGTTTCCTCCACCATGTTCCTGATGCTCATCACCGACTTTGGCCTGGACCGACTGCTGTTCGAAGTGGTGTCAGCCTTCGGCACTGTGGGGCTGTCCACCGGAATCACGGCGCAGCTACCGCCGATCGGACAGGTCCTGTTGGTCATTGTGATGTTTATCGGCAGACTCGGCCCCATCACACTGGCCTCCGCGCTGGCCCTGCGCTCCAAACCGATCCTCTATGAATACCCCAAGGAAAGGCCACTCATTGGCTAGGACAAACATTTTCTCCCCCAAGAGCACGGACCGCATTGCGGAAGCCGACTCGGTGGCCGTGATCGGCCTCGGCAGGTTTGGCGGCGCGCTGGCCCGTGAACTGGCCGACGCCGGAACCGAGGTGCTGGGGATCGACCACAACGAGGATGTGGTCCAGTCCTTCAACGGTTTACTCACCCATGTGGTGCGCGCCGACTCCACCAGGGAAGACGCCCTGCGCCAGCTGTCAGTTCACGAGTTTGACCGCGTAGTTGTCGGAATTGGCAGTGACCTTGAAGCGAGCATCCTCACCACGTCCATCCTGCTGCGGTTCGAAAAGCCGACTCTGTGGGCCAAGGCGGTCAGTGATGCGCACGCCCAGATTCTGCGGCAGCTTGGGGTCAAACAGGTCATCCGTCCGGAACACGACATGGGTAAGCGGGTTGCCCATCTGGTCCGCGGCGCCATGCTGGACTACGTCGAATTCGAGGACAACTTTGCCATGGTCAAAACCCGCCCACCCAGGGAAACCTGGGACAGGGAACTAGGTAACACCAAGATCCGGGCCAAGTACGGGGTGACCGTCGTGGCAGTGAAACGGAATCGCGGCGAGTGGGACTACACCACCGCGCAAACAACCCTCTACAACGACGACGAAATCATCGTGGCGGGCCCCACCGCCAAAGCCGAAGCGTTCAGCACCCTCATCTAGCTAAGCGGACTCGTAGACGGGGTAGTCCGTGTAACCCTCGGCGCCGCTGCTGTAGAAGGTCGCCGGATTTGGTTCATTCAGCGGAAGGTTTTCCTGCCAGCGGCGCAGCAGGTCCGGGTTGGCAATTGCGGGGCGACCCACCACCACCGCGTCAGCGTGCCCGTCGGCAACCAGGGAAATCGCCTCTTCCCGTGTGGTGAGCAGCCCAAAGCCGGTGTTGACCAAAAAAGTGCCGTTGAAGCGCTGCCGCAGCTCCTGCACCAGAGATCCCTTGGGATCGTTGTGTAGAACACTGAGGTAGGCAAGGCCCAGCGGAGCGATGGCTTCAGCCAGCAGAGCGTAAGTCTGCCGGAGGTCTTCCCGGTCCAGTTCAGTGGCGTCCTGGATGTTGTGTTCCGGTGAAATGCGGAGCCCAACACGCTCGGGCCCAACAGCCTGCGCCACGGCGTTGACAACATCCGCCACGAAGCGGATTCTGTTCTCCGGGCTGCCCCCGTAGCTATCGTCGCGCTGGTTCGCGGCGGGAGATAGAAATTCGTGCAATAGGTAGCCGTTGGCGGAGTGCAGTTCCACGCCGTCGAACCCTGCACTTACTGCGTTGAGCGAGCCCTGAACAAACTCCTGCACAACGTCGGTAAGCTCTGCGTCAGTCAGCGCATGCGGTACCGGGTAGGGCCGCTTGCCCTGATAAGTGCGGGTTTCGCCGTCAATGGCGATTGCGCTGGGCCCCACCACGGTGTGCCCGCCGTTGGTGTCCTCGTGGGTGACCCGGCCTGCGTGCATCACCTGCGCAAAGATGCGCCCGCCCTCTGCATGGACTGCCGCGGTGACATTGGCCCAGCCAGCAAGCTGCTCCTTCGTGACCAGGCCGGGCTGGCCGGGGAAACCCTGGCCGGCGTGGCTGGGGTAGGTTCCTTCGCTGACGATCAGGCCGAGGGTGGCCCGCTGCCGGTAATGCTCCACCACAACGGACCCGGGGATACCCTGCTCGCCGGAACGGCATCGCGTCAGTGGGGCCATTACGAGGCGGTTGGGCAATTTCAGCTCACCAATGGTCACGGGGGAAAACAGCATGTGCGGTACCTTTCAGGGAAAACAGGGTTCCCTTGGGCAACCAGAGCAACAGGGGCAGCTATTCCAATTGAGACGCGGATCACAGGTTGAAGCTTAAAGCTATAGGCAAGGACGAGCGCACCGGCTACGCTGAACAGCACCGGTCTCGCTGCACGTCCTAGGGGAAAACTTCATGGGGTACACCTGCACTACATCAACTCAGTCCGTCTCCGCTGCGGATGGGAATGCCACTCTAATTCTCCGCAGCGACGGGATCCTGCACGTTCGATGGCAGACGGACACCATCATCACTCCGGATTTTGCGCAGTCGGCAGTGGATGCCGCTCTCTCACTTTCGTCCGGGCCCTTGAGAATTCTGGTTGAGATGACATCGGTTGCCGTGAGCAGCGAAGCGCGGCGCATCCTCAACGGAGCCGAGGGCTTCACGGCCGCCGCGCTGCTGGGGGCGGGCCCGGTGGATGAAGTCACCTCCGCGTTTGCGTATAACGCCGTCTACCCGGCCTCCTTCTTCACCTCTGAAGCGGACGCGCTCGAATGGCTGGGTGGATTTCAGCCTGATGCGAATCTCCACAATGCGGAAACTATTTTCCAATGATTGGGTGTACCCTTAATCACACCGAAACTACGTAACGAACAAGTTGGCAGGCCCGCGGTACCGTCCCGAGCCGGTCACACAGTTTGGTTGGCGCGTCGGTCCGGTTGTACGGGAGCGTGAATCATGGGCGACATCAAGGTCACTGTCAATGGAAAGATCCGGGACGTCGACGGCGCCGGTCCGCATGTGCGGTTGCTGGATTGGCTGCGGGATGAAGGACTGACGGGATCAAAGGAAGGCTGCGCAGAGGGGGAGTGCGGAGCCTGCGCCATCATGGTCGCCCGCCCCGATGGCCCAGGCCGCAGCCGCTGGACGTCGGTCAACGCTTGCCTGCCTCCCGCTATGGCGTTTGACGGCCAGGAGATTGTCACCGCAGAAGGGCTCGGTAGCGCACCGGGCGCATGCGCCGTTGAAGACCTGCATCCGGTTCAGCGGGAGATGGCGGACCGTGGTGGCTCGCAATGCGGATACTGCACTCCCGGCTTTGTCTGCTCGATGGCGGCCGAGTACTATCGGCCGGAGCGGAACGCCTCCGGGGGCGATGCTTCGCAGACCGGAACCGGTGTAGTGGGCGAAGACCATGCCGCCGATCATGAGTGCGGCCCCAACGGCTTTGACCTCCATGCCCTGAGCGGTAATCTCTGCCGGTGCACCGGCTACCGTCCCATCCGCGATGCTGCCTACGCACTGAATACTCCAGTACAAGCCGACCCACTGCTGCAGCGCCAGGACAGTCCCGCTCCACCGGCCCGGCACACCCGGGCAGTCAAAGGTGGCGCGCGGTTTGAGCGCCCGGCCACGCTGGAGGAACTGCTCGGGCGGCTCGCTGAGGAACCTGAGGCCAAGCTGGTGGCCGGCGCTACGGACTCCGGCGTTGAGGTCAACCTGCGACATTCGAGACCATCGTTGGTTCTGGCCATCGACAGGCTCGAGGAACTGCGGGAACTTAAGGACGACGACGGCGGCATCCAGATCGGCGCGGCCCTCACCCTCTCCGAGGTGGAGCGGGAGCTCGCCGGCAGGATTCCGCTGCTGGATCAACTCTTCCCCCAGTTCGCCTCGCGCCTGATTCGCAATGCCGCGACTTTTGGCGGCAACCTTGCCACCGGTTCGCCGATCGGCGACTCGGCCCCCGCCTTGCTCGCGCTTGACGCCGTCGTCGTTCTGGCATCCGCTCAAGGCGAGCGTGAGGTAGCGCTCGCCGATTACTTCACCGGCTACCGTCAAAGCGTCAAGGCGCCGGGCGAGCTGCTTCGTGCGGTGCGGATTCCGCTCCCTCTGGCCGAAATCACCGCGTTCCACAAGATTGCCAAGCGGCGCTTCGATGACATTTCCAGCGTTTCCGCCGCGTTTGCCATGCAGATGGACGGAGGCCTGATCAGCTCCGTGCGGATTGGCCTCGGCGGCGTGGCAGCCACCCCTATCCGCGCATCGCGGACCGAAGAGGTGCTCGCCGGCCAACCGTGGACAGCGAAAACCGCCGCCGCGGCAGCTGCCATGATGGCCACCGAGGGAACTCCCATCGACGACATGCGCGCCAGCGCACTGTACCGTTCGGCGATGCTCAGGCAGGCTGTCCTCAGATTTTATGCGCAGACCCAGACCGCTTTGGAGGTGGCGTCATGAAATCACTGGCTGACCGCCCGGTCAATCCCGTAGTGGGAGTGCCTGTTTCCCACGAGAGCGCGGCGCTCCATGTGACGGGAACCGCCCTGTACACCGATGACCTCATTGTCCGAAGCCAGAATGTGCTGCACGCCTGGCCGGTTCAGGCACCGCACGCCCATGCAAGGATCACCGAGCTGCGCACCACACCGGCGCTGGAAATCCCCGGTGTGGTTCGCGTTCTTACCGCAGCTGATGTTCCCGGGGTCAACGACGCCGGCATCAAACACGACGAGCCGCTCTTCCCCGATGAAGTCATGTTCTACGGCCACGCCGTGTGCTGGGTGCTGGGCGAAACCCTGGAGGCGGCGCGCCTGGGAGCGGCCGCCGTCGTGGTCGGCTATGAAACCCTCCCGTCCCTTATCACCCTCACCGAAGCCATTGAAGCGGGGAGCTTTCAGGGCAACCGGCCAACGCTGGCCCGGGGAGACGCTGCCGAAGCCCTGAACAATGCAGCCCACCGGTTCAGCGGCGAGATTGAGTTTGGCGGGCAGGAGCACTTCTACCTGGAAACGCACGCCTCCTTCGCGCAGATTGACGAGGGTGGGCAGGTGTTCATCCAGAGCAGTACCCAGCATCCGTCGGAGACCCAGGAAATCGTGGCGCATGTTCTGGGACTGAACAATCATGAGGTCACAGTTCAATGCCTGCGCATGGGTGGAGCATTTGGCGGCAAGGAGATGCAGCCGCACGGTTTCGCGGCGATCGCAGCCCTGGGCGCCGCCCTGACCGGCCGACCGGTCCGCCTACGCCTCAACCGCACCCAGGACATCACCATGTCCGGCAAGCGGCATCCGTTCCATGCGCGCTGGGAGGCAGGGTTCGACGACGACGGCCGCCTCCAGGCGCTCACCGCCACCTTGACCAGCGACGGCGGCTGGAGCCTGGATCTCTCCGAACCGGTGCTGGCCAGGGCGCTCTGCCATATAGACAACTCCTACTACATTCCCAACATCGAAGTCCACGGACGGATCGCCAAGACCAACAAGACATCGCAAACGGCGTTCCGGGGGTTCGGTGGACCGCAGGGCATGCTGGTGATAGAGGATCTGCTGGGCCGCTGCGCACCGCTGCTTGACCTCGATCCGGGTGAGCTGCGCCGTCGTAATCTGTATGTTCCCGGCCAGAGCACTCCGTATGGGCAGCCGGTGCGGCATGCTGAGCGGCTGCATGCAGTCTGGGATTCTCTCGCCTCGCGTGCGGACGTTGCTCGGCGGAAAGTGGACATCGCGGCGTTCAACGCCGCGCACCCGCATGTGAAACGCGCCCTCGGAATGACGCCGGTGAAGTTCGGTATTTCCTTCAATCTCACGGCGTTCAACCAGGCCGGAGCGCTTGTCCATATATATAAGGACGGATCTGTACTGATCAACCACGGCGGCACGGAGATGGGGCAGGGCCTTCACACCAAGATGCGTCAGGTTGCCGCGACTGCGCTGGGGGTTCCGTTGTCCTTTGTGCGGCTGGCGCCAACCCGGACCGACAAGGTGCCCAACACCTCCGCCACGGCCGCCAGTTCCGGCGCCGACCTCAACGGCGGGGCGATCAAGAACGCGTGCGAACAGATCAGCTCCCGGCTCGCGGAGGTTGCTGCCCG
>NZ_KI914995.1:49570-56294 GCF_000520595.1 Arthrobacter sp. H5
AACGCGTGCGAACAGATCAGCTCCCGGCTCGCGGAGGTTGCTGCCCGCACGCTGAACATTCACCCGGACGACGTCAGGTTCGCCAGTGGCCAGGTGACCGGCATCGGGTTCCACGACCGCGATATTGCCTTTACGGATCTGGTCCGCGATGCATACTTTCAGCGCGTTCAACTGTGGGCCGCGGGGTACTACCGGACCGAGGGGCTGCACTGGGACAGCTCGCGGATGCAGGGGGAGCCGTTCAAGTACTTCAGTTATGGGGCCGCGGTCGCCGAGGTGGAAGTGGATGGCTTCACCGGCGCGTACCGTCAGCTGCGTACGGACATAGTGCACGACGTCGGCGACAGCCTGTCACCGCTGGTGGACATTGGCCAGATTGAGGGCGGATTTGTGCAGGGCGCGGGCTGGTTGACCTTGGAGGAGATGCGTTGGGACGAATCTTCCGGCGACTCCCGCGGGCGGATCACCACCGCGTCCGCGAGCACCTACAAACTGCCAAGCTTCTCCGAGATGCCGGAGGAGTTCAATGTGCACCTGTTTGAGCGCGCCACGGAAAGCGGAGTCGTTTACGGGTCAAAAGCGGTGGGTGAGCCGCCGTTAATGCTGGCGTTTAGTGTTCGGGAAGCTCTGCGGGAAGCTGTCGCCGCGTTTGGGCCGGGTGGTGTTTCCGTCGAGCTGGGGAGCCCGGCCACGCCGGAGGCCGTGTACTGGGCGATCGAGGGCGCGCGGGGCGCGTCGTCGTCATCTTCCGCGAACGACGACGACGCGCGGCTGGCCGCTGTCCCCGTATCCGCCGTCGGACGTTGACATGGACTGGCTGGGAGCTCTCCAGGATCTGCGATCGGCTGGCTTGCCCGGTGTCCTGACCACGGTGACAGAGGTGCGGGGGCATGCGCCGCGGGAGGCCGGAGCAAAGATGCTGGTCGGTGCCGATGCAACGTGGGGGAGCGTTGGTGGCGGCAACTTGGAAGCGACGGTGGTGGACCGTGCACGGGCCATGATGGCTGAGGGTATCGCCGTCCTGGAGAGCGCGGAATTTTCGCTGAGCGAGCACGCGGTAACGCAGCATGGACGGCAATGCTGTGGAGGGAAGGTCCGCGTTCTCCTTGAGCCATTTCTGTCCCGGCCCACTGTGGCGGTGTTCGGCGTCGGGCACGTTGGGTTTGAGCTGGGCCGAATCCTGTGCCGGTTGCCCCTTCACCTGTACCTGGTGGACAGCCGGGCGGAGCAGGTTTCCGTGGATCGTCTGGCTGAGGTGACCGCTGGTGTAGCCGAAGTCCATCCTGTCCACACCCCGGTCCCCGATTCTGCGTTGGCGGAGCTTCCGCCGGGCTCGCACGTGTACATCATGAGCCACGATCACGCTGAGGACTTTCTGCTCTGCGACGCTGCCCTGCGCAGGGGAGATCTGGCGTCCGTTGGCCTGATCGGTTCCAGCGCCAAGTGGTCCAGGTTCCGTCAGAAACTGCTGGCCGAAGGGCACGCCGTGGCGGCAATCGACGGAATCAAATGCCCGATCGGCCTCCCGGGTATCGCCGGCAAGGCTCCAGCGGTGATCGCGATCAGCGTGGCGGCAGAGGTGTTGAGGGCCCTTCCGTCCGGGACTCCACAGGGGGCCAGCCAGGAGAAATTCGTGCGGTCACTGGCGGACATGGGCTAATCAATCCCGCAGCTCAAAATCCAGGTCAAGGCTCTTTGTACTCGTCAGCTCGCGCCAGGCAGCGGCCGTCTCAGCGGATGGCAGGGCGGTGGCGATCGGCATCCGGTCAAAGCCCATTAGCTGGGTCAGGTCCAGCCCGGTAAGAGCGGCAATGTCCCGGATGGGTACCTGGAAAGTGCGGAACGGGCCTAGCGGGGGAGCTTCTTCGACGCTGCCGGGTAGGGGAAGATCCGGCAGATCGCCGAGCTGTGGAGTCTGATCCACCACATATCCGGTTGCGGCCAGCGCACCGTCAACGAGGAAGACAGCAACCTTGAAGTACTGGAGCGGGATTTCCGTGCCCCGGTACACCGGGTCGATGTCGCTGAAGATCGGCCCTGTAAATACAATCAACCGCCGCCCGTAGTCTGCTGCATTTTCGAGCAGGTAGGACTCCAGACCGAGCCACAGCTCAAGACTCTGATTGAACATCGCCGCCTGCGGGGCTGCATTTGTGTAGAAAAACGTGTCCTCGTTCGCCTGCGCTGCCTCGGCACGAGTACTGCCCCAGACCGCTGACGCGCGGCGCACCAAATGTCCGCGGTCAATGTCGTTACGGGCATAGAGACGTTCACCGGTTTGCAGAGTCTCGGTCAGCCTTGGATCGAGCCGCCAGTTGATGCCGGACCGGTCCAGATTCATGAGTCTTCCGCCGTCAATGCCGAGCCCTGTGATGGCCGCCAGGCGTTTGTCCAAACGCATCAGGACCGAAAAGTGCGTGTACGGCAGTAGAGCCGTTTCGGCGCCGTCGAAGGTAGGTAACGATACGTTGAGTCCAAGAAACTGCTCGTCGAAACCTGTGCGATCAGAAAGGTCGTTGGCTGTGAGGGATTGTGGTTCAGGCAGGGATGTATCCATCTGCGGAACGTACCACCACAAGAAGGCTCACCGGTTAACGTGTCGTTACGCGGTCCATCCGGGTGGCGTGAGCGGTTCCCGATATCTTCTCCCACGACACCACGACACCACGACACCACGGCGCGACCGATCGGCTTCGGGCTCGCTTTCGGGGTGCTCGTGGACGCGTTTCTCGTGCGGATGACCATCGTGCCCGCCGCCATGCATCTACTCGGCCGATCCGCGTGGTGGCTCCCGCGCTGGCTCGACAGGATTCTGCCCGATGTCGATGTAGAGGGTGCAACCCTCAGGGATGCCGCAGCCGGGAGGGAAGAGGTTCCCACAGACCGGGTGCCTGCGCCAACACCCTCGCGTTCATGAGCAGTGGGAATGAGTACGACGGCGGCTGCCACGCTGGCGAGGGTGAAACTTGCATCCGCGACGCTAGACACTGTGGCCAAGCCCCTGCCGTCGTTCCTTCAAAGTGTCGGTGGCCATTGGGTAAAGAGCGCAATTCTTGTGCCTAGAAGTTTGCTTGAAACTTCACCACACCATTCCGAAATCTTGAAGTTTCGTTCCTAGGCTGAAGTACACAGATCAAACCAGGGGGAACTGGCAATGAATGGATCAATGAGGTGCCTCGCACAGACTTGCGGGCGGGTATGGAGCGTTCAAACGAAGAGCGCTGAGCGCATCGTTGCGCAGAACCACGCACAGCTGAATCCCGGCCATCAAACCAGCACAACGTGGGCGGAACCGGCAGTTTCATCCCGCGGTACCGCTGCATCCGGACAGCAGAGACGTGCAGGCGGGTTTGCCTTCGACGGACAGGGAGCCGTACGCGGATGGAACAACTTTCAGGCGCGGGCCTGACTCTCAGCCGGAGTCGGGGTGGTTGGGTCCGTGACTTGGCGAGGCAGCAGCCGTTCTCCCTTGCAGGGGCGTCGGCCACCGACGCGCTGGCCATATCCACGACCGAACACCACTAATCATCCCCGGGGAGCTACAGGCCGACTGGCTGGATCCTCGCATCACCGGCAAGGCCGACGTCCAGGGACTCATCGACGCGATACCCGAAGCTCACCTGGTGCCCCGCGTCGTGGGCAAGGAAGTCGGTTCGGTGCGCAACAACGGACCGCAGCTGATCAATCCCGCTGAATAGAATCGTTAGGCGCAGGTTTCCTCGCCCGTCGAAAGAAGTAGGGAGAATGATGCACGGTTTCGAATTGAATGAACACATCGCAAGGTCACCAGCGGAAGTCTTCGAGGTGCTGTCGAATCCGACCCACGCAACAGAGTTTCTCGACAACATCAAGGAGTGCAAGCAACTCACCGATGGACCGATCGCAGTGGGAACCAAGTTTCGGCAGACCCGTGTCGTGAATGGCAAAGAGGCCAGCGCGGACCTGCTCGTGAGCGTCTACCAACCGAACACGCACGTCGGCATCAGTACCGAGGCGGAAGGCATCGAAGTGGCGTATCACTGTCACCTGTCGCCTGAAGACAACGGCACGCGGCTGACCTGGATCTGCGAACTTGAGGCGAGCGGGCTGCGCAAGATGATGCTCCCCATTGTCGCCGCCATCATGAGGAAAGAAGACGGGAACCACCTGCAGCAATTCAAGACATACCTCGAGGCGAAATGAATGACCTTCCGCGCGCCGGATCCGCCAGGGCGAGATCGGCTGGCGGCGGTCCGCCGACCGAGGCACGCGCCTCGATCTCGGACACCGCGGGTTGCTGCGCAGGGGTATAGCGGAGTGCACGGTTAGGGGCCGTCTCACGGTACTTCGACTGCTCCTGCTGCGGTGAACCACGGTTGGTCGACCTTAGGATCGGCAAGCCCGTCGTATGTTGACCAGAAGTCGGCCATGGACCGGGGCTGACCTAGAAGCAGAGCTTCAAGGTACAGAAGGTGTGTATGCCAACCGGGTAGGTAACTTATCGCCGGGTTCCCGAGCCCATTGTGCGACAACAGCAAGCGAGTTGCATCACCGTCTGGGGTGAGCACAGTCCGGACATGCGAGAGTGGTTAGGTTAGAGCATCTGCTCCTAGAACCGGCCTGACTGTTCACCTGGGGTCAGCTCCTCGGGCCGAACTTCGGCGGTCACTGGGACTTGATCCGTCCGCCGTCCTTCGAGGAACTTGAGCCGGATGAAACAGCCTGCCCTGCAGCGTGACCGGCTTCGGGGTCTCGCTTCCCGGACTCTGAGCCATCAGACTGTCCTAATGGATTGGACGCGTGCTAAGGACTGGCTGATCGGTGCTACTGGGATGGTCCTCGTCCTGGGGGTCGCGGTTGCGATCCTCTGGTGGGTGGTGAGCGATCCGGCCGGCGGGGTCGAGGCAGGGCCTGTGCCGTCGCCGACGGTGGGCGCTGAGGGCCCGCCGAACACAGAGCCTCCCGCCGACCTGCGCGAGGACGAGGTGTGGTTCGCCGACCTTGCGCTAGATGCTGGGACAGTGGTGACCGCGGGCTCGATGCTCCGCGATGTCCGGGCCGTCGGGCAGGACGTGGTCACGGGGCCGGACGGGTTGGTCGCTCAGCGGCTCGCCGTGGACGCGACCGTGCCGTTCGGGGTTGTCACCGACGAGCTCGGTGACGGGACCGTGGTCCGCGCCGCCGACGGCGGCCAGGCCATGGTGATTCGCACCGTCGAGGCACTGGGCCGCGAACTGCGCGTCGTCGCCACCGGCACAGTCGAGGTCGAGGCTGGCAGGCTTGTTATCGAGCCACGCTCGATCGACGTTGGTGGGCCGGACTTCCTCTCCGACGCCATCGCCGCCGTCGTGCGCAGGCTCGTGACCATCGAGCACGACATCGAGGGCCTGCCCGACGGCCTCGTACTTCAGGACGTCACCGTCCAGGGCGACGGCTTCCGTGCAAACCTCCGGGGCGAAGACGTCAAGCTCGTCCCGTAACTCCACCCGCCCTGTGCGGCTAGTGCACCTCCAACTGGCCGCTTCTCAGCGCAGCCACCACGGCCGCCTACCCTGTTGCGCTACCGTCACCCGGACGGGCCGTGCGTTCTGGAAACGTGGCGTGCCCATTTGCCGATGGCCAGCCGCATCCGCAGATCCTGCAAAGCTATACAGGGAACTGCATGACGCTGAGCGACCCTGAACGAGGTCGTTCTGGCGGCGTTCTTGGTGGTGCGTAAGAGCGTGCTCCACCGGGACACTTCAAAGTGACCCGGTTTTCCCGAGCGACTCCCCTACGAAATGAGACGGTGGATGGGGTCCCCAATCTGGGGCCACTCAGGAGTGCCCGGGGGGGGTAACGGGGGGGTGAATTCACTGACGCCGTCGGAGGGAGCATTGGCCGAGCATCTTCTTCATCTACGATCCCCGAAGCCTCGATGTCTCGCGTAAGTTGGACACCACGAGCAAGATATAGGGAGTCATTAGCCGGAGATTTCAGTCTCCGCTCGCTACCGACGTTCGGCACCGGGCTCAGGTTGAGGTTTACTCGATTGGGAGTAGATATGACATCGCAGATGGTTAGACCAACGATAATCTTAGCTCTCGTGGCAGCCTTGGGGGCGCTGAGCCTTACTGGATGCTCTTGGTTCGACTCGAATGAGCCGTTTGTTGCTCAGGTGGAGACTGGCCCTCAGGGCCAAGTTCTGCTTGTGAATCCTTTCGCGAAGGGTCAGTTGGAGATGCAGGCCGGAATCGTGGGTTCCCTGACAGTGAACTCCGATAATTGCGTTGTGACCGTCGATGAGCAGGGCATCGAGTGGGCCGTGCTGCTCCCCCAAGGTGCATCGTTCCAAGACGACGATCCGCTGTCCGTCAAAGTCGATGACATGGTCCTCGAACTTGGTTCATCGGCTACATTCGGCGGTGGAATGGTGGAAGCCGAACGCAACGACACGCTGATCCGAAACGTACCCGAGGCTTGTCAGAGCGAGCAGACATTTCAAGTTCAGCGTATCGAGGACGCCCCATAAGACGATCCGTGACCGCGACAGCAGCAGGGACTATCGAATTCATAATTTTAGGTGGCCAGTTTTGCGTAGACGACGTAGTTGTCGTCGAATTCGCCGGTGTCCGGGTCGTATCCGTCGCAGGTGATCAGGCGCAGTTGGGATCCTTCGGTGTTGCCGTATACCGTCTGGGTGGGAAACGCATCCTTGGCGTATTGTTCGCCGCGATCGACAACGAAGGTTGCTGTGGTGCCGTCT
>NZ_KI914996.1:0-15343 GCF_000520595.1 Arthrobacter sp. H5
TGTGGTGGGCGGTGCGCACCGGGGCACCTCCGGGCCCGGCGCCTGCAATTTTGGCCATGACCTCCTCTGCTGAACCCAGGTACTGCTGGGAGACGATGCGGGGCTTGCCGTCAACCCGGGCGGACTCCACTGCGTAGTAATACGTTTTGCCGTCCTGCTTCTTGCCCACAATCGAAGTCATATCTAGGTAATACTACAAAAACCGCGCCAATACTGGGCGAAACGCCCAAAAATCAGAAAATCCCGGAAACTCCCGCTAGGCCGCTCAGACCTACACGAAGGGACTGTACGGGCGGGTACAGACAACCAGTGACCTTGCTCGTGCTGGTGGGCTTTTGCGGGTCATCCACTTGTGGGCAGGTGGGGAGCCCTTGCGGCCCAGCTCAAAGCCGTCCACCTGTGGGTGAGTCGCGCCAGCCGTGACGAGGTGCTGTCTCGACCCCACTTAGGGACAATTTAGTCTTTGGTCGGGCCTGTTCTGGAGCGGGAGCGGGCCTTGAGGGCGAAAAACGTGATGGTGGCGGCGAGGAAAAGGATTCCGGAGACCCAGGTGTTGACTCTCAGTCCGAGGATGGTGTTGGCGTAGTCGGAGCGCATCAGCTCGAAGAAGAACCTGCCTGTGGTGTAGAGGGCAACATACAGAGCGAGAACTGATCCGGCTCCTAAAGTGTATTTCTTGTCCAGGAACAGGATCAAGGCCGCCGCGGCCAGTGTCCACAGTGACTCATACAGGAAGGTCGGCTCGAAGTATCCGAGAACGACGGGGGCACCATCGGCGCTCTGCCGGGCCCTGCCGGTTGCAGGGTTCATGTCGTGGATTTGGAGTGCCCAGGGCTGGGTGGAAGGGGCGCCGTAGAGCTCGTTATTGAACCAGTTTCCCCAGCGGCCGATCGCTTGTGCGATGAGTACGCCGGGGGCGGCGGCGTCTGCGAACGCCATGAACTGGACATTGTTTCGGCGGCAGCCGATGTAGGCACCAACCGCGCCCAGGGCGATAGCTCCCCAGATGCCGAGTCCGCCCTCCCAGATCCGCAGTGCACCCCAGGGGTCTTTACCTGGCCCGAAGTAGAGCTGGTAGTCGGTGATGATGTGGTACAGCCTGCCTCCAATGATTCCGAAAGGGATCGCCCAGAGCACCACGTCCAGTACCTGGCCGGATTGGCCTCCCCGTGCGGTGAGCCTCCGCTCGGTAAGCCATATCGCGACCGCGATGCCGGCAAGGATGCACAGCGCGTAGAAGTTGATGGAAAGCGGTCCAAGCTGTAGGGCGCTGATGGTCGGGGATGGGATGTATGACACTGGTTCGTCGGGGTTCATGAGCTGGTCCAATGAAAGGAGGGCCCGGGCGGGAGGAGTATCGGGCAGGGCAAGGAGGGTCAGATATCAGGAAAGCCACATGGAGGAAATTGCTCTAGCAGTCTGTGTCGTTCGGCTGCACTGTTGTCCCTGCAAAGGTTTCTGGGCGAGGTGGTTGGCCGTTCTCTGACGTCTATGTCCCACAGCGCGGCTGGGTGAATATGATGATCGGAGGCTCATCATGCGAATCCCGTAAATGGGAGAGCAGCATGAAAATAGGGTGCGGTGGCGGACCGGTGATTCGACTGTTAGCCATCAGCTTGGGTTCTGGTAGGGCGTCCAGTAAGGAATCCGCTGTGAGGCGTGGCCCGTCGCCGGCGTAGACATCTCCTCTCAGACCGGGGTGAGGTAGGTGCCGGCCAGATTTTGCAGTTGGTAGATCCATAGGCTCCAGGCCCCTGACACCATGAGCAGTCCGACCAGGATCAGCAGGGAGCCGCCTGCGATGTTGAAGACGCGGATGTGCCGTCGGACAAATGACAGTGTCCGTGTTACCCAGCCGACGCCCAGGGCTACCAGGACGAAGGGGATGCCCAGTCCGAGGCAATAAACGAAACCCAGAAGCGCGCCGCGCCACGCGGTTCCGGTGGTGGTGCTCAGGGCCAGGACCGCGCTGAGGGTTGGTCCCATGCAGGGTGTCCAGCCCAGACCGAACACCACTCCCAGTAGTGGCGCGCCGGCTACCCCGTTCTTTGGTTTCCATCCGAGTTTCCTGGTTTGCTGGAAGAAGGAGAAGCGCCCCACGAGGATCAGGCCCATGAGGATGACGAACAGGCCGAGGATGCGGATGAGCAGGTCCTGCCAGCGCAGCATCCAGCCGCCGATGAGTCCGAAAGCCGCGCCGTAGAAGGTGAAGACCAGCGCGAACCCGAGGATGAACAATCCAACGCCGGTCAGGACTTTGCGCCGGTTTCCGGCGGAGTTCGGGTCAGTAAGGCCGGAGACGTACCCGACATAGCCTGGCACCAGCGGCAGGATGCACGGCGATATGAAGGACACGATGCCTGCCGTGAGGGCCAGCGGAATTGCCAGGAGGAGCGCGCCTGATTGGACGGATTGTGCGAAGAATTCTCCGATTGTCACAGGATCTCCCGGCCGCCCTCAGGATTGTCCGGGCGTAGGTGAGGGGCCAATGCCCCGTGTCGGGGGCTGCTGCTATCCGGCCGAGACGGTCGTGGCAAAGGACGCTCCCTCATCCTCGGAGAACTCGATGCCTTTTTCCGTTGAGACCCAAATCCGCAGCTCCTCCTGCTCGTTCATGTCTGCGGCGATAGCGGAAGGCTGGGAGGTTGATCCTCCAGTTTTTTTCCACGTTTGCCCCGCGTCCTGGCTGATGTGCACAGCCCCTTCCGGGCTGACCCCTACGACGGTGTCCGCATCGGCGAAGGTCGTCAGCAGGAGCACCGGTGAGTCGGGCGGCAGAGCCCAGGTCTCTCCGTTATCGCTGGATCGTTGGACGCCTTCTTCCGTGGTCGCCAGGACGGTCGGCCCGTCGACGGACGCCGCAAGGTTCGCGGGTTGGACCTGTGTCTCTACTTCGGACCATTCCTTACCATCGGTTGTTTTCCGCAGTGTTCCGTCGAATCCGATGACGCCGTCTTCGGATACGGTCAGGGTGTGAAAGTCAGACTCGCCCTGGCGGGAGAGTTCCTGCCACGTTTCTCCCCCGTCGGTAGACTCGATTAGCCCCATGGGATTGGGAAGATCCACTTCAGGTCCAGGGTGTCCTGAGGCGTAGTACAGGTCTTTCCCGTTACTGGCGAATCCCATCAGATCGAGGGTCGGGCCGAGCTTTTCGATAGGGTCGGCCGCAACGTCGAACAGCCCGTTGTGGGTGGCCAGCAGGAGTTGTTCGGTGTCCGCATCGAACGCAAGGCCATGCACATGGCCGAACGGGTTCTCCCCCGGTGACGGCGATCCATCGCTGTGGGGTATTTCATCGTTATGTGGCGCCTCGTCGCTGTGTGCAGACTCGCCTGACTGACCGGAGGCCTGTTGCCCGCACGCCGCCAGGAGAAACATCGCGGCGATTCCCAGGGCTGCGGTGCTCACTTTCTTGCCGTTACGGGGAAGGGTCTTTGGGAACATGGAATCTCTTTCTCTCGAATTTTGGTGGAGCCGGGCGCTCCGTTTTGCCGCGAACCGGCGCCTGTGGCGCCTCCGTCCACCGTGACGGAGCGGAACACCTACTCCACTACTATTACTATCGGCAATAGTAGTGGAGTATTTGGGGTGGCCCCAAATCAGTGTGTCGGAACACCGGGAACCAGGTTCCGGGCGCCTGTGCGCACGGGGCGTTCGATGGCGAGGGCCAGCAGGGGCGGCAGTGCGGCACCCCAGAGGATCAGGCCGGCGATGGGCTGATTGGTCGTGACTGGGATATTCCAGAGGTCACCCACGAGGAGGTACCAGTCCCCTCCCACAAGGCTTTCGCGTGTTGTCAGCGAAATCCCGGCGGTTACATGAAATGCCACCACGGTGAAAAGTGCCGCTAGCTTAGCCTTCACCGCGCCAGGAGAGGGTGGCTGTGACAGTAGTGCGTGGGAGAGCAGGTACCCGACCACCAGCGCGGCAGCAGTTGAGGCGATCCGCCCGCCGTTGCTGCTGACCACCTGCCCCAGCAACGGCGTGAAATACAGTGCCCCGTGGAAACCCACATAGACCAACGAAGGTAGCGAGGACGTCACCTCCTTCCTCAGTGTCGCATCCGTCTGACCACTGAGGGCCGTCGGGTCCAGCGTCGACCTCGGGTCAACCCACGTAGCGGCCGCCGGACGGCCGGTACCGACCCATCAGCACCACGTTCCCGGGTTTTGCGGCCGGGATCCGGTCAACTACTATGTTTCCTAGTAAACATATCTTGAGGAGAGTACGACAGCTCATGCAATCGTTGTCCTGGGTCGGATTGGCCGGCCCTGCGATTAGTGCTCTCATGCCGATGCATGGCGAGGTGTCAGAAGGCGCCAATGACTTCGTCCTCTGGGCGTTGCCGGCGATGAAGCTCCTGTTCAACGTCTCCGGTGCGGCGGTGACGGGCACACTGGTCCTCGCCTGCATAGCTCTGAACCCCGACAGCAGGGCCTACGCCCGGGCGCTGAACCTCGCGGGAGCCTCCGCGGTGGTGTGGGCCCTGGCCTCCATCGTCGCGGCCGTTCTGGACTACCTGGACAAGTGGGGCGAGCCGATCGCCTTCACCGAATCCTTCGGGCAACGCCTCATCCTGTTTTTCACCGACGTGGGGCTGGGGCAACTGTGGGTGGCCACCACGGTGATCATCTCCGTCATCCCTCTGCTGTGCTTCGGGTCCCGGCGACTGTCCGTCGCTGCCGTCGCCGCCGTTCTCGCCATTGCGGGCTGGGTGCCTCTGGCCCTGATGGGGCACCCCAACTACGGGGAGGCCCACGAGGCCGGAATTGTGGCCTTCGCCTTGCACATCATCTCGGCCGCGGTCTGGCTGGGCGGTCTGATGGCCCTGATCGTCCTGCGGCCCGTCCTGGAGCAGGAGCGACTGCGGCACGTGGTGCTGCGCTATTCAACCTTGGCGTTGGTGTCCTTCGTCGTTCTCGTCTTCTCCGGTGTTCTGAGGGCACAGGTCACGGTTGGGACCGTGGAGAACCTGGTGAGCTCGCCCTTCGGGGCCCTGGTGGCGGTGAAGATGGCCGCCATCCTGTTCCTCGGTGTCATCGGATTCGTGCAGCGCCGCTGGGTGCTGTCCTTAATGGACAGGCAGTCCTCCGGCCGCCAAAGGGCCTTCTGGTGGCTGGTGGCCTTCGAGGTGCTCGTCATGGCCCTTGCATCCGGGGCGGCGGTGACTCTGCTGCGACAGGACGAGCCGGTCCCGGTCCTCGTCGTGGATTACCGGGTGCTCGCGGAGTCCATGGCCGATGAGCCTCTGCCACCCGATCCCGGCGTCCGCACATTCCTGACGGAGACCCTGTTCGACCCGCTGTGGATCGTGTTGGTCGTCGTAGGCCTCTTCTGTTACATAGTGGGGGTGCGGCGGGTCGTGTCCCACGGCGCGCGCTGGCCCGCGACCCGGACGCTCTCCTGGACAGCGGGCATGCTTGTCCTGCTCTACGTCACCAGCGGCGGCGTCAATCACTACCAGAACTTCCTCCTCAGTGCCCAGGTCCTAGCGCAAATGTCTCTCGCTACGGTGGTTGCCCCGCTGCTGGTGCTGGGCCGTCCGATCGGGCTCGCACTGCTGGTCGTGCGTCCCCGCGAGGACGGCAGCAGGGGCGTGCGTGAGTGGATCCAGGCCGCCTCCCGGTCGCGGGTCTCCCGCGCGCTCGTC
This sequence comes from Arthrobacter sp. H5, assembly GCF_000520595.1. Lineage (GTDB taxonomy): Bacteria > Actinomycetota > Actinomycetes > Actinomycetales > Micrococcaceae > Arthrobacter_D. Next base: position 5,651 of record NZ_KI914996.1, read on the forward strand.
CAGCCGTACACGGCTGCCGGCCTGGCCATGGCCTCCGTGCTCGCGTACTACGTCTCGCCGTTGCTCGAGTGGTCTGCCCGGGAACTGCTGGGGCACCAGTGGATGGTGGTCCACTTCTTGTCGGTCGGCTGCCTCTTCGCCACCTCAGTTCTCCGCGGCCCACGCCGCGACGCACCGTCCCGGCGTCGTGCCCGCAACGCGGTACTGGCCGTGGCCGTGTTCTACGCCCTGTTCGGCGGTTGGATGGTCACCGGCGCGCCCCTGCTGTCCGCCGACTGGTACACGGCGATGGAACGCCCCTGGGGCATCGACCCCTTGGTGAACCAGCGCCTCGGCGGGTGGTACGTCCTGCTCCTCGGGATGGCCCAGGCCGCGGGCCTAACCGCGCTTCTGTCCCGGCGCTCTAATCCCGCAGCGTCGGACCGTAGCGCACCGCTCACCTCTGCGGAGCAGACCACCGTGACCGGACCTACTAGTGCCGGAGACGAGCTCACCACCTGAGCTCTGCGCCTCGGCTTGATCGGTGGACACCGCGGTCAACGGCTGACCGATGCCTGATGGTGTGTGTTTGGTCAACTTGAGTCGGCCACTTCAGCATGTTTTTCTGTCGTTTGAGCACCGAGCTATCTCATCAGGGCGTGGTTGGCCCTGTAGGGCTCTCCGCGGAACTTTAGGAGCCGACCATTATGGACGCGACTCTGTCGATGGCTGCTGCGGCTGTTGTCGTCGCCAAATACGGTTCCCCACCGATGTGGAAAGTGGCATACGTTCTCCGCTGTCTCCGATGTGCATGGTTTAGGAGCCATAGGCTTGCTTAGCCCGCCGTCTCACTTCCTTTGTTCTGTAACCGCGCCCACGGTCTCACCCTCGGCCGGATCCGAGGATAAGAGATAGGTATGCGCTGAGGCAGGACCGGCAGGAAGGGACATCGTCAAGAGCAGGACTGCAGCAAGCGACGCAGCGAGCACCTCCCGGAGAGACCTCCTGACCCGGGTCGGACCACACCGGATCCTGGGCGATCCTCGATCCATTAACCACTCCTTCATTTCCGCCGTGGATCGATACCTCCACTAGATGACGTGCCGCCTGACACGGACATCTCCTTCAGTACTATTATTCGTAGTATTTTTGCTCCCGACACCGCACCTGCGGACCACAGACGCCCGGCAGGAATGCTGCCCCTTGGAAAAACACCTCTTGAAGCCCTACCAGGCCCGCGACTACTAATCTGCCTAGTACTTTGCTACTATCTTTAGTAGTAGTTGATACTGACCGAACAATGAGAGGAACGTAAGTGACTTTGAGTTTGTGGATACCCACCGCTGCAGCTGCAGGGCTTTTGGCCCTGGTGGCCGCTGCTCCGTCAGTGGCCGCTGGACCTCCGGCTGCCGAGAGCCCCAGCGCCACTGCTGAGGCCACCGGCGGTCATCATGGCATGAACAGCCAGGACTCGGATCCAAACATGGCACAGATGCACGAATCAATGACCAGGGACAACCCCGGCATGAAGCGTATGCATGAGCAAATGACGAACGATAACCCCGGCATGGCGCGCATGCACGAACAGATGATGGACGCGGACTTCGACATGGGTACGAACGAGATGATGCCCTCAAGCCCAACCCCGACCGATGAAGGAGAACTCTAATGAGTGAAGCACTGTACGCCCTTGCCCTACTCGCGTGCCCCGTTGGGATGGGACTGATGATGTGGTTCATGATGCGCGGCAGCAAGGGAACCCCTGCGCAGGATAAACGTCTCGATGAGACGGAGCTGGTCAAGTTGCGCGCCGAAGTCGACCAACTGCGCGCCGGCCGGAATGACGCAGCTGACGACACATCCCTGCCGCAGTCGACAGGTGCGACTTCTCGATGACTGAATGGGCATTGCCGGTGGCTGTCTTCCTGGCATCGCTGACAGCCACGTATTTCTTCTGCCTCCGACCAATGCGGCGGGGAAACTGCGCCATGGGCCAACGGGCATCCAGCTCAGGAGCCTCCGAGGGCCCTTCAACCCAGGCAACAGAGCTGGCACAATTGCGCGAGCAGGTTCAAGCCCTCAAGACGCAGCAGCAATCGCCCTCCCGGCACTGAGGCGCGCACCTCAAAGAATTTGGTCGGACCCATCCCACGGCGCACCCGCGCATATGGATTAACCACCACCAGGGCAGGTTCGACCAGCGGAGCTGTCGCCGCGATGCCCCGCGCGTGCCTGCCCCGTGAGGTCGCTCATCGGGTTTAGCGTCGGCTGGTGGCTGCTCTTTGACGTCGTAGTACCGGCCCACCGCATCAACATCAACATCGAAAGGATGGAGGCGTGGAGGAAATACTCCTATCCACCACCATATTGGCGTCATTTCTTGGTGGCATGGTTGTCCTTCTCGCCCCGTGTTGCGTCTCGGTCATGCTGCCAGCATTCTTTGCCACGACCTTCAGGCGAAAGACGCAGATCCTGGCCATGACGCTGGTCTTCGCCGCTGGAGTGGGCACCATCATCTTGCCCATAGCCTTCGGTGCTGCAGCGCTGAGCCGGCTGCTGATCGACTATCACACCCCGGTCTTCACCATCGGCGGCTTGGCGATGATGGTGATGGGTGGGCTCATCCTGGCGGGCAGGAAAATCATGCTGCCCATGATTGTCCGCGGCGGGTCCGGTGGAAGCACCATACGTTCCGTCTATGCCCTTGGCGCTTTCTCCGGTGCAGCCAGCGCATGCTGCGCTCCGGTGCTGGCAGGAGTGGCAGCGGTGTCCGGTGCGGCATCGTCTTTCCCCGCCGCGTTGGCGGTCGGCGTCGCCCCGAAAGGAATCCCTCTGATGGGACCAACAAAGACTTCCGAATCACCCAGGAAGAACACCTCGCGGCCGCTAAAAATCTGGGTACTGGTCGCCGTTGTGGTTGCCGCCGTGGTTGGCCTGTTCCTGGTGTATCAAGGCTCCACCGACCCCGAGCCCGGCCCCGCCCAAATGCGGGCGGAGGGCGTGGATTACGACGTCGGATCTCCCGGCACCGGATCCGAGGCCCCCGCCTTCACCCTGCCTTCCGTGGAGGGGGGCCCCGTGGAATTGGGCGACTACAGCGGCAAATCAACTTTGCTGTACTTCCATGAGAGGTTGGGGTGTCAGCCCTGCTGGGACCAGATCAAGGACCTGGAAGAGAATCCCTCGGTTCTGCAGGAGGCCGGGATCGACTCTTTGGTCACCATCACCAGCGGGCCGGCCGATCTCATCGCCCGGAAAATGTCCGACGATGGGCTGGAAACGGTGGCGCTGGCCGATACAGACCTCACCGTTTCCCGACAGTATGAGGCGAACAAATTCGGAATGATGGGAGAGTCGAGCAACGGACACACCTTCATCCTCGTCGGCCCTGAGGGCACCATTCAGTGGCGCGCCGACTACGGTGGGGCTCCGGACTACACCATGTATGTTCCGGTGACCCAGCTGATGAATGATCTCGAGGCAGGGCGGGCCGGCTGATGCATACCATGACCCTTCTGACACAGCAGAACTGCACGTGGTGTGAGCAGGCAAAAAACATCCTGCAGGACGTGTCAACCACGCATTCATTAGTGATTGAGGAAGTCGAGCTCGCGAGCACCCGGGGCCGCGAACTCGCAGTGCGTTACGGCGTCGTCTTCGCCCCCGGAATTCTGGTTGACGGGCAGTTGTTCAGTTTCGGTCGGCTGTCCGAGAAAAAACTCCGGCGGTGGCTCGCAAAGAATTAGCACGGTGTGCAGGGTCTACTATGCACGATAGGATTAGTATCACAGGCTCGTTTTAGGTCCGTTTTACTGCATAAAGAAAGGGTGCTGGCATGCATCGTCTCGGCCAGCTTGAATCCGCAATCATGGAGCGGATGTGGTCCTATCAGGGTGCTGCTGCTGTGCGCGACATCCTGGAGGACATCCAGCGGGACCGGGAGATCGCCTATATGACAGTCAAGACTGTCATGGACACCCTGAACCGCAAGGGGTTGCTGGTGCGTGAGCAGGACGGCAGGGCGTTCCGTTACCGTCCCACGAAGACCCGCGAACAGTATGCCGCAGCGCATATGGGTGAGGTGCTTGCCGGTGGCAGCGACCGTACTGCGACCCTGCTGCACTTTCTGGAGCAGATCCCTGCCGATGAAGTGGCGCAGTTGCGGGTAGTGCTGGACCAGGCCGCGCAGATCAAGGCGCAGACCCAGGCCAGCGAGTGAGCGCCCCGCTCCTCTTGCTCGTCTACGCCGTCGCCGCTGCCGCGGTGGCACCGCTGTTGTCCAGGGGCACCTGGTCTGACCGGTCGCCGAGGGTCGGGATCCTTGTGTGGCAGACGCTGTCGGCAACGATTATCGCGGGCATCGTCTTCGCAGGGGTGGCGCTGGCGGTGCCTGCCATGCCGTTCACCTCGAACCTTGCTGATTTCCTGCGGGCATGTGTGATGACGCTGCAGGAGCAGTACTCCACGCCCGGAGGTGCCATCGTCACGACTGCAGGTGCCCTCACCGCTGCCGCCGTAGCAGCGCGCACCGGCTTCTGCCTTCTCGCCGAATTGCTCTCAGCACACAGGGCGCGCAGGCAACAGCTGCAATCGCTGGCACTCCTGGCACGCCGGGACTCCAGCGGGCAGTTCCTCGTCGTCGAACACGCCGACGCGGCAGCCTACTGCCTCCCGGGTCGGCGGAACGAAATCGTGTTCACCTCCGCAGCATTGGGCGCCCTTGATAAGGATCAACAGGCCGCGGTCCTCGCCCACGAGATGGCCCATCTGCGCGGACGCCACCACCTGATTCTCGCCGCTGCGAACGCAATCCACCGCGCTTTCCCCCGGGTTCCGGCGTTCCGCATCGCCCGCACCGAATTGATGCGTCTGGTCGAAATGGACGCAGACGACCGCGCCGCACACAGCAGCAGCCGGCTGACTGTAGCCACCGCCGTCGTCCGGCTGGCCGAAGCAAACCCGGCACCTTCCGCGGCCCTGGGTGCAGGGGGCGCCAGCGCCCTGGCCAGAGTGCGCCGGCTCGCCTCCCCCACAGTCCCCCTTGGTGTCCTGCGCACTGCCCTAGCGGTTACCGCCGCAGCCGCAATGCTCGTGCTGCCATTGACCGTGGCTGCAGCACCGGCGGTCTCCAGCGCCTACGCACAAACCTGCCCCACCGGCTTCCCCGCCTCCGCCTAACCCCGCCTCCGCGTCCACGGCGCCGCTTCACCGCTCTTCGGAAAAGTCACGTTCCCCTGAATGAACTTAAGCGCACTCTACTAGGTTGTATAGTAGAGTGCGATGTGCAGGTCCGAAATCAACTCAAAGGTGGTACAGGGTGTGGGCGGAATAATGGACGGCGGCATGATGGGCGGCGGCATGATGGGAGCGGCGGTCATCTGGTCGATTTTGGTGGTGCTGGCCCTGGTAGTGACAGCGACGGCATTGGTTATGATTGCCCGCAGGAGCGGCACGGCGCATCGGGCCGATCGTGCCGCTACCGCACAGGAGTCCCGCGAAATTCTGCGTTCCCGGTACGCCAAGGGTGAGATTGACGACGAAGAGTACCGGCGCCGGCTCACCTTCCTGGGTCAGCCCTCGTAGCGGTCAGCTGGACGAGCCCCTTCTCAGGTGCCCGACTGGAACACAACCTGTCCCGCCCTCACAGCGACCGTCTGTGAATCAACCGGCTGGCAGCGCCCTCTTGGCTAGTCCGTATGGCTACCCGTATGCGCACCCGCGCACGGTGGTCCCGCAGCCGATGAAAGCTGCTATGCACCCCCCACGGGCATTCACCCGTGGTTGACGAACACCACTAAGAAAGTACCCACCACTATGAATGATGCGCCTGATATGACGTCCATGGAAACAGCTCTGCCCGGCTGGTTGACGCCGGTGTCCTGGATTTTTGTTGCACTGGGAGTGATCAGCGCAGCGCTGGTGCTGTATGACATCTACGGGCGGCGTAACCAGCAGCCCAACGCCGCCATGGGCATAGTGTGGCCGATCTCTGCCCTGTACCTCGGGCCGTTCGGCCTCTGGGCCTACAACCGGTGGGGCAAGACCGGCAGCAGCACCCCGGGGGGTCGGGCGGCTCGGTCTGAGAAGGATTTTCACGGGAAAACACTCACCGGCAGCACCCCGGGCGGAGCCGCTGCAACCGTGGGGCACTTCATCGGAGTTCCCCTCGTGGTCGCCAGCGGGCTGACCATCGCTGGAACTAACCTCTGGGTACTGATTATCGTCATCGCGTTACTGGCCATCGCCTTGTTGTTCGTCTTTGAGTACTTTTTCGCTTCCTCGGAAGGCCGCGGTTCTGCCGGGAAAAGTGCCGGGGTTGCGTTGCTGACAGCCTCCGTCACCGTCCTGGCCTTCGACATCGGCATGGGCGGCTGGATGCTTGTCATGCACTTCGGAAACTTCATGCCGGCTCCCACCGACATCAGTTTCTTCTTCCTCATGCAAATCGGTCTTGTTCTGGGGTTCCTCACCGCATATCCCGCAGTCCGGGCTCTTATCCGACGCCGCGTCGCAGTCGCCGCATAAGCGCAACACCCCCGCCGGGAAACACCTATTCCATCTGCTGACGGTGCCGGCAGCACCAGATGCTGCCGGCACTGTCAGTTTAATGTGCTCGAGAGCCACCGAACGCCCGCTGACCAAGCTGCCCATGCGGTCGCGGCCACACGATTAGTCTCGCCCTATCACGTGCGTGTTCAATCCACGACGCTCGAGTGGAGTCCCTTCTATCCCGTGTAGGCGGCGGCAAGCAGGAGGCCCCACCCGGGGTGGAGAACGGCCCTGATGGTGAGATCAGCGACCAATACCGCCCGAGCGACAGGAAAAAGGATCCTGCCGACAGCCCAAGCAAGCCGAAGGGTGGGGAAAATCCGGCCGCGCCGTCTCTTCGGGACCGTCACTCAGAGGAGCACACCGAAGGTGGCCTCCGGCGGATGCTCACAGTCTGCAGCCGACAAAGGTGAACAGGGCTGGCACGAGCCAGGAAATTCGGACGACGGACGATACCGGCTGGTCTTCGCAGGAGCGCACCTGGGATTAGCGCGGAGCTGGGCGTTTCTTGCGTGTGTCTGATCTGCGGGTCGACGAAAGCGCCTGAACGGGTAAGGTGTCGACCAGTATCAGAGCCGCTGTGGGTCCGTTGACTTCTAGGATTCTTTAGCTGTCCTGGGTGTTGGGGGTGTGAAGCGATTGAGGCGGGCCGAGTTGACGACGACGCTGATGCTGGACAGTGCCATCGCGGCTCCAGCAACCATGGGCGAGAGTAGCGCTCCCGTAACCGGGTAGAGCAGGCCTGCTGCCAAAGGGATTGCTGCTGTGTTGTAACCGAACGCGAGGACGAGGTTCTGGCGAATGTTGCGCATGGTGGCTCTTGAGAGCGCAATCGTGTTCGTCATCCCCGAGAGATCCCCGGACATGAGGGTCACGTCAGCGGCTTCAATGGCAACGTCCGTACCGGTTCCGATGGCGATGCCGACATCGGCCTGGGCGAGGGCGGGGGCGTCATTAATGCCATCGCCGACCATGGCCACGAGTTTGCCTTCATCCTGGAGATTACGGATCTCGGCAGCCTTATGTTCAGGAAGTACTTCGGCCAGTACCCGTTCAATGCCTACCTGCCGGGCGACGGCGAGGGCTGTTGCTTTGTGATCACCGGTGATCATGGCAACGTCCAAGCCCTGCCTGCGCAGGCCGGCGACAGCCGACTGTGAGCTAGGTTTCAGAGTGTCGGCGACAGCAATGACGCCCGCCGGTCGGCCGTCAATGGCCACGAACATTGGGGTCTTACCCTCGCCAGCAAACCGATCAGCTGCTTCCGTAAGGTCAGTAATGGGTATCCCCGCATCCCTGAGCAGTGTCGCATTGCCGATGAGGATCTGACGATGGTCAACGGTGGATCGTATTCCTTTACCGGTGATCGAATCAAATCCTGTCGCGGCCATCAACACCGCACCTCTGCTACGGGCGCCTTCGGTGATCGCCGCCGCCAGTGGGTGTTCGCTGTCCGCTTCGGCCGAACCGGCGAGCCGGAGCAACTCGACCTCATCGATACCGGCTGCCGGGAACACGTTGGTGAGCGCAGGTTTTCCTTGGGTGAGAGTGCCGGTCTTGTCCAGCACCACGGTATGCAGTTTATGGACCGTTTCCAAAGCTGCTGCACTTTTGATCAGGACGCCCAGGGATGCGCCTTTTCCGGTGGCGACCATGATCGACAGTGGTGTGGCCAGGCCCAGCGCGCAGGGGCAGGCGATGATGAGCACACTCACGGCGGCCACGACGGCCAACGGGAGCGAATCAGCGAGAACGAACCACAGCACGAACGTGCTGATCGCGATGAAGACAACCGCTGGAACGAAATAGCCCGAGACGGTGTCCGCCAGGCGTTGAATGGGTGCCTTGGTGCTTTGTGCTTCCTGCACAAGTTTGATGATTTGGGCGAGGGCGGTATCTGCTCCGACTCTTGTGGCGCGCATCGTGAACGCACCCGTCGTATTCACGGTTGCCCCGATGACGGTATCCCCGCTGGTTTTAGTCACCGGAATGCTCTCACCGGTGACCATCGATTCATCGATGGATGATCGGCCCTCGATGATTTCACCATCGACGGGTATTTTCTCTCCTGGCCGGACCCGGATGTCGTCTCCGGCACGCACGTGCTCAACCGGTGTTTCCACCTCCTGCCCGTCCCGAAGGAGACGGGCCGTCGCCGGAGTCAGCGCGACCAGGGCACGGATGGCGTCTCCGGTTCCTGCCCGGGCACGGGCCTCGACCAACCGGCCCAGCAGGATAATCGTGATGATGAAACTCACGACTTCGTAGTAGACGTCCCTAACGCCCTCCGGGAGGATCTGCGGGGCGAAGGTGGCGACCAGGCTGTAAAGAAAAGCAGCCGTCGTTCCCAGGGTGATCAGGCTGTTCATTTCAGCGGAACGATTTCCCAGTGCCCGCCACCCAATCCGATGAATGGGCCAGCCGACAATCAGCATCACCGGGAGTGTGAGCACCAACTGAACAATGGAGCTCTCCAGAACGTCGGGCACGTACTGCTCACCCACCAGCTCAGAAACCATCACCGCGTACAGGACCGGCAGGGTCAACACCGTTCCCAGCGCGACCCTCCATCGCAGGTCTTTCAATTCGGCCTTACGGGCCTCGGCTTCAACGTCCTCGGTTGACGCGAAACCCGGTTCGGGGCGCAGACGCGCGGGGAATCCCGTTGAATCCGCGACCGCACGCTCGAGTGTGCCAACATCGACCTGTTCAGCGTCGTAAGTCACGACCGCCCGTTCGGCGCCAAAGTTGACCACGGCGGACCCGACTCCTGCAATGGCCAAGAGCTCGGCCTCGCCGCGTTCGGTATCGATGGGCAGGCTGCGCAACGCTCCGGGCAACATGAACTCGGCGCGCTGGTAGCGGTCCCGGACCTCAAGGGTCGGCCCGACACCTACAGCCCTAGCCGTCCCGCTGCCACCACTGCCACCATCCAGTGGTTTAACGACAGACCCGCCCGGGCCGGCGACAGCACCCCCGGTGGCGGAAGCGCTATCGGTTGTGGAGGCCGGTTCAACAATGAGTCTGCCGTGCAGCATGTTCATGCCACACGCCCAGGGGTATTCGCCTGGTTCCTCAATCATCAAATCGACCGTTGTGGTATTGAAAGCGGCCAGGGACGCGCTCTTGCGCAGATCAGGGAAAACGACACGGCTGGTGCAGTCG
>NZ_KI914996.1:15443-31165 GCF_000520595.1 Arthrobacter sp. H5
GCTGTTGTCCCGCCGATCAAAGCGGAGCTGGACCGGGATGCCGGCCGTGACCCGGATCAAGTCCGGGGAGTACCCACCACGGACCGAAATATCGGCAACCTGCACACCAGCGCGGACTAACGCCACCTCGGCCCTGCGCGGAGCGAAAAAATACCACGCCAGAAAACCGATCGCCAGAAGACCGCCAGCGATGACAGCCACATCGACTAAATCCATAAACCACTTCTCCTGTTATGAGCCATTCACTCGACCAAAGTCTGGGCACAGTCATAACCCACCTTGATACTATGAACGATAGTACCAAGTCTCGCGGTGAGCGACATTCCCGGGTGGACCGGAGCAACGAAGGGCAGAAAACTATCATGCAGCCACACGCAAAGGGTCGGAATCTACCAGCCAGAATCAATCAATCACAGACTTCACCGCGAAGGGTACGCAGGACCGCCCGTGCAGTAGGCGTTATCGCCCTCGCCTCCGTGGTGTTCCTGGCCGGATGCGCGGCCCCGGATTCGTTGGCCCAGCAAGCATCAGCCGGGGACAACAAAAACTACATCGCCGGGGACGGCTCCGTGTCCGAGTTCGCCGCCAGCGACCGGGGGGAGCCCATACCCCTTGAAGCATCCCTTATGGATGGAAGCACGGTCAGCACCGCTGACCTGCAGGGCCAAGTGACCGTGCTGAACTTCTGGTACGCAGCCTGTGCACCCTGCCGGGCGGAAGCACCGGATTTGGAAGCACTTTACCAAGAGTTCTCAGGCAAGGGCGTGCAGTTCTACGGCGTGAACATCCGTGATGAGGCACCGACAGCAACCTCATTCGAGCGGAACTTCGGTATCTCCTATCCGAGCATGCTCGACACCGACGGCAGAATCCTGTTGGCGCTCAGCACACAGGTCCCTCCACAGGCAGTGCCAACCACGCTGATACTGGATAAACAAGGCCGAATCTCGGCGCGGATACTCGGCATTGCAGAAAAAAGCACCCTCAAAGCGCTCATCGAATCCGCGTCCAACGAGTCGTAACTTGGTTTGGTCACCCTCAACTTCTATGCGCTGTGCATCCTCGCAGGCATCATCCTGGCCAGCCACCGGTAGTACGAGGCCCTGGCAATGCCGTGCTCGATGCACATCCACTGGATCGGGAAGTTGGCGTTCTCCGTCTGAACAAGCCGGTAAGGGACTCTACTGCTGTTCTTTGGCGAAGAACGCCGCACATTTTTTAGGAACAGGTTCTCCCGTTCAACCTCGCGCAGCAGTGCTTCCAAAGACTTGTATTTGGCTGGCGTCCACCGGATCATCCGGTTTGCTGCCGCCCTCCGAATGGCCCTCGTCGTGCAGCCGCACCCACCGCTCCAGCGCGGTCACCGAGATCCCCAGCTCCGGGCAACAGCCATCGGCGAGCGTCCAAAGGAATTACCAATTTAATGGCGTCGGCCTTGAACTCATCGGGATACGTTGGCCGAGTATACATAAACACAATCCATTCAAACTATGTCTCATATCAGTAGCACACCTCAAAAAAGCTGCGCAAAGGGCTGCTCCAGGGCAGGTTCAACACGGTTCATAAGAACATCGAATAGCTTAGAACAGCCAGTATCCCCGCGAACGAGAACAGTATCGTTGTCAGTCGTCCTTTCGCCGTTCTTGATCCCTTGCGCAGGGGAAGAGGAACTGGCGTCCGATCGCGTAGAGCAGCCTGCCGATAGCGAACAGTGCGCCGGTGCCTGCTGTATCGGGAACCAGTAGAGCGGCGAAAGCTGAAATACCGATGAGTAGAGCCATGAGCGCCTCAAGGAGCTGGACCGGATAGCGTCGTTATATGGGTTGGTTTCGCGCCGCGGTCGTTGCTGGTGGTTCCCACTGCCCCAGGGAAATCTTCGTGTGCACCGCGGCGAGCCAAGTGCGAGCATCCGTCTTCGTGAGGAACGTCAAGGACTGATCGTCCTCAGTCCGAGCCGTGTAAGTCTCACCGTCCGGTGCGGGATACCGTGCTTGCCAGCGACCAGAAGGAAGCTTTCGCAGGCTCCCCCACGTCTCTCGCCTCACTGTGCTCATCATGCCCTCCCGTGGACTCGAACGGACTCTCATGGACCGTCGTGCCACTCCGTGCCACTCGACCCGCAGAGGTCCCAACATCCGCGTAATTCCGCGGATGTCGAGAGCTCCATCGAGCCATCTGTGGCACGAAGTGGCAAGGCCTCGGTGACGTACCGCTCCCAAATTCGGGTCAGCAGGCCACCCCGCTTCCATCTGGAAGGTGTGCGCGTGCCATCCACGTGCCACCCCGAACGGATATTCATGTTCATCTCTGTCCTCCTCTGTTCATTCGGAGAAGGCACAAAAAAGGCCCGGACCCGCGAAATCTCGCAGATCCGGGCCTCTGACCAGCCCTTTTGGGCGGGGCCTCAAAGAGAAACTCTTAGAAGTCCCAGTCATCATCCTCAGTATTGACAGCCTTACCGATCACATAGCTCGAACCCGAGCCCGAGAAGAAGTCGTGGTTCTCATCAGCATTCGGCGACAACGCGGACAGGATAGCCGGGTTCACATCCGTCACGGACGCCGGGAACATGGCCTCGTAGCCGAGGTTCATCAGCGCCTTGTTCGCGTTGTAGTGCAGGAACTTCTTGACGTCCTCGGCCAAGCCGACGGAGTCATACAGGTCGTGCGTGTACTGGACTTCGTTCTCGTACAGCTCGAACAACAGCTCGAAGGTGTAGTCCTTGATCTCCTGACGACGCTCCGGAGTCTCCTTCTCGAGGCCCTTCTGAAACTTGTAGCCGATGTAATAGCCATGCACGGCCTCGTCACGGATGATGAGCCTGATGAGGTCCGCCGTGTTGGTCAGCTTGGCCCGCGAAGACCAGTACATGGGCAGATAGAAACCGGAGTAGAAGAGAAAGCTCTCCAGCAGGGTTGAAGCCACCTTGCGCTTCAGCGGATCGTCGCCCTGGTAGTAGTCCATGACAATCCGGGCCTTCTTCTGAAGGTTCTCGTTCTCAGTGGACCAGCGGAATGCCTCGTCAATCTCCTTGGTGGAGGCCAGCGTCGAAAAGATCGACGAATAGCTTTTGGCGTGCACGGACTCCATGAACGCGATATTCGTGTATACAGCCTCTTCATGCGGTGTGATCGCGTCCGGAATCAGGCTGACCGCACCAACGGTTCCCTGAATGGTGTCCAGCAGCGTCAGGCCCGTAAAAACGCGCATGGTGAGCTGCTGCTCGTCCGAAGTCAGCGTGTTCCACGACTGCACGTCATTGGACAGCGGCACCTTCTCCGGCAGCCAGAAATTGTTGACCAGGCGGTTCCAGACGTCCACGTCCTTGTCATCCTGGATACGGTTCCAGTTGATCGCTTCAACGTGGCTAAGCAGCTTGACCTTCTCGGTCATGTCATCCCCTAAATGGTGGGTTCTTCGTGAAGTTAAGCGTACGACGGCGGGCGGGTACCCGCCGTCGTACATTTAGTTGAAGCTACAACTAAAGCATGCAACTGACACAGCCATCCACCTCAGTCCCTTCCAGCGCGAGCTGGCGGAGACGGATGTAGTAGATGGTCTTGATGCCCTTTTTCCATGCATAGATCTGGGCCTTGTTGATGTCGCGTGTGGTGGCGGTGTCCTTGAAGAACAGGGTCAGGGACAGGCCCTGATCCACGTGCTGCGTGGCAGCTGCGTAGGTGTCGATGACCTTTTCGTAGCCGATCTCGTACGCGTCCTGGTAGTACTCCAGGTTGTCGTTGGTCAGATACGGGGCCGGGTAGTAGACGCGCCCCAGCTTGCCTTCCTTACGGATCTCGATCTTGGACGCCACCGGGTGGATCGAGGACGTGGAGTTGTTGATGTAGCTGATCGAGCCCGTCGGCGGAACGGCCTGCAGGTTCTGGTTGTAGATACCGTGCTCCATCACCGAAGCCTTCAGCGCCTGCCAGTCCTCCTGAGTGGGGATGGAGACGTTTTCGAAGAGCTCCCGCACCCGCTCCGTGGCCGGCGCCCATTCCTGCTGCGTGTACTTGTCGAAGAACTCGCCGCTGGCGTACGTGGACTTCTCAAAGCCGCCGAAGGTCCGGCCGGTTTCCATCGCCAACAGGTTGGAGGCCCTGATCGCGTGGTACACCACGGTGTAGAAGTAGATGTTGGTGAAGTCCAGGCCCTCCTCCGAGCCGTAGTGGACCCGCTCACGGGCCAGATAGCCGTGCAGGTTCATCTGGCCCAGCCCGATTGCGTGGGACTGGTCATTGCCGTTGGCGATGGAGGGCACCGAGGTGATGTTGGACATGTCCGACACCGCAGAGAGGGTGCGGATGGCGGTCTCGATGGTGAGACCCAGATCCGGCGAATCCATGCTCTTGGCGATGTTCATTGAACCGAGATTGCAGGAAATGTCCTTGCCGGTCTCGGCGTAGGACAGGTCATCGTTGTACGTGGTGGGCTGTGAGACCTGGAGGATCTCGGAGCACAGGTTGGACATGATGATCTTGCCGTCAATCGGGTTGGCCCGGTTTACGGTGTCCTCGAACATGATGTACGGGTAACCCGATTCGAACTGGATTTCCGCGAGGGTCTGGAAAAAGTCGCGGGCCTTGATCTTGGTCTTCTTGATACGGGCGTCATCCACCATCTCGTAGTACTTCTCGGTAACAGAGATGTCGGAGAACGGCATGCCGTAGACCTTCTCGACGTCGAACGGCGAGAACAGGTACATGTCCTCATCCTTCTTCGCCAGCTCAAAGGTGATGTCCGGAACCACGACGCCCAGCGAGAGGGTCTTGATGCGGATCTTCTCATCCGCGTTCTCGCGCTTGGTGTCGAGGAAACGGTTGATGTCCGGGTGATGCGCGTGCAGATACACCGCGCCAGCACCCTGGCGGGCTCCGAGCTGATTGGCGTAGGAGAAGCTGTCCTCGAGAAGCTTCATCACGGGGATGACGCCGGAGGACTGGTTCTCGATCTGTTTGATCGGCGCACCGACTTCGCGGATGTTGGTCAGCGCAAATGCGACACCGCCGCCGCGCTTGGACAGCTGCAGGGCGGAGTTGATGGAGCGGCCGATTGACTCCATGTTGTCTTCGATGCGGAGCAGGAAGCAGGAGACCAGCTCGCCGCGCTGGCGCTTGCCGGCGTTGAGGAAGGTGGGGGTGGCCGGCTGAAAGCGGCCCTCGATGATCTCGTCGACCATCTGCACTGCCAACTGCTCGTCGCCTCGGGCCAGGTGCAGGGCAACCAGGCAGACGCGGTCTTCGTAGCGCTCCAGGTACCGCTTGCCGTCGAAGGTCTTGAGCGTGTAGGACGTGTAGAACTTGAAGGCGCCCAGAAAGGTCTCAAAGCGGAACTTCTTCTTGTACGCGCGGTTGTAGAGGTCACGGATGAAGTTCATTGTGTACTGGTCGAGCGTTTCGCGCTCGTAGTACTCGTTCTTCACCAGGTAGTCGAGCTTCTCCTCGAGGTCGTGGAAGAAGACCGTGTTGTTGTTGACGTGCTGCAGGAAGTACTGGTGGGCTGCTTCCCTGTCCGCCTCGAACTGGATCTCGCCATGAGGGCCATAGAGATTGAGCATGGCATTGAGCTCGTGATAGCCGAGCCCGTCCAAGCGGGCAGGCACCGGGGCGCGGTCTTCCGCCGTCGATGTTTCCGAAACAGCCGTTCCTGCGACAGTCATGTCCAAAACTCTTCCAATCCTTGGGTTACCCGGTCAACGTCCTCCGACGTTCCCATGAGTTCAAATCGATACAAGACGGGCACCTTGCACTTGGCTGCGACAACATCCGCCGCAAGGCAATAGGTTTCCCCGAAGTTAGTGTTACCGGCGCCGATCACGCCGCGGATACGTGACCGGTTGCCCTCATTGTTGAGGAACTTGATCACCTGCCTGGGTACCGCTCCTCTCCCGGTCTCCCCGCCATAGGTGGGGAGAACCAAAACAAAGGGTTTGAGCGCCTCCAGCGTGTCTTCTTTTGTCAGCACCGGAATGCGGGCCGAGCGGATGGGCAATTTTCGCACGAAGCGAGCGGTATTGTCCGACGTCGACGAAAAGTAAATCAGGGGCGCATCCGTTTGCTTCCCCCGGCTGCTGCCGGCGGGTGAATTCAGCCCTGCTGCATTCGAACGATTCATGGTTGCTGTTGCCATGTTCACCGGCCTCCCAACTGCCTCTGCTGGCTACCCGCGGCCGAATTTGCCTAGGCGACCGACGTGATCGATTCCTGGGCCAGCTCATTGATCTTGTCGGGGCGGAAGCCAGACCAGTGATCCTTCTCGGTGATAACCACAGGGGCCTGCATGTAACCGAGTGACCGTACACGCTCCAGTGCTGCCGGATCCTGTGAAATATCCACGCTCTGGTACGTGATGCCCTTCTTGTCCAGAGCCCGGTAGGTGGCATTGCACTGTACGCATGCTGGCTTGGTGTAAACCGTAACGGTCATGGTCCCTACTCCCCTTGTAATCTGCTGCTTATTCTTCCAATGTTGGTGGGCCCATGTCGCGTAACCAAGCCGGTAATTTCCAGTGGTACAACGGTTGCCTCGCCAGCAAGTGATTCGATATCTAGATACTACATCTAGTGCAAGGCCATGGCTGCGACCCCAAGATGATGTATTACAAGTATGTCATTCATTAGGTAATTAGTCCACAGAAAATCCACAGTCCGGGCCGGAAAAATACGCGGATCCGAGCGGTTTTGACACCTGTCATCCACAGGGTGTGGAGCGCTGTCCACACAGGCAAGACGGGTTCGTGTCGCGGGGTTGTCGGCGTGTCGCGGGTGCGGCGCTACGGATCTCTTGGCCGAGATCACCCCTGACGGTCGGGGTCACCCCTCACGCGGGATGACCTCGACCGTCAGGGGTGACTTCGGCGTTCGGGTTCGACCCCTTGGGATGACCGACCCGATCTCCACAGACGACACGATTCACGGAGGGTGTCCACATACGGCAATCTACGGTCCGGATCGAACCGGATCTGATTCACGCTGTGTTAATGGACTCTCCCGCACGAAATTTATTGACGTACAACACCCTGGGGGCGTCAGGCCTGTCTCATCAACAGATCCGCCTTCGCTGTCAGAACGGGACGCTCGTGCGGGTTCGCAAAGGCATCTATGGCTCGGTGGCACAACCTGATTGTGGCGCACCACGTTGCCACGCTGGCCCCGTTCTCCTCGACGAGTACGGAGACAACACGACCGCCCGCGAAGTTCTTCTCGCGGAGCGGCGGCGCGAGTCACTCCTTATTGAGGACGGTTGGTTGTCTGTGCGTGTTCGCTGGGAGGATTTCGACGACGACGCCTCCCTCCGCAGCCGCATCAGGTCCGCCGTTGCCCGTGCCCGCCTGGCGAGCCGTTCCGAACTGGGGCGGGGGAAGTGACACTGGAGTCGGAACGTCAGGCAGGCCGCTGGGAAAGGATCTGGTCTACACCCATCCGGCCATCGCGAAAGGTCATCATGCCGCCCACCAGATACAGCCGCCAGACACGGGCAATCTCTTCACCCATCATCTCCACCGCAGCATCCCAGTTCGCTTCGAACGTCTGCAGCCAGGCACCGATGGTGCGCACATAATGCTCCCGCATCGCCTGGACGCCGAGAATCTCGAACCCTGCGTTTTCAATCAGGTTCACGGTGTCGCCCACGGCGCGCATGTGCATGTCCGGAGCGATAAAGGATTCAATGAACGGCCCGCCCCCGGGATGCTTGCCGTGACGGGACATCTGCTGGATCAGCATCTTCCCACCCGGCTTGACGTTGCGGAACAGAGTGGAGGTGTAGACGCCGTAGTTGGACTGCCCCACGTGCTCGCCCATTTCCAGCGACGCGACCGCATCATAGGGACCGTCCCGCACATCGCGGTAATCCTCGAGCCGGATCTCAACCCTGTCCTGCAGGCCGCGCTCAGCGATCCGCTGGTCGATGAACGCCTTTTGCTCCCGGGAGATGGTTACCCCGGTGACCTTGGCCCCAAAGTGCTCGGCCGCGTACAGACTCAGTGATCCCCAGCCGCACCCAACGTCGAGGAAACGCTGATCAGTCATCGTGTCCAGGCCCACCTTGCGGCAGACAAGGTCAAGCTTGTCCCGCTGTGCATCCTCCAACGAGTAATCTGCATCGTCGGAGAGCCAGTAGGCACAGGAATAGGCCATCTGCTTGTCCAGGATCAGCTCATAGAAACTATTTGACAGGTCATAGTGATGACTGATCGCTGCACGGTCACGCAGCAGGCTGTGCAGCCGGCCGGTGATCTTCGCCTGTGACTGGGGCGCGGGCAACGGCGGACCAAAGACGTCCAGTTCACGGGCCAGCCTGGTCAAGTGGAGAAGCAGCTGCGGATTGAGCTTGGGCATGGTGAGGCCCCGCTCACCAACAACTTTCCACACATAGGTCAGCGCCGCTTCGAGCGATCCCGGCACATCCACCTCACCGGTGACATAGGCCTGCGACGCGCCAAGCTCCCCCGGACTCCACAGCAACCTGCGCAGCGCATTGGCACTGTTGAGCTGCACGTCGGGCGCATCCTCGGGGCCGGCTGCGCTTCCGTCCCACGCCGTCAGCCGGACCGGGAGTTCACCGCCGACCAAGGGCTCAAGGATGCGGGCAAGTTTCGTGGCCACGCCCCGGTCAATTCCCGTGGAATACGTGGTCTGTCCTGTATCTGTCACTGAAGCTCCTGAAAATCCCTGGTTACGGGCGGCGGTCAAAGATGAGCTGCTGGACATCAAGATACCCGGCCTGGAATCCGGCGCGCGAATAGCACAGGTAGAAGTGCCACATCCGCTGGAAGACGTCGTCAAACCCAAGGGCAGACACCTCGTCGCGGTGAGCCAGGAAGCGGTCCTCCCAGAGGCGCAGCGTCTGCGCATAGTGGTCGCCCATCGAGAGCCTCTCCCGGACACGAAGCCCGGTGTACCGATCGGTGATGTCCTCGATTGCCCGCACGGAAGGAATGAACCCACCCGGGAAAATGTACTTGTGAATCCAGGTGTAGGTACGCCGGGTTACCATCATTCGCTCATGCGGCATGGTGATTGCCTGGATTGCCACCCGCCCGTTTGGGGCCAGCAACCGGTCGATGGTCTGGAAATACACGCCCCAGTATTCGTACCCCACCGCTTCGATCATTTCAACGGAGATGATGGCGTCAAACTCGCCTTCCACCGCGCGGTAGTCCCTGAGTTCCACCGTTACCTGATCGGAAAAACCAGCCTCGGCGATCCGTGCGTCGGCAAGTTCCTTCTGCTCGCTGGACAGGGTTACTGAAACCACTGTTGCTCCGCGCCGCGCCGCGCGCAGTGCAAGCTCGCCCCAGCCGGTGCCGATTTCCAGCACCCGCGTCCCCTCGCCCACATCCGCCTGATCGAGTAGACGATCGATCTTCCGCTGCTGCGCATCGGGAAAGTCCTCCCACCGAACGTCCAGCAGTCGCGGCCCATTGGCGTCAAACAGCGCACTGGAGTAGGACATCGTGTCCTCGAGGAAGAGCTTGAACAAGTCATTGGACAGGTCATAGTGGCGGGCGATGTTGGAGCGCGTATTCGCTGCCGAGTTGCGTTCCTTCCGCGGAGGCTTCGGCAGATACAGGCCGCGCAGCTTCTGCAGCGGCACAGGCACCAGATGCGCGGCCTGTGCCGCGAACACCTCAATCACCTCGGTCAGGTCCGACGCCGTCCATTCCTGCGCCATGTAGGACTCGCCCAGTCCAATCAGACCGCTGTCCCCCAGCCGGGCGAAGAAGTCTGCCGGGCGGTGGATGCGCATCTCGGGAAGCTTTGTTCCGCTGGCTACGCCGCGGCGGGCTCCCAGCACCGTGCCGTCGTCGTAAATGACCCGCAGCGGGAGGCGGTTCACCGCCGCGGAGAAGATCTTCTCGGCAAGCGCTGCCGCAACCTTGTTTCGTGGTCCTGACGGAACAAACGCAACGCCCGGCCAGTACTCCGGGTCCACGTCCGCACTGGACCTGGTAACGGTGGTGCTCATTTCACTGCCTCCTGTGATTCATGATGTGGCCTGGTGCGCACGGGAAGACGGCGCAGCCAGAGTTTGATGCCCTGCCACCGGATCTGCGCGGCAGCACGCAGCGGAGCGAGGGGAATTGCGGTGATCATGCGTACAACGTTCCGGGTCGACGCCGGGAGCCGCTGACCGGACATAGCCGCGACAAAAGGTGCCTGATCGTCGCGGTGGAGGGTGATGGAAACCTTCAACTGCTCATCAGGCTCGGGGACGCGCATGTCATAGGTGCCGGACACATCGTTGAACGGCGAAACGTAGAACTCCTTGTCCGTCTGCGCGCGACCGTGCCCGTCCACGTCCAGCAGATAACAGTGCCTCTCACCGTAGGTGTTGTGCACCTCGGCGATCACCGCCGTCAGGGAGCCGTCCAATGCGTGGCACCAGAACAGCGTCAGCGGGTTGAAAACGTGGCCGAGCACCCGGGCGCTTCCCAGCATGGTGACCGGTCCGCCGTCGTCGTCTATTCCGCGCGCCCTGAGAAAAGAGCGCACGTTACCGCGGATGGACGAGCCCGGATCACCGAGATGATCGGCAGCTGAGAACACCGCAAACGGCTGCAGCAGCCTGGGCAGCTGCGGCAGGTTCTCCAGATCCACAAACCAGCTATAACTGCGGTAGGTGAACTCGTTGCGCAGCGGAGTGCGGCGAACATGCTTGATAGTGGTCGCGTAGAGATACGGAATCATGGCAGGGCATCCGCTAGGTCGTCGTCCGACCGGGGGTCAAGATCCCAGAACCCACCGACTAGCTCCGCCGCCCGCAGACCGGAAAGAGCGCCGTCCTCGTGAAATCCCCAGCCGTGATAGGCGCCGGCGAAGGCCACCTGAGCATCGCTCAACTCTGCGAGGCGGGCCTGGGCAGCCAACGACGACGGCGTGTACTGCGGGTGTTCATAGGTCATCTCCCGCAGCACCGAGGAAGCGGCGATCTGGTCCTCCTCGCCGAGGCTCACCAGAAAACGGTGGTTCGTTTTTCCTTCGAGGCGCTGCAGCCGGGTCAGGTCATACGTCACCAGCACGCGGTCAGGATTCGCGTCGCAGGAGGGCAGCCGGTAGTTCCAGGAGGCCCTCGCATTGTCCGCGTGCGGCAGCACACCTTCGTCCGTGTGGAACAGCGTGTGGTTGACGGAATACGGTAGGTCGCTGAGAACCGACTCCTCCAGCCCGGTGGCATCGGTCAGCATGGTCAGCGCCTGATGCGGGTGTGTGGCAATCACCACGGCATCGAACAAGCGGTCCTCGCCGCGGGAGGTGATAACGACGCCGTCGGCCGTCTTCCGCACGCCTGTCACGGGGCACTCCAGCAGCACCTCATCAAGTGTTTCGGTGATCCTGCGCACGTATTCTGACGATCCTCCGGTCACGGTGCGCCACTGCGGCGAACCCTTGATAGTCAGCATGCCGTGATGCTGCATGAAAGTGAAGAGGTAGCGGGCCGGGTAGGACAGCGCCATGCCGGGATCACAGGACCACACGGCCGACACGACCGGCGTCATGAAGTGCGCCGTGAAGTAGGGGCTGAATTTGCCCCTGGCGAGGAACTCACCCAAGGTCATGCCGTCGTCGTCGTTCTTGTCCGTGTCCCTCAAAAGGGTGCGCGCGCTCCGCTGGAACCGAAGGATCTCACCAAGCATCTTCAGGTAGCGGCCCCGGAACAAGGAACCCCGCTGGGCGAAAACGCCGGTGCGGCCCTTGGCGCCGGCATACTCCAGTCCGCAGCCGTCGCAGCGGACGGACATGGTCATGTCCGACTCCTGGGTCTGGACGCCCAGTTCCTCGAACAGTCTGATCAAGGTGGGATAGGTGCGGTCATTGTGGACGATGAAACCGGTGTCCACGCCCGTGGTTGAACCGTCGGAAAGCTCCATCGGGTGGGTGTGTGCGTGACCCCCGGCGCGGCCGTCCGCCTCGTACAACGTCACTGCGCTGTGACGGCTGAGGACCCACGCCGCGGTCAAACCGGCGACACCGCTGCCCACAACTGCCACACTCCGCCGCGACGCGGAAATGGGTTCATTGTTGACAGTAGTCATCTGGGCTCCTCCACACTCCGGCACAACAGGTGTCGGCGAGTGCGTAAGCATCGCCCTGCTGTAAATATAGTTCGGATATTGTTCGGAGACGGGACATCGATGGATTGGTATTGCAGTGCCCTTAGGCCTGTGCCCGCAGCCTTCGGCTCCATCCACGAAAGGACAGCACAGTGGTCAACCCGATACATCTGCGGACCCTGTTGGAGGTCATCCGGCACGGATCGTTTGCTGCCGCCGCAACCCGGCTTGGTTACACGGCGTCTGCTGTGTCACAGCAGATGTCCGCCCTTGAGAGAGACACCGGCGTGACCCTCTTCGCGCGCTCGGCGCGCAGCGCCGTTCCCACGGAAGCCGCCGTCGTGATGTCCCGCCATGCAGCCAAGGTGCTCACCGACATCGACACCCTCCTGGCGGCCACCGCCCGCGCAGATGCAGGGACCACCCAGGAGCTGCGGCTTGGAATCTTTCCCAGCCTTGCCACTTTTGCGTTACCCCGCCTGCTGCGGACGCCGGAATGGCGCAAGCTCGGCATCAGCCTGAAGGTGTTTGTGGCTGAGCCGTCGCAGGCGATCCACGGTCTGCGGACCGGCGGCGATCTGGACCTGGCGCTCGTGTTTCAGGTGGGTCAGGGCGGACTCGCCTGGCCGTCATCGGTGAACCGGCAGTGGATCGGCGACGACAATTTCCGTGTGATCCTGCCCGAATCCTGGGGGATCAGCGCGGACGCCTCGGTGACGGCGAGCCAGCTGGCGGACATGCCGTGGATCATGCATCACCCCGGCACGGCGGACGCAACCATCATCGAGCGGCTGTTCGCAAGCTGCGGTATGCATCCGCGGGTGGTGGCGCACTGCGATGACTTCAACGCCAGCCTTGAACTGGCCGCGGCCGGTCTGGGCGCGGCGCTGGTGCCCGAACTGGCCATGCTGCATAAGTCCGACGGCGTGGTGGCGCTCGATGTGCCCGAGATCCGTTTGGCGCGAAGCATCTTCGCGCTGCAGATCGCAGGCAAGCAGACCACCCAGGTGCGGCTCTTCATGGACCAGCTGGCGGACATCCTCAAAGACCGGAGCATTGCCCCGAAACGGGTGTAGGCGTCCGGATGGAACGACGGCGGCCCGCCACCGGGTGAGGGAGGCGGGCCGCGGTCAGGCGGTCGAACTTAGGAAACGGTTGTCTCCAACTGGGCGCGCACCGCCACGGCAGCGTTCACCAGATTGCGCAGAGATTCCTCGGTCTCCGCGTAGCCGCGGGTCTTCAGTCCGCAGTCGGGATTGACCCACAGCTGACGGGCCGGCACATGCTGCACCGCCTTCTCCAGCAGCTCCGACACCTCGGGCTGGCCCGGGACGCGCGGAGAGTGGATGTCGTAGACGCCCGGTCCAACGCCGCGCTTGAAGCCGTGGTCCTCAAGGTCGTGAACAACCTCCATGCGTGACCGGGCGGCCTCGATGGAGGTGACGTCGGCGTCCAGCCCGTCGATCGCCTCGATGATCGCGCCGAACTCCGAGTAGCAGAGGTGGGTGTGGACCTGCGTGGCCGGGGCTGCCGATGCCGTGGACAGCTTGAAGGAATTGACGGACCATTCCAGGTACGACGCCTGGTCGGCGTTCCGCAGCGGAAGAAGCTCGCGCAGCGCGGGCTCATCCACCTGGATGACCTTGATGCCGGCAGCTTCCAGGTCGGTGACCTCATCCCGCAGCGCGAGCGCCACCTGGTTGGCGGTCTCCCCCAACGGCTGGTCATCGCGCACAAAGGACCAGGCGAGGATGGTGACCGGGCCGGTCAGCATTCCCTTGACCGGCTTGGCTGTCAGCGACTGCGCGTACTCGGCCCACGGGACGGTGATGGGCGCAGGCCTGCTGACGTCGCCCCACAGGATGGACGGACGGGTGCAGCGTGAACCGTAAGACTGGACCCACCCGTGCACCGTGACGTCGAAGCCGTCCAGGTTCTCGGCGAAGTATTGCACCATGTCGTTGCGCTCGGGCTCACCGTGAACCAGTACATCGAAGCCGAGCTCTTCCTGGAGGTCAATGACCCGCTTGATCTCGTCCTTCATGAGTTGCCCGTATTGCTCTGCCGTCAGGTCGCCCTTGTTGGCACGCGCGCGGGCGGAGCGGACCTCGGACGTCTGTGGGAAGGATCCGATGGTGGTGGTGGGCAGCGCAGGCAATCCAAGTGCTTCGTCCTGGGCAGCGAGGCGGGTTGCGTAGTCGCCGCGGGTAAAGTCCGACGGCGTCAGGGCCGCAGCGCGGTCCCGCACCTCGGCTCGCTTCACACCTGCGCCGGTTTCGCGGGACGCCAGGACGGCCGAGGCCGCTTCGATCTCCGCGTCGATGGCGCCGGGGTTGCCTATCAGCTTGGACAGGGTGACAACCTCAAGCACCTTCTGGTCGGCGAAGGCAAGCCAGCTGCGCAGCTGCGCATCCAACTGCTGCTCGTCCTCCACATTGTGGGGAACGTGCTGCAGCGAGGTGGAGGTAGAGACGGCCAGCGTGGAGACCGCTTTTTCAAGCGCAGCGATTGTGGAGGCCGACGCTGCGAGATCGGCTTTCCAGATGTTGTGGCCGTCAACCACTCCGGCGACGAGGGTGGTGTTACCCAGTCCGGCAAGGTCAGCGGCGGCAGGTACGGCGCCCTTGAAGGCATCAATGTGCAAGGCGTCGATGTCGGTCGCGGCCAGCACCGGCAGCAGGGACCCGAGCGAGCCGTACTGTGTGGTCACCAGCAGCGCGGGGCGTTCGGCGGCTTCGGTGGCGAGCACGCGGTAGGCGCGCTGAACGGCCGCGGTAATCTCCGCTTCGGGCAGGGCCTGGTCCGCCACCAGTGAAGGCTCTTCGAGCTGCACCCACTCCACTCCCGCAGCCGACAGCTTTGCAAGCAGCTCCACGTAGAGCGGCAGGAGGTCGTCGAGCCGGCTGAGCGGGTTGAAGCCGGCGGGTGCCTCGTCAGCGGCCTTGCTCAACAGCAGGAACGTCACTGGGCCGATCAGCATGGGCCGCACAGCGAAGCCGGCCTCGGCCGCCTCTGCGACATCGCGGAGGATCCAATCGTTGGCCAGCGAGAAGGCGGTCTCCGGGCCGATCTCCGGAACCAGATAGTGGTAGTTCGTGTCGAACCACTTGGTCATCTCAAGCGGCTGACGCTCCTTATCGCCGCGGGCCAGCGTGAAGTAGGCGTCGAGTCCCAGCTGGCCGTCGCCGTCGTACAGGTCCTTGAACCGGTCAGAGACGGCACCGAAGGCGACGGCGGTGTCCAGCACCTGGTCATAGAGCGAGAACGACGCCGGGATGGAGGAATTGCCGGCGTCCAGTCCGAGCTTCGCGAGCCGGCGGTAGGTTGCGAGACGAAGGCCGTTTGCCGTGGTCTCCAGGTCAGCGGCCAAGGACTTATCTGCCCAGAAGGACTCGATGGCCTTCTTGAGTTCGCGGCGGGGTCCGATGCGTGGGTAACCGACGATTGTTGCTGTGGGAAATGCGGTGGTCATGAGGGTCCTTTTCTCTTAAGCTGTCCGGCTCAGGCCGGTGGGAATGGGTGGGCGGCGGAGCTGCAGGTGGTCGAGGACCTCCAACGACGCCGCGTGTTCATTGAAGGTGTAGAGGTGAATGCCGGGGGCGCCCGCGTCCAGGGCCGCATTGGCGAGGTCGACGGTTGCCCGAACGCCGATGCGGCGGCGGGTGGCG
>NZ_KI914996.1:31265-37954 GCF_000520595.1 Arthrobacter sp. H5
GCGGGTGGCGTCGTCGTCCGCTGCCGCCAGCCGGTCACGCAGCTGGTAGTCCATGTCGATGCCGGCCAGCTCGCTGAGGCGGTTCAGTCTCTTCACGCTGGTCAGCGGCATGACGCCGGGAATGATCGGGATCTCCACCCCGGCACGACGCGCGGCCTTGATCAGGCGGTCAAAGTGCTCGGAGCGGAAGAATACCTGTGTCAGGGCGAAGTCAGCGCCGGCTTCCTGCTTGGCAAGCAACGCCTCGATATCGTGGTCAAAGTTGGGTGAATCCGGATGTTTGGTGGCGTAGGCGGCCACTCCCACTGCGAGCCGGCCCGCGCCGAGATGGGCGGTGCGGGTCCGCTCGAACCGGCGAACCAGTTGAACCAGTTCGCTGGCATGCTTGAGGTCGCCAGGGGGAAACGTTGGGTCGGTCGGGATGTCGCCGCGCAGCGCCAGGATGCCACGAACGCCCCGGGAGACGAACTCCTCCACGAGTGCCACGAGGTCTTCACTGGAACTTGCCACGCAGGTCAGGTGGGCAAGCGGCCGCAGTGTGGTTTCGCTGAACAGACGGGTCACCAGGTCAAGAGCCGTGTCGCGGTTAGAGCCGGACGCGCCATAAGTGACTGAAACATAGTCCGGGTTGGTGTGTTCAAGCTCCCGGACGGTCTGCCACAGCTTTTCCTCCGCCATGCTGTTCCGCGGAGGAAACAGTTCGTAGGACAGCGCTGGGTAGGGCGGCGATGGTGAGTGTGCTGAATCTTTTGGTGGTGACATTCGTATATCCAAGTCGTTAGGTCATCCGGATTCGCCAATTGATCGGGCTATGCCGGTATGAAATAAGGAAGCAGGACGCAGAACCTGAGAACCACACAGCGCGGCCGCGCGGCGCAGTGAACTCCTGCGAACAAATGTCAGGCCCACATGGGGGCACCCACACTCCCCACAAGGGAGTCGCTGACCCGTTACTGAAGTAACTTGATAGGAACGTTACGCCACAGCAGCGTCGTGCATCAAGAAATGTTGCGGCGCGGCCGCAACATTGCGGTGGAACCGTGCGTCCGGCTGGCCCTCATGTTGGCTTGCCATACTGGGGACATGGCAAGCGCAGCAGGCAAGACCGCGAATCAACCCCTTGGTGGACGATTACGTGGGTTGTTGCTGCACCAGCGGCTGCTGCTGGCGCTGAAGGCGGGCCTCGCCGCGGCCATTGCCTGGTGGATAGCGCTGCAGGTTCCGGGGGTGGCGTCCCAGTACCCCTACTACGCGCCGCTGGGCGCGGTGGCGTGCATGTATCCAACAATCGCCGGGTCAGCCAAGCAGGGATTCCAGACCCTGGTCGGTCTGGCCGTTGGATTTGTCCTCGCCATTCCCGTGATTTTGCTTGGAGCAGTGTCGGTTCTGTCGGTGGCCCTGGTAGTTGGAATGGGAGTCCTCCTGGCAGGTCTCCCGAAACTCGGCGCCGGCCGCGACTGGATACCCATTGCCGCACTGTTTGTCCTCCTGCTTGGCGGCGACGACCCCGATGGATATTCGTTCGGTTACCTCCTCCAGATGTTGGTAGGCGTACTGGTGGGGCTCGGCGTCAACATGCTGATCTTTCCACCCCTGCACCTGAACGGTGTAGTTCATGGTTTGGCTGATCTTCGCGGTTCCCTCGCCCGGCAGCTGGCTGACATGGGCGCGGCAATCAATGAGTCCTGGCCACCCGAACATGCGGAATGGGCCGCGCGCCAGAACCAGCTCACCCAGCTGGGGCGCGAAGTCCGCTCAGCGGTTCAACTGGCCGATTCCAGCAGACATGGGAACATGCGACAACGGCGGCACAACCGCGATCTGAATGCGGACTATGACTCGCTGCGGGCCATGGAACGGGTCGCGTTTCATGTTGAAGACATGACCGAGATCCTTGCGGGGATCATCTGGCGGTCACCGGAAAGCACACCGTTGCCGCCTGCGTTGGTGGCACCCCTCGCCGAAGCCGTTACCCGGACCGGCGCCGCGATTGAGTCCTGGGACCCTGAAGAGTCCCACATGACCGACGCGGAGGACGCTGTTGAACACTTAATACAGCAGATCAACCACAGGGCGGCCGACAATCAGCGCATCGACGCAATCGCGACGCTGGGCATGGGCCTTCGCCGGATCCTGCTGACCATTCGTGCGGAGTCGGACATCCCGGTGGGAGGCTGACTAGGACTCGTCCTCAGGATCGATGCGGAAACCGGCGTCGACTATCCCGAGCTCGGCCAACTGCTCCGACATGCCGGCGCCGTCGGCTGCGTAGATCCACGGGATGCCCGGGGTGTTGGTGGAGTCCCCGGACTTGGACCGGCCACCGGCCAACACCGCTTCACCAGCTGAGAGCTGCCTGATGGCCACTGCCCTGACGTTTTCGGGGTGTTTCTGGGCAAATGCCGAATAGATGGCTTCGTCGTGCTGGCCGTCGTCGCCAATCAGCAGCCATTTGATGTTGGGGAATTCCTCTGCCAGCCGCTCCAGCGAGGACCTCTTATGGTCCGGTCCGCTGCGGAACCAGCGGTCACGCGTGGGACCCCAGTCAGTCAGGAGTTTAGGTCCAGCCGGGTAGAGGTTGCGTGAGAGGAAGCGGGTCAGCGTAGGCGCCACATTCCAGGCACCGGTGGAGAGATAGAGCACCGGCGCGTTGGGACTACGGCGTATTATGCGCTCCATCAGCACGGCCATACCCGGGGTGGCCATGCGGGCGTGTTCGTCAAGCACAAACGTATTCCAGGCTGCCAGGAAGGGCCGGGGCAGCGCCGTGACCATGACCGTGTCGTCAATGTCGGACACCACGCCAAAGGACACACCATCTTCTACGATCCGGATAGGCGCATCCGCAACCACGGAGTCTCCTGAGCGAAGACGGACAGTGTGCCATCCCGGCGTCAGATCCGCTTCGATGTGGGCGTCGATCACGCCTCCCCGGTCTGCGTGGACAACTGTGCTTGTGCCGTCCAGTTCAACCGTGACCTTCGCGTTGCGTACCGGTGCACTGGTGAAGTTCCGCCAGCCACGCAGCCCCTCCTTGAAGGGTTTCATGACTTCCCGGTCCGCGATGGGTTTGATGTCGCGCGGGTCGGAAAGCACCACGCGTCCAAGGACCCGGATCCAGCTGCTCGAACCGTATCCCGTGTACGGAATGATGGTCTCGATGCGACCGCGCTTCAAGGCGACACGGGTCTGAAAG
Organism: Arthrobacter sp. H5; assembly: GCF_000520595.1. Classification (GTDB taxonomy): domain Bacteria; phylum Actinomycetota; class Actinomycetes; order Actinomycetales; family Micrococcaceae; genus Arthrobacter_D. The sequence continues at coordinate 34,462 of NZ_KI914996.1, forward strand.
GAATGCCACGCGTCGTCGATCATCAGGCCAAGATGAGTGCGCTCCTTGACCCCGTCCTCTGATGGTTGCGGGGCATGGTCTTCGGGAGCGGGGCTGGATGACATGCTAACCAGTCTTTCACGCTAGCCGTTGATCGTGGTGTCTGCGCCCTCGTCGTCGATCCTTGGCCGGCCTGTTTCGTAGGTGACGCTGTTCTTAGTCCCCTGAATATCGATCTCCTGCACCGACGTCAGTACCGCACTGTTGGAGCCGCCCTCCAGCGCCAGCTCACGGATATCAGTGGCGGTGACAGTGTTGGAGTTTCCCTGAACTTCGATCTCGTCCGGGTTCTGCACAGTGACGGTATTCTCCGACCCCTCGATCTCCACCTCCTGGCATTCGCCGGTGACCGTGAGCGTGACGTTGTCCGCGCGGATCTCGACCTGACCGCCGCCGTCACAGCGGACCACATTTGTGGACCCCGGCTCGGTAATGCGGTGTTCCATGCCGCGAACGAGAATCACCTCGTCTTCCGCGGATCCATCTGCAGACGGGGAGCCTGTCGTTTCGGGCGATACGCTGGCTGACGCTGACGCAGCCTCTGATGATCCGGTCGGGGTTTCGGCTGACACCGTGGTGCCCGTATTGACCGGGTTCACCGCGCCCTGATCTGTTGCCTCCGGGCTGGCCAGGCAGCCGGTCAGGAGGAGACCCGCTGCGGCGAGGCCAATGACGCTGAGTGGCCTGAACTGCTGTGACATGTCGGTACCTCCAGAAATCGTCAGTAATGTTTACCTGATCCCAGTGTCCTCTCGGAATGCTGAAGAGACGCTGAATGTGCGCCGAAGAATCTGGTAGCCCGGCGTTCAGGCAGCCGGCGTCCGTGAGAGGATCGCGGTGTGGCCAATCGACTCATGCTCCTCGACACTGCGTCCCTCTACTTCCGCGCCTTCCACGGCGTACCGGACACCATCAAGGCATCCGACGGCACCCCGGTGAACGCCGTGCGCGGACTGCTGGATATCATTGCCCGGCTTGTCACCGACTACCAGCCCAGCCATGTGGTTGCCTGCTGGGATGACGACTGGCGTCCGGCGTGGCGCGTCGACCTGATCCCGAGCTACAAAGCGCACCGCGTTGCCGCGGCCGTGAAGGAAGGTGTCGACGTCGAGCAGACTCCACCCGGGCTGGTCGCCCAGATCCCGTTGATCCGTGAGGTGCTGGCCGCACTCGATATCACCGTGATCGGCGCATCTCAGCATGAGGCCGACGACGTCATCGGCAGCCTCGCCACCCAGGCCGACATGCCCGTCGATATTGTGACGGGCGACCGCGATCTCTTTCAGCTCATCGACGATGAGAGCGGGGTGCGAGTCATCAACACGGCGCGCGGGATGAGCCGGCTTGAGGTTCTCACCGATGTGACTGTAGTGGGCAAGTACGGCGTGCTGCCCACCCAGTATTCGGATTATGCCGCGCTCCGCGGCGACACCTCGGACGGGCTGCCCGGCGTCACGGGCATCGGGGAGAAAACCGCCGCAAGCCTCCTCAAGGAGTTTGTCGACCTGGACGGGGTTGTCTCGGCGGCCGGCAATCCGAAGTCGGCAATGTCTGCGAGGGTGCGCGCGAACGTCACCGCTGCAGCGGAATATCTCGCGGTTGCGCCCAAGGTGATCGAGGTGGTGCGGGACCTTGACCTTGGCTCGTTTGATGCCCGGATTCAACCGCTCGATGCCTCCCATCTTGGCGAGGTCAAGAGGCTTGCAGTCGATTGGAACCTGGGAGGGTCCACACAGCGTGTGCTCAAGGCTCTCGGACATTCGGAGGCACATTGAACATGGAACCTACTCGCAGCGACAACATGCCCGCACCCGATCTCTTTCCCTGGCCGCGTCCGGTCAGCCCTGGTGTCCTGAAGATCGGCAAGAAGGTCCTCGGCATCGTGATGGTCCTGGTGGTTCTTGCCCAACTGGTGCCGCTGCAGCAGATCGGCGGAATGATGAATCACCTGTTTACGATCGTGCTGCTGCTTTCGTGGCTTGGCCCGGCCCGGCGCTACCTGAGCCGGTTCCTCGACCGCCGCAGCGGTGAATCCAAAAGCGACTGAGACCCTCGGGCCTTCCGGTTTGACGGTTCAACACCGCGGCCTGTGCCCCATATAGAGGACAAGAATGAGCCAAACCGTCCGAGCCCCGTTTCGCTCGCTCCTCCCGTTGAAACCGCGCACGGCCATCCTACTGCTTGCCGCGTTTGGCGTGGTGCGGGTAGCCCTCGTTTTGCAGGCGAACGTGACCGGCAGCTATCAGGTTGTGAGCCTCGTATTCCTGGCGATGATTGCACTACCGTGGATCCTGCTCACGAGGGACGGGCGCACGCTCATCGGACTAGTGCGACCGTTACACTGGCGCTGGGTATTGCCGGCGGTGGTGGTTGGCCTAGGAATGGCTCTGGGCGTGTACGCGAGCGCCACCGCACTATGGGGTCATACCGTCTCGAACCCGTTCGCGTATATCGCCCTGTCGTACTCGAACGTGCCGGCGTCACCATCCGACGCCGACCGCCTGATCTACTTCACCATTTTCGCGGTGATCGGGATGCTCTTCAGCCCGATCGGCGAGGAGGTGCTGTATCGCGGCGTCGCCCATGAGAGTTTCGCCGCACGCTTCGGCGACACGCGCGCGGCGCTCATCGACGCTGGAGCGTTCGCCGTCACTCACCTCGCACACTTCGGTATTGTTTTCGTGGCTGGCGCCTGGGCGTTCCTGCCTCTGCCAGCACTTTTCTGGGTTGTGACGATGTTTCTAGCGTCACTGGTGTTCTACGGTTTCAGGAAGCTCACGGGTTCCTTGGTTGGCGCGGTGGTTGCCCACGCGGGATTCAACCTCGCGATGAACTGGGTCATCTTCTACAGGATCATCCCCTAAATGATGACTCCGCCGAGTGGCTTTGGTTCATGGGCTGGTCACTACTTCGTGACCACTGCATCCAGTACTCGCCGGACGGCGTCGACCGAAACATCTTGGGCATCCTGGTAGACGTTGTGACCAGAGCCCTGCACCATCCGGGCGGTGCGGTTTGGGGCCAGCTCAGCGAACGCAGTTTCGTCAGCACCCCATTGGGCCTCGACAGTGTCGCTCCACACCTTACCGGCGGCGTAAACGGCCGGGTCATGTCGGAGGATCTCGAAGGGGATGTCTGGCCAGGAGGTCACCTGTTCCACCTGCTTGGCGCTCGTCGTTCCGTCCCAGCCGGGCCGAAATTCCTTGTCATCAAACATGCGGGCGAATGACGCTACGGTGGGATCGAAGAGCACGACGCCGGCGACATCGGTCGGGTGCTCGCCGACAAAGAGACGAGTTGTGAGACCGGCAGCGTCGGCGAACCCTCGCCCTGGCACTGCAGGTGCGCCGTCTCGCCGTCGACCTGGTACAAATCGCTGGCCCGGGCGGGCGGGTCGACTGAGGATCCACTGCACGCGGCTAGAACGACGGCGGACATTGCCACCGCCAGCAGG
>NZ_KI914996.1:38054-50939 GCF_000520595.1 Arthrobacter sp. H5
GACATTGCCACCGCCAGCAGGCTCGCCGCCCGCCGTGAACCGACGGCGCCGGACCGCATTCGGCGTCGTCGTCGTCATCGTCGTCATCGTCCGAGCCCCCGCACAAGGTCGCCGGTGCGAAGCTCGCGGCTGTCGCCCCATGGCCAGGCACCGCCCCTGGTGATGTGGGCGTCTCGGAACACCATGGGGTAGGTACGGTCGGCGTTGATGCCTGCCGGTGAGTCCTGGACCTGCAGGTGCAGGTGCGGCTCGTTCGAGTGGCCGTTGTTCCCGACCGCGGCGAGTGGTTGTCCACTCCGCACGGCGTCCCCGACCTGCACTGTGACGCTGCCCTGCTTCAGGTGGGCCATCAGCACGTAGCGGCCGCCACCGATGTCCACCACTACGTGGTTGGCGCGGTCACCGTTGGTGCCGGCCGGGTTGTCGGCGTAGTGGTCGGCTACCCTGACAATCTTTCCGTCGGCGGGCGCCAGCACCGGCAAACCGAAGGTTGCGTAGTCGGTAAGTGGGGCGTCGCTTCCTCCCGTGTTTTTTCGCCCATTCTCGCCCAGCGCTGGAAGTCCACTGCGTTGCCCTCGTTGGGTGAGTGACCGTTGATCAGCGCGCTGCGGCCCCCGATGGACACGAACCACTCGCCAGCCAGTGGTGAGTCGAGCACCACGGCATTGGTAGCCGGGACAAAAACTGGGACGAGCTGGAAGGCAACGAAGCCCGACAGCAGGACCACGACCACGTTGGTCGCCACGTAGACGCGCCGGCGAGGGACTAACGCCAATGCCGCCAGCAGGACCAGACCCGCGGCGAAGGCTGCGAACATGATGTTGAACTCGACGGCGTTTAGGGTGTACCCGATCCGTGCGCTGTGCGTGCCGCCGGCGGCGAGGACTCCAGCCAGCAGGGCACAGAGCAGCCAGATGTTAACGGCCTGCACCAGGTGTGCCCGCACCTCCCGGCGAAGTGGATGGTGGAGCAGCCCGAGCTCGATCCGCCCCCGCCGGGCGTTCCATAGGCGCGACGCCGCCAATGAGAGCGGAAGGACGACGGATACCGCCGCCAGCCCATAGAGCCACAGGCCCTTCTCCTCGTAGAGGTAGGCAAAGCTCACCAGCGCCAGGAGCGCCAGGAGCGCTGCGCTTCGTGATGACAATCGTGCGCTGACGCGCCGCGTCAGCGGCTGACTCCTGGAGCGCGAGCGGCAACGCGATCAACGTCCCGGCGATCACCACGAGCGTCGACCCGGACAGATCGGGGAGCGACAGCCAGAACCAGCCGGAGGCAGCGATCACTGCCCCGGCCAGCCCCAGGTTGCGTGGGTCCGGATGACCGACCGCTTGGCTTCGTTGTCGTCGGAATCGACACTGAAGGCAAGCAGCAGACCGAACGGGATCAGGCCGGGCAGCCCGAGGACCAGCACAGCAGCAATGAACGCCAGCCCGGCGAGGACTCTCAGCACAAGCCTTCGCCGCTTCTTGGGCAGTCGGACTGAAGTGGAGAGCGTTGGTTCGGCGGCGGTGGAGGGTTGGGGAAGGACGGCGTGGGTCACTGGGATACACCTCTGGTTGGATCAAGCGGATGACTTCAGTGTGGAGCTCATCCAGATGGCCCACAAGGACAAAAAGTTGACGATACCGGCCATGGCAGCGACAGAGGCCTACCATGGATAGATGGACACTCGATGAATGAGCGCCGCGTTGTCATCGTCACCTTCGACGCCGCCCAGATCCTCGATGTAACCGGCCCCCTTGAGGTCTTCTCGACCGCCTCCCGTTTCCTTCCGTCGGTTCAGTACCGGACCGACATCGTCACCGTCCGGGGTGGTCCGGTGAGGGCGAGCTGTGGTCTGGAATTCGCGACATTCCCGATCCACGAGATCACCGGTCCGGTCGATACGCTCATGGTCGCCGGTGGTGCCGACATGGACACCGCCAACGCAGACGAGGATCTGCTCCATCACGTACGACTGCTCGCCGCGGACGCGCGCAGGGTCACCTCGGTATGCTCCGGCGCTTTCGTGCTCGCCGCGGCCGGACTCCTGGAAGGGCGACGTGCCACCACCCACGGGGCGGAGTGCGGGCTGCTCGCCGGCACATTCGCAGGCATCACCGTTGACGCGGACGCCATCTACGTCCACGACGGCAATGTCTGGACCTCCGCCGGCGTCACCGCCGGCATCGACCTCGCCCTCGCGCTCGTGGCTGACGACCACGGTCACGGCGCAGCCGCGACCGTCAGTTAGTCGTCTACCTCCAGCGCTCCGGAGGGCAGGCGCAGTTCTCCGCTCTCCTCGCTGGTCAGGCCGCAGACAGCGAACCGGTCCGCGACCTTCTATCCTGGCTGCGCGACCACCTCACTGAGGACCTGTCCGTAGCCGCACTCGCCCGACAAATCAATCTCTCCGAACGCCAATTCACTCGTGTCTTCAAGTCTGAGGTCGGAGCCACTGTGGCCGACCATGTCGAAGCCGTCCGTCTGGAGTCCGCCTGCCGGCTCCTGGAAACCACAAACAGGACCATCGAACAGGTTGCCAAAACCTGTGGCTTCGGAACACCTGAGACGATGAACCGCACGTTCCGGCGTCGCCTCAACACCAACCCCTGGTGACCATCGCCACCACTTCCGAGGCGATCTGCCCACGCGTTCCACAGGTCCCCCTGCGCGGACTCTGGTAGTTACACCCCGCGACGGTCACATGCAGCGTTAACTCAGATACCGTATACACGTTCCTGCCCCCATGGCGAAATCTCTGGTGATCTCACCCCCCGTAGCCGGGACAGCGTTTGGCCAAAGAAAAAGATCCCCTGGAAACCGGGGTACTTTCCCGTTTTCCAGAGGATTTCCAGTGGAGCTGAGGGGATTCGAACCCCTGACCCCCTGCATGCCATGCAGGTGCGCTACCAGCTGCGCCACAGCCCCAATTTCTTGGTGTTTTCCCGGCCAACCGCTCCGAGGCAACTGGTTTAGTTTAGTAAATTTTCGCCCCCGCGCAAAATCGGCCGAACGAGCCCCAGTAGAGTAAACGAATCATCCCTCGAGCGGCGTCGACGGCATCGATGCCAAGCCGACGTTGTGCTCCGTCAACTGCCACCGCAACCGCCCGTCGTCGGCGGTGTCCAGCTCCTCCAGTACCGACCAGTGACAGTTCGCAACACCCGACAGGGAGCCCCACAGCTCGGGAGGCATCCCCATCAGAGCTGCGAGTCCGGCCCTGATGGCACCACCATGGCTCGCCACCACCAGGGTCTTCCCCGGCGCCAGCCGGCTAACGGCGTCGAGCGTGGCATGTGACATTCTTAGGCCAACCTCCACACGGTTCTCCCCGCCGCCAGCACGCACCGCCGGATCTCCGGCGTGCCAGGCCGCCTGATTCTCCGCGAAACGGGAAGCAATCCGACTGAACGTCAGCCCTTGCCACTCACCCGCAAAAGTCTCACGGAACCGCTCATCGCGCTCGACGGGCAATCCGGTCACAGCAGAAAGCTCGCGGGCGGTGTCGTACGCCCGCGCCAGATCGGATGCCACAATCAGCGACGGCGAAACGTGCTTCAGTTCCGCAGCCGCGTCGATGGCCTGCTGCCGGCCCACATCATCAAGCGCAATGTCTTCCTGGCCTTGAAACAGGCCCCCGGCATTCCACTCGGTCCGGCCGTGCCGCCAGAAGATGATCCGGCGCAGCGACGAGGACAGACCGCCTGCCGCATTGTCCGCGGCGTGCGGAGTCACTCCGCGTCGGAGGATGCTGCCGGCACAGAGGCCTCAAGCTGCAGGTCAATGACCGGGCAGTCCCCCCACAAGCGCTCCAGCGCGTAGAAAACGCGGTCCTCTTCGTGCTGCACGTGGATGACCACGTCGATGTAGTCGAGCAGCACCCACCTGCCCTCACTCCGTCCTTCGCGCCGGACAGGCTTCAAGCCCTGCTTGGACAGCTCTTCCTCGACACCGTCCACAATCGCGTTGACCTGACGCTCGCTGGGAGCCGAAGCGACCAGGAAAACGTCGGTGATCGCCAGTCTGTCACTGACGTCGATGGCCACAATATCCTGTGCAATCTTGTCGGACGCGGCATGTGCCGCGGTCCGTGCAATTGCAATGGACGAATCGGTTGCGCTCACTGATCTCCTTGTGTGTTGTTGGCTGTCATATTCAATTGAATATCCCAGCGATCATCATGATGCCGGTGATGAGCGCCAACGCGCCCAAGCCAACGATTGAATACTGCATCATTCTCATCCGCTTGACGCGCGCCAGACCGGCAGTCATTGCATCGAGCGGCTCAAGTCCATAGGCGCTCCGCGCACGGATAGGCGTTGCCCCTTCCGATCCGGGGTTGCCTTGCCCCTGGACCATCGCTTCCGCCTGCGCCAGAACGCGCGAGCGGCTGGCAGAGTCCGGCGAAAGAGCAGATGGAGGCTGACCGACCTGCACTTGTTCCGCCTGCGAGGACACCACCGGCCGCTGTTCGGGTGCGGCCGGCTCCTGCAGAGCCGGCTTAGCCGGTGCGGGGCGCTGCGGAACAACTACCGGAGCCACCACGCCGTGCGTAGTGCCGCCCTGCCGAGGTTTCGTCCCGGTCACCACTGGGATATGCGATGTGACGGGTGCCCTGTCCACCGGTGAACCGGATCCCTGAACAAATCCGACCGGGGAAACAATCGAAAGGTTGTGTGCGGTGGTTGGGTCATTCAGTAACGGCTTGCGCTGCTGGTTCTCCTGGGTGAGCTGTTGAATCTTTTGCGCACGGGTGTTGAGTACGGCTGCGCGCTCGGCAAGGGCCTTCTGCTGCGCGAGAATCTCCAGATCGACGGAGAATGGGTCGTCGGTCCTGGACGCTTCCATCATCGCGACCTGGTTCTCCGCCTGCCCAATGATTGCTTCCCGCGCAGCAAGAGCCTGCTCCACGCTCATCAGATCAACGGCGGTTGCTTCCCCACCAGGCTGTGTACCGTCCGGTTCAGGATGACGACCGGGTTCGCTGTCGCGGCCGCCAATGTCCGATGCCGTGGGAGTGTGCCCCTCGGACTGCCGCTGAGAATGGGCGTTCTGGACCACCGGAACGCCCTGGGTACCCAGGGCAATCTGCTGCTGGCGCCGAAGTTGCCGCCGGGTGGACACTTGGTCGGCTTGTTCGGTGGGCGCCTGCTGATCGGACAGGGCGCGGTAGGTCCGAAGTGCTTCACGGTCGCGGGCCCTCGTCTGGGAAATGCGTTCCCGCGGGGCTGTGGTGGCGGGAGCATCAACCGGAGCATCCGCCGCACGCCGGCTGCGCCGCTCGCGCGGGACGTCCCGGGCCGATCCACCCGGACCGGAACCAGCAGTGGACCGGGTGTGCCGCTGCGCTGCGGCCGTCCCGGCACCTGCCTGTTGAGCCTGCGGATCGGTTTGTTGGTCGGCTGAGACTCCGCGCGCTTGTCGAGCCGACCTGCGGCTTTGTGCGGACTCGTTACCGTTGCTCATTGCTTTCTCACCCAGTAGTTGTCATGTTGTTGTTGATACTTCCGGCCGCGCTGCGCTGTTCCGGCGCGGACCGCCCTCTTTGTACAGACTGTGCTTCGCGATGTACTGGACCACGCCATCAGGAACCAGATACCAGACGGGGTATCCGCTGGAAACCCTGCGCCGACAGTCCGTGGAGGAAATTGCCATGGCCGGAACCTCCAACAGGCTGACGTCCTTCCCACGGCCGCGAAGCTCATGCCCCGGACGCGTCACCCCAACAAAATGGGCCAGTGACCACAGCTCATCCACGTTCTTCCAGGACAGGATCTGCGACATTGCGTCGGCGCCGGTGATAAAAAACAACTCAGCCTCCGGCCGTGCTGTCTTCAGGTCACGCAGCGTATCAATCGTATAGGTTGGGCCCGGCCGGTCAATATCCACCCGGCTTACCGTGAACCTTGGATTGGATGCGGTGGCCACAACGGTCATCAGGTAGCGGTGTTCAGCCGCACTGACCTCTTTCTCGGACTTCTGCCAGGGCTGGCCGGTGGGCACAAACACCACTTCATCCAGGTCAAACACCGCAGCAACTTCACTGGCGGCCACCAGATGCCCATGATGGATGGGATCAAAAGTACCGCCCATCACCCCTAGCCGCCACGGCGTCCCCTCCGCTCCGGGTGGACCCACCGGGCCCACACCGTGCAGGCCAGTCGCCTCCGGATGATCTGTCAAGGAAATCAGTGCTGCGGGTTCTCGCCGTGGTCATGCTTGTTGGGATGCTGGCGGTGCGGGTCCGAATGTTCCTCGACCGCCTCATGTCGGTGGCCCAGACTGGTGAACGCAATCGTCACGAACATCAGAACCAGCAGCCCACCCATAATCAGGGCTCCATACATGATCGGGTCCATGGGCAGCTGCACGTGCTCTTCTGCCGTCTCACCCGCAACGGCCGCGGCGTTGAGAAACTGGGTCAGCATCATTCTCCCCTTGGGATCTGTTTTTCTGCCCGCCATCATTCGACGGGTAGGTGATGAGGTTTCCTTCTATGTTACGCGCTGCCCCGTAGCGGACGCACACGGGTCAAGCGCATGCACTCTACACGCGGATCTGTCCTTCGCCCTGGATGATCCACTTGGTGGTGGTGAGCTCGCGCAGTCCCATGGGGCCGCGGGCATGCATTTTCTGGGTGGAGATTCCAACCTCCGCGCCAAGGCCAAGCTCGCCGCCGTCGGTAAAGCGGGTCGAAGCGTTCACGATCACCGCGGCAGAGTCCACGCCGGCAATGAACTGTTCGGAGCGTGCCAGATCATTGGTGATGATCGCCTCGGTGTGGCCCGTGCTCCACTTCCGGATGTGCTCCAGAGCGTCGTCCAGCGTGTCGACCATTCCAACCGCGATGTCAAGGTCCATATACTCCCTGCCCCAGTCACCGTCGTCGGCGGCGTCCGCTTCGACACCCGCAGGAAGGGCCGCCAGCACCCGCTGATCTGCATGGATCCTGACCCCTGCCCTGGACAGAGCGGTCAGCACTGCCGGGACAGCTGCAGCGTCCCGGTGCACCAGCAGGGTCTCCACCGTGTTGCAGACGCTGGGACGCTGGGTCTTGGCGTTGAGCAGAATATCAACGGCCATCTCAGGGTCGGCGCTCTCGTCCAGGAAAATGTGGACGTTGCCCTCTCCCGTTTCAATAACGGGGACTGCTGCGTTGGACACGACGGTCTGAATGAGGTCATGGCCGCCGCGGGGTATCAGCACATCCACCCGGCCGCGCGCCTTCATGAGCACATTGGCTCCCTCCCGGCCGTACTCATCGACACTCTGCACTGCATCCGCGGGGAGCCCGGATGCGTCCAGCACGTCACGGATGATACCGATCAGGGCCGCGTTGGTGTGCGCTGCGGCGCTTCCCCCGCGAAGAATCACTGCGTTGCCGCTCTTCAGGGCCAGACCGGCGATGTCCACGGTAACGTTTGGCCGTGCCTCGTAGATGGCTGCGACCACGCCAAGCGGCACGTGCACCTGCCGCAGCCGTACGCCATTGGGAAGGGTCTGCCCGCGGGCGACGGTTCCCACAGGATCCGGCAGGCCGGCGAGGTCTTCCAGTGCTTTTGCGAGGCCCGCAATGCGGGCTTCGGTAAGGCTCAGCCGGTCCAGCAATGCGCTGGATGTGCCGTTGTTCCGCCCGGCTTCGACATCCAGGGAGTTGGCCCGGAGGATGACGTCCTGCTTCGCTATCAGCGCCTCCCCGATGGCGAGGAGCGCCCTGTCCTTCCACGCCCGGTTGGCGCGGGCAATCCGGCGCGCGGCCACCCTTGAGCGGTCAGCGATATTATGGACGGCCTGTTCAGTGCTTATTGCCGAAGGGGATGTTGGACCCTGCCCGTCAGCTGTGTCGGCGGGGTGGTCAGTCTGCTGTGTGGTCACGTCAGTCATCACCCAAGTCTAACGAAGAGGTGCTGCCGGAGCCTAAGCGGTGGCAGCGGGCCTCAGCACCACAAGGTCATTGACGTGGACAACCGAGCGTTCGTATTCGCGGCCAAGTTCCATTGAGAGTTCGCGGGTGGTGCGGCCGAGCATGCGGGGCAGCTCGAATGAACTGTAGTTGACCAGTCCATGCGCAATCACGCCGCCCTTGCGGTCCAGCATCGCCACCGGGTCACCCGCCTCAAATTCGCCTCCCACGGAGACAATTCCCGCCGGAAGAAGGGAACGGCGGCGCTCCCCCACGGCCTTGGCCGCGCCGTCGTCAATTGTCAGGGTGCCCTGGATGTCTGCGAGGTGCGCAAGCCACAACAGCCGGATGGGCTGCCGGCGTCCGCTGGTGCTGAACCATGTCCCCACGTCCTCCCCTGCCAGTGCCGCCCCGGCGTTGGCAGCGGACGTAACCAGCGCCGGAATGCCTGAACTGGCGGCAATCGTTGCCGCTTCCACCTTAGTGACCATCCCCCCGGTGCCCACCCCAGCCTTGCCGGTTCGCCCGATTGTCACGCCTTCCAGATCAGCGGAACTGCGGACCTCCGGGATGCGCTGCGCACCGTCCTTCGGCGGACCGTCATATAGTGAATCGACATCCGACAGGAGAATCAACGCATCTGCCTTAACAAGGTGCGCCACCAACGCCGCGAGACGGTCATTGTCGCCGAACCGGATCTCATGGCTGGCCACGGTGTCGTTCTCGTTAACAATCGGAACGACGCCGAAATTCAGCAGGCGCTCCATGGCCCTGTGGGCGTTGGCATAGTGGGTGCGGCGGATCAAGTCTTCGGCCGTCAGCAGCACCTGGCTCACCGTTACCCCGTGGGCTCCGAAGGCCTGCGTGTAGCGGGCCATCAACAGGCCCTGCCCCACACTGGCTGCCGCCTGCTGGGAGGAGAGCTGGTTGGGCCGGCGCACCAGTCCAAGCGGGGCAAGGCCCGCCGCAATGGCGCCGGATGACACCAGGATGACTTCGGTACCCTCATTGCGCCGGGCTGCCAGCACGTCAGAGAGGGCTACCAGCGCCTCTTCGGAAAGTCCTCCGGAGATCGAGGTGAGGGAGGAGGATCCTACCTTCACAACAATTCTCTTGGCTTTCGCCAGTCCGGACCGGGTTTTCAGTGGGCGCTTTACTGTCATTGATTCCTTAGTGTCGGTTACAGGGTCAGTCTTGGCTGGCTGGTCCATCCGCGTCCCCATCCGCGTCGGCACCAGTATTCTTTGTGTTCGCCGGATTGTGCTTGTAGTTCACCGATTCCGTCCAGATGCCCGCTTTCCGCTCAGCCTCCAGCTCCTCGCGGGCAGCGGCCCTGGCTTCCTTGCGGCCCTGGTAGTCCTCACGCTTTTCGTCCCTGGTGGGGCGGATGAGTTCGCCGAGCCGGATGTCGGTTCCGCGCGGCGATGCCAGCAATTCAGCTCCACCCATCATGGTTGGCTCCCAGTCGAAGACGACGCCGTCCCCCTCGCCGATCACCACGGTGTCGCCGGGCTTTGCTCCGCTCCGGAAGAGCTGCTCCTCAACTCCCAACTTAGCCAGCCGGTCGGCAAGGTACCCAACCGCCTCGTCATTTGTGAAGTCGGTCTGCTTGACCCACCGCTCGGGCTTTTCGCCGAGAATGCGGTACAGCGGAAGAAGATTCTTCTCCTCGTTCCGGATGATGAAGCCCTTTTCATTGACCGCGCGGGGCCGCAGTACCGGCGCCTTCACCTTTGGCGGGGCAGCCTTCAGCTGCTCGCGTGCCGCCAGCACAATCTCGCCCATGGCAAAGCCGAGCTGGCGCAGGCCCTCATGGCTTGAGGCGGACACCTCAAAGACACGGTAGCCGCGGGATTCAAGCTCTGGGCGCACAAAACCGGCCATGTCCTTTCCATCCGGAACGTCCACTTTGTTCAGGGCAATCAGGCGCGGCCGCTCATTGAGAGGTACAACTTCGCCGTCAGGGCCGGCAAAGCTCATATCGACGGCGTACTTCTCCAGTTCGCGTTCAATAATCTCCAGGTCATTGAGTGGGTCACGGTCCGCTTCGAGAGTGGCGCAGTCAAGCACATGGACCAATGCGGCGCACCGTTCAACGTGGCGCAGGAAGTTGTGCCCCAGGCCCTTGCCTTCGCTCGCGCCCTCGATGAGACCGGGCACGTCAGCGATGGTAAACCGTGTTTCACCTGCCTGTACCACACCCAGGTTGGGGATCAGTGTGGTGAACGGGTAGTCGGCGATTTTGGGACGTGCAGCGGACATTGCGGCGATGAGGCTGGACTTGCCCGCGGACGGGAAGCCAACCAGGGCAATGTCGGCAATCGACTTCAGCTCAAGAACGACGTCGCGGGCGTCACCCGGGATTCCCAGCAGTGCAAATCCGGGGGCTTTCCGCTTCTGCGATGACAGCGTCGAATTGCCCAGACCGCCCTGCCCTCCGGCGGCCGCAATGAACTCGGTGCCCTCACCGACGAGGTCGGCAAGAACATCGCCGTCGCGCGTTTTCACCACTGTTCCGTCCGGGACGGAAAGCACCAGAGTCTCTCCCCTTTTGCCTTCCCGCCAGTCCCCCATGCCGTTGCCGCCGTTGGTGGCATGGCGGTGCGGTGCATGGTGAAAGTCCAGCAGCGTGGTGGTCTGGTGGTCAACGCGCAGGATCACCCCGCCGCCGTCACCGCCGTTGCCGCCGTCGGGCCCGCCCAAAGGTTTGAATTTCTCCCGCTTGACGGAAACGCAGCCGTGACCACCGGTACCGCCGGACACGTGCAGAACCACCCGGTCAACGAAGCTTGCCACGTTGAACTCCTTCATGAAATCTATTGTCGAAACCGAGTCTAACCGGCTTAAAAGAAGGTGGGGTGAGCCGAAATGGCTCACCCCACCTGACTGCTTTAGTGCCTGATGCGTTGGAGGGAAATGCTACTCCGCTGCCGCGCCGACAATGTTGACGACCTTGCGGCCACGACGCGTGCCGAACTCAACCGCACCTGCTTCCAGTGCGAACAGCGTGTCATCTCCGCCGCGGCCAACATTTGCGCCGGGGTGGAAGTGGGTGCCACGCTGGCGGACGATGATTTCGCCTGCCTTGACAACCTGACCGCCAAAGCGCTTCACGCCGAGGTACTGTGCGTTCGAGTCGCGACCGTTGCGAGTGGAACTCGCACCCTTCTTATGTGCCATTTGTTATGCCTGCCTTTGGTAAAGAAACTGTTGATCGACGAAAAGCTGCCAGCAACGGCTACTTGATGCCTGTGATCTTGACTCGGGTCAGTTCCGAACGGTGACCCTGGCGCTTCTTGTACCCGGTCTTGTTCTTGAACTTCTGAATGACAATCTTTGGGCCGCGGAGATTCTCGATGATCTCAGCGGTGACCGATACCTTGGCCAGATCCTTGGCCGCGGTTGTCACCTTGTCTCCGTCTACCAGAAGGAGAGCGGGCAGCGTGAAGCTGCTGCCGGCCTTACCGGTGACGCGGTCAAGGGTAACGAGGTCTCCCACGGAAACCTTTTCTTGGCGGCCGCCTGCGCGGACAATCGCGTACACCACTTGGGAACTCACTTCTCTCGACGTTTAATTCTGTCAGTACGTTTAATGATTGCGGACTTCATCGGCTGTTTTGGCCTCTAAAGACTGTCACCGGAAATCCGCTGTGCATCCGCGCCCCGGAATACCGGTTAGAAGGCGCGCGCACCGAAGATCCAGATTACGCCAGTTTGCAGGCTTCCCGCAAATCAGGGCTGCAGCGGCGAGTCGCCGGCAAGGTCACGCGAACCCCGGATTTCAGCTTACCGCGGTTCCGGCACCACCCGACCGCACATGCGGCACCGCTATCCATGGTGCCGGGGCGCATCGAAGAACTCCAGTTCATACTGCGCGGAATCGTCGAATGCCCTCAGCATGGAAGAGC
This sequence comes from Arthrobacter sp. H5, assembly GCF_000520595.1. Classification (GTDB taxonomy): domain Bacteria; phylum Actinomycetota; class Actinomycetes; order Actinomycetales; family Micrococcaceae; genus Arthrobacter_D. Next base: position 49,851 of record NZ_KI914996.1, read on the forward strand.
GCTCTGCGGCCGACGCGCCGGCATACACTGCGTCGGCCACAGAAATTGCCTGCGCAGTTGCCTCGGCGAACGCGGGATCGGCGTAGGTCTCAATCCACGCGGCGTACGGGTGGGCAGCATCCCGCCCTGCCTTCGACCAGGCATCATGCAGGGCGCTGCCCACATCCGCGTACAGCCAATAGCACGGAAGGACGGCTGCAATGAGCACCCCGTAGCTCCCTCCAGCGCTCGCGGCGAGGAGGTGGTTAACATACGCCTTGGTCACCGGGCCGGCCTCCACTGGCGGTTGCCCTTGGAGCCAGGTGCGGTGGAGTTCTGCCTCCACCTGGATGCAGTTCCGGGCTGCTGTAGCCCAGAACAGCTGCTCGGTTTCGGTGGGGGCGAGCGCACTCGCCCGGGCCAGCACCCGGGAATAGCTGCCGAGGTACAGGGCATCCTGCGCCAGATAGTAGGCAAAGTGATCCGGGGCAAGACTGCCGTCTCGCAGTCCGCGGACAAACGTCAGTTCATGGATCCGGCTGCGCCAGAGGGCCGTCTGCTCCCAGGCGACCGCGCTGAAGGGCCGCAGCCGGCTCCCGGACGAGGCGTGGAAGTGATGGATTGGCCCGTTGCCCTGACCGACCTCAAGCTCGCTGGACCTCTCCAACGCACCGGTGAGCCAGCGCTTCACGTCAACGAGCGATTCCCACCAGTTGCCAGTCCGCGCCTGCACCGTTGCCAGTGCCGAAGACAGCGAGCAGCCCGTCCCATGGGTGTTGTCCGTCACGATCCGCGGCCCTTCCAGGACGCGGATCTGTTCTTCCGCAGTGGAGTCCACCAGTGCATCGGGACAAACAGAGCCGGGCAGATGGCCTCCTTTGACCAGCACCTTGGTGCCGGTCGCTTTCGACAGCCTCCGGCCCTGCTCCACCGCCTCGCCCCAGGTCGCCGCCACCGGCTCCCCCATAAGGACCGCGAGCTCCGGCACGTTGGGTGTCACCAGGTGAGCGAAAGGAAGCAGCGCGCGCAACGCGCTTTCGGCGTCGTCCGCCAGCAGACGGTCGCCACTGGTGGCCACCATGACGGGATCAAGAACGACGACGGCGGGAC
>NZ_KI914996.1:51039-66155 GCF_000520595.1 Arthrobacter sp. H5
CCCGCTTCCGCGAGCCAGCCGCGTACCGTCTCTATGGTCTCCACGTCCCCCAGCATGCCGATTTTCACAGCGTCAATGTGGACGTCGTCGCTCACAGCCTGGAGCTGCTCACGCAGGAAGGACGCCGGAGGTGTGTGCACTGATCGTACTCCCCGGGTGTTCTGCGCCACCAGGGATGTAATGACCGCCATCCCATAGCCGCCGTTCGCTCCGATGCTCTTCAGGTCCGCCTGAATGCCGGCGCCTCCGGTTGGATCGGTCCCCGCAATGCTGAGCACCCGCGGGGTGTCCCGCAATCGGGTGGTTGGGTCTACACCGGCTTCATGCACCACTGTGGCGCGTTCAAAACTGCGAATAGTCATTCGCGACATCCCTCCGCTAGGCCAAAGACCGCAATTCCGGCGATCATCTCTAGATCAGGTTCAACGCGTTTGCTCTCAGCCGGTTTCCCGGCACCGCGTGTCACTGCAACCCACCCTATAACAGGGCAGGACGCACCGTTTAAAAAGAACCGCCGGAGCCCGTCATGCAGACTCCGGCGGATTCAGTCTCCCGCGACCTACAGCTCCGACGCAGGCACTCCCACGCCGAGAATCATTGGCTCGTCCTTGGTGGTCGGCTGCGGTTCAGCCTGTTGAGTCCGAGCTACATGCTGCGCGCCCCGGGCCGCTTCAGCGGGACTGTCGTCTGTCCTGCGCTCAATGGTTGCGGTGTCAGCGGAACCCTGGGCGCTGCTTGCGGAGCGGCGCCCACGGTTGCGCCTCGCGCCCGTGGCTGGAGGAGTTCCATTGCCGTCAACCGGCGGCACGGAATCCTGTGCGGCGGGCCGGTTGAAGGCCTCCGTCAGGCTCTCCAGCGTCAGCCGTGGCTGCTCCACTACTGCCTCCGGGTGCTCCGCCCGCGGCAGTGAGACGGTCTCGCCGTTGATGGTGAGCACGGCCCCGGTCGAAGCAGGCAGCAGCGGGGCATGATCCTCGTGTTCGTGGGCTGCATGGGTTGCCGCGGCGATGTTGGCCAAGGCAGCGCGCGCCGCCTCGGCTCTCGCAGCCCGGTCCGGGTCCTCGACCACCGGTTCGCTCACACCATGCTGCTCGGCGGGTTGAGGGGACTTGGTCCGGCTGCGCTTGCGCTCGCTGCGGGACATCTTTTCCTGGCGGAGGTGCTGTTGGTGATTGTCTGTTGACACGGCATGGCGCCGGTGCTCCACCGGGTCCTCATGGGTGAGCACCCCGCGTCCGTTGCAGTGCTCGCAGTTTTCGCCGAACACTTCAAGCAGCCCGGTCCCCATCCGTTTCCTGGTCATCTGAACCAGTCCCAGCGATGTCACTTCGGCGACCTGGTGCTTGGTGCGGTCCCGGCCGAGGCATTCCACCATGCGGCGAAGGACCAGATCGCGGTTGGCTTCCAGGACCATGTCGATGAAGTCGATGACAATGATCCCGCCAATGTCCCTGAGCCTCAGCTGACGGACAACTTCCTCCGCCGCTTCCAGGTTGTTCTTGGTGACCGTCTCCTCCAGGTTGCCGCCGCTGCCGGTGAACTTGCCGGTGTTCACGTCAACAACGGTCATGGCCTCGGTGCGGTCAATGACCAGGGAGCCGCCGGATGGAAGGAAGACCTTGCGCTCCAGCGCTTTCTGGATCTGTTCGTCCACACGGATGGCTGCAAAGATGTCCTCACCGCTGGTCCACTTCTCCAGCCTGCCCACCAGATCCGGTGCCACGTACATGACGTACGCCTCAATGGTGTCCCAGGCTTCCTCGCCGGATACAACCAGTTTGGAGAAATCCTCATTGAAGACGTCGCGGACAACCTTGATGGTCAGATCCGGTTCGCCGTACAACAGTTCCGGCGCAAGCGTCTTGGTGGACGACGACTTGCCTTCGATGGTTTCCCACTGAGACCGAAGGCGGTTGATGTCGTGCGTCAGCTCCTCCTCGCTTGCCCCTTCCGCGGCGGTACGGACGATGACTCCCGCATTCTCCGGCAGACGGTCCTTCAGGATGCGCTTCAGCCGGTTCCGCTCCACATCGGGGAGCTTCCTGGAAATGCCTGTCATTGAGCCGCCCGGCACGTACACCAGGTAGCGGCCGGGCAGGGAGATCTGGCTGGTCAGCCGGGCTCCCTTGTGCCCCACCGGGTCCTTGGAAACCTGGACCAGCACCGAATCGCCGGATTTCAGCGCCAATTCGATCCTGCGCGGCTGACCGTCCAGCCCGGCCGCGTCCCAGTTGACCTCGCCGGCGTAGAGCACGGCATTGCGCCCCCGTCCAATGTCGATGAAGGCGGCCTCCATGCTCGGAAGAACGTTCTGCACCTTTCCGAGGTACACGTTGCCGATCAGGGAGTCCTGCTGGGTCTTGGAGACGAAGTGCTCGGCGAGCACGCCGTCTTCCATCACGGCGATCTGGATCCTGTCGTCGCGCTGGCGGACAACCATCTGCCGGTCAACCGATTCACGGCGCGCGAGGAATTCCGCCTCGGTGATGACCTGGCGACGCCTGCCTGTATCCCGGGATTCCCTGCGGCGTTGCTTCTTGGCCTCGAGCCGGGTGGAGCCCTTCACGCTTGTAACGCGGTCGGACGGCGGCGCCTCGGCACTCTGACGGGGCGCGCGGACGCGCGTCACAGTGTTGGGCGGATCGTCATCCTGACCACCGGTCAGTTCAAGATCCTGGTCACCGCGGCGACGCCGACGACGACGGCGGGAGGTAACGTTCTCCTCCGACGCTTCGTCTCCGGCGTCTTCACTGGAGTCCTCGGCCCCCGGCTCGCCTTGGCTCCGCTCGGCGTCCTCCGCTCCGCGGCTCCGGCCACGGCCACGGCGGCTCCGCCGGCCTTTGCGGTTCTCGTCGTCAGTCTCTTCGGCATCCACCTGCTCGTTTGCCCGTGGCGCGCTGGTCCCCTGCGGGGCGCTGATCCTGGGAGGGCGGGAAGGAGCAGTGAGATCCGGCGCATGGAAGAGCAGTGAAACCGGTGATTCCGGAATGGCGAAGGACTGGACAGCGGCCGTCTCCTGGTCTTCCACGGCAGGCTCGGAGGGAGTTTCCACGCTGCGGGCCACAGCATCAACAGCGGGCGCGTCCTGCGCCGGGGCCGCTGTTCGGGTGCGGCGGGTGCGGGGCGCCTTGGCTTTGGCCCCGGAGTCTCCGGATTCGGGTCCCGTGTGCTCTGTCGCGGCTTCTTCCGCCGGCGTCTCCTGCACGGGGTCCGTCTTCCGGGTGCGGCGGGCGCGCGGTGCCTTGGCTTTGGCCTCGGAGTCTTCGGAGTCTTCGGAGGAGGTTGGCTGGTCAGCAGCAGGAGTTTCGGCGGCTGTTTCGGCGGGATCAGCGGCTTCGGACGTGGCCTTGCGTGGCCGGCGGGTGCGCGGCGCCTTGACCGGCGTGGTCTGCTCCGGTTCCGCGGAGCCCGTGTCCGCGGCGGCCCCTCCTGCGGAGTCAGCGGCCGGTGCGGCTGCCTTGGCCGGGGTTGATCGGCGCTTCCGCACCGTTTTGGCGGGGGTGCCGCCGTCGATGGTCTCCGCTGGGACTGCTTCTGAGTCGCTGGCCGGTGCGTCCACCGGCGACGAGGCCGGCGTTCCACCTGTAGGCGGCGTGGACGGCGCGGCAGGAAGATGGATTTCCGACTGACCGTCGGCCTGCTTTCGGCTGGTACGGCGCTTTGCCGGCGCGGTGGGCTCCGGCTGGGCGTCATCATTGCCGGGTTTCTTTCGGCGCGTCCTCGGTGCCTTTGCCGGCGCCGCGGGTTCCGGTGCGTCCAGTTCCGGCTGTGAATCTGATGTTGAGATGTCCATATTTTGCTTTGCTCCAGCCCCTGCGGCACCGTCCACATTCCGGCGCCCATGGGGGCACTTGGTCGGTTGTCCGCGGGCTGTGCGCCTCGCGTGGACCGGAAGTCGTCATCATTGTCGTTCGAGGTCGCACCATCCATGGGGTGCGGCATCACTCGAAGACCAGCGACGCTTTTCCTGCTCATCCGTGGGGATCCCGTAGGAAACCCCTATGAGGCCTGCGCAGCGGATTCCTGGGGCACATCCACCGGGCTTGGTGGTTTCCTTGTACCGTGGAAGCGTCGCCGGCAGAACCGGAAGCCTGTCACTGGACCAGCACGGAAATGTGGTTCCCGGACCAGCCAAGCCCATTCTCTCACAAACGCCCCGCTTGACGGGCCCGCCCTACTAGACTCGCTGATGTTTTGGGATCACGAAAGAGGTATTTACTGTGCCAGGAAGCGGTACCGACGGCACTTCGCGCGAAGTGTCCCGAAAGGCACACGGCATCCTCCCTGCGTTTGCGACTGCGCGCGGAATGGGTTGGACGCTGGCCGTCACCGGACTGATTGGTTTTCTGGCGTCAGGTCAACTGCTCCTGGAACGCCTGGCTCTCTACGAAAACCCCGACTATGTCACCAGTTGCGATATCAGTCCGCTGATCTCCTGCGGGGAAGTGTTCAGGACCTGGCAGGCTGCGGTCTTCGGTTTTCCCAACCCATTGATCGGGATCGTGTCGTTTGCCATTGTGCTCACCACGTCGGCCGCCCTTCTCTCCGGCGCACGGTGTGCCCGCTGGTACTGGATGGGCCTGCAGGTTGGGGTGAGCCTCGGCATGGTCTTTGTGGTCTGGTTGTGGAGCCAGGCCCTCTTCGAGATTCATATCCTGTGCCTCTACTGCATGGCCGTATGGGCAGCGATGATCGTGCTGTTTGTCCTGCTTACTGCGCGCAACGTGCTGCATTCCGTGATTCCCGTTCCAGCTGGCGCAACACGGTTCCTCGGAGAATGGGCGCCTGCCTTGGCTGCCGTATTGATACTGGCAACTGCGGCATCCGTATTCTTCAGTTTCATTGACGGGTTCATCGCCTGAACATCCGGTGCCCAGGGACGCACTAGGCTGTGACGATGAGCGGAGAGTCATTCCTGGGACTGGAAATCAAGGGCTACACCTTTAAATGCCTGGTCTGCCAAAATCCCGAGTTCCTGCAGCGCGACATACCACCCAACGCTGCGAACATATCAGCCGTCGACGGTGACTCTGCCAACCAGTCAGCCGACGGCGCCGTCTGCACGGACTGCGGCTATATCCATGATTTTGCCTATGGAAGCAACTACCGATGGGTGCGGTGGAGGCGCTGACCTCCTAGAGCGTGGGCATCTGGCCGGTGGCCGGAGCCGTCTCCCCCGGCAATGGACGCGCCACGGGAACCTTGGTCCCCAGCACCTGCTCCACCACATCCTGCGCGACCTTGCGCGCGGTCAGACCCACCCGTTCCATCACATCCGAGCGTGAACCATGGTCGAGGAACTCGACCGGCAACCCCACCTCGTTGAGGGCCGTATCTACACCCACCGCCCTCATCTCCTGGCGGATCCTCGAGCCCACACCCCCGGCACGAACACCGTCCTCGATGACAACCACAATCCGGTGCTCAGCCGCCAACTGAATCACCGAGCGGCGCACCGGCAGCACCCAGCGCGGGTCAATCACCGTGGAGCTGATCCCCTGGGCGCCGATCCGGTTGGAAACATCCAGCGCCATTTCGCTCATGGCGCCCACGCTGACAATGAGAACATCATTACTCCTTGCCCCGGCAGGCCGTCGGCACAGCACGTCAACGCCGTCGTCAAGACGCTCAACAGCCTCCACTTCGGCGCCGACATTGCCCTTCGAGTAGCGGACCACAGAGGGTGCATCAGCAATCGCGACGGCCTCGCGCAGTTCTTCGCGCAGCCGGGTGGCATCCCGGGGTGCGGCAAGGTGGAGGCCGGGGACAATCTGCAGCATGGAAAGGTCCCACATGCCATGGTGGCTGGCGCCGTCCGGGCCAGTGACGCCGGAGCGGTCCAGCACAATGGTGACGCCCGCTTTATGCAGGGCAATGTCCATCAGGAGCTGGTCGAAACCCCGGTTCAGGAACGTTGCGTAGAGCGCCACCACGGGGTGCAACCCGCCGAAAGCCATGCCTGCGGCACTGGTCAGCGCATGCTGCTCGGCGATGCCAACATCAAACACCCGGTCCGGGTGCTTTGCCGCGAACTTGTGCAGTCCCACCGGAATGACCATCGCCCCCGTGATACCAACAATATCCGCGCGCTCATCGGCAATATCCGCGATTTCCTGGGCAAACACCGATGTCCACGATTGAACACCGCCGGCGTCCACCGGCTCCCCCGTGTCCGGGTCAATGATTCCAACCGCATGGAACTGATCCTCGTCATGGGCGCGGGCCGGCGCGTAACCGTGCCCTTTTTCAGTGATCGCGTGAACAATAACGGGACCTTCGTAATTGCGCGCCTGATGCAGAGTGTGCTCGACTGCGGCCATGTCATGGCCATTGATCGGGCCGAGATACTTCATTCCGAGGTCTTCGAACAAGCCCTGCGGTGCCCACCAGTCCTTGACACCCTTCTTGGTGGCGTGGAGGCTCTTGTAGGCGAACCGTCCAACCGGACCGCCTTTCTGAAGACGCTTCTTCCACCAGTCGAGTGTCCCCTCATACACCGGGTGGGTGCGCACGGTGTCGATGGTGGGCCTCAGCGACGCGAGGTAATCGGCTACCCCACCAATAGTCGGAGCGTAGGAGCGCCCGTTGTCGTTGACCACAATGACCACGCGGCGGCGCTTGTCGGACGCTATATTGTTGATCGCTTCCCAGGCCATTCCACCGGTGAGAGCACCGTCGCCCACCAGGACAACGGTGTAGCGGTCGCCCTCGCCCGCTATCACTCGGGCACGGGAAATGCCGTCCGCCCAGGACAAGGACGACGACGCGTGGGAGCTTTCGACGACGTCGTGCACCGACTCCGCGCGGGATGGGTAGCCGGAGAGCCCTCCCTGTTGACGAAGTGTGCTGAAGTCCTGCCTGCCGGTGAGCAGTTTATGCACGTAGGACTGATGTCCGGTATCGAAGATGACGCTGTCACGGGGAGAGTCAAACACCCGGTGGATACCCATGGTCAGCTCTACCACGCCCAGGTTGGGCCCCAGATGGCCTCCCGTCCGGGAGACGTTGGCGATGAGGAACGAGCGGATCTCACCTGCAAGCCGGGTGAGCTGCTGTGCGGACAACCTGCTGAGGTCCTGTGGATTGTGGATGGTTTCCAAGAGTCCCATCGGCGCCTCCTTCTGGTGGCGGAACATTGTCCTGCGCTCCGCTGTGCTGGTCATTAACTCTAACGCGGCGCCAGTCCGGTCGGTGCCGTGAAGCAAACCCCGTGCTGTGAAGCAAACAAGGACGCCCCCGCGGTTCTTGTTGGAAGAGAAGCCCATGGGCCGTCTATTCCAACAAAAAGTACGGGAGCGTCCTGGCACCGATGATTACGCCGCGGTGATCTGCCTCAACACGTAATGCAGGATTCCGCCGTTGCGATAGTAGTCAGCCTCGCCGGGCGTATCGATGCGGAGCACGGCATCGAAGGTGATGGCGTCGCCGCCCTCTTCCGGGGTGGCAGTGACCTTGACGGTTTCTGGGGTGCTCCCGTTGTTCAGTTCAGTCACGCCCTCCACCGCGAAGGTCTCCGTTCCCGTCAGGCCAAGGGTTGACGCGTTCTCGCCCGCGGGGAACTGCAGCGGAAGGACGCCCATGCCGATCAGGTTGGAGCGGTGAATCCGCTCGTAGCTCTCAGCAATGACCGCCTTGACACCCAGCAGGGCCGTACCCTTGGCTGCCCAGTCACGGGATGAGCCGGAACCGTACTCCTTGCCCGCAAGGACCACCAGGGGGGTGTCCGCCGCCTGATAGTTCATGGCAGCGTCGTAGATGTAGGCCTGCGGGCCGCCCGTCTGGGTGAAGTCACGGGTGAAACCGCCCTCAACCCCGTCGAGCAGGGTGTTTCGCAGCCGGATGTTGGCGAACGTGCCGCGGATCATCACCTCGTGGTTACCGCGGCGGGAGCCATAGGAGTTGAAGTCCTTGCGGTCCACTCCGTGCTCCAGCAGATACCGGCCCGCCGGACTGTCCGACTTGAACGAGCCTGCGGGGCTGATGTGGTCCGTGGTCACGGAGTCCCCCAGCCGCGCGAGCACGCGTGCGCCGTCGATATCGGTCACCGGATCAGGCGTGGCCTTCATCCCGTCGAAGTACGGTGGCTTCCGCACATACGTTGAGCTCTCACTCCAGGCGAAGGTGTTGCCCTCCGGCGTATCGAGAGCCTTCCAGCGGTCGTCGCCGTCGAACACTCCCTCGTAGCCCTTTGTAAACATTGCCTCGTCGATCGAGGAATCGATAACCTGCTGCACCTCGGTGGGGTTTGGCCAGATGTCGCGGAGAAAGATATCCGCGCCGGACTCGTCCTGGCCCAGCGGGTCATTCTCGAAATCGAAGTCCATGGTCCCGGCCAGGGCGTACGCGATGACCAGCGGCGGCGAGGCCAGGTAGTTCATCTTGACGTCCGGATTGATCCGGCCCTCGAAGTTGCGGTTGCCGGACAGGACCGCCGCAACCGAAAGATCGTTGTCCTGAATTGCGGCGGAGATTTCCTCCTCCAGCGGTCCCGAGTTGCCGATACAGGTGGCGCAGCCATAGCCAACAATGTAGAAGCCGAGCTTTTCCAGGTACGGAGTCAGACCGGACTTGTCATAGTAGTCGGTGACAACCTTGGAACCCGGTGCCACAGAGGTCTTGACCCATGGCTTGGAGGTGAGGCCCTTGTCCACGGCGTTTCGGGCCAGCAGCGCAGCCGCCAGCATCACCGAGGGATTAGACGTGTTGGTGCAGGAGGTGATTGACGCGATGGTCACGGCCCCGTGATCCAGTACAAAATCGCGGCCGTCCTTCATGGAAACGGGCACCGCCTTGGATGGACGTCCGTCGGCATTGGCTGCTGCCGAATGCTTCAGCGTCGAGGTCATCGCCGGCACGTCCGAGGCCGGGAAGGATTCCTCCAGGGCCTCGTCGAGTGCCGCGTCATCCACCGAACTCACATAGTTGTGGATGTCCTTGCGGAAGTGCTCCTTGGCGTCCGTGAGTTCGATGCGGTCCTGCGGGCGCTTGGGACCAGCGATCGAGGGCACCACTGTGGAAAGGTCAAGCTCCAGGTATTCGGAAAACTTGATTTCCTTTGATGGGTCATGCCAGAGACCCTGTTCCTTGGCATACGCCTCAACCAGGGCCACGTTCTCCTCGGCCCGGCCGGTCAGCCGCAGATACTCGAGGGTGACATCGTCGATGGGGAACATCGCTGCGGTGGAGCCGAACTCTGGGCTCATGTTGCCGATCGTGGCGCGGTTGGCCAGCGGAACCTCGGCGACACCGTCTCCGTAGAACTCCACGAACTTGCCCACAACGCCGTGTTTACGCAACTGTTCGGTGATGGTCAGGACCACGTCGGTGGCTGTCGCGCCAGCAGGGATGGACCCGGTCAGCTTGAAGCCCACCACGCGCGGAATGAGCATGGAGACGGGCTGGCCCAGCATTGCCGCCTCCGCTTCAATGCCGCCAACGCCCCAGCCCAGTACGCCGAGGCCGTTGACCATGGTGGTGTGGGAGTCGGTGCCTACGCAGGTGTCGGGATATGCACGGAGTGTGCCGTCAATTTCACGGGTCATCACCGTACGGGCCAGGTATTCGATGTTCACCTGGTGCACAATTCCAGTGCCCGGAGGAACCACCTTGAAGTCGTCGAATGCAGTCTGTCCCCAGCGCAGGAACTGGTAGCGCTCACCATTTCGCTGGTACTCAATGTCCATGTTGCGCTCGATGGCGTCGGAGTTACCGAAAACGTCGATCTGCACGGAATGGTCAATCACCATCTCGGCGGGTGCCAGCGGATTGACCCGCGCCGGGTCTCCCCCAAGTTCCTTCACGGCCTCCCGCATGGTGGCAAGATCCACGACGCAGGGAACCCCGGTGAAGTCCTGCATGATCACACGGGCCGGCGTGAACTGGATCTCGATGGCCGGCTGTGCGTCCGCGTCCCAACCTGCCAGTGAGCGGACATGGTCCGCGGTGATGTTGGCACCATCCTCGGTGCGAAGCAGATTCTCAAGCAATACCTTGAGGCTGAACGGAAGGCTGTCAGCGCCTTCAACGGCACTCAGCCGGAAAATTTCATATTCGGCACCGGCGACATTTAGTACGCCTTTGGAACCGAAGCTGTCCACATTACTCATAACAGGACTCCTCTCGCCGTCTCAATCCTTGTTCCGGCGCGGACAGGTGCGCTAGTTAGGGCTCCCTAACCCATCCTGGTGAATGAAAGCGTGATACAGCAGGACGCAGCACTATTCGCACGCGGAACAACCAGATTCATCCTATCCGCTTGAGCGGCGGCCGATCGGCCAAAGACGGGCTGATCACGCCGGACTGATCACCCCGGACGAAGGACAGCAACCGATTCCATGTGATGGGTATGCGGGTAGAGATCGACGACTCGCAGCGAATCAAGGGTCCATCCGGCCTTACGGAAGTAGCCGACGTCGCGCGCGAAGGACGCCGGGTCGCAGGATACGTAGGCAACCGCCCGGGCACCTGTGCGCGTGATGGCCTTGACTGCCTCGCCTCCCGCGCCGGCGCGCGGTGGATCGAGGACGACGACGTCGAGTTGTGGCTGGCGCTCTCGCAGCACCTTCTCCACTTTGCCCTGCACAATGTCCACCTGGTGTAGCCCATGCAGGTTCCGGCGGGCGTCCTTATTGGCCCGCGGGGATCCTTCAATGGTGAGTACGCTCCCGCCATCGCCAACGGCGTCGGCCAGCGGGGCAGTGAACAGCCCTGCGCCCGCGTAAAGATCCGCGGCTTTCACGCCCGGGCCAAGATCCAGGTGCTCAAGTACTGCACCGGTCAGCACGGCCGGAGCGCTGCGGTGAATCTGCCAGAATCCCTCACCGGTCACCCGGTACTCACGGCCGTCCACGTTTTCCCGGATCCAGGTGCGGCCGCGAAGGCGCTCCAGCCCGCCGGTATCCGGATCAAGCACGGCAACGGCTGCCTCCGGGATTGACTGCGCCAGCGCCGTAATCGCTGCCCGGTCCACGTCCCTGCCTGCGGTAAGGATCACCAGCGGCGGGTCACCCGCAGAGCCGGCCGCCACCTCGACGGCGGCCACCCCGGAGAAATCCAACAGCCACAGGGACAGTGCGTTGATTCCGGGTACCGCCAACGGCATATCTGCCACGGGAATCAACTCGTCTGAGCGGTGCGCGTGCATCGCCAAATGTCCGTCGGCTGCGACCGCGAATCCGGTGCGCGTGCGCCACCCCAGCCCGTCTTCGGTTTCATCCGGCACAGGTTCAACGGTGACGTCCCGCTCAATCATGGCCAACCGCTGGAGCTGCTCCTGGAAGACAGCGGCCTTGATCCGCCGCTGCGCGTCGAGGGTCATATGGCCAAACTCGGCGCCGCCCACGGGCTTGGCTCCGCGCAGCCCGGCCAGCAGGGCATCCGCGAGCGGCCAAGGATGGTTGACCCTGTCTTCGGAGGCCTGAAGCACTTCAGTGACATCGCCGCGCCAGAAGCGGGCGCCGTCGTCGTACTCGGTGAGTTTGACCTTCACCACCTCGCCCGGCACGCCATGCCGCACAAAGACCACCCGGCCGTCGTGGCGTGCAACGCAATGGCCCCCGTGGGCGGGCGGGCCGATGGACAGTTCGAGTTCGAGCGTTTGGGTCACCGTAGATCCTGAAACTTGTTTGCAGCGTCTGACGACGCCAGTTGCCATGGAACACTAGCCACCATAACCCCGGGTTCAAAGTGCAGCCGGGTCTTGATGCGCAGCGCAGTCTGGTTGTGGACCAACTGCTCCCACCACCTGCCCACTACGTACTCCGGGATGTAGACCACTATGAGGTCCCGCGGTGAGTCCCGGCGCATCGACTGGATATAGTCCATGATCGGCGGGATGGTGTCGCGGTAGGGGGACGCAAGAACGGTGATCGGCACCGGGATTTCATACCGGTCCCAGTCGCTGAGTGTGCGTTTGGTCTCCTCCGGATCAACGTCCACCACAATGGCGTCAAGCTTCGACGGCCGTGACGCGCGGGCGAAGGCAAGCGCGCGCAGCACGGGCTTGCGCACGTGGGACACAAGGATGACGGCGTGCACGCGGGATGGGAGCGCACGGGAGGAGGTGGCGTCGTCGATCGCAAGTTCGCGCGCCACGGCGTCGTAATGCCTCTTGATGCTGAGCATCACAACAAAGAGGAAAGCCATCGCCAGGACGGCAATCCAGGCGCCGAACTCAAACTTGGTGACCAGCACCACCACCAGCACCGCAGCGGTGAGCACAAAGCCGACGGTGTTGATGGCACGCGATTTGTTCATGCGCCAGCGCCGCTTCCGGTCAACTGTGCTGCGCAGCTCCCTGGTCCAGTGCTTTATCAGTGCCAGCTGCGTGGCGGTGAATGAAACGAAAACGCCCACGATATAGAGCTGCACCAGCTGGGTGACATCAGCCCGGAAAACGAAGATCAACAGGATCGCGCCCGCACCCAGGGCCATGATTCCGTTGCTGAAGGTCAGCCTGTCGCCGCGCGTGCTGAGCTGGCGCGGCAGGTAACCGTCCTTCGCAAGGATGGAGGCCAGCACGGGAAAGCCATTGAAGGCCGCGTGCCCTGCGATGACCAGGATCAGAGCCGTTGCCGCCACCACAATGATGAATGGAAGGGAACCGCCGTCGAAGATAGTGCGCGCCAGTTGGCTGATGACAGGGTTCTGAATATAGTCATCGGGAACCGGCTGGCCGTTCAGCAGCAACTGCTCGGCGGGATTCTGCACCACGTGCACCTTGGCTGCGTTGGCCAGGTAGATCACACCGGCGGTCATGGCCGCCGCAACCACGCCGAGCAGGAGCAGGGTGGACGCAGCGTTGCGGCTGCGCGGCGGCTTGAAACTGGGAACGTTTGAGCTTGGGGCCTCGACGCCGGTCAACGCGGCGGCGCCCGCGGAAAAAGCCCGGAGGATGAGGAGCGCGCCGGCAAGGCCCACCAGCCCGGAATCAAAGGCGGCGTCGGGAATGATTTCCAGCCTCGCCGTCGGCGCCTCCCGGAGTGTCCCGGTGAGCCGTTGGATGATCCCCACAAGGCACATCCCGAAGATTGCCGCCATGAAAATGTAGGTTGGCACCGCCAACGCGCGTGCTCCGCGGGTGAAGCCGCGCAGGTTCAGTAGGACAAGGACGACGACGGCGGCCACCGCCATCGCCGTCTGGCCACCAGCCAGCGCGGGCGCAAGCGCCACCACGTAGTGGGCGGCCGCTGACACGGATACAGCAACGGTGAGGACGTAATCGACCATGAGCGCGGACGCTACGGTGATCCCGGCACTGCTCCCCAGGTTGCGGCGCGCAATTTCATAGTCGCCGCCGCCGGACGGGTAGGCGTGCACCGACTGCCGGTAGGAGGCAATCACCACCAGCAGCACCACAATCACGGCGAGACCCACCCACGGCGAAACCGATACGGCGGCTACCCCGGCCAGGGCCAGTGTGAGCAGAATTTCGTCCGGGGCGTACGCCGCGGAGGAAAGCGCGTTGGCCGAAAAAACGGGCATGGCAATCTTCTTGGGCAGCGTGTCGTGGCGCAGCCTGTCGTTGCGGAAGGGCTTACCCACCAGCACGCGTTTAACGGCCTCGAAGAAAGTCAGCACAGCCCACAGACTAGCGCGTTTACGCCCGGCGGACTCCACTAGGCTAGGGACATACCGCACACGATAGCGGTACGCGGGTGGCTTTGACGGCGCCCGGCAATGGCAGGACGGACTATGACGGTCAAGGGAGCAGTGGCGCGGTGGCGCATTTTGTGATCATGGGTTGCGGCCGGGTAGGCGTCAGCCTCGCCCACACGCTTGATGAATCCGGGCATACCGTGGCGATCATCGATCAGGACGACCGCGCGTTCCGCCGCCTACGCGGTTCGTTTGGCGGCCGCAGGGTTACCGGGGTGGGGTTCGACCGGGACACACTGAAAAATGCCGACATCGAAAACGCCTATGCCTTCGCGGCGGTCTCCAGCGGAGATAACTCCAACATTCTGGCCACCCGGGTGGCCCGCGAGACATTTCATGTGCCCCACGTTGTTGCACGTATTTATGATCCCGGCCGGGCGGAAATCTACCAGCGGCTCGGCATACCCACGGTCGCCGCTGTCCGGTGGAGCGCAGACCAGGTGCTTCGCCGCATCCTCCCGGAACAGAGCATCAACGGCGATTACCGGGAATCCTCCGGGCGCCTGATCCTCGGCGAACTGGCCCTGCATGACGGCTGGTTGGGTCGATCCATTAAGGACATTGAAACCGTCTCGGGGGTGCGGGTTGCCTACCTGACACGCTTCGGCGAGGGCATGCTTCCCAGCGGCGAAACCAGCTACCAGCAGGGTGACGTTGTGCACGCCATGATGGAGACCGCCGGCACCGATGAGATAGGCCGAGTGCTGGCCAAGAAGCCGCAGGAGGAATCGGAATGAAGGTTGTTATCGCAGGCGCCGGGAGCGTTGGATCATCCATCGCCCGTGAGCTGCTCTCCAACAAGCACGACATCCTGCTCATCGATGAGAAGCCGGAGGTGATTGGCCGCAGCGGGCTGAAAGGTGCCCGGTGGCTGATCGGCGACGCCTGCGAGCTCACCACGCTCAAGGACGCCAAACTCGATGAGGCCGACGTTGTGGTGTCTGCGACGGGCGATGACAAGGTCAATCTGGTGGTCTCGCTGCTCGCGAAGAGCGAATTTGGTGTTGGCCGCACTGTCGGGCGGGTCAACAATCCAAAGAATGACTGGATGTTCGACGACTCCTGGGGCGTTGATGTTGCCGTCAATACTCCCCGTCTGATGACCGCCCTTGTGGAGGAAGCCGTGGAGATCGGGGACTTGGTGCGCCTGCTCACCCTTCATACCGGTGTGTCGGCGATCGTTGAGTTCACGGTGCCCCAGGACTCCCCGATCATCGGGCGGACCATCGGATCGATTGAACTGCCCCAGGACTGCACCGCCGTGGCGATCCTTCGCGATGACGCTCCGATCACACCAAGCCCCGACGACGTTGTAGAGGCAGGCGACGAGCTCTTCTTCATCGCCGCCATTGCCGTGGAGGACGAACTGCGGCTCGCGCTGGCGCCGCAGCAGACGGACGACGACGGCGGGGAGTCCTAGAGCGGTTTTTCCGCCTTCGCCCCGGCGGGACGCGAAACCA
>NZ_KI914997.1:0-5773 GCF_000520595.1 Arthrobacter sp. H5
GTCCGTTAGTGGGGAGCGAAGATCGCCAGGAGTGCACCGACTTCCTGATGTGCTTCGGCGGGATGGCGGAAGTGCTGGCGGGGTTGGATCACATACCGAGTGCGGCGTCCTTCGCGGAGGCGTTCCAGGTAGCCTGCCTCCTCAAGGTCCGCAAGAATGTGCAGGGTTGCCCTGGGCGTGATGCCAACAGTCGCTGCTATGTCGTCCACGCGCGCGCGGGAGTTCTCGTTGACAGCCAGGAGCACATGGCGGTGATTGGTCAGGAACGTCCAGGGTGGACGTTGGGCTGGCCCGGTGTCCGGGGTCGCTATTTCTGTTGCCGCCATTTCTTGGGCCGGATTCGTTGAATTCGTGAGCGACATTGGGGCGCCCCTTTCCTTGGATGTAGCTAGAGTCTCTTCCGACCAGTGTGCGCGGTAGCGAGCCTGGTGGTCCGGTATGCGCAGGATTTCCACGCCCTTTACTGACGGCGTCGGCAGGTCAATGGGAGTGACGACGGCGGCCGCGCCGGCCTTGCGAACCGCGCGGGCCAGGGCGATAGCCCGGGCCGGGCGTGAACGTCTGAGTGAGAACGTGCCGTGCCATACGACGCGTGCAGGAGCGGAGAATCCCGCCGCTTCCAGTACAGGCCGAACCTTGCCAGCGAGGGCTTCGGCTTCGCGCAGCGCTCGCCCATACAGCCTCGCCACTATCGCCGGATCGGTGGTGAACGCGGGTCGTTGCCTCGGCACCAAAAGTAGTATGGGCCTTTCCTGTTCTGAAGCGGCCCAAACCGCGCTGTGCGCCACAGTCGTGGCAACGGATTCGTCGGTGATAATGACGACGACGGGGCGCCGCGGGAAGGCATAAGCCGCGCTCATCGTGCACCGCCGTCTCTACCTGCGGACTCTCGATCGTCGTCGTCCTCGTCAGCGTTTACGTTCTCGGTCCGTTGGTTGGTGAGGACTTGGCCACGGTGACGGCGCCACACCGGTTCCAGCTCGGCGTTCTCTTCCTCAGTGGCGACCCGGAAAGGCGGCTCGGTCGGCTGCGGGAGGGCTTTGCGGCCCTGACCGCGGGTGGCGCGCAGGCTGGCAACGATGGAGACCGTGATGATCGTGGCGACCACAGCCAGGGAAATGGTTGTGGGGATGTAGAACAGGTCGATTTTGAGAAGCATCTTGATGCCGACCCAGATCAGGACCAAGGCCAACCCGATCTTCAAGTAGATGAAGCGGTGGATCAAATCTGCCAGCAGGAAGTACATGGCACGAAGTCCCAGGATCGCGAAGGCGTTGGCGGTGAAGACAAGGAAAACCTCGTCTGTGACGGCGAAGATCGCGGGGATGGAGTCCACGGCGAACACTATGTCCGTGACCTCGATCAGAACCAGCACCGCCAACAGTGGGGTAGCTAACAGGACGCCCTTGCGCCGGACCAACAGCTTCTGCCCGTGGTAAGCCTCGGTCATCGGCACGAAGCGCCGGAAGCCGCGAAGCACTATCGACTGCTCAGGGTTCAGGTGATCGTTGCGCTGCCGGATCATCCTCCACCCGGTGTAGAGCAGGAAGGCCGCGAAAACATAGAGAATCCAGGAGAAGTTCTGAATCAGCACGGCGCCGGCGGCGATGAAAATTGCGCGGAAGATCAGTGCCCCCAGCACGCCCAGGAACAAGACCCGGTGCTGGAACTCGCGCGGGACCGCGAAGTAGCTGAAGATGATTGCCCAAACAAAGACGTTGTCCACCGAGAGGGACTTCTCAATGAGGTAGCCGGCGAAGTACTGCTGACCGAACTCGGCCCCCCAGTTCATCCAGACCAGCACGCCAAAAGCGACACCGAAGGTCACCCACACGCCGGACCAGATGGCGGCTTCTCGCACGCCGATAACGTGGGCGCGACGGTGAGCAAAAAGGTCAACAGCCAGCATCACAAGGATGAAGGCCAATACCGCAGCCCAGATCCAGAATGGGACATCCATGAAAAACCCTCCGATCGAATCGATCGGAGGTCTTTCCCAGCCCTAAAAGGGCTTGTCCGCCGGGCTGCTGATAAGCCGTAGTGACGACGGGACAATTAGGGGATACTCCCCTCCGTGTACAAAACAAGTGAAGCACACTTCACCTACCAAGGGAAGAGCGGCGCGCCACACCAGCGTCGAGGGGAGCTGCGCCACCAATAAGACAGGATTAACGCCGCTTCCCGCGCAGAAGTCAGGCCACCTGCACAATGATCGATCTGGGCGCGACGATTGCACGGGGGTTTTCGCGCCAGCCCCTAATGGGCGGTGTTCTCTTCTGGTGTCAGAGCTGATCGCGTTCGGGCGATTTGTCCACCTCGCCGAGTGCCCCCTACGGAAGGTGCAGGCGCGTAACGGTAATGCTCTCCACGCGGTGGTCCGATACCCGGGTCACCTCGAAGAGGTGGCCCTGTGTCTCAACGCTGTCTCCATGGTCGGGGATCCGCCCCAGCCGGTCGATGATGAAACCTGCGACCGTCTCATAGGGGCCGTCATCGGGGAGTTCAATCCCGATGAGTTCCGGGACGTCCTCGATAATCAATCGGGCGTCAATCTCCCGTGACTCCCCTTCCACCAGGGCAGCGGCTTCTACTTCGTCCAACTGCTGGTCCC
The DNA here is from genome assembly GCF_000520595.1 of Arthrobacter sp. H5. Lineage (GTDB taxonomy): Bacteria > Actinomycetota > Actinomycetes > Actinomycetales > Micrococcaceae > Arthrobacter_D. The sequence goes on from NZ_KI914997.1 coordinate 2,612, forward strand.
TATCGTATTCGTCATAGATCTCGCCAACGATTTCCTCAACGAGGTCCTCAAGGGTGACGATCCCATCAGTGCCCCCGTACTCGTCGACGACCAACGCCATGTGCTGTCCCTGCTGACGCATCAGGCTCAGCGATGGAAGGAGCTTATTCGTTCCCGGTAGGGGATAAATAGGGCGGATCAGGTCCGCGACAGTTCTCTCTTCACCCCCATGGGCCTCGAAGAGGTCCCGGAGATGAACGAACCCAACAACGTCGTCCTGCGTTGCCCTATATACGGGGTATCGGGTGTAGGGGTGATCTGCGATGACGGCTTTGGCGTCCTCGACAGACAGATCAGCGCGGAGAAAAACGACATCTGGCCTCGGCCGCATAACCTCACGGATCAATCGATCGCCGGCGCCGAAAACATCCGAAAGGATCCTTCGATGCTCCCGATTAAGGTTCGGGGTTTCCGCGAGCATCTGCTGCAATTCTTCAGCGCTCACTTCCTCCGTTCGGGCATGAGGGTCACCACCGAGGATCCTTACCACCGCGTTGGTAGAAACGGACAGCAACCAGATGACCGGCCGCATGAGTCGCGCGAATATGTTCAGCGGTGGCGCCAGAGCGCGGGTGAACCCCACGGCACGTTGCATAGCGAGTCGTTTCGGCACCAGCTCACCGAAGACAAGGGACAGATACGCGATGATCAGGGTCATTCCGATCAGAGCTACGGTGTCTGCTGCCTGAGGCGACAGGCCGCGACCTTCCAGGATCGGTGCGACATCGGGAGCGAGTGTAGAGGCACCGTATGCGGAGGAGAAGAACCCAGCCAGGGTCACCCCGATCTGCACCGCGGACAGGAACAGGTTTGGGTTACGGACTAACGCCGCCGTCTTCGGTCCGTGCTTACCGCCGGTCTCGATCCTGCGGACCTGGTTTTCCCGCAAGGTCACTATAGCCATCTCAGTGCCTGCGAATACACCGCCGATCAGGACGAACAACAGAACCAGCAAAGCATTGAGTACAGTATCGCCGTCCATACCCCGAGTCTAGAAGAACCCTCCACGGACGCACCCGACAGCGGTCGTCGCCGTCAAACACCCTCCGCCACTGAGAGGGACGAGTACGCCATAGATCGCTGCGAAAAATGAGCCAAACATCGATGTAATTCACAGGTGCCCTCGTAGGAGTTGCACCGCTTGTAGCGGATACGAACGATTTCGGCACATTGAGATAGAGCACCGTGGAGGCGCAAACCCGCGGCGAGACCGTCTCGTTTCAAGCTTGACCACGCTAATCGTGGCGATGGATCGAGTGTTGAGCTCTAACCTTCTAGCAACTACTACTGAGGAATCCATGAACGACGATGCACCTGAAAGCCAACGTCGCGGTGGGACGTCGACAAGCCAGCTCCTAATTCTGTGGGCTGCACCTGTCGGAGCTGCTATTGCGATCCCGACAAATTTCTTCGCTGGCTTTGCCGTAATGGCGATCGTTCTAAGCGTTCTCTTGATCGCGTGGCTGGTCGCACTCCTGCTCGTCAGCCGAACAGAATAACGACGTGGACGAGCGAATGAGGGAGGTCTCTCCGATCCGGAGGAGACAGACAAACGGGCACGGTGAGGGATCGGCTTGCGGAACAGCACAACCGCCAATGAAAGCTGCGATTAACCGCCATTCCTAGTTAACAGTCACAGCAGTTCCCGGAGCCGTGTCGTGTCTCAACAATGTGTCTTACATCGTCTATTCTCAACAAAGTACGTTTGGGCCTTTGATGAGCTGATAGGGGAGTGGGCGTGGGCAGTATCGTGTCATTTTCCGAAGTGGTCTGCACGGAATTTCTGAAGTCCTCTACACCCGTCTCCAGTTGGGGTGATTCTCAACGGAGTCACCGTCCGTGGACCTGTAAATGGGTGCTTGTGCTTTACCCGCAGTATGCGCCGGTCGAGGCGCTGTGGACGAGCTTGGCGTACTTGGCGAGCACACCCTTGGTGAACTTGGCCGGGAGGGGCTCCCAGCCGATCTTGCGGGCTTCGAGCTCCGCCTTGTCGACGAGGAGGTCGAAGCTGCGGGCGGCGATGTCCACGCGGATCCGGTCCCCGTCCTTGACGAAGGCGATGGGGCCGCCGTCGACGGCTTCCGGGGCGACGTGGCCGATGCAGAGTCCGGTGGTTCCGCCGGAGAAGCGGCCGTCGGTCAGCAGGAGCACGTCTTTGCCGAGGCCGGCGCCCTTGATGGCACCGGTGATGGCGAGCATTTCACGCATGCCCGGTCCGCCCTTGGGTCCTTCGTAGCGGATGACCACAACGTCCCCCTTGCGGATCTGGCCGTTGTCCAGCGCGTCGAGTGCGCCCTGCTCGCGCTCGAAGACGCGGGCGGTTCCTTCAAAGACGTCGGCGTCGAAGCCGGCACTCTTCACCACGGCACCCTCAGGCGCCATGGAGCCATGGAGGATGGTGATGCCGCCGGTCTTGTGGATCGGGTTGTCCATGGCACGGAGGATCTTGCCGTCCAGGTCCGGCGGGTTGATCGCGGCGAGGTTCTCGGCAACGGTCTTGCCCGTGACTGTGAGGCAGTCCCCGTGCAGGAGGCCGGCGTCGAGCAGTGCCTTCATGATGACCGGCACGCCGCCGATCCTGTCGACGTCCGTCATGACGTAGCGGCCGAACGGCTTCAAGTCGCCCAGGTGCGGGATCTTGTCCCCGATGCGGTTGAAGTCCTCGAGCGTCAGCTCCACTTCGGCTTCGCGGGCGATGGCCAGGAGGTGGAGCACGGCGTTGGTGGAGCCGCCGAAGGCCATGGTGACGGCGATGGCGTTTTCGAACGCCTTCTTGGTCATGATGTTGCGGGCCGTGAGGCCGAGGCGGAGCAGGTTGACCACCGCTTCGCCGGACTTGCGCGCAAACACGTCACGGCGGCGGTCTGCCGAAGGCGGAGCGGCAGAGCCCGGCAGGGACATGCCCAGGGCCTCGCCGATGCAGGCCATGGTGTTGGCGGTGTACATGCCGCCGCAGGCGCCTTCGCCCGGGCAGATGGCCTTTTCGATGCGGTCCAGATCCCCGAGACTCATCTTGCCCGCGGCACAGGCGCCCACGGCCTCGAACGCGTCGATCAGGGTGACCTCCTTCTCGGAGCCGTCCTCGAGCTTGACCCAGCCAGGCATGATCGAGCCGGCGTAGAG
>NZ_KI914997.1:5873-9654 GCF_000520595.1 Arthrobacter sp. H5
CCATGAGCATGCCGGGCAGGGACTTATCGCAGCCCGCCAGCAGGACGGAACCGTCGATCCGCTCGGCCTGCATCACCGTTTCCACTGAGTCGGCGATCACTTCGCGGGATACGAGGGAGAAGTGCATGCCTTCGTGGCCCATCGAGATGCCGTCGGAGACGGAGATGGTGCCGAACTGCATGGGGAACCCGCCGCCAGCGTGGACGCCTTCCTTGGCGCCCTGGGCCAGCCGGTTCAGGGAGAGGTTGCAGGGAGTGATTTCGTTCCAGGAGCTCGCGACGCCGATCTGGGGCTTGGCGAAGTCATCGTCCCCCATGCCGACCGCCCGGAACATTCCGCGGGCGGGCGCCGCGTGGATTCCGTCGGTGACGACCCGGCTGCGGGGCTTGATATCCACTAAATGTGAGGGTTGCATATTTTTCCTCCGGTGTTGATTTCAAGCTACGTATCGTTCTGAACGCTATGGGCAACGGGACGCGTCGAGGTTATGGGCAGTGTTAAGGGTTGCAGTAGTTGCAAAAACGCGGGTCGGCTCTTGGCGGGTCGGTTACGTCGCGGGTGGAGCGGTGCTCGCAGGTGAGGCATCCATCAATCTCAGCGCGGGTCTCGTTTGTTGGTGCGCCGCAAACCTTGCACGGGAGTCCCGCCACCCGCTCCACTTTCCAGAATCCCGGGGTGTCGCACGCCGGACACCGGGAGCGAAGTTTCTGTGCAAGGTCTTCGGCCGCGCGACGGATGGTTTCCATGCGCGTCGGATTGGCATGTGCGCGCATGTCGGTCTCGAGAAAAACCTTGCCGTTGGCCGACCGGGTCAGCGCCTTCGAAAAGTCGCGCTCCAGCTCGGGCCATGAGGCGATTCCCTTACGGATGCGATGGTCGTGCCCGCCTTCCGGGCGAACGACCAGGTGATGTCCGGGGAACTTCGATTCGCGGGCGAACCCTTGGGCCTCCGCCCAGTCCGCGGTCAGGAGGTGGAAGAAATTTGTCTTGCCTTCGGCTGTTCCAACGACCTCCAGTTCACGCTCACGGTCGATCCAGATCATGAGTTCGACGTTACAGGGGAACATCCCCATGTACGGATCCGGGCCAAACGAGCCCTCACTGGCGATGCCCAGCGGCAGTCCCGACATTTCCATACCCACGCGCGCTTTCCTGCGCGCAGCCTCGAGCTGTGTGCCCTCGCGGGGGACCTCGCGGGTAAAAGTACCGAGCAGATCCGTGTCGTAGCCCGTGACGTGTTCGATCCGGCAGCTAAGCGCACGCTCGAGCACCGGGGCGATCACCTGCTCCTTGCCATGCTGGGTAAGCAGAGAAATCCGTTCACCGGAATAGACGGAAAGCTGGATTGAATTGTCGGAATCAGTACTGCTCACAACTGACCTTTCACTCGGGGCGCGAACGAAGGGACTTCCCCGTCCCGGCACCGCATATACGGCAGGGGCTGAAGGCTCCGACCTCGGCGGCTAAAGAACGTGGACGGACTGGCCGCTCCAGGAAACCCGCAGGTTTAGGGAATGGCGTGTTGAGGAGATGCCTTGGCCGTAGATCCCGGTGTGGCCGGTAGCGGGTGCTCCGACTGCGGCGCCGACGTGCAAGATAGCCGGATCCGAAAGGTTCGTCGACGGTAAGCTGAGCGCCCCCTCCGATGGCGACTGCTGCTCCTGCTATCTTGCTCACCCCATGCCGATGTTTTTCGCAGCACACCTGTCATGTGCACGCGATGAGTTGGAAAAGTCCCGGTGGCCGTCCCGCAATCGCAGATGTTACGTGACAGAATACACGAATTTTGGATCATGAATCACAGAGTGTGTATTAATGGAACTGCCGGCGGGCCGGTGCCATCGGATGGATTACAGCCAAACGATGCAGGTATGGGCCATTGACCGCGCTCCGGTTTCACAACAGCTGGAAACGAACAAGAGAGACCACATGATCGATCCCATCATCCTTTTCTTCCTGCTCGGTGCCGCTGCCGGCCTCTTGCGTTCAGAACTGCGACTGCGATCTACGAGTTTGTCAGTATTGTGCTGTTGCTGGCCATTGGACTCAAGGGTGGCATCGAACTGGCCAGGCAGCCTTTCGGCAGCCTGTTGCCGCAAATGCTGGCAGTCGTGGCGCTGGGATTCTTCCTCTCACTGGCCGCCTTCCCCGTGCTGCGCTACCTGGGCCGTTTCAAACGCGCGGATGCCGCTTCCATCGCTGCCCACAACGGCTCGGTGAGCGTAGGCACCTATGCCGTGGCCATCGCGTATCTTGGCAGCCGCCAGATCGCCTTCGAAGCGCACATGCCGCTGCTTCTGGTGCTCCTGGAAGTGCCGGCCATCATTGTGGGAATTGTCCTCGCGCGGGGCCTCTCACGAGAAACCCGGTGGAGGTCGGTCGCCCACGAGGTTTTCCTGGGCAAAAGCATCGTGCTGCTTCTGGGCGGGCTGCTCATCGGATGGGCGGCCGGGCCGGACGGGTTATCGTCGATCGAGCCCTTGTTCTTCGATCTTTTCAAGGGAATCCTGGCCCTTTTTCTGCTGGAGATGGGGCTGATCACCGCGACACAGGTAGGAAGCCTGCGCCGGTACGGGCCATTCCTGATGGCCTTTGGAATTGGCATGCCGCTCTTTTCCGCCTTGGTGGGGACCGGGCTGGGCTGGGCGCTGGGCCTCTCCATCGGCGGTACGGCCGTTCTTGCGACGCTGGCTGCGAGTGCTTCATACATCGCAGTGCCGGCGGCCATGCGCATCTCCGTACCCGAGGCCAACCCCACCCTGTCGCTGGCCGCCGCACTGGGGATCACGTTCCCGTTCAATGTACTGTTTGGCATCCCGATGTACCACGCGCTAGCCGTGTGGGCCCACACATTCGCGAAAGGATAAGACCGATGCAAAGCCATGCACGCAAGCTATTGACCGTCGTCACCGAAGCGGTACTTGAGGCCACCCTCACCCGTGAGATCGACCGGCTCAATGCCCGCGGATACACCATCACCGACGCCCGAGGCAAAGGTCACCGCGGCGTCCGCAGTGCCGGTTGGGAAGCGAACAGCAACATCCGCATCGAGGTGGTGTGTGACGACCGTACAGCCGGCGCAATTGCCGCCCACCTTCAGGAGCACTACTACCAGGACTACGCCATGATCCTGTTCGTGAGTGACATCGAAGTCTTGCGCCCGGAGAAATTCTAGACCCTGACCGCACCGGGCCCACGCAAAGGATCCGGCGAAGGTCCGGAGCGCCGCGGCCTCAGCTCCGGGGGCGCACGACCAGGACCGGGCAGGACGCATGCCGGACGCACTGGTCACTTACGGAGCCGAGCAGCATCCCGGCGAGACCGCCGCGCCCGCGCGATCCGACAACCAGCATTCGGGCCTCCCGTGAGATGTCAATGAGACCCTTTGCCGCCCCGGCGTTAACGGCCCTGTAGCTAATGGAAACCGTGGGGTATCTGTCAACGCTCATTTGCACATCCCGCATGAGCTCCCCATGCACCGTCGCAGCGTACTCATCAAAGGACGACACATACCCGAACTTCCAGCCGGGTGGCTGCGGAGCGGTGGCGATGGACCAGGCCCGCACGATGACGACGGCGGCCTGCAGTTGATCAGCGAGTCCAAGTGCCATGTCCAGGGCGTAATAGGTGCAGTAAGATCCATCATGACCGACCACAATGCTGTTGTTCGGTGCCGGTTTCAGCCCGTCACCCGGGCTTTCCCGGGTCACTGATGGTTCCCCTTGTCCGGGAGGCTGCAACTGCACCGGTTGCCGGCCAGCGGATGGCACCGCGGCCGCGG
>NZ_KI914997.1:9754-12493 GCF_000520595.1 Arthrobacter sp. H5
CCGCGGGCCAGTCGCTCCAATGCTGCGGCAATACGGCGGGTCTGCCCGGACTCAGAGCCGCCGCCCCGGTAGGTCATCGAGACAGTTTCAAATGTGACCCCGGCAGGATCCAGCACCTGATGTCCGAGACGCTCCAACCGGAGCACCTCCTGCTTCCTGCGCGCGGTGACGAACCGGACCAGAGCGGGGTCGGTCGTGAAGCCCAAACGGGGCCGGATGAGAGCGACCAGCAAGCGGGCACCGACGCCGCGCGCCTGCGGGGCCGCCATGGCCAGAATATCGGCAGCGTCCGACTCAGCGGCGATGACGATGAGATACACCGGCGCTGCGGAATCCGCGACGGTGGCGGGAACACCGCCCGGAAGCTGCGGTCTGAAATGCGCCTCTCGATTATTCAAGAGCGAGCTCCTTCCAAACCGCCGCCGCCCAGCCGTGCCGAGGACACGGCATCCGGCCGCCCCGCCACCCGTACGGTAGCGTATGATTCAACCAATGAACTTAGATTAGCGAACTACAGTTCAGGTGTCTATGGTACGGGAGGCGGGTTCAGGGACGAGAACCGCGAGGAGCTCGTCCAGCTCGTGGTCGGCATCGACGGGATGGCGAAAGGGGCGGCCGGTGGCGACGGTGTAGCTGTTGCGACGCCCGGCGCGCGTTCTCGTGATATAGCCGGCCTCAACAAGGTCAGCTGCGATCTTCTGCGCTGCGCGCTCCGTCACCCCCACCCGCGCGGCGACGTCTCGCATCCGGATCTGCGGATCACGGGCGATGGTGAGCAGAACGTGGGCGTGGTTGGTGAGGAACGTCCACCGCGTCCCGCTGGCGGGCACGGGGGGTGTCCCTGAGTCAAAATCCTGGGTTGCCATTTCAAGGACAATAGCCCATCAGGCGCCCGGTCGATGTCCGGGAGTGCGCGCCGGCGGGTCCCGCGGCCGTGTTGTCCGTGTTCCGGCGCCTTTCCACTTACTGCAGGAAAAACGACTAATCAGTCTCAGTTGACAACAGGAAGGTCGACAATGCTCGAAGTCAGTGCACTCCGCTGGACGCTCACCATCGGACTTATCCTCGGGCTGCTCGCCCTGGATCTTGGACTGGCCGCCGCGCGGCCGCACGTTGTCAAGTTCCGCGAAGCCGCCATTTCATCCGTCCTGTATGTTGCCGTGGCCATTGTGTTTGGACTGGTTTTCGCCGCCCAGGTCGGCTGGGACTACGGCGCAGAATACTTCGCCGGCTATATCGTCGAGAAAAGCCTGTCCATCGATAATCTCTTTGTCTTCGTGATCATCATGTCGACCTTCGCCGTCCCCGAGAAGTACCAGCAGAAGGTCCTGATCTTCGGAATAGCCCTGGCCCTGGTCCTGCGCGGGATCTTCATCGCCCTGGGCGCAGCACTGCTCCAGTTGTTCTCCTTCATGTTCCTGATCTTCGGCCTGGTGCTGATCGTGACGGCCGTTCAGCTGTACCGGCACCGCAACGTCGACCCGGATGTCCATGACAACGTGCTGGTCCGCGTGGCCCGCCGCGCGCTGACCGTCACAAAGGACTACGAGGGCGGGCGGTTGTTCACGCGCAGCGCCGGGCGCCGGGCGGTGACGCCGCTTTTCATTGTGCTGCTGGCAATCGGCAGCACCGACCTGCTGTTCGCGCTCGACTCGATCCCGGCTATTTTCGGTATTACCGCCGAACCGTACATCGTCTTCACCGCCAATGCCTTCGCCCTGCTAGGGCTGCGGGCGCTGTTCTTCCTCGTTAAGGGGCTTCTGGACCGCTTGGTCTACCTCTCCACGGGTCTGGCGCTTATTCTGGCCTTCATCGGAGTGAAACTGGTTCTGCACTGGGGGCACGGCATCGATGGCCGGGTACCGGAAATCAGCACCAACATCAGCCTTATCGTCATCGCAGTCGTCCTGACAGTGACCACCATCGCAAGCCTGATCAAGGTCCGCAGGGACCCCACCGCACGCGCCCACGCCGGCTCGCTGACAGCGGAGGACCCTTCCGATTCAGACCGGACCGGCTGACCGGGCACACGAACTCGTAGGCCATCGGCGGAACAGTTCAGCGGCGGCTGGCACTACGTGCCCTGCACGAAGCAGCAGGTTTGACGAACCGCCGGGCTGCGCGGAGCCAAAACACCAGCACCGTGATGCTGCCGGTTCCCACGGACGTCCAGCCGCTGTACAGCGTCCCTCGAACTAAGTGTTCCGAACGCGCTCCAGTGGGTTCCAGATAACGGCGCGGTTCCTCCCCTGTCGAAAAGCGACCACGCCATGGGCCGGGCTGGTGAATCGGGGATACCGGCGGAGTGCTACGTGTCGTCTTCAATACCGTCGCCGAGCCGTTGCCGTCCCGGAACCCAGACGCCCCTCATGACCGGAACCAGTCTCAAGCGATAGACGGGGAGGTCAGAGCACCGGACCCCGGCCGCAGAAGCGATCAGATCCACACCACCACGCGTCCTCGGATCGCTACAACGTCCCTAACCCCGTTCACATCCTTGGTACTGGGATGGGCTTGTCACCGGGCAGTCCAACGTCGAAGGCGCACCTCGGCGGCCCACCTACCGGGAAAGGAGCTTTTCGCCGTCGGGGCGCAGTTCCCCGGTCGGTGACACGTGCCGGTACAGGGTCTGGCGGGTGATGCCGAGTTCGGTGCAGAGGTCGCTGACTTTGGTATCCGGCTTGCCCATGGATGCCATGGCGAGGCGGAGTTTCGCGGGGGTCATTTTGTAGGGGCGGC
>NZ_KI914997.1:12593-14371 GCF_000520595.1 Arthrobacter sp. H5
GGCGGAGGCGAGGCCGGCGAGGGTGCGGTCGGAGATGAGTTCGCGTTCGAATTCGGCGAGGGCGGCGAAGATCCCGAAGACGAGTTTCCCGGATGCGGTGGTGGTGTCGATGGCGGCGCCCTGTCCGGTGAGGACCTTGAGTCCGATGCCGCGTTCGGTGAGGTCGTGGACGATGTTGACCAGGTGGCGCAGGTCCCGGCCTAGCCGGTCGAGTTTCCAGACAATCAGGGTGTCTTCGTGGCGCAGGGCTTTGAGGCAGGCGACCAGCTGGGGCCGGTCTTCCTTCTTCCCGGAGGCCCTGTCTTCGTAGAGGGAGTCTTCGGCGATGCCGGCGGCCAGGAGTGCGTCGCGCTGCAGGTCGGTGCTCTGGGACCCGTCCGCTTTTGAGACGCGCATGTATCCGACAAGCACTGGCTTCTCCTCTGTTATTTATACGTTTGTTTAAGTGACAGCCCGAACTCAAATATGGACGGAGCTGGAAACTGTCACTTAACCCGTTACCTATACTAAGTCATGCAGAGAGTCGCTGATCGTCTTTATGTGACAGAAAGTCGAGGGGGATCTTGAGCTCGGTGAATGCTTCCCGGATCCCGTGCCCGGTCCCTCGATTGCCGAGTCCGTATAGCGCGAAATCGTAGAGTTTCTTGGCGGCCTCCCGGTCTTCTCTGGCAGCTTCGACGGCGGCGTCAAAGGCTGCGACTACCCGTTTCCAGAGCTCATCCAGGGTCGGCTCTTTTTGATGTTCGGCGGTTGCTGGCGGTGGGGCGGGCCGGGTTCCGTCGCCGATCCTGGAGGCGGGTTCGGGCAGAAGGAGGTGCGCGGAGGTGCCCAGCGCGGTCAGTGAACCGGCTTCGATCAGTTCCATCGCGACGGCTGCTGCTGGGCGGTCCAGTGGAGGGTTTCGAACGGTTGCCACGAATACAGGCCTGCCCGGAACGGGTGACCGCAGTGTTCCCAGACACGACGAACGTCGTCCAGTTGCCGACCGTGTCGTCCCTGCGCGGTGGTGAGTTCGTCCAGGAGGGTCCGCAGCAGCCGGAACCAGATGCCGGCGTGAACCGGATACCGGGGCAGGTCAACGGAACCGGTGGTTATCGCCTGCCAGGTGCGCCGGTCCATGAGGGACAACGGCTCCGGAAGCGCGCGCTGGTCTTGGGCGGGGGTTGTCCAGAGAAGGTAATCAGCCGGGTGTCCTTCGTAGGTTTCGAGCCGGCGTCCGTGTACCGGGCAGCTGGCCATGACCGGCAGCTGCCAGAAGAGCAGCACCGCCGGGCTGGATTCCAGGCAGTCCGGGCATCCCCGCCGCACCCCCGCTCCCGGCAGCCATGGCACCCACTGCCTCGGAGTGTAGATTTTGCGCCGCTTCGGTGGCAGGAGCACCGAGAGCTGGTGCACGTAGGTTTCGTAGGCGCCGGGGGCGGGAATGAGCGTCCGAAGTCCCGAGGTGATTAACAATGCGTCCTTCATGATCCTTTTTCCGCTGACGTTCATCTCCAACGCCTTTGTGCCCATCCACACCATGCCTGAGGTGCTGAAGAACATCGCGGAATGGAACCCGGTTTCCGCTCTGGTGGAATCCGCTCGGCAACTCTTCGGCAACACCAACCCGGAGTTCCCCCCGCCGTCGGCCTGGACTCTGCAAAACCCGTACATCACCATCTTCATTGGCATCGCTTTGATGCTGCTGATCTTTGTACCGCTCTGCATCAGGAAGTTCGCGTCGATCAGTTCGCGCTAGCCCATGTGACGAACGGCGGCGGCGGCGGCACCCACCCGGG
>NZ_KI914997.1:14471-22172 GCF_000520595.1 Arthrobacter sp. H5
GGGTGGACCGGCCGGAATGCTGGCATACAGCTCGGTTATGCGGACAGCGGTTGACCGCTTTACCACCAGGAGCGTGGCTACGCTGTGTTGAAGTGGCCGTAAGAAGCATTGAATTCATTGCCGGACGCTCCTACCGTTAATTCATCGTCTGGTGAATTAACTGTAGGAGAGCGTGATGGCACCGGAAACCAAGGGCAGGCCAAGCGCGGTTGAGGTCGCGGCACTGAGCGTGACACGCGGCCACCGCCAGATTCTCCGCGACGTGAACTTCAGCATCGCGACGGGCATGATCACGGGTTTGCTTGGACCATCGGGCAGCGGAAAGACCACCCTGATGCGAACTATGGTGGGCGTTCAGAAGATCAACTACGGCACGGCCACGGTTCTGGACCTGCCCGCGGGGGCTCCGCTGCTCCGCCACAGCGTTGGTTACATGACCCAGGACGCGAGCGTGTACCCGGACCTTACGGTTGAGGCGAACGTGAGGTACTTCGGGACGATGGCGGGCTCCTCGCGTGCGCAGGTCCGTGAAGCCGTTGAGGCTGTTGGCCTGGCCGAATTCTCCAAGAGAAAAGCCGTTCAGCTATCAGGCGGACAGTTCAGCAGGGTGTCGCTGGCCTGCGCACTGGTAGCCAAACCGAAGCTGCTCATCCTGGATGAGCCAACGGTGGGGTTGGACCCTGTGCTGCGGGTGGATCTGTGGAACAGGTTCGCGCGCCTAGCGGAGGAGGGCACCACACTTGTCGTTTCCAGCCACGTGATGGAGGAGGCCTCGCGCTGCAATTCCCTGCTCCTGCTCCGGGACGGTGCGCTGCTGGCCCAGCTCACTCCCACAGAACTCAGACGCCGGGCAGGTACCGAGGATCTGGAACTCGCCTTCCTGCGCATCATCGAGCAGAGTGAGCGGGAGGATGCGGCATGAACCTGCGAATGATGTTGGCAACCATGGGCAGAGTCCTGGGACAGCTGAGAAACGATCCCCGGAGCATCGCGCTTATCCTAGTGGTGCCGGCGCTGCTGCTTACAGTCGTCTATTTCCTGTTCGAGAACGAGACGCTGCCTCCTGGCGCTCCCCGGACGTTTGATCGTGTCGGGCTGATGATGCTCGCCATCTTCCCGTTTGTGGTGATGTTCCTTGTCACGTCCATCACTATGCTCCGGGAGCGGACCTCCGGCGCCCTGGAGCGCCTACTCACAACCCCCATCCACAAAGCCGATCTCCTCTTTGGCTATGCCATCGCGTTTTCCCTGATGGCGGCTCTTCAGGCGGTGGTGGCAACCGCCATCGCGTACTGGGTGTTCAATCTGGACATCGAGGGAAGCCCGGTGCTCGTGGTGCTGGTGGCGGTGGTGAACGCGGTGCTGGGGGTGGCGTTGGGACTGTTGTGCTCTAGCCTTTGCGCGAACGGAATTTCAAGCGGTGCAGTTCATGCCCGTGGTGGTTGTCCCACAGATCCTCCTCTGCGGGCTGTTCGTAGCCCGAGAACACATGAATGACGTGCTGGAGGCAATCGCCAACGTCCTTCCCCTGACCTACTCCATTGACGCGCTGTTCGAAATAGCGGTTAATCAGGAAGCCACCAGCGAGCTGTGGACGGACATCGCCGTGGTGGGTGGGGTGATTGTGGTGGTGCTGGCCCTTGCATCCCTCACCCTTCGGCGGCAGACGGCGTGACGGCTGAGGGCCGGAGGATTCTGCGTGGACGGCGTGCTGGAAAAGAAGACACTCGTAGCGCCATCATCCAGGCCGCGCGGAGCCTCTTCGCGGAGCACGGGTTCGAGGGAACCAGTCTGCGGCAGATCGCACGCTCAGCCAACGTCGATCCCGCGCTGATCCACCACTACTTCGACGGCAAGGAAGGGCTTTTTGCCGCCTGCATCGAACTTCCGGCCGATCCCGCGACGGCGCTGGCCGGCGTCGTCGCCGCCCCACCGGACCAGCGCGGCGAGGCCCTGCTGCGCGCCATCCTCGGGCTGTGGGATTCCCCTGCGCAGCCCGCACTGCTCACCCTTCTGCGCGGCGCCGTCGGATCCAAGAGGCAGGCCGAATTGATGCGCGAAGTGTTTGGACGCCGGATTCTGGTGCTGGTCACGACAGGAATGGACGACGACGACACACGCCTTCGCGGGTCCCTCGCCGCCAGCCAGATCATGGGTCTCATGCTGGCGCGGTACGTGATCAAACTGGAACCACTCGCGTCCCTTAGCCATGACGAACTGGTCCGGAATCTTGCTCCGACCGTACAGCGGTACCTCACCGGCGAACTGTGATCGTACGGCGCCTCCCGTCAGCATTCGTGCGTGCTGTGCGGTGGTGCGGCTGACCGTGTCGGCCCGGTTTCAGCCCCGCCGCCGTGTCAGGCCGCGCTGTCCCGCCTCGGCGATTGCGGCGGACCGTGTGTCCACTCCCAGCTTCCGGTAAATGTGCAGGAGGTGGGTTTTGATCGTGGTCTCGCTGACGTACAGCGTCCTGCTGAGTTCACGGTTACTCAACCCGGAGGCCAGCAGTTCCAGGATCTCCGCCTCCCTCGGCGTCAAGGCGGTCTCCGGTTGCTGCATCCGCTTGAGGAGGACAGACGCCACCGGAGCAGACAGGGTGGCCTGTCCCCGGGCGGCAGCCCTGATTGCGGCATAGAGCTCAGCCGGCGTGGAATCCTTGAGCAAATAGCCCGTGGCCCCGGCGTCGATGACCCGGACAATGTCGGCGTCGGAGTCGTAGGTGGTGAACACAAGAACCCTAATGTCCGGCGCTTCGGCGGTGATGCGCCGTGTGGCTTGAACACCGTCCATCCCGGCGCCGATGGACAGGTCCATCAGCACTACGTCGGGGAGCAAAACGAGGGCCTGGCGCACGCCGCTGTCGCCGTTGGTTGCTTCACCTACAACCTCAAACTCCGGCTGTGATCCGAGGATGGCCCGCAGCCCGGCGCGCACCACGTCATGATCGTCGATCAGCAGGACTCTTGTCATGTTTCCTCCTGGCGGGGCAGCCATGCGGTGGTCACGGTTCCCTCCCCGGGGGAACTCTCCAGCGTGAAGGTACCGCCGAGCTGCTCCGCACGCTGACGCATCGCCCGCAGGCCGTAGCCGCTGTGTTGCGCTGCAGGGTCAAATCCGCGCCCGTTGTCAAAAATGTCGAGGCTCACGCCATCGGGCAGATAGGACAGCGTGAGTACCGCCGTGTCCGCAGCCGAGTGAAGCCGCACATTCGCTGCGGCGCTTTGCGCGATCCGCAGCAGCGCGTGCGTAGATTCCGCCGGAAGCGGATACTCCCCGCCGGTCACGTTCACCTGAAGACCGCGGACGTCGGCAGTGACGGTCCGCAGCGCCTCGGCAAGGCTTCGGTGGTCAAGCTGTGGAGAGGTCAGGTTGTGCACCAGGCTGCGGGCTTCCACCAGACTGCCGCGGACAGCTGCGGTTGCCCTGGTCATGTGGGAACGGGACGACGACGGCGCGACTTCCCACAACTGGTCCGCCGCCTCGAGCAACAGCAGGGACTGCGTGAGGTCCTGGGTGACTGTGTCGTGTATTTCGCTGGCGAGCCGCTCACGTTCGGCCAATGCACCTTCCCGCTGCTGGCTGGTGCTCAGTTCTGCCTGCGCCGCGGTGAGCTCATCAAGCAGTTTTTTGCGGGCAAGGCTCTCCTGCTCGATCTTGTTGTAGACGGCGAGCATGAGCACTGCCACCGCCACGGGCCCAACAATGAGCGCCGCATCCGGACCGCCCGTCAGCCGTGCCAGCGCCGCGACCATGACAAGAACCACAAGCACAAGAGAGATGCGCGCCTCCCAGCCCCGCAGCAAGTGCCGGCACGCGAAAAACAGCGGAAACGCGCACCACGCGAAACTTGGCGCCATGAAGGCAAGCGTTCCCCAGAGGAGCACGACCGTCATGAGCCAGGTGCCGGCGAACTTGCCGGATGCAAGCAACAGGCTGCCGCCGGCATACACGCCTGCCAGAAGCAGGGACAGAATCAGCAGCATTACCCATTGACCGTTTAGTCCGTGCGAGAGGAGATACCGCACGGCGGAGGTGACGAGGAGCAGGTAGAAGCCGGCGTGCATCCACGTCAGAACCGGCGCGTTGCCGGGTAGCTTCAGGGTCATGGAAGGGGCCAATCGGGAAATGGGAACTGCTGCGATTCTAGCGTGCGGAAGGGTTACCGTACCTCGTCCAAAAGGAGGAGGTACACCCGCCCTCGTGGACCGCCGAAGACGGACCTTGCAGTGGATGTGACTGGAGCTACCGCAGCGGCACACTGGTGGTGTAATGCGTTTCCTTCGAACTGAGGACAATCATGGTCAAGCCCAATACTCCGCGCCTAACCTTCGCTGTCGCATCCGCCGCGGTGCTCGCCGTCGGACTCGTCGCCTGCTCGTCGTCGGCACCCACCGCTGAGCCCGCGTCGGATTCGACACCGGTTGCCACGGCTGAACCGACGCAGGAGACCACTGCTGCTGCCGAGTCCGGCAGCGGGGCGGTGCTGAACTTATCGCGGCTCAGCGTTCAGGTTGCAACGGAAGCAGCGCAGGCCGCACTCTCCCAGTGCCAATCCGACGGTCTCGGGTTTGTCTCGGTTGCAGTCGTCGACAGGTTTGGCCAGATCCAGGCCATGCTCCGCGGCGACAACGCGGCCGAACACACCATGGAGTCGGCACGGTTGAAGGGGTACACGGCTGCGGCGTTCGGCGCGAATACGTCCGAGCTGACTGAGCGCGCTGCCGGCGACGGCGCCACCATCCGTGACCTCCCGGGTACGCTCTTCCTGGCCGGCGGCGTCAGTGTAAAGGCCGGGGAGTTGCCGATCGCAGGTATTGGCGTGGGTGGCGCCCCGCAGGGTACAGCCGATGAAGCCTGCGCGCAGGCCGGCCTCGATGCCATCGCCGGTTCCCTTGGCGGGTAGGTGCGCCGGAGTCCTGTGGGCGTTGCTGCTCCTTTCCCTGGCAGCGTGTACGTCACCGCCTTCAGAGCCAGGGAGGACGGCCGGTGCCTCCAGTGCTGCGGTTTCCCCGCCGGGATCGGCCACGCCTGCTTCCGCTGCCCCAACCGAGGCGGCGCCCGCGCTGAAGGCGTCCTTTGTCCTTGCCACCGCGGCCTCCGGAGATTCGCTCGCTGTTGTTAACCCCGCAGATCGGACCAATCCGGTGGTGGCGAGCGTCGTCGTCGGTCAGGCCCCGTGGGACGTTGCCGTTCACGGCGGTCGCGCGTTCGTCTCCACCGCCGAGGGTGTTGCGGTTGTGGACCTGAGGGAACGACGGCGCACGTCCCTGATTGCCTACGCGCACCCTGTGCAGGACATCGAGTACGGGGAGTACCGCCCGGGCGGAACCGGCATCGCGGTGAGCCCGGATGGATCCACGGCGTTTGTCGCAGTGGTGCGCGCTACGGGTCCCGCCGTGTTGGAGAAGATCGATCTGGCCACCGGGAAGGTTGTGGGAAGCGTTGAGGTTGGTCTGCGCCCATTCGATATTTTGATGTCCGAGGATGGCACTGAGGTGTACACGATCGACCATGACTCCTTCAGCGTGCACATTGTCGAATCCGAAACGCTCGCTGCGCGCCGTGTGGAAGTGGCGCCGTTCGGGACCACTGGCGGTCTCGCCTCATGGGAAAAACCGCACTACGCCGCGCTGGATGCCGACGGCCGGATTCTCCTGCCCTACCAGGGTTTGGCGCTGGCTGTTCTGGATCCACGTTCCTCGACAGTGACTATCGAGGAGATGGGCGCTAATTCGCACCAGCACGGCGCGGCGCTGACGGCTGACGGTGGGGGGCTCCTCTCAGTGGGAACGGGAGCGTTTGGCAATGCGACCGGCGAACCGAACCTCACCATCAGGGAGCTGGACAGCGGTGAAGAGCGCGTTGTGCCACTGAACCGATTGCATGAAACGGTGATCCCGTGGACCGACCCCTCAAGCGGGCGGGAGAAGGCGCTCCTATCCGGCGGCCACACCCGCGATGGGTTCTGGGAGGGCATCACCGTGGTGGACCTTGAGACCCTGGAGCAGCATGAACTGGCGGTGCCGGGACGCCCGCAGGCACTGGCGGCGGTTCTGCAGCAAACCCCTTAAGCTACCGCGTGGTGCCTGGGGTGGGGAGTGGAGAGGGTGGTGGGGTGAATACCCATCGTTCCATGCGTCTGCACACGGTGCTGACCTAACCTCATCCTTTAGACGTATCACCTGCGGCCCGAAGATCATCCCGCAGATCGGCGTATCCGGGGGGCGGGAAACGTAACGTTGAAGTATCACCAAATACTTCTCTACCCCCTAAGGATGCCGCCATGATTGAGGCAGTTGGCCTGGCCAAGCGCTATGGCTCCAAAACAGCGGTGGACCACGTCTCGTTCACTGTGAAACCCGGACGGGTTACCGGTTTTCTCGGGCCCAACGGTGCCGGCAAGTCCACCACCATGCGGATGATCGTCGGGCTGGACAACCCGTCCGACGGTAACGTCACCGTCAACGGCAAGCACTATGCCCAGCACGCCGCTCCGCTCCGTGAAGTTGGCGCCCTGCTTGATGCGAAGGCAGTCCACACCAAGCGCAGCGCATATAACCACCTTCGCGCTATGGCGGCAACCCACGGCATTCCCAACAGCAGAGTCAAAGAGGTCATCGATATGACCGGTCTCGGCCCCGTGGCCAAGAAGCGGGTCGGCGGGTTCTCGCTCGGCATGGGTCAGCGGCTGGGCATTGCATGCGCACTGCTGGGCGACCCCCACACGGTGATCCTGGATGAGCCGGTTAACGGACTCGATCCCGAGGGTGTTCAGTGGGTCAGGCACCTGGCCAAGGGACTTGCGGCCGAAGGGCGGACAGTATTCCTCTCCTCCCACCTCATGTCCGAGATGGCATTGACCGCAGATCATCTGATTGTTATCGGCCGAGGCAGGATCATTGCGGACGCGCCCATCAGCGAGATCATCGCCACCCAGGGCCAGGCGCGCACGCGCGTCCGGGCTGAGCAGCCCGAAGGTCTTATCCGGGCGCTCGCGGCTGACGGCGTCACCACCCACCACCTGGAATCGGAACTCTTTGAGGTCACCGGCGCGGACTCCCGGCGGATTGCCCAGGTGGCACTTGCCAACCAGGTCCTTATCTATGAACTGACTCCGCTGCAGGCCTCCCTTGAGGACGCCTACATGCAACTCACCCGCGATGACGTGGAGTACCACTCCCATGACCTGGCCCCGGCCGGCGCCGGAGTCCAGGAAGGAAACCAGCCATGAGCATCGCAACAGCAACACCCGTGGCGCCAAGCCGCCGCAGCACCCAGGGGCCCGGGGTCAACTTCCTCCGCATCCTCAAATCGGAATGGATCAAGGTCACCACTGTTCCGTCCACCATCGTCCTGCTGGCAATCACCCTTGTGGTGATGGTGGGATTCGCCGCGTTGGCGGCCTGGCAAACTACTGTGCTGCTCGAATTTCAGGCGGATCCCGAGATAGCCGCACAGATGCAGGGAGCACCAGACGCTGCATCGATTGTTGGCACTCTCCCCGGGTCCGGACTGGTCTTCGGGCAACTCCTGATTGGATCACTCGCGGTTGTTCTCATCGCGTCGGAGTGGGCCACCGGCATGATCAGGTCCACGATGGTAGCGGTACCTAAACGCATTCCTGCCCTGTTAGCCAAGCAGTTGGTGTTCGCCGTGGTTGCGTTTGTGGTGGGCGCCGGCTCCGCGCTGATCGGCTACTTT
>NZ_KI914997.1:22272-24771 GCF_000520595.1 Arthrobacter sp. H5
CCGCGCTGATCGGCTACTTTGTAGCCCAGCCGATCCTTGAGCCTTCGGAACTCGCATTCGCCATCACCGACGACGGTGTCCTTTTGCACATCGTCAACACGGGTTCTGTTCTGGCGCTCATGGCCATCATTGCAATGTCCATCGGCACGCTGCTGCGAAACACCGCCGGAGGCGTGGTCACCACCATCGGGCTGCTTCTTATCCTGCCTATTCTCGTCGCCACACTTCTCGCGGGTATTGCCGATTGGATACCAGACGCTGCCCGCTTCCTGCCGAGCGCCGGAGGGGAACAGATGGTGGCCATCGACATCGCCGCGGGCGCCCTCAACCAGTGGCAGGGCGCACTTGTACTGGGCGGCTGGGCCTTGGTGCTGCTCCTGCTGTCCCTGTTCGTCACGAAGAAGCGCGACGTCTAGCCGCGCAAACCCATAAGCTCACTCCATGAGTGAAACAACCTCGGTGAAGGGGGCGGCGGAACGAACGGCCGCCGTTTCCTTCACCGAGATCAATGCGCGCCGGCTTGGTCCCATCCGGCGCTATTTCCGCAGCCATCCTCGGGTCATGGATGGCTTGGTCATCTTTGGATACTTCGCCGCGACAATCCTCAACCTGATTTTTTCGGACGATGTGCCGGGCGGGTGGTGGACGCTGGGACCTGTGCTGGCAGCGGGTGCAGCGTTGATCTTCAGGCGAAGCCACCCTCTGTTGGTGCTGGGCTTTATCAGCGTGCTGGAACCGCTTCAGGTGTTGCTCAGCGAGGGAAACGTCACCGTCGGGTTCGGCATCTGGTTCGCCCTGTATGCGGTGGCGGTCAAGCACCAGACCCGAACTGTGGCCATAGCCTCCGCCAGTGCGGCGGTGCTCTCCATCACGCCGCTGTGGTTTGCCCCGGCCCTCGAGGTGGAAGAGGCCCCCTTCCTGGTCTGGATCGTCAGCGGATTCGTTCTGATGTGGTACGTCCTGGCCATCGGCTTTGGCATGACCATCCGCCGGGACCGCCTGCACGAAAACGAGCTCCGGGAGTGGGCAGACCGCAACGCCGAGCTTGCCTCCGCGAACGAGCGCAACCGGATCGCCCGGGAGATGCACGACGTCGTCGCCCATTCACTGTCCGTCATGGTGGCACTCTCTGATGGTGCCGCCGTCGTGATGAAACGGGACCAGGAGCGTGCCCGCGAAGTCCTCTCTGAGTTGTCTGCCACCGGACGGACGGCGCTTGCGGACATGCGGAGAGTGCTGGGTGTCTTGAGGGAGCCCGACGCCGCACCACTGGCACCGCTGCCGGCTACCGGATCGCTGGCCAGCCTGCTGGAAGGGTTCAGGGTGGCAGGGCTTCCTATCAGGGTGTCGCTCAGCGGGCCCGGTCTGCCGGGGGATCCAGCGTTCGAGCTGACGGTGTACCGGATCATTCAGGAGTCCCTGACTAACGTGCTCCGGTACGGCAAAAGCGTCACCGCAGTTGGAGTCTCCATCAGCCGGACCGGTGACCTGGCAAGAATCCGCGTGTCGGACGATGGCCGTGGCACCATGGTCTCGGTGGTCTCGGTGGGATCCGGACAGGGAATTGCCGGTATGCGCCAGCGGGCGGCAATCTACGCCGGCACCGTTGAATGCGGTCCCGGGCCTGACGGCGGCTGGATAGTCAATGCAACTCTTACAGTGCCGGTAAACGGTGAGGCGGATGGACGATGACTGAGAAAATCAAGGTGCTGCTGGTCGATGACCAGCCGTTGCTTCGCATGGGTTTCCGCCTAATCCTCGAAGGAGAGGACGACGTCGAAATTGTCGCCGAGGCGTCCGACGGCGCCGAGGGGGTGAGGCTGGTGGAGGCACACGTACCGGATGTTGTGTTGATGGACGTGCGCATGCCGGTCATGGATGGCATCGAGGCAACCCGGCGCATCACCGCTTCGGGGGCGTGCTCCAGGATCATCATTCTCACAACCTTCGACCTCGACGAATACGCCTTTTCGGGATTGCGGGCCGGCGCCTCCGCCTTCCTGCTCAAGGATGTAGCCCCGGAAGAATTGGTACACGCCGTAAGGGTGGTTGCCAGCGGGGATGCGGTGGTGGCGCCCCGGGTGACGCAGCGTCTGCTGGAGACATACGTGCGCTCGCAGCACGGCGGCCCCAAGCCGCCCAGCGACCCCTTGCTTGAGGATCTCACCCGCCGCGAACTGGAAGTGCTCCACGCCATCGCCGAAGGACTCTCCAACGCGGAACTGGCGCACAAGTTCTTCCTGTCGGAGGCCACCGTCAAGACCCACGTCCGCCGTATCCTGACCAAACTTCACCTGCGCGACCGCGTGCAGGCAGTGGTGTACGCCTATGAGACCGGACTGGTGACGCCCAGCCAAGGGCTCGACTTCTAGCCGGACACCGCTTGGTAGGGACTCCGGCCCCCCAGGGCTCGCTGCGCTCGCACCGGGTCCCTACCGATAGCGCCTATCGGCCCCCCAGGGCTCGCTGCGCTCGCACCGGGTCCCTACCGATAGCGCC
>NZ_KI914997.1:24871-26287 GCF_000520595.1 Arthrobacter sp. H5
TCGGCCTCCCCAGGGCTCGCTGCGCTCGCACCGGGTCCCTACCGATAGGCTTAGGAACCATGACCGCAGCCCATGCTCATATCGCCGACCTCGGTGCGTACGTCAGCGCCTCACCCTCCAGCTTTCATGCAGCTCACGCCGGCGGTGCCCGGCTGGCTGCCGCAGGATTTACGCAGCTTGGAGAGCATCAGGAGTGGGAGGCTGGGCCCGGCCGCTACTTTGTTATCCGCGACGGGGCGCTGATCGCCTGGATTGTGCCCTCGGGCGCCACCGAGTTGACCGGCTTCCATATCCTCGGCGCGCACACTGATTCCCCGTCCTTCAAGCTCAAGCCCAAACCCACCATCGGACGTCACGGCTGGCTGCAGGCCGGGGTTGAAATCTACGGCGGGCCGTTGCTGAACTCATGGCTTGACCGCGAACTGGCTTTGGCGGGCAGGCTGGTAACGCACGACGGCGCCGAGCACCTGGTTGCCACCGGGCCATTGTTGCGGTTTCCACAGTTGGCAATCCACCTTGACCGGGGGGTCAACGACGGACTGAAACTGGACAAGCAGCAGCACATGAACCCGGTATGGGGCATGGGTGATCCGGCGCAGGCGGATCTGCTGGCCCTGCTCGCTGTCGCGGCTGATCTGGAGGCGGAGGATATCGGAGGATTCGACGTCGTTATCGCCGACACACAGGAGTCGCGCGTATTCGGCGCGGATGGTGAATTCTTTGCCTCGGGGCGGCTGGACAACCTTTCCTCGGTCCATGCCGGTTTGACCGCGATCACGGCGGCTGCGAAACATGGCTCGGCTGATTCACCGATCGCAGTCCTTGCGGCCTTCGACCATGAGGAAGTGGGCAGCGCCTCCCGTTCCGGCGCCAGTGGACCTTTCCTGGAGGACGTGCTCCACCGGATTTCGGCCGGGCTCGGTGCGGGTGCGGAGGCACGAAGGCGGGCTCTGGCGTCGTCGTTCTGTGTCTCGGCAGACGCCGGCCACGCCGTGCATCCCAACTATGCCGAGCGCCACGACCCGGCCAACCACCCGGTGCTGGGCGGCGGACCACTCCTGAAAATCAACGCCAACCAGCGCTACACCACGGATGCTCCCGGCGCAGCCTATTGGGCACGTCTCTGCAGGGACGCTGGCGCGCCGTACCAGGAATTCGTTTCCAACAACGTGATGCCGTGCGGTTCCACCATCGGTCCCCTGACGGCAACCCGGTTGGGCATTCGTACCGTTGACGTGGGCGTTCCGCTGCTTTCCATGCACTCCGCGCGCGAGTTGTGCGGGGTCGAGGATCCGTATCAGCTTCGCCGGGTGGCCGAGCGGTTCTTCACCACGGTTTAGATCACGGCACGGTTCACATCACGGCACGGTTCACATCACGGCCGCGAGCCGCGGTGGCAGTTCGCAGCACGGCGGG
>NZ_KI914997.1:26387-36389 GCF_000520595.1 Arthrobacter sp. H5
CGGCCGCGAGCCGCGGTGGCAGTTCGCAGCACGGCGGGTCTTCGTTTGTGTCTCCCATGGCCGAGGGGCCAAAGACATGGCCCTCGGTGGGGTGGGATCGGCGAGAAGGGGAGGTCACTTTGTTGTGCCACCCACCAGAAAAAGGGCGCGTTGACGTGAAGAACATTGCTCATTACTCAGCCTCTTGCACCCCCCGCTGTTCTGTCCTTCCCCCGCCCCCGGGGTTATCCACAGCCGGTTCGGGGCCGTGCCCATTTTCCGGTAGGATTGACGAGTCTGTTGACGCACTCCCATCGAAATCTGTGGGATTGCCTGCTGGACCAACGCAAAAAGAACCTCCTGTTACGGAAAGACCGTGGCCGTTTAGCCCAGAGGAGGTGGGTTCACAAATGCGTGCATATGAATTGATGGTAATCATCGACCCCGATGTCGAGGAACGTACCGTTGAGCCAACACTCGAGAAGTTCCTTAATGTCGTGCGCAACGGCGAGGGAACCATTGACAAGGTGGACATCTGGGGACGCCGCCGCCTGGCTTACGAAATCAGGAAGAAGGCCGAGGGTTTCTACGCAGTAATCAACTTCACCGCCACTCCTGCGGTCGCTGCAGAGCTGGACCGCCAACTGAGCCTCAACGAGACGATCATGCGTACCAAGATCATCCGTCCCGAGGAGCAGAAGGTCTCCGCCGAGTAACTTCGGCTTCACCACCAACCAAACCGCTCCGGCGGATCAGTGACAGTAGGAGGCACCATGGCAGGCGAGACCACAATTACGGTCGTCGGTAATCTCACCAGCGACCCGGAACTGCGGTTTACCCCTTCAGGCTCGGCAGTGGCTAACTTCACCATTGCCTCGACGCCGCGGACCTTCGACCGCCAATCCAACGAATGGAAGGATGGCGAAACGCTGTTCCTCCGTGCTTCGGTTTGGCGTGAGGCGGCTGAAAATGTCGCGGAGACCCTCACTAAGGGCACCCGCGTTGTTGCACAGGGCCGGCTCAAGTCACGCACCTATGAAACAAAAGAAGGCGAAAAGCGCACCGTCATGGAACTAGAGGTGGATGAGATTGGTCCATCCCTGCGCTATGCCTCCGCCAAAGTCAACCGCACCCAGCGCTCAGGCGCCGGTGGTGGAGGGTTCGGCGGAGACAGCAGCGGCTCCGGTGGAGGCAACTCCAACCAGAACTGGGGCGGTGGCCAGCAGGGCCAGCAACCCGCCCAGCAGGATCCATGGGGCGCACCCGCCGGCGGAGGAAACTCTTCCGGGTGGGGAAACGGCCCGGATTCCTCCGAGCCTCCCTTCTAAAGGATGTGCCTCCCAACGGAGGCCCTCACCTGTAATTCCCATCCCGCAGAACCGTTCTGCGGGCTCCACGAAACATAAGGAGCACCACGATGGCTAAGGCTGAACTCCGTAAGCCCAAACCAAAGTCAAACCCCTTGAAGGCCGCTGACGTCACCGTCATCGACTACAAGGACGTAGCATTGCTGCGCAAGTTCATTTCCGATCGCGGAAAGATCCGTGCACGCCGCGTCACTGGCGTGACCGTGCAGGAACAGCGCAAAATCGCCCAGGCAATCAAGAATGCCCGCGAAGTAGCGCTTCTGCCCTATTCCGGCGCAGGCCGCGGTTAAGGGAGAGGACACAACTTATGGCAAAGCTAATTCTGACCCAGGAAGTAACCGGTCTCGGAGCCGCAGGCGACATCATCGAGGTAAAGAACGGTTACGCACGTAACTTCCTTCTGCCCCGTGGATTCGCTCTGACCTGGACCAAGGGCGGAGAGAAGCAGGTTGAATCCATCAAGGCGGCACGCGTTTCCCGCGAGCACGCTTCGTTGGAGGATGCGCAGAAGCAGGCAGCTGCTCTCTCCGCAAAGCCCGTTAAGCTCACCGTCAAGGCAGGCGAGTCCGGACGTCTGTTCGGCACCGTCAAGGCCGAGGATGTTGCAAAGGCTGTTGAGGCCGCTGGCCTCGGCAGCATCGACAGGCGCAAGGTCGAACTGCCAGCGCACATCAAGTCGGTTGGCTCTTACCAAGCCAACGTCCGTCTGCACGAGGACGTTTCCGCTGTGATCGACCTGGATGTCGTCGCAGCCCGCTAACTGTACTGGAAAGAGGGACCTTCACCGTCGGGTGGGGTCCCTCTTTTTGCGCTTAAGTGCCCTTTGCGCGCTTAGGTGCCGGAGTCCGGGTTGCCGGCGGCCGGTTTCGTCCCGGCGCTCCGCCCTGCTGCGTTCTCCCCATTTGCTCAGCGAAGCCTTCCCGCGACATGAATTCCTGAACCCGCTCCAAGGTGCTCAGCTGGCCGTCCGCCGCCTTATATTGATGCGGGGCATCCCCGGATGGGGCATTCCAGACTGAAGCAAGACTCTCGGGCTGATGGGCGGGCATAGACGATTGTTCCTGGACGTAGCGCTGCAGCGGTGTCGGCGGGACATATTGGTTCTGGAGCCGGTGCAGGTACGCCTCGGCCTCTGAGCCGGACGCGCTGTCGCGTCGCGAGATGTATGCCAGAGCCATTCCGATGAGCAGGACTGCTGTTATCAGGATGATCGGGATGAGGAGTGCGCTCATGCAGGATCAGTCCTCCCTGTGCATGTGGTTCTCGGTCACCATGTGAGTGCGGCCAAGGGTTATGAGTTCTTCAAGAACCGCGACGTCGACATCGTCGAGCTTGTTGACATAAAGGCAAGCTGTGCCGGTTCGGTGCTTTCCGAGTCTCTCCAGTAGATCGGTCGATCCGGGGGCATAGGTCAACCCGTACAGGGCCAGGTTGGCGCTCCGGGGCGAGAAGCCGACGGCGAGGGCATCTCCCTCCCGGCCGCTAGCGTACCTGTAGTGATAGCTTCCGAAACCGATCATTGTTGGTCCCCACATGACCGGATCCTTACCGGTCAGCCGACCCATGAGCCCGAGAAGGGTCTGCGCATCCCGCCGTCGCCTGTCGTTCGGGACCGCCGCGACGAATGCTTCCGCGGAGGTTGACGTAGGTTGGATCTTGTTTTGGGTCATGAGTGGAAGTATCGCAGGTTCGGATTGAGTGAGACCAGAGCCAATCCGGGATAACCTTCGATCAGAAAAGACATGCTTTACAGGAGGTACAAATGAAGTGTCCGATCGACCAGATTGAACTTGTGATGTCAGAGCGCAGCGGGGTGGAGATTGACTATTGTCCAACTTGCCGCGGGGTGTGGCTCGACCGTGGGGAGCTCGACAAGATATTGGACCGGGCCGCTGCCATAGCCGGCGCTTCCGTTCCGGAACGGCCCCACGCCCCAGCGGCGCCGCCGGTGGCACCGCAGCTTCCGTCTCCGTTGCTGAGCGAGACGCCGCGCTCCAGCGCGGGCGGATACAGGAAGTACGACGACGGCCGGTACGACCGCGGTCAACGGGACTTCGGAGACGAGCGCAGACGGGACGATGACCACCGCCAAAGTTATGACAAGTATGGGCGGAAGCCTTACCGCAAGAAGAAGGATAACTGGCTCGGCGAGATGTTTGACTTCTAAACATTCTATCCAAAGCATATTTTTACCAGTGTCTCGGTAAGGCTATGCCCGAGAGGCTATATAGGCCAGTCAGTACGTCCATAGTATGTGATGTGACTCACATCAATCGTTATCAAAACTGTGGATAGCGCGTGAATAACTCGGTCTCTATGGCCTCGATTCAGTTCTGTCAACACGCAACCAATGGGTGAACGTTGGGTGATAAAAACATCTACTCCACATGCTGTGCCATCGTCTTGCCTAGTCAGAGACCCTATTGGCGTAGAAGTATTTCTTTGTCCACATAGTTGTCCCCAACCTGTGCACAAGACACGCCGTTCAATCGTCTGTTTATCCACAGGGCCTGTGCGCAAGCCGCTTGGCATGTCCGTCCACGGGGACTAGCGTGACGGAGTATCCCAACACGCAAAAACGTCACCACCGGGTGATTGGATCAATTCTGTACAGCCCCGGTCTTGGCTATCCGCAGGTATTCTTCCCGCGGAGCTTCGGGGGTAGCTCAGGGAAGAAAGGGTGCGCAGTTGTCTTTGACGCACGCAGACTCATCGGAAGACATGCGTTCGCCGGAGTTCGCCCGCACTCCGCCGCAGGACCTGGTGGCTGAGCAATCGGTTCTAGGCGGCATGATGCTCTCCAAGGATGCAATTGCAGACTGCGTAGAGGTACTTAGAGGCGTTGATTTCTACCGCCCGGCGCACGAGGCCATTTTCGAGTCGATCATTGACCTCTACGGCAGGGGCGAGCCCGCGGATGCCGTGACGGTGTCGGACGAACTGACCAAACGCGGTGAGATCTCCCGCATCGGTGGGCCCGCCTACCTCCACACCCTGATCCAATCGGTCCCCACCGCAGCCAACGCAGGTTTCTATGCGGAGATCGTACGGGAGCGCGCGGTCCTCCGGCGCCTGGTGGATGCCGGCACCAAGATTGTCCAACTCGGCTACTCCAATGACGGCGAAGTGGATGACATTGTCAACGCCGCTCAGGCCGAGGTCTACGCGGTTGCTGAACGCCGCACAGCGGAGGACTATGTTCCGCTAAAGGACATCATCGAGGGCACGGTGGACGAGATCGAGTCCGCCGGTCACCGCGGTGAGGGCATGACGGGCGTTCCCACCGGGTTCTACGAGCTGGATGAGTTGACCCAGGGACTGCACGGCGGGCAGATGATCGTAGTGGCGGCGAGGCCGGCGATGGGGAAGGCACTGGCGGTGGATACTCCACTGCCCACTCCGGCGGGGTGGACCACCATGGGAGAGGTGCAGGTCGGCGAGTTGGTGCTAGCAGCCGATGGCACGCCGACTGAGGTCGTTGCAGCGACCGAGACCATGGGCGATCGACCCTGCTACGAAGTGACGTTTGACGACGGCGCGGTGCTTATCGCTGACGAAGAACACCAATGGTTGACTGACACCAGGGCATCCCGAAAGTCCGCTCGGTCGGCCGCAGTTGGGTACAACCGATCCCGCAGCCAGCGCATCTTTGCTGCCGTGCGCACCACCCGCGAAATCGCCGAGACACTCCGCTGCGCGACGAAAGACGCACGTCTGAACCATTCGGTGAAGAATACCCAACCACTGGTTCTTCGAGAGCAGGACCTTCCCGTGGGTCCGTATACGCTAGGAGCGTGGCTCGGCGACGGTCACTCCAAAGCGGCGAGAATTACTACTGCAGACGAAGAAATTCTGCTGCGGATTGGGGGCGAAGGATATGAGCTTGGTGTTGTTGCGGGAATTACCTATTCAGTTCGCCTCCCCGAGGTGTATCAGTTCAAGGGCGTGTGTCTCGTCTGCGGGATCGATTTCGTCAACAGAGTGCGTCACGTGCGCACGTGCTCGCGCACCTGTGGGTCACAGGTTGGTCGACTGTTCTTACCGGTCTCGAAAGCGACTTGCACTGACTGTGGGAGGCCCTGCAGTGGTGGGCTCCGCTGCATGCCGTGCAGAAATTTGAACGGGTCGTTGCAAGCCCGGCTGCGCACGCTCGGCGTGCTGGGGGATAAACACATCCCCATTGCCTATCTGCGAGGGAGCGAGGCTCAGCGCAGGGCCCTACTGGCTGGCTTACTAGACACGGACGGCACCGTTTCTTCCGTGGGCTGCATACAGTTTGCCGTGACAAATCGTCGTTTGGCGGAGGACACTCTTGAACTGATTCTGAGCCTTGGTTACCGCGCTGGATGGGCGGAGCGGGCTGTCCAGGGACGAAGTGAGCAGTCATCCACCTGCTTCATCATCACCTTCGCCACACAAGACGCCGTGTTCGGGCTGACCCGTAAGCAAATCTTGCATAAGGAGCGGGACCACCGACCCACGCCCAAGCGCACGCAACGCTTCATAAGCTCAGTTCGAAGGGTTGAATCAGTGCCCGTGCGCTGCATTCAGGTCGCCCATCCCGAGCACCTGTACCTGGCTGGAAAGTCGTTCGTCCCGACGCACAACTCAACGTTCGCGCTCGACTGGGCGCGGTCGGCCGCCATCAAGCACAACCTGACCACGGTCTTCTTCTCCTTGGAGATGGGCCGCAATGAGATCGCCATGCGTTTGTTGTCGGCAGAAGCAACCATCGGGCTCCAGGATCTCCGTAAGGGCACGATCAAGGACGAGCAGTGGGGCAAGATCGCCACCACCATGGGCAGGATGAATGATGCTCCGCTGTTTATCGATGACAGCCCCAACATGTCCCTCATGGAGATCCGTGCCAAGTGCCGCCGGTTGAAGCAGCGCCATGACCTGAAGCTTGTGGTCCTTGACTACCTGCAGCTCATGTCGTCCGGGAAACGCGTGGAGTCCCGGCAGCAGGAGGTTTCCGAGTTCTCCCGCGCGCTCAAGCTACTTGCCAAGGAACTCAACGTCCCCGTCGTCGCGCTTTCGCAGCTGAACCGTGGCTCGGAACAGCGGACGGACAAACGGCCCATGGTTTCCGACCTTCGTGAATCGGGTTCAATCGAACAGGATGCGGACATGGTGATCCTGCTCCACCGCGATGACGTCTACGACAAGGAGTCACCCCGCGCGGGGGAGGCCGACGTCATCGTGGCGAAGCACCGAAATGGACCCACCAAGACCATCGTCGTCGGTTTCCAGGGACACTACTCGCGGTTCAACAACATGGCGGCGGACAGCGGCGGATTCTAGGACCGTATCGGCTTGAGGCGCGATGTGGTAAGCATGGGCTTATGAGCCCACGCCTGAATATCACCGATGACAGCGCTGCTGATGAGTTGCTCTCATCGGACCCACTTGCGTTGCTTGTCGGCATGTTGCTGGACCAGCAGGTGGCCATGGAGACTGCGTTCGCCGGCCCCGCGAAGATCCGGGATCGCCTTGGCCGTTTTGACGCCGAAACTATCGCTGCACAGGAGCCCGACGCCTTCGTCGAGTTGTGCCGGACGCCCCCTGCCGTCCACCGTTATCCGGGGAACATGGCAGCACGAACCCAAAACCTGTGCCAGGCACTCATCGACAACTGGGACGGAGACGCGTCTGCGGTCTGGTCCCGTGGTAATCCCGACGGTGCCGAGGTTCTGGCCCGCCTCAAGGCCTTACCAGGATTCGGGGAGCAGAAGGCGAAGATCTTCCTCGCGCTCCTGGGCAAGCAGTACGGGTACGACGGCGCGGGCTGGCGCGAGTCCGCAGGTTCTTATGGGGAAGACGGCAGCTACCGGTCTGTGGCGGACATAGTTGACCCTGAATCCCTTGCGAAGGTCCGCGAAACCAAGCGCGCCGCAAAAGCCGCCGCCAAGTCGAAGAGCTGAAACCCTCAGTTCCGCGGAACCCACCGTTGGGCCAGGGCGGCTCCCACCGCATCAACTGAGGAGTTGAGTTGCTCCCGCGTGCCGGGAGCATATTCCTGGGAATCCATAGCCTGAACAGTGCTCCGTAGTTGGTCCTGGAGGGCACTACGCTGACTCGCCTGGGTGGCGCACCATCCAACCTCCTGCAGCAGCCGGAGAATTCTTTCCATCACGGTGGGATCTGACATACCGTAAAGCCGTGGCTGAGCAATCGCGAGGTCCAGAAATTCTGCGAAGTTCAGTTGGTGCAGGATCACACGGATCCGACCGGATTTGTCCCTGATGCACTGCGGACCAACGTCGCGCTGAGTCAACACGCACAGCAGCGCAGCGGAATGGCCCAGCACAAGCATTGCCGTTGTCGGATCATTGATTCCGGGAGACAGCGCCTTCGAAGCCACGTCCGTCAACTGGCGGAATCCAAAAGACACGTCCTCAACGACAGTTCGTTCATAATCAAGTGTCACAGCGTTCGCCAGGGAATCCGATAGTCGCCCGGCGTCGGGAGTCTCGGCGCTTAATGGCCAGGCCCTGGCAAAGGGGACGCCAGCCGTGACTGATGCACCCGGCTCCCGCTCAATGAGGATCACCACACCGTGCTCCTCGGCAATCTCCAGGAGTCGCTTGCTTTTAATGCCGACCATAAACCCCGAACCGCGGGATCTAATGAGGACCGGATTGTCGGTTGGCTCCACTGGTGCCGGCGAGAGACCGTTTCGCTCGGGGAAGACCCTGCGCAGCGCGGAATCGGTGTCGCGGTGCACTCGCTTCATCATCGTCTCGACTCGTATTTCCCGGGCCAGGTGGGCAAGAAAGAAAACAAGGCCAAGGACGCTGGCTATTGCCAGCACGAAAGCAAAGGTCACCGAAATGTGCGGCACGAACTCGCCGCCGCCGTCGTCGCCCGTTCTGACAGTCCGCAGAACCGTCAGCGCGTACGCAAACGTGCCAAGGAACAAGCCCAGGGTGGCGTGAACCGTGCGGTCTGCCGTGAACATGCGCAGTAGACGGGGGGAGAACTGGCTGCTTGCAAGTTGAAGGGTGACAACCGTCAGGGAAAAGGTCAGGGACGTTACGGTGATCAGCGACCCGGCGGTTGCCTGCAGGATGCTCCGCGCCGCGTCCGCGCCACCACCGATAAGGAAATTGGCGAGCGCGGGTGGGAGATCATCGCTCAATGCTTCGTCCAGCAGGGGCAGCGTAATACCGAGCCCCACAGCAACAACCACAGCAAGCGCGGGCAACGGCCATAATTTGGTTCGGACGGCGTCAACCAGGACCAGGCCCCTCCGCTGGCTCATAAGCACACCTCTGATTCTGTCCGCCACATTGGATCAGCGTAGTGCAGAGGCTGCAGCTACCCCCCTGCGACGGACTGGATGATCATCACCTCAGACCCGGGTGCCACCACGGTGTCCAGCCCGTCTGACCGCCGCACGTCCTCGCCGTCCACGTAGATGTTGACGTACCGACGGAGCGCGCCGGTCTCATCCCGGATTCGCCGCGCGAACACCGGCCGTCCCTCCGACAACGTGTCCAGCAGCACGGATACCGGCGCGGGTGACTCCAGATCAACCGATACCGAGGACCTGTCCCCGACAAGCGGCCGCAACAGCGTCGGAATCAGTACCGTGACCGAAGAACCCATCACGCACCGACGACGGCGGCACGCACGCAGAGCACGTCGGGCAAGTGGGACGCCACTTCGGTGAAGGTCGCACCCTCATCGGCGCTGGCATACACAGACCCGCCACGGGTTCCGAAGTACACCCCAACCGGCTCCGCCGTATCCACCCCGGCCGCATCCCGCAGCACCGCGTTGTACTCGGACGCTGGGAGGCCGACGTCCAGCCGCGCCCAGGAGGACCCGGCGTCGTCCGTGCGGTGGACCGCAAGCTTCGCATCCGGAGGGATGCGCTCACCGTCGGCCTTCAACGGAATGACCCACGCAGTGCCGGTCCGCCGCGGATGCGACAGCATCACGAATCCGAAGTCCGCCGGGAGTCCCTCGGCGATGGACTCCCAGGTGTCGGCGCCGTCGTCGGACCGGTACACACCGTGGTGGTTCTGCGCATACAGTCGGTTCGCGTCCACTGAGTCGCGGGCGATCTTGTGGACGCACTGGCCGAACTCGGGGTTCGGGTCCGGCATGAAGTACGCCGAGATTCCCTTGTTGCGGGGCTCCCAGGACGCGCCGCCGTCGTTGGACCGGTAGACACCGCCCGTGCTCATCGCAACGTGGACCGTGTCATCCACCGGGCTCGGAATCACCGAGTGCGCGGCTGCA
The DNA here is from genome assembly GCF_000520595.1 of Arthrobacter sp. H5. Taxonomy (GTDB): domain Bacteria; phylum Actinomycetota; class Actinomycetes; order Actinomycetales; family Micrococcaceae; genus Arthrobacter_D. The sequence continues at coordinate 35,984 of NZ_KI914997.1, forward strand.
CCCCCAAAACCGGCTCCCCATTCGGAGCGGTGCGGGTGGTCCCATAGGCCTCGGTTCAGCTCGAAGTGTTGGCCTCCGTCGGTCGATTTCCATACCGAAATGGGCTCGCAGCCCGCCCAGACCACGCCCGGCCGGTCTTCCGAATCAGGCTGGAGCTGCCAGATGCGGGCGAGGGCGGTGTCGTCTGATTCGCCGAATTTGATAGCGCCCTGTTCTGGCTCGGACCAGGTGGCGCCGAGGTCATCCGAGTAGACCACGGTGGGACCCCAGTGCCAGTCCATCATTCCCACCAGCAGGCGCGTTCGTGCGCCCCGTGTGTCGATGCCAATGCTGGGAATTTCAGACATCAGGTGGTGCGGCTTGGACAGGTTCCACGTTTGACGGTCCTCGCTGGTGGCCAGCCACA
>NZ_KI914997.1:36489-54199 GCF_000520595.1 Arthrobacter sp. H5
GATGGCCAAAATTGTTGTGTTCACGGAGTCCTCGTTTCGGTTGGTTGAGGTGTTGATTGCAGATCAAGAGGATGGTTCATCTCGTCGCGATACAGTCGTCCGAGCATCACATTTCGCCTGCTTCCGGGGACATCCCGCCTGACCCCGCCGATGGCCTATGTGAACACTGTAAACAATGGCATATGGACCGCCGAGTGTACAGACCGTTTAAGGTGGGTTCTGTGGCCATTTTCATCGACCCGCCTTTGTGGCCGGCGCACGGGACGCACTTCTCCCATCTGATCTCGGATACGTCCCTCGCGGAGCTGCACGAGTTCGCTGCCACGGCCGGTGTGCCTGAGCGGGCGTTCGACATTGACCACTATGACGTCCCCGCTCGCCGCTACCCTGCACTGGTTGCGCAGGGAGCACGCGAGGTGGACGGCGGCACCCTGGTCAGGACGCTCATTGCCAGCGGGCTGCGTGTTCCTGGGAGGCTCCGCCCGGATCGGTTGCGCGCCTCCTTGCTGTCCCGCTGGAATCAGTTGCTGCCCGGTTGCCCGGCTCTGGGTGAGGAAATGATGGACCGCTGGGCTGAGCCCCACCGCCGCTATCACACCCCGGAACACCTGCTCGATGTGTTGGAAGCTCTCGACCGCACGTTTGACGGTCCTCGCTGGTGGCCAGCCACAGCCCCTTCTTGGTGCCGATGGCCAAAATTGTTGTGTTCACGGAGTCCTCGTTTCGGTTGGTTGAGGTGTTGATTGCAGATCAAGAGGATGGTTCATCTCGTCGCGATACAGTCGTCCGAGCATCACATTTCGCCTGCTTCCGGGGACATCCCGCCTGACCCCGCCGATGGCCTATGTGAACACTGTAAACAATGGCATATGGACCGCCGAGTGTACAGACCGTTTAAGGTGGGTTCTGTGGCCATTTTCATCGACCCGCCTTTGTGGCCGGCGCACGGGACGCACTTCTCCCATCTGATCTCGGATACGTCCCTCGCGGAGCTGCACGAGTTCGCTGCCACGGCCGGTGTGCCTGAGCGGGCGTTCGACATTGACCACTATGACGTCCCCGCTCGCCGCTACCCTGCACTGGTTGCGCAGGGAGCACGCGAGGTGGACGGCGGCACCCTGGTCAGGACGCTCATTGCCAGCGGGCTGCGTGTTCCTGGGAGGCTCCGCCCGGATCGGTTGCGCGCCTCCTTGCTGTCCCGCTGGAATCAGTTGCTGCCCGGTTGCCCGGCTCTGGGTGAGGAAATGATGGACCGCTGGGCTGAGCCCCACCGCCGCTATCACACCCCGGAACACCTGCTCGATGTGTTGGAAGCTCTCGACCGGCTGTTTGAAGAGCACGACAACGACGGCGCCCGCCTGCGGGTTCGGCTGGCCGCCTGGTTTCACGACGCTGTGTACAACGGGGTTGCGGGGGAGGATGAGGAGGCATCGGCGGAACTTGCAGCCTCGTGCCTGGACCGGGTAGTTTCTCCGACCGATGCGGTGGAGGTTGTCCGCCTGGTCCGGTTGACGTCGTCACACAGTCCTCTTGCGGGGGACCGGACCGGCGAGCTGCTGTGCGACGCCGATCTCGCTGTCCTCGGCCGGACGCCCGCTGGCTATGTGCGGTACCTCCGCGCCGTCCGCGAAGAGTATGCCCACGTCCCCGACGATGCGTTTGCGGAGGGGCGCGCCGCCGTCGTACACCGCCTCCTTGCGCTGGAACCGCTGTACCGAACCGGCCGGGCGCGGGCGATATGGCTGGAACGGGCGAGGGTAAATCTTCGGGGTGAGCTGAGCTAGGCGCTTTGCTGGCCGGCCGTTATTCGCCGCAGCGCGTGGTCGTCCTGTCCCGCCGCTTCACCCAGCAGGTCAAAGAACGCCGGGCAGTGGAGCTGCTCAGCGGTCAGGGGGAGGATCTCTGCCATCCCACCATTCTGCCCCGCGCAGCGCCTGCCATGGCACAATTGTCTACAGTGTTCACATCGAAAAGGGAGGTGGATTTGCAGCAGGCCGGACGCAGCACGTACCGCCACGGCGACCTCCGCCGAGCGCTGATCGACGCCGGGACGGAACTCGCGCGCGAAGGGGGGCCGGCCGCCGTCGTTCTCCGCGAAGCCACACGTCAGACCGGCGTGACGCCCAACGCCGCCTACCGGCATTTTGCCGACAGGAATGCGCTCCTCCACGCGGTATCCATGGCCGCGCAGGCGGCACTCGCCTGTGCAATCGAGGAGGAACTGGGGTCGGTTCGGGAGGGGAACGACGACGGCGCGGCGGAGGTCGCGAGGGCGCGCCTGCGTGCCGTGGGAGCGGGCTATCTGAGATTTGCACAGACGGAACCCGGGCTGTTCCGCACGGCATTCGCGGGGCACGTGGATGTGCGGGATGCTGCGACAGTCGACTCGGCCGGCGCCAGCGGAAAGACCCCGTTCCAGCTGCTGTCCGCGGCCTTGGACGGGCTGATGGAAGCCGGCGTTCTTCCACAGGAACGGCGGCTGGGGGCTGAGTTCCTGGCGTGGTCCTCGGTGCACGGGCTCGCCATTCTGGTGATCGACGGACCGCTGCGGGGTTTGTCCTTGGAGCAACGGCAGTTCGCCGTTTCAAGACTGCTGGAGATGGTGGACAAGGGACTATGAATCCTCCTCGGCCGGGAGCTTGTGTCCAAGAAGCCTTCCTTGCCCGCTGACGTTACCGTCCTTCACGCGACCAAGCGCTCTAATTAACACTATAATTCTGTACATGACGACACTTTCAATTGCCGACGCCCGAGCCAATTTCTCCAAGATCGTCGAATCTGCATCCATCACCCACGAGCGCTTCGACGTCACTCGCAATGGGCGCCGTGCCGCCGTGCTTCTGGGCGCCGAGGATTACGACTCTCTGATCGAAACCCTGGAGATATTGGGCAACCCTGAGGTGCTGACCGCGATTCGGGCAGGACTCAGGGATCTTGGAGCTGGAAGCACGGTTGACGCCGAAACAGTGCGCAAATCCATGATCCAATCCGGCCGTCTGAAGGGGTGAATCCGATTTATGAGGTCCGGTTCTCGAAATCTGCACGGAGGGCGCTCAGCCATGACTTGCCCGAGCCTGTGGCAATTGCCGCCTTCGAATTCATCATGGGAGCCATCCGGGACAATCCCCACGGGGTCGGAAAACAGCTGAGGGAACCATTGTTCCCTCAGTACTCTGCCCGGCGTGGCGACTACCGGGTGATCTATCGGATCATCGAGCAGAGGCTGGTGATTGACGTCATCTCAGTTACTCATCGCGGGAACACCCACCGAAGGGCTTGAGGGCCCGCGGAGTCAGTCCCGCTTCTGGCCGTAGTTTTTGCCCATGTGATTAGTCGGGTGGTCAAACCATGCCGGCCTGTCTTTGAAGTATCCCGGCCGCGAGCTGGTGATGTCCTCGTCTTCCCGGGTGTCGTACGTGGCTACACTGATCCGGTTCCGATTACGGAGGAAGTGACCACGGGCCAATAACACTATTGCCGCAACTACCATGACCGCGCCGATGGCCAGCAGCACACCGGCGCCGGACTGCACGGGTTCCTCCCGGGCGGCCGCGGTGGCGAAGCCCGAAATGCCCTGCGGAACAAAAAACGTACTGAGAATGATCAATGCGCCGCCCACAATTAAGTGTCCTACGCCGTTTTTCATCACTTTCCCTCTATCGCTTGCGACTAGTCCCTCCACCCTAAACCGTCGGTGGAGAAGCATAGGCTTGTCAGGTGAAGTCAACCGTCCCCGACAACCGCCAGCTGAGCCGCAGAATCCTGCAGCTGGCTGTGCCTGCCCTCGGGGCGCTGATCGCCGAGCCCCTGTTCCTGCTGGCGGACTCGGCGATCGTTGGGCACCTTGGGGTGGAGGAGCTGGCAGGCGTGGGACTTGCCTCCACCGTGCTGCAGACAGCCGTTGGGCTCATGGTCTTCCTTGCCTACTCAACCACTCCCGCCGTCGCACGATTCCTCGGCGCGGGCCGTATCAGGGATGCGCTGGCAGCAGGGCGCGACGGCGTGGGGCTGGCTTTGGTGTTGGGCGTGGTCCTCTCGGTGGCCGGCTGGATGCTGGCGCCTGCACTCTCCACGTTGATGGGTGCCGAGGGCGAGGTGCACCGTTTTGCCGTCGACTATCTGCGTTTTTCCATGCCCGGCTTGACGGCCATGCTTGTGGTGCTGGCTGCCACCGGTGTCCTGCGCGGACTGCAGGACACCAAGACTCCCCTCCTGGTCGCAGGGGTGGGCTTCGCCGCGAACATTGTTCTCAACTTCCTCCTGGTGTACGGACTTGGACTCTCCGTTGCGGGCTCGGCTTTGGGAACCAGCATCGCCCAGTGGGGGATGGCCGGGGTGTACCTGGCGATCATTCGGCGCCTGTCCCGGGAGAACACCGTCACACTGAAGCCGTCCTGGCGCGGCTTGCGGGCCACGGCCAGCGTGGGCTCGTGGCTAATGCTGAGGACGGCCAGCCTGCGGATCGCCATCCTCGCCACCGTTTTTGTAGCCACCGCGCAGGGTCCGGTTTCGCTGGCTGCCCATCAGCTGGTGATGACCATTTTTACCTTCCTTGCCTTCGCCCTCGACGCAATTGCCATCGCGGCCCAGGCACTCATTGGCAAGGAACTCGGTGCTGGAGACCGCCCGCTGGCCCACGCTCTGACCCGGCGCATGATTGCCTGGGGTCTCGGGTTCGGTGTGATCACGGGTGTCCTGCTCGCGGCCGCGGCGCCCTTCGCCGGATGGATCTTCACCACGGATCAGTCAGTCCATGCGGCGCTTGCCGCCGGCCTTTGGATTCTCGCGGCCGCGCAGCCTATCTGCGGCTTCGTGTTTGTGTTGGACGGCGTGCTTATCGGTGCCGGCGATGCGAAGTATCTGGCGATCGCCGGCGTCGTCAATCTTGTCCTCTATGTTCCCCTGTTGGTCTGGGTTTTTAGCGCGGGACTCACGGGACCTACCGGCATCGCGTGGCTCTGGTTTGCCTTTGGTGTGGGCTATATGGCCGCCAGGGCTCTGACCCTTGGCTGGCGGGTCCGCAACGACAGGTGGATGGTCACCGGATCGGCGTAGAGTTAAGCCTGCCCAGGTCCACCTCTACGCATTGGAGATCCGTCAGTGAGTTCCACGCAACCGGATACAGCCCAGGCCGCGCAGCTGTGGAAGCCTTTCCTGTTCCGTGCAGCGGTTGCTTCGGCCTTCGGTGTTTTGACAATTTTCTGGACCGATCCTTCTGTCCATGTGATGTCCGTTGCGGGCGGCCTCTACCTTCTGCTTGTCAGCGTGGCAGTGCTGTGGGCAGAACGAAGCCTGCGCGCCACCGGTGCAATACCCACGTGGCTGGCCGGATCGGCGCCGGCAGTGCTGGCTATAGCTGCGCTGCTCAACCTGTGGATCCACACGGACCGGATGTTTGCGCAAGTGGGTGCGCTGGCCCTGGTGCTGGCCGGCGTCGTCGAGTTGGTAATCGGGTTCCAACAGCGCGGAAAACATTTTGCGGCCAAGGATTTCCTGCTGGTCGGAGCCATTTCTGTGCTCACGGGCGTGCTGCTTCCCGTTTTCCAGAACCTTGGAGCCCACGCCCTCATGGGAGTCGCGGGGGGTGGGGCGGTGATCACCGCCGTCATACTTGGACTTGCCGGCCTGAGCTACAGGCATGATTCGCTTGAAAATTCGGATTCGCGCGCCCGCCCCGAAGCCGTAAACTAGTCTTCTACCAATCGTAGAATTATTCAGAGGAGAAACAGCGTGTCCAAGACGGCCAGAGGCGTCAAAGGGCCCCTCATCCTTTCCGCCGCGCTCGCGGTGATTGCCGGTGCGGTTACCACGGTGGTTTCCACCGGCGGCGGCGATCAGGCGGCGCGCATGGACCTCGGATTCACTGCTGCCGGTATCGCTTTTATCGCCTCACTCGTGGTGTGCGCGATGCTGATGATGACTGAGAAGCCCAATGCCGACCATCTGGGTAAGGGCACCGGAATCAACCGGTCGTCGGCCAAGATTCCGGGGGGCTCCGGGAACCTGGACAAAGACGGCAATCCGCGGCCGGGGCAAGGCAAAAAGAACGACGACGGCGCTGTCTGACCCGGGCCGGGCCGCCCCTGGCCGGCGGGTTAGGAAATCTGCAGCCCACCGTTGATGTCGTAGGTGGCTGCTGTGATGAAACCGGCCTGCCCACCCATCAGGAACGCCAGCAGCGCAGCGATCTCGTCCACGCGGCCCACGCGGCCCATGAGAATGTCCTTGGACATGGCAGCCTTCCGGTCCTCACTGAGGGTGCCGCCCATGATGTCGGTGTCCACCGGTCCCGGAGCAATGCAGTTCACCGTGACGCCGTGTTCACCCATCTCGCGGGCTAGTGCGCGGGTGAAGCCGATGATGGCGGCCTTGGACGCGCTGTACGCCACCTTCGAATAGGTTCCGCCACCGCGCTGGGCGGAGATGGAGGAGATGCTGACAACCCGGCCGAGTTTCCGTTCGATCATTCCGGCAAGCACCCGCTGGGTCACCATGAAGGTGCCGGTCATGTTGACCGCAAAGACGCGGTCCCAGGCCTCCTTGGTTTCATTCATGAATTCGGTGGGGGAGCTGATGCCGGCAATGTTGGCAAGGGCAACAATCGGAGGCAGGGAGGATTCGACGGCGGCGATCGCTGCCTCGACGGATTCCTGGTCTGAGACGTCCGCCCCAACTCCAATGGATTGAACGCCGTGCGTGGCTGCTATGTGTTCCGCCGCAAGGGCGGCTGCGTCAGCGTCGATATCCAGGATGGCAACGCACCAGCCCTGGCTCGCCAAAAGGTCCGCTGTGGCGCGTCCTATGCCACGTTCGGAGGCGGCTCCGGTGATTACAGCCGTGCGTGCGGATGGAAAGGCGGTGGTTTCAGTCATGCTGCTCAACTCCTGTTTTGTTCTTGTTGCCGATGTAATGCTCATAGTCTTCGTACGTCTGATTGATGTGCGCCTCCATCGCCTTTCGGGCGGCTCCCGGCTGTTTGGAGGCTATGGCTTTGCGGACCGCCTTGTGGTGCTCAATCGCATGGCGCTGTACCTCCGGAAAGGCTGAGGTTTCCCTGCGGGCTGCATACAGAAGCTGTCCAAGCTGCCCCAGGAGGACGGGCACAAATGGATTGGCCGATGCACGGAACACGGCATCGTGAAATGCCAGGTCGGATGCCGTGACAGCGTCGAGGTCCTGTGCCTGGTGCGCTGTCTCCAGATCCCGAATGGCTGTGTCCATCTGTTCCAGTTCCGCAGTGCTGCAGTGGAGTGCCGCGAGTTCTGCCGCACCGGTCTCCACCATGCGCCGGACTTCAAGCAGCCGGAGGGCCACCTGGCTGGGACCGACACCCCTCGATGCCGCTCGGAGTATGGCTTCCAAACCGGTCCATTGGGCCGGGGGATTCACAAAGGATCCCAAGCCCCGCCGCACGTAAACGATGTTCTGGGCCTGCAGGGTCTTCAGTGCTTCCCGCACGGTGAGCCGGCTGACATCGGAGGCCTTGGCGATCTGCGCTTCCGGAGGAAGGGCGTCGTGGGGTCCGATTTCGCCAGCGAGGATGCGTTCCAGCAGGTCTTCAAAGACCCCCTGAACCAGCGACTTCCGGGCCATGACCGTCCTCCCCGTTGCTCCAAACACTTGTCAGATGTCTTATAGGTGGTGTTAGTGTTTCAGCCAGCGCTAAAACCGTCAATTCAATCCGGTGCAGGCGCAAATGTGCACGGGCACCGACGCCCGGGCGCTGTTCCGTCCTCAAGGAGTAAATCATCGTGGATCTACAACTCTTGCTGGCGTTGGTCATTGGCATAGCGACCATCATCGTCCTGGTGCTCCGCACCCGGCTTGACGCCTTCGTAGCACTACTCATCGCGGCTATCGTGACCGGCGCCGTCGCCGGCCAGCCCGCGTTGGAAATCGTCAACTCCATCACTACGGGCTTTGGCAACACGCTCGCCTCGATCGGCATCGTGATCGGGCTGGGAGTGGGAATCGGAAAAATCCTCGAAGTCTCTGGCGCCGCCAACGCGCTCGCGCTGGCCTTCCTGCGCATATTCGGGAAAGGTCGCGAGCCCTGGGCTCTCGGCAGCGTGGGAGCACTTGTTTCGATCCCTGTCTTCTGTGACTCCGGCTATGTGATTATGAATCCGCTGGCACGTTCCATCGCGAGGGTGAAGCGGGCCGGTTACGTCACACTGGCCTTGGCGTTGGGCTGCGGCATGACGTTGACTCACCATATGGTGCCGCCCACTCCGGGCCCGCTGGCGGTTGCCGGCATCCTGGGGGCAGACCTTGGTGCGCTGATTCTTGGCGGACTTGCGTTCACAGTCATCCTGCTCCCCGTTGTGGTCTTCTACGCAAAATGGATGGGCCCTAAGCTTGAATCGTCAGTGCAGGAGCATGTGCGCGAAGCCGTGTATGGCAGCGTTTCGGTCGCCGGTGGTTCCGGCAGCTCACGTTCAGGAGCAGCAACTGCCACCGACGACGACGGCCAGCCCCGCGGCGATGACGATTCCATTCCCGCCGATCCGGCAGTGGACCTGGGCACGCCTCCGGCCGGGGCCAAGCCGCATAAGGTCGGGGCCTTCCTTGGCTCCTTGCCGCTTCTTGTGCCACTGCTGCTCATCATCGTGAACACGGTTACGGGCGCCATTGACCAGAACGCGCAGGGCACCCTGGGCGGTGAGTACGAGCCGTCCAGTTGGGTTGTTCCCTTTGCCTTTGTCGGAAACCCCGTTGTTGCACTGGTCATCGGAGTGCTGCTGGCCGTCTACCTCCTCCTGCCACGTTGGACTCCGCGCACCAAGGTGCAGGGCTGGTTTGCTGATGCGGCAGCATCCGCGGGCCTGATTCTGCTGATTACCGGCGCCGGCGGGGCCCTGGGCCAGGTGCTGCGCGATTCCGGCGTTGGCGACGCGCTTGCCGAAGCCATTGCGGCCACGGCCCTCCCGGCGTTCCTGGTGCCATTCCTCATCGCCACGCTGGTCCGCATTGCGCAGGGCTCCGGCACCGTGGCCATGATCACCGCTGCCTCGGTTACGGCACCCCTGGTGGGTTCCCTCGGCATCGATCCGCTGGTGGCTGCCCTTGCCTGTACCGCCGGATCCATGGTGTTCAGTTACTTCAATGATTCCTATTTCTGGGTGGTCACCCGCTTTACGGGGCTGGAGGGAACGGCTGCCCTCCGCGGTTGGTCCGGCATCACCACAGCGGTGTGGGCAGGGTCAATTCCGCTGCTGTTCATTGCCAATTGGATTCTTGGCTGAGTCCGGTTGGGCCGTGGAGGTTCTGCCGGGAATAACTGGACACGCTCCTACGTAGAAATTGCCTTGGGGTGCAGGGCCGCCGGGTCGAAACGTCGGGGCTGCATCTCCGGGCAGTTTTTGTGGGTGACATGACCGTAAGTCATCTTGACTGCTGACAGCGATCAGGGCTAACGTCATGACCATAGATACATTTTGGTTATGACACTTGGGAGACGTTCATGAGGAGCAGTGCCGTCACCGGTCTGTGGTTCGCCATCCTGTCCGCGGCCGCATTCGGTGTTTCCGGGCCTTTCGCAAAGTCGCTCCTGGAGATCGGCTGGAGTCCAGGAGCAGCGGTGGGCGTGCGCATTGGCGGCGCCGCGCTGGTCCTGCTTGTACCGGTGCTGGTAGCCCTCCGCGGACGGTGGAGCACGCTCCGCGGAAACGGACTGACGCTCACGATCTACGGCGTTGTCGCCATCGCGCTGTGCCAGTTCTTCTACTTCAGCGCTGTGCAGCGGATGTCCGTGGGCGTTTCACTCCTGCTCGAGTATCTGGCACCCATCCTCATTGTGGGCTGGCTGTGGATCCGCTCCCACAGGGCTCCGAACCGCCTCACCGCGGCCGGTTCGGTGGCGGCGATGCTGGGGCTGCTGCTGGTGCTCGACCTTACCGGGGAACAGCGCCTGGATCCCATCGGTGTTCTGTTCGGCCTGAGTGCCGCGGTGTGCCTGGCGGTGTTCTTCCTCATGTCAGCAAAGGTCGACGACGATCTGCCACCCCTCATCATGGCGGGCGGCGGAATGGTGGTGGGCGCCCTTACCATCCTGGTGTTGGGGCTGCTGGGCGTCATGCCGTTCACCTTCGAATTCCAAGACGTGGTGCTCGCCGGCTGGCAGACCCATTGGATGGTGCCGGTGCTTGGCCTGGTGCTGATCTCCACGGTGCTGTCCTACGTCACGGGGATCATTGCAGCAAGGGGGCTCGGTTCAAAGGTGGCGTCCTTTGTTGGCCTCACCGAAGTGATGTTTGCCGTGCTTGCATCATGGCTGATGCTCGGCGAACTGCCTGGCCCAATCCAGCTTGTGGGAGGAGCGCTGATCGTTGCGGGAGTGGCTCTGGTCCGGCTTGATGAGCTGCGCAGGCCCAAAATCAGCGCGCACACCCAGCCCAACGCCGTCGAGCCCGTTCCGCGTCCCTCTTAACCACGCATCGACTCTCCTCAAAGTGACCTTTTCAGGGCCTTTTTGGGGCTCAAGCGGTCACTTTGGGGAGAGTCGATGCTGACACCCGGGCTACTTGCCGAAACGCCTCAGCCGCAGGGAGTTGGCCACCACCAGAACGGAGCTCGCGGCCATCGCGCCCCCGGCCACCATGGGGTTGAGCAACCCCAGCGCCGCCACAGGAATGCCGATCGTGTTGTAGAAGAAGGCCCAGAACAAATTGCTCTTGATGGTGCCAAGGGTTCTCCGGGACAACTCAATGGCCTGGGCCACCTGCTCCAGGCTGTTGCCCATGACGGTGAGGTCCGCCGCCTCGATTGCGACGTCGGTGCCTGACCCCATTGCAATGCCAAGGTCGGCCTGAGCCAGCGCGGCGGCGTCGTTCACCCCGTCCCCGGCCATCGCAACCGTTGCCCCGGCCGCCTGCAGCGCCTTGACGGCGTCCACCTTGCCTTCGGGCAGCACTTCGGCCATCACATCCCCGGGTGCTATGCCCACCTCCGCAGCGACAAGCCGCGCAACGGCGGCGTTGTCCCCGGTGAGCAGCATGGGCCGCAGCCCAAGCGCCTTCAGCCGGGCAATCGCCGCCGCTGAGGACTCCTTGACCGTGTCCTTCAAACTGATCAGTCCGGCAACCTCCCGGTCGATCGCCACCCAGATGGCCGTTGCACCCGCGTCCTGTTCCTGCGCGAGCGCCGCACGGTGAGCGTCCGTGAGGAGGACGTTGTTCTCTTCCAGCCAACCTGCCCGGCCGGCGATGACGACGACGCCGTCCACCACTCCCCGCACGCCACCTCCTGCGGCGCTGTGGAACCCGGTCACCGGGGGATGGTCGCCAGCGGCCGCGGCGATGGCCTGGGCAATCGGGTGCTCACTCGCGGACTCCACCGCACCGGCCAGCGCCAGCACATGTGCGCGGTCCTGCGAACCAAGCACGACGACGTCGGTCACCGCCAGTGCTCCGCTGGTCACTGTGCCGGTTTTGTCCAGCACGATTGTGTCTACGGTCCGGGTGTCTTCAAGGACCTGCGGGCCGCGGATGAGGATGCCCAACTGTGCCCCTCGGCCGGTGCCGGTGAGCAGTGCGGTGGGCGTTGCCAGCCCCAGCGCACACGGGCAGGCAATCACCAGCACTGCAACGGCGGCGGTGAATGCTGACTCCAGGTCTCCGGCCAGCACCAGCCACAACACGAAGGTGAGCACCGCTATGACCAGGACAATTGGCACAAACACGGAACTGATCCGGTCCGCGAGCCGGGCAATCGGCGCTTTGCCGCTCTGCGCCTGACTGACCAGGCGGCCCATCTGGGCGAGCGTGGTTTCACTGCCCACGCGTGTGGCCCGGACAACAATGCGGCCTGAGGTATTGATGGTGGCGCCCGTGACGGTGCTGTCCACGGTCACGTCAACGGGAACGGACTCACCCGTGATGAGGGACGTATCCACTGCGCTCTGCCCCTCGACCACAAAGCCGTCGGTGGCAATTTTCTCACCGGGGCGGACCACAAATTCGTCACCGTGTGCAAGCGAATCGGCGGGTACTTTGACCTCGACGCGGCGGCCATCCTGCTCGCGCAGTACGGTGGCTTCCTTCGCGCCAAGGCTCAGCAGGGCTTTCAGGGCATCCCCGGCACGCTGTTTGGCGTTTGCCTCCAGGAAGCGTCCCAGCAGAAGGAAGGTAACCACGACGGCGGCAACCTCGAAGTAGAGCGCATGCTCGCTCATGGCCATGCCCACATGCTCGGTGATCAGCGGGTCGGTGAAGAGCTGCCAACTGGAGAACAGGTACGCCGCCGTGACGCCGATGGACACGAGGGTATCCATGGTGGAGGACAGGTGCCGTGCATTGATGGCTGCTGCCTTATGGAAAGACCAGGCGGACCAGGTCACCACCGGAGTGGACAGGGCAAACACCACCCAGCCCCAGTGGGGAAACTGGAGGGCGGGGATCATTGAGATGAGGAACACGGGAACGGTCAAAATTGCGGCCAGAATGAGCCGCGGGCGCAACTGGGAAGACGTCCCGCCATGCGCCATATGAGAGTCAGCCTGCGGGCCTGTGCCATCCAGTGCTGGGTCCGGATCGTCGCCGGAAGCCGACCCGCCGCCGTCGTGCCGTGTCTTTGGATACGCAGGCTGCTTCAACTGCGCCGAATAGCCCGTGGCCTTGACTGTGTCCAGGATGTCCTGGTCGGAGACGCTCTCCGGGACAGTCACCACGGCTGACTCAAGAGGCAAATTGACGCTCGCCGACACGCCGTCCAGTTTGCCGAGCTTGCGTTCCACCCGGCCCACGCAGGAAGCGCAGGTCATGCCTTGGATATCGAGTTCTACGGTTCGGGTGGTGGTGGGCTCGGCCGTCATGGAAGGGTTCCTGTCAGTTACGCGTGATCGGAGACCACGAGGTAGCCGGCTTCAGCCACTGCTTCGCCGATCTGCTCGAGGTCAAGGTCGCCGGCGGAGGTGACGGTGGCGGTGGAGATGCCACCCTTGTTCAGATCGACGTTGACACTCTGGACGCCATCAATTGCACTGATCTCCTCGCTGACTGAATCGACGCAGTGGCCGCAGGTCATGCCCGAGATGCTGACGGTGGTGGTGCTCATGGTTTACTCCTTGATTGGGATGAAACTGGGGGTTTACCGCAATAAACGACTGATCGCCGCTGATGCTTCCTGGACCTTTTCGTTGACAATTTCGGGATTTCCCGTGGCTTGCGACTCGTTTGCCGCTCCGACCACGCAGTGCGCAATATGTTCCTCCAGCAGTCCGATGCTCACGGCATGCAGGGCCTTGTTGATCGCGGAAACCTGGGTGAGGACGTCGATGCAGTATTTGTCCTCCTCAACCATGCGCGCAATTCCGCGTACCTGGCCTTCGATACGCTTGAGCCTGCGGAGGTACGCATCCTTGTCAGCCGTGTATCCGTGCTGGGTGGTTGTCTGGGTCATTGGGTTCTCCTTGAGCGCACATCCACCACTATACCCTATGGGGGTATCAATGGGAACACAGGGCGGGATGCCCAACGTTGAAGAGGAAGACACGAAAGGCAATCCCTCATGATTTTGAACTTCGAGCCATGGCAGAAGCGTGTGCTCATTGGCCTGCTGGGGCTGGTGATCCTTGCGCTGTTTGCACTCGCATTCACCGCCGGCCGGGTGGCAGCAGCCCCCCAGCATCCGGGCACCAATAGTGCCGACGCGGGCTTTGCGCGCGATATGCAGGTTCACCACACGCAGGCGGTGGAAATGTCCCTGCTTGTGCGTGACCGGACGGATGACGACGTCGTCCGCGCCATCGCGTACGACATCGCCACCACCCAGCAGCATCAGGTGGGCCAAATGTACTCCTGGCTTGAAAGCTGGGGTCTCCCGCAGTCCACGGCAGCGCAACGCATGCAGTGGATGGAGGGCACGGACCACCACCCCGGTGGAGGTGAAGACATGCTGACCGAAGAGGGACTGATGCCCGGCATGGCGACGCCCGAACAAATGGAGGAGCTGCCCACCGCTTCGGGGGAGGATGCAGAGCGGCTCTACCTGGAGCTGATGATCACCCACCACACGGCGGGCGTCGACATGGCGCAGGCCGGCGTTGACCTTGCAGAACAGCAGCAGGTCCGGCGCCTTGCTGAGACCATGGTCACGGCACAGCAGTCCGAAATCCAGGCCATGCAGGACCTGCTGGACGATCTATGAGTCAACTGACCGGTAGATTGATCCAGGACACCCTTACGCAGAAGGAATTTACGCAGTGAACAAGGAATTGGCTAAGTGAACAAGAAGCGAGCCCAGGAAAACGCAGACCGCCAGGCGCGGCTGGTTGCCATCCAGTCCAAGCAGCGCGCTGGCGAGCGCAAACGCAACACCTTGATCTTTGGCGGAATCGGCCTGGTGATCGTAGCCATTATTGTGGCTGTGGCTATCGTGATCGTCGGTCAGATCCAGGAGAACAACCGGCTGGAGGACCTTGCTGCAGCCGACATTGAAGGTGTGGAAACGTTTGAGGACCTGAGCGCCAACCACGTCGACGGCCCTGTCGAGTATGAGCAAACGCCTCCGGTGGGTGGGGACCATAACGCCATCTGGACCAACTGCGGTGTGTATACGGAGCCAATTCCCAATGAGAATTCTGTGCACTCGATGGAGCACGGCGCAGTCTGGATCACGTACCCGGCGGATGCCGCTCAGTCCGAGATTGACGCGCTGACCGAACTGGTGGGCTCACGCACGTATGTCCTGCTCAGCCCCTACGAGGGACAGGAAGCGCCGGTCATGGCGTCCGCCTGGGGCCTGCAACTCTCTGTCGACGGCGCAGATGACGAACGCCTTGCCGCATTCCTTGAGAAGTATGTGCAGGGCGAGCAGACCCGCGAGCCGGGTGCTGCTTGTTCGGGTGGAATCAACCCCTCCGCGTAGGCAATCGACTGATCCCGTTCTCCGGTGGTCGACCAAGGGTCGCGCGGCCCGCGTAGAGACCTCGCGCCACTTGTCGCCAGGTCTCCACGCACTCGCGGGAGCGAATTTGGTCGACCACCGGAATGCGATCGATGCGCGGTCAGACCGGCGACGTCACCGTGAGCGGGAAGCCGGTCACCTGCTTGGTGCGCGGCGGCGCGAAGGTGCGTACCTTCGAAGTCGTCAGTCCCAGCCGCACCAGCGATTCAGCGATAACGACGGCGGCACTCACCCCGTCCACCACCGGCACCCCTGCACGGAGGCGGATCTGTTCACCCAGTCCGGACATTCCACCGCAACCAAGCACAATGACTTCGGCTTTGTCCTGCGTTACCGCGAATTCCGCCTGTTCAACGATAGCTTCGACGGCTCGCAAAGGGTCCGCTTCCAGCTCCAGAACCGCCAGGCCACTGGCCCGTACGGAGGCGCACCGGTCCGAGAGCCCGGCGAGCTTGAGCCGGTCCTCGATCAGCGGAACTGCACGGTCCAGCGTGGTGACCACTGAGTATTTATGGCCTAGGAACATCGCGGTGCTGGCCGCCGCTTCGGTGATATCCACCACGGGAACATCGAGCAGTTCCTGGAGTCCCTCACGGCCGTGTTCCCCGTAGCCGGCCTGCACCACGGCGTCGAACGGCTCGGTGTAAGAGAGCACTTTGTCCATCACGGCGACAGCGGCCAGGTAGCTTTCGAAGTTGCCCTCGACCGATTCGGCACCGAAGTTGGGCGTGAGGGCCACGATCTCGGTTCCGGGCCCGGCCGCGGCGCGGGCCTGCGCGCCGATTGCGTCCGTCATGGACTGGGTGGTGTTGACGTTGACTACAAGTATCCGCATCTTTGCTCCTTCAGTCTTAGTGAACGCTGATCTTAGTGAACGCTGGCGACGGCGATCGCCTCGCCTGAGACGTCGTCGTACTTTTTTGTCCTGTCCGCGATTGCGAAGTAGAAGATCGCCGCCAATCCCGAGCCCACAAACCAGGAGAACGGTGCCACTGCTGAGAACGCCGGCAGGAAAGCGATCAGGATTGCGATGAGGCCGGACGGAACCAGCGCTGCGATGGCCCGGGGGTTGTAGCCGCGCTTGTAGAAGTAGGTGCCGTCGGTCCGCTCGGTGTACAGATCCGGCACATTGATGCGGCCGCGGCGGAGGAGCCAGTAGTCCGCCATGACCACGCCGAACAGCGGGCCGAGGACCGCACCGAGTCCGCCGAGGAAGTACACGATGACCACGGGGTTGTTGTAAAGGTTCCACGGCAGGATCACCAGGCCAATCACCGCGCTGATGATGCCGGCCTTGCGGAAGTTAAGGTGCTTGGGAAACAGGTTGGCCAGCATGTAGACCGGTGCCACGAAGTTGGCCATCAGGTTCACCGCGATGGTGAGGATGATGAGCGCAAGGCCGGCGAGCACCAGGAAGAGCGTGTTGGGGATGGTCTGGATAATGTCGGATGGGCTTTCGATGATGGTTCCGTTGATCCGGAACTGGGCGCCGGCGAGGACCACCACAATGGCGCCGAAGAGCAGCATGTTCACGGGGATGCCCCAGAAGTTGCCCCTGGTGACGGCCTTCTTGGTCACGGCGGAACGTGTGAAGTCGCAGAAGTTCAGTACAAACGTTCCGTAGATGGAGATCCACAGTGCGCCACCGCCCAGGATGGCCAACCACATGGGACCGCCGGTCAGTGAGTTGTCCGTGGTGAGGGCGATTGAACCGCCGGCTTCCATGAACATCCAGACGGCCAGGGCGGCGAAGGTGAAGAGGATGATGGGTCCGGCAAATGCCTCATACTTACGGATCATTTCCATGCCGTAGCTGACAATAATCACCTGAATGATCCACAGTGCAATGAAGGACGCCCAGCCAAGGGTGGAGAGTCCCAGGACGTTGTTGGTGTCCAGGTCCGCCAGGCCCGGCGCCAGAGCGATGAGCAACACGCGGAGCACAACTGAGGCTAGGTAGGTCTGGATTCCGAACCACACAATGGCAACGCCACCGCGAAGAACTGCGGCAATCTGTGCGCCATGAATGCCAAAGCTGATCCGGCTCATCACGGGGAATGGAACGCCGGTCTTGTGGCCCATGTAGCCGGAAAGGTTGAGGAGGAGGAACAACAGAACGGCGCCGAGGCCCAGAGCCAGCAGGATCTGCCAGCCGCCCAGCCCGATCGCAAAAAGCCCGATGGCAAAGGCGTAGTTGCCCAGACTGTGTACGTCATTGGCCCAGAGGGTGAAGATGCTGTAGCTGGTCCATTTGCGGCCCTCGCGCTTGGTGGGAGCCAGGTCCTGGTTGTACAACCGGGGACTGATGTGGTGGAGGCCCTGTGCGGTTGCTGCGGCGTCGGCCTTGGCGGCTGCGGCCGCCTCTTCGGTAAGAGCGGGTTCGGGGATGACTTTCATAGTCTGCCTGTCCTGTTTTTGGGTGCGTCAATGCATCCGTCAAAAATGGGGTGGTCGGGTGGTGGCGACCGTATTCATATGGACGACGGCGGCACCGTGGGTTGGGTACGGCCGCTGGCGCATGATTGCGCCGGGTTGAGCGGTGGATGCGGCGTTGAATCCGGATAGTGACTGCGCTCACCTTTGAACGCTAATGTCCAGAGTAGGTGCGATTGAATTATTCCGCAAGAGGGAATGTAAATTCCATAATACGGAATATAGATCAACCCTTAGCTGCAATGTCACCCTCGGTGAGCAACTTGGACGTCGAACCGAGCAATCTGGACAACCGGGCGCTGAATTTCGCTCACCAATGTCCAGGTTGCTCCCCCGCATTTTGCCCGCCGACGACAAAAGCGGCGGCCGCCCG
>NZ_KI914998.1:0-17353 GCF_000520595.1 Arthrobacter sp. H5
CTCCTGATCCGACGCCGACTGACCCTGCGCCAACTCCTGATCCGACGCCGTCTGACCCTGCGCCGACCAACCCTGCGCCGACCAACCCTGCGCCGACTGACCCTGCGCCGACCAACCCTGCGCCGACTCCGACACCTGATCCGTCTCCGATTCCGGACCCGACGCTTGAGCCAACTCCTCTGCCTGATCCCACGCCGACGCCTGATCCAGAGCCGACACCCGATCCAGATCCCTCGCCGTCGCCAACTCCCGAACCAGAGCCAGCCCCTTCGCCGGATCCGACGCCAACCGAACCCGCGCCAACCGCACCAGCCCCGACCGAACCCACACCAACCGCAACGCTGACGGTGTGTGAGCCTGAACCCGGCGTTGCACCTGAGCCCGGTATGGAGCCTGTTGCTGAAGCGGTTGTGACACCGGAAACAGGAACGGCCACGGAACCGGAGCTTGTTGCGGACCCAGTAACCGGCGCCGTCGGGGAGCCGGTTCCAGCGACAGACTGCCTCTCTCCGGAACCCGTTCCCTCTGCAGAAACCGTTCCAGTGCCGCCGGCCCGCACACCTGAAACGTCGTCCGCCTCGGAAACAGGCGGCTAATCCGCTAGCTTCACCGAGAATCTCCGGACGACACCTCCGGGACACGATTCGTGTATCCGGCCCGCAGACGGTAGCGTAGACCTAACGCCGCGGGGTGGAGCAGTTCGGTAGCTCGCTGGGCTCATAACCCAGAGGTCATAGGTTCAAATCCTATCCCCGCAACTGACAAGAGGTTCCTGACCAGGCAATATGCTTGGTCAGGAACCTTTTTGCTTAGACGCCGACGCTTAGGATCGGGCCGTGAGGAATTCGTCGAGGGCTCTCAGGTCATCGGTGTTGATGTGGTTCACTCCAGCATTGTGCAGCTCGGTCCAGACAGCTTCCCGTGCCGCGCCCGGCGCATCCGGAGTGGCCCAGAATCGGACGCGGTACCCGGCGTCGTGCGCAGTGCTCACATATTCCTCCAGCTTGATGCGTTCCGCAGCCGGCATTGGCCCCACTCCCTGCCACGTAAACAACTGGGTCCAGTTGTTGCTGACCAGGGGCATCAGTCCTGCCGATATTCCGGACGTAAGGTCCGCGGCACGGCCGTCATAGAACCCGAAACGCTGCGTAGGTTGCTTCGCCGTCGCTCTTGATATCGATCAGCAGCTGGAATCCGCCCTCCCAACCCGGATACACAGGCGGCTGGGATGCCAAAGCCTTCCTTGGACGATCTGACGCCGGAGTTCATTTCCAAGACCAAGCAGGCACGGAATCCCCAGCTAGCGATCGAGGCGCTGCGCAAGCTGATCTCGGAGGAATCAGCCCGGACCACACGGAACAACGTGGTCCGTCAGCGGGCGTTCGCGGAACGGATTGCAGAGCTCATGAACAAGTACACCAACCAGCAGCTAACGTCGGCAGAGGTAATCGCTGAACTGGTGGAACTGGCCAAGGAAGGTGCTGCGGAGTCCGCACGTGGCTCACGCTTTTCTCCGCCGCTGAACAACGACGAGCTGGCGTACGATACGGTGGCTGACAACGAGTCGGCGGTGCAGGTTCAGGGCGAGGATACGCTCGCGAAGATTGCGTGGGAGCTGGTGGCGGTGATGCGGCGGGAGGTGCGGACCGATTGAACGGTGCGGGATGACGTTCGTGCGAAGCTGCGATCCTCGATCAAGCGGCTGCTCGTTAAGTATGACTACCCGCCGGGCAAGCAGCTAGGCGCCATAAAACTGGTGATGGAGCAGATGGAGTCGATGGCGCCTAGGTATGCGGAGGAAAGGAGCTGACCGTGGCGAAACATGACTGGGAATCGCATCACGCGCGGGTTAACGAATGGATGAAGGAGTATGCACACGATCAGGCGCAGCGGCATGCCGCGAAGGATTCCATTCGCTCTGCCCTGAAGGCCCGCTTGGACGACGACGGGCTCAACTATCACGCCGTCGATTGCCGTGTGAAGGAGAGCCCATCGCTTGAGTCGAAACTCCTCCGCCGTCAGGATGACGGTCATCCGAAGTATCCGGACGGCTTTTCCCAGATTGATGACGTGATCGGCGCACGGGTCATCACCTTCCTCGAGTCCGAGGTAACTCGGGCAATCGACTCCCTCACAGGTGCCTACAAGGTGATCGAGCGCGTAAATAAGACCGCGGAACAAAAGGAGAAAGGCGCGTTCGGATACTCCGGTCAGCACCTGATCCTGGAGATCGACCCGCAGAACACGCCCGGCGGATGCCACAACATCAAAGGTCAGCGCTCCGAAGTGCAGATCCGAACCATCCTGCAGCACGCCTGGGCCGAGTTTGAACATGATGTCCGCTACAAGAATGTCGGCACAGCCCCTCCGGAAATCAACCGGGCGTTCACCCTCGCCTCCGGACTAATCGAACTGGCCGGTGAACAGTTCGACATCATCAATGATGTTGTTGCCGCCCGCCAGGCTGAAGAAGTTTCCGTCCCGTCCGAACCATCAAGCGATCCGCTCACAGGCGAAGTGCTCCAGGCTCTGCTGGAAGGCATCCTTCCCAACCACCCCCGAAGCCGGGCGGAGCACTACGAGTGGCTGAAAGACATCCTGCACGTAAACGGCGTCACCGAGGCAGCCGAAGCAACGGAACTATTTTCCCGAGCAGACTGGTCTCTCGTCTGGGAGAAAATCGAATACAAGATCCAGCCCGGCCACGTGCGCGCGGCGGATGATGTACTTCTTCACATCTTTACGGAGGATTACATCAAGCGCACCACGGGTGTCGGCGAGGACAACGGTCGCGCGGGCAAACTGCGGTACCGGCTGAAGAAGCTTCGGGGCAGATGACGAGCTTGAGATGCTGTCTTCCGGGATGACCACGAAGGTACCCGAGGAGGAGGCCAGGATGGTTCTCACAAGGAGACTCCGACCTCCGCGACAGACAATCCCCTGCTGAACAATGTCGGTGGTCTAACCCCCAGTGTTCGCTGTGGGCATAACGCGCTCGCATCTATATTCGGGCAATAATGTCAGAGCCGGATGATGGACTGTAGGCATGGATGAAACAGGGGTCACAACGGAAGAACACGTCGGACCCGACGGCGCAGTCAACTGGTGCACGTGTCGACGCGGGCGGTTCTGCAACGGGTTGTTTTGTCCCGGCCCGCGGTCTTATGAGAATGGCTTCGCCCTCGATTCGTCCGTGGATGAGGATGAGCGGGCACGCGTTGAGACAGCGGGGCCGGAAGCGCTGGTGAGATTGCTTTCCAACCGGAATCCGTGGCTGCAGAGTTTACCTGACGCGCTCGATTTGTTGCGGGCCGCGGACCGTCTGGGCTCGTGGCTCGCGGCCCAGCAGGCGGCGCTGACCGCGCAGATCTATCACCAAGTGGACGGCCACGAAGCGTCACGGACAGGGCAGGCACGCCCAGGCTTGAGTTTCACCCTGGCCGCTGAAGAGATAGCGCCGCTCCTGCGGGTCCCGGGACGCACGGCCCACCGGATGCTCGGCGAGGCGCTGCGGCTCAGCGAGGACCTGCCCGCCACTTGGGAAGCGCTTGAGGCCGGGAAACTTAGTCCCGCCCAGGTGCAAGTGATCGTGGAGCAGTCCGGATCCGTCCCAGTGGAAGCCGTGCCCGACTTTGAAGAGCAGGTCCTCACAACCGCGGCCGCCTTGACCCGCCCAAAACTCGCGCTACGCTGCAGACGCCTGCGGGAGGAACTGCACCCGGAGTCGATCATCTCTCGAAAGGCGACGGCAATGAAGGACCGCAGCGTCACGGTGGCACCGGAGCAGGACGGGATGGCCTGGCTCGGAGCCTATCTTCCTGCCGAGCAGGCACTGGGAATCTACAACCGGGTGGACGCTGCGGCACGGGCCCTGCAGTCCCCGGAGGAGTCCCGTAACCTGTCCCAGCTCCGCGCCGATGTCTTCGCCGACGTCCTCACCCACACCTGCGCCGGAGACCCGAAGAACGGCACCGGTTTCCGCGGAGTCGGCGCCACCGTATACGTCACCGTCCCGGCGATGACTCTACTGGGACACCGGAGGGAATGCTGGCAGAACCCCTCGCATGGTGCCGGCAACGGCGCCCCAGGCGCAGGCGCAGACGCGGGCGCGGGTGTAGGCGCGGGTGTAGGCGCGGGCGCGGGCGTAGACACTAGTGCTGCGTGCGGCTGCAGTGATGTGGACGGCGCGCCCGATCTGGACGGCTGCTCGCCCGGACTTCTGGATGGCTACGGCCCCATCGACCCGGAGACCGCCCGTAACCTTGCCGGACACGCACCGAGTTTCACCAGGATCCTCGTCCACCCCGAAACCGGGGCCGTGCTCAGCGTCGGACGGGACACCTACCGACCGCCAAAGCACCTGCAGGACTGGGTGAGAATCACCAACCCCACCTGCATCCATCCCGGCTGCAACCGGTCATCACGGATCAGCGACATTGACCACACCACACCCTGGGCATCCGGTGGCCACACGGCGTTATCCAACCTCAAACCCAGGTGCGGGCTGCATCATATGCTCAAAACCGAAGGGATCTGGCCCACCGAAAAAACACCCGACGGGCCGCTCAACATCATCTCGCTGGCAGGGAAAACCTACACCACGCTGCCCGAACCATCGCCACCCTTCTGACGTATGTGGGCTTGCAAAGGTCATGTCCCGCTCCGATCCCGCTGCCCTTGAGTTTTGGCGCGCTCACCGCCAGCCGCCACCGCGTCACATCGCTTGACGCTCCGCGAAGCAGTGGCGGACTAATCTCGGTTGGCACGGGTCAGGAAGGACCTGTCGCTACCCGTCCACCGCGAACCGCAGGGTCACCAACTGGAACGGCCGCAGGCTCAGCGAAAGCGAAAGCCCGCCCTCGGACGCCGTGAGGAAGTCTGCGGAAACCTTCCGCTCCAGCAGGTCCGTCGCCACCACGGAATCGAATGAGAACGACGGCGACACCACCGCCGACGCCCGGCCCCCAAACGCCTCGTACAGCCGCACAATCACATCGCCGCTCCGGTCCTCCGCCAGCTTCACAGCCTCGACAACCACGGCCAGGTTATCAAGGGAAACCAGCGGCTCAACCGACGTAGCACCCACCCCGGACAGCGAGCGCAGCGGGAGGTTCAGCCGATAGCCGGACGCCACAGCCTCGGGAATGCCCGACGACGGCCGAAGAGAAAACTCAAAGTTGTGCGACCCCTGGTCCGCCTCCGGATCCGGGAACAACGGCCCGCGGAGCAGCGAAGCCCGCACCAGTGTGCAGGAGCCACCCGAGGGTGTCGCAACTCGGGAAATGTCATGGCCGTAGGTGGAGTCGTTTGCAACGGCCACACCGAAAGCAGTCTCCCCTACGTGGACCCAGCGGTGCGCAACGGTCTCGAATCGGGCGGCATCCCAAGAGGTGTTGGTGTGCGTGGGGCGGTGAATGTGGCCAAACTGGATCTCGGATGCGGCACGGTCCGCGAGCATATCCACCGGGAATGCCAGCTTCAACAGCTTCTGCTGCTCATGCCAGTCCACTTCCACGGCGATGTTCACCGCCGAGCCGTCGCCGCTCAGCGAGATTCGCTGCACCAACCGCGACTTCCCAAACTGCCGTTCAACCCGTAGCACCGAGCCCACCGCATCCACCGATGCGGCCTCCGTCAACTCGACCACATTGAACTTATAGTGCTCATCGATATCCCAGGCGTCCCACTGATTGGGCGTATCCCGGAACAGCTGGAACACATTTCCGGGCATGTCCGCCGGAAGGACTTCGCGGCCAGAGGAAAGGGAGACCAAGGACGTAAACAGCCCATTCTCATCAACGGTCAACCGCAGTGCCGGGCTGGAGAACGCCCAGGAGGAACCGTCACGGGTCAAGTCGTAGGACACAGTATTCACAGCGCCCCCGCCAAGGCCCGGCACTCCATCCACCGCAAACGGTCCGGCGTTCAATGCCACAGACGAGGAGCCTGAGCCAAGCAGCGCGCGCAGGGCTGCATCGATCAGTGCCGAAAGCGAGGACGCAACCTCGGCGTAGTTGCGCTCCGCTTCCTCATGAACCCAGGCAATCGAGGATCCCGGGAGAATGTCATGGAACTGCTGCAGCAGCACTGTGTGCCAGGCGGCCTCAAGCGTGTCGTGCGGGTACTGGAAATCCGTACGGAGGGCAGCAACGCTGCACCACAGTTCCGCCTCGCGCAGCAGATGCTCGGACCGCCGGTTTCCCTTTTTGGTGCGTGCCTGGGATGTATAGGTTCCGCGGTGGAACTCCAAATACAGTTCCCCGGACCACACCGGCGCAGACGAGTACTCGGCCGACGCCGTCTCAAAGAACCGCGACGGCGAAGACAGCGTCACCGCCGGCGATCCCTCCAACGAGGAAATCCTTGCCGCGGCCGCCAACATTTCCCGGGTAGGTCCGCCGCCTCCGTCGCCCCAGCCAAACGGAACCAGCGACGTGTTGGCGGCGCCCTTCTCCCGATAGGTCCGCTGCGCATGCGCAAGCTCGCCGCCCGAGAGGTCAGAGTTGTAGGTATCCACCGGAGGAAAATGCGTGAAAACCTGTGTTCCGTCAATGCCCTCCCAACGGAACGAATGGTGTGGGAACAGATTGGTTTCGTTCCAGGAGATCTTCTGCGTGAGGAACCAGCGGGAACCGGCCGCCTGAACAATCTGCGGCAATGCGGCGGAGTAGCCAAAGGAATCCGGCAGCCACACGTCCAGCGGCTCCACACCAAAGTTCTCCAGGAAGAACCGCTTACCGGCAACAAACTGACGCGCCAGCGCTTCGCCTCCGGGCATGTTGGTATCGGACTCCACCCACATGCCGCCCGCCGGCACAAACTGGCCGGACCGAACCTTCTCCGCAACCCGTTCAAACAAATCCGGGTAATAGGAGCGAAGCCACGCGTACTGCTGCGCCGAGGACGCCGTAAACACAAAGCCCGGGTCACGGTCCATCAACTCCAACACGTTGGAGAAGGTCCGCGCCACTTTCCGCACAGTCTCGCGCACCGGCCACAACCAGGCGCTGTCGATGTGGGCATGGCCGACGGCGTGCATCCGGTGCGCACTCGCATACGCCGGTGCGGCCAGGACTTCCGCCAGGCAGGCGCGTCCCGCCGCGGCGGTTCCGGCGACGTCGGACGGGTCGACGGCGTTGACCGCCGCCTCCAACGCACGCAGGATCTCATGACGCCGCGGAAGCTCAACGGGCAGCTCGTGCATGAGCCCGTTCAAGGTCCAGAAATCCTGGCCAAGCTCCCACGCCTGCACGTCGAAGAGCGCCAGCTCCGCCCGGCGGAACGTGTATAGCGGGTCCGATCTGGCCGTGGACAGCGACCCAAGCGCCGTGGGTGCGTAGTCAAAACCGTCAATCACGTTCGGATTGGATGCAGCCTCCACATAAAACTCAAAGGATGAACCCGGAACCGCGGTCAACGGAACCCACACATTGAGTGGTTCCAGCGCCTTGATCACCCGGCCTGCAGAGGAGTAGACGAGCCCCTCGGCTTGGAACCCGGGCATCGTCGTCGTAAATCCCAAGTCCACCACTGCTTCCAGGCGATGGGACGCGGCGGAGGCACCGCCGTCGTCGTGCGTGGCCGTTGAGACGGACCCGGCCAGGGAGGATGCCCACTCCTCCGGCACCGTGCCCGAAACCCGGAACCAGGTGGTCCCCCACGGCCTGCCCCACGCGGACCCCGTTGCACAAGGAGAGAAGACCCCCGCAACAGCCTCAGAAAACGGAACCGGTTCCCCCGGCGCCTCCCACGACGATACTGAGAGAGGCACGCGCACCGGCCAGACCGCGGGCGTGAGCCGCTCGGCCATGAACCTCTTGATGCGCGCTTCAACAAGCAGCCGGTTGTTGTGCATGGACCTAACCTTTCATGGCGCCGGACATGGCGAAGGAGCCGCCAAATCCGCGCGAAACAATGATGTACAGAAGAATCACGGGCATCGAATAGAGGATGGAGAAGGCCGCCAGCTCGCCGTACGCCACCGTGCCGAACTGTCCGAAGAAGCGGAAAATGCTCACCGCTGCCGGTTGGTTGTCCAGCGAGAACAGCAGGATAAACGGGACAAAGAAGTTCCCCCAGGCCTGGATAAACACAAAGATGAAGACGACGCCAAGACCGGGCCGCATCAACGGCACCACGATGTACCACAACGCCTTCATTGACGACGCGCCGTCCATCCACGCTGCCTCCTCCAGCGAAATGGGTACCGAATCCATAAAGTTCTTGGTCATCCAGATAGCCATTGGCAGGAAGGTCGCGGCCATGAAGAACGTAGTCGATGCCAAGGAATCCAACAGGTTCAACTGCACAAACAGGCTGTAGACGGGAACCATGATTGCGGTGATCGGCAGGCAGGTTCCAAACAGCACCGTGTACATGAACGGTCTGTTGAAGCGCATATTGAACCGGGACAGCGGGTACGCCGCGAGCACCGCAGCCACTACCGTGAGGAGCGCCGATCCACCGGACAGAATCACGCTGTTCCAGAGCGGAAGCAGTGTCTGTTCCACGGTGAGAATGGCCGCGAAATTGTTAAACGAGAACGACGCCGGCAGCTGGGTTTCGTAGCTGGCGTCCGGATCGAGGGACGCGAGCACCAGCCAGCTCAGCGGCACCAGAAAGCACAGCGCGAGCAGGATCAGGACCCCGTTGGAGAAGATGCCCGCGATGTGCCGGCGGCCCGAGGAAACGGAGGAGACGGAGCGAACAGCAGCCGTGCTCATGGCTCTTTCCTCTCCCGCAGCAACCGGATGTACGCCAGGGAGAAGGCCGCGCCGATGATCAGCATCACCACGGCGATCGCCGTTCCGTAGCCAATGTCGCTGTAACGGAAGGCCTCCTCGTACGCCATGATCGGCAGCGTGGTGCTTCGGTTGGTGGGCCCGCCAGCGGTCATCACGTAAATCAGCGTGAACACGGCCAGCGTCTGGAGCGTGATGAGCATCAGGTTGGTGGCGATGCTGCGCCGGATCATGGGCACTGTCACGAACACCAACCGCTTGACCCCTCCTGCGCCGTCGATCTCCGCCGCCTCCGTTATTTCCCGCGGCACATCATTGAGCGCCGCCTGGTACACCATCATGGAGAACGCCGTACCCCGCCAGATGTTGGCCAGGATGATCGCGAGCATCGGCTGCTCAAACAGCCAGTCCACTGCCGGCAGCCCGGCAAATCCAGTCAGCTGGTTCAGGGTGCCGTCGCGGAAGAAAAACGCATATGCCACAAAGGCGGCAACTATTTCGGGAAGCACCCAGGCGGCTACCACACAGGTCCCGACGACGGCGGCTACCGTCTTGTGTGCCTGCTGCATCAGCAGCGCGAGCCCTAAGCCCAGGAAGTTCTGACCGATGACCGCAGAGACAAGCACAAAGACCACAGTCAAGAGGAGCGACTGCGGAAACAGCGGGTCGGAGAAGAGATTCAGATAATTATCGAACCCTATCCATTCAGGGTTCTGCGCGTTTGCACCCGTCAGTGCCGCATTGGTGAAGGACCCGTAAAAAGACCACGCGATGGGGCCGACCAGGAACACCCCGATCAGGATGATCGCCGGCGCCAACGGCAGCAGCCGAAGCGCTGATCCCCTGGAGCGGGAGAGCCGTCCGTTCCTCTCCCGCTCCTGCCTGTTTGCCCCGCGGCCCGGTCCGCCCTCCGAAGACTCCGGGCCGCGGGAAGTCACTGTTGAAGAAATAACCTATTCCTCCACCACATTCTCGTCTCCCACAATTGACCGCAGGGTATCGTCATAGGTTGCTGCCGCATCCGCCGGTGACGTATCCCCCGCGATGACGGCCTCGGTGGCTTCCTGCACAGCAGTGGAAATTTCGGCGTACTCGGCAGTTGCCGGCCGGTAATTTGTCACATCCAACACAGCCGAGACATCCTCAATGAACGGATTGGCTTCAAGATAGGACGGGTCCTCGGCAATGTCGGTCCGCACGGCAATCTGTGAATTGTCCACGGTGTACTCGAGGAGATTTTCCTGGCCCATGGCCATGGTGAGGAACTCGAAGGCGAGGTCGGGGTTTTCCGTTCCCGCGCCAACGGCCAATGTCCAGCCGCCGGACATGCTGACCGCTCCGGGTTCCTGACCGTTCTGGGTGGGGAACGGGGCAACGCCCATCACCTCGCCGTATTCGGCCCACTCAAACTGTCCACCTTCCTGCCAGAACGACGGCGCGTAGGAACCTTCCACGGTCCCGCCCATGGAGTTCTCCGGAAGCAGTGTGCCCACTACGGTCTGCCAGACGTTGGGATCCAACGCCTCGGCCGGGGTGACTGCCAACTCCTCCTGGTAGAGCGTCTGCAGGAAGGTCAGCGAGTCAACAAAGCCCTGTGATGCGGCAATCCACTTCTGCTGCTCCTCGTCATAGAGACCGCCGCTCCCGGTGCCGTAGAGCAGTTCGTAGAAGCTCTGCATGACAGTGCCCTCGCCCGTCCCGGTTCCTGCGTACATACTGAAGGGCACTGAATCCGGTTGCGAGTCCTTGACGCTCCGCGCCATCTCCAGGATGTCCTCCCAGGTTTCGGGAGCCCACGGAACCTCCACGCCGGCCTCTTCGAGAACAGTCTTGTTGTACCAGATGACCCGGGTGTCGGTGCCAAGCGGCACTGCGTAGGTGCCGCCGTCGTCGGCCTTTCCAGCTTCCTTGGCCGCATCATTAAAGCTGCTCCAGTCCTCCCAGCCTGAGAGGTACTCATCAAGGGGCAGGAGGTAGCCGGCATCCACATCGGAGCGCAGGCGGAAGGTGTCCTCGTAAAAGACATCGGGAGCCGTGTCCGGCGAGCGCTGGGAGAGGGCGAGGCGCGTGTTGTAATCCTCGTCGGTGCCCTCAACAGGTTCCAGTTCCACCGTGACGCCCTCATTGGCGGCCTCGAACTGTTCCTTGGTGGTCTGCATCAGGGTGTCCAGCGGCGACACGTCGCCGGCTTTCTGGTAGATGATGCGCAGGGTATTGGCATCTGCGCCGTCCCCGCCCTCCGCGGAACAGCCGGTCAGGGCAAGAGCCCCGACCGCGATGACGGCGAGGAAGGACTTGGTGGAGCCGCGCATGGTTCTCCTTTGATCCAGGGGCGTGATGCGGTGCTCGTGGCGCATGCAATACGGCAATAGTACATCGAATGGATTTAATCGACAATGGGTCGAATTGAGGTGGTTAAGGAGTGGGCTCCAGAACGGCAAAATAGCCCGGGATCCGCTCCGGAATTCCCGCCCGCTGCAGAGGGACAGTTTCAATGGTGGCGGATCCTTCTTCAAGGACCGTCCACTCCGACTGGTCAAAGGTCTCCTGCCGCTCCTGCAGCCCAAAATGCCCTGGCTTGGGCAGCCCCCCAATCGCCAATTTCAGCGGCGCGGGGATATTTCCTGCTGTTCCCCCGAGATGGTCGATATAGGCCAGGCCATCGCCCCGGAAATCAGTCTCGACCAGGAACACTCTGCCGCGGCTGCCCACGAGGGACCGGAGGTTTTGTGCGAGGGCAATTCTCGATGCCGGGTTGAGGACGTGAAAGACACCCCGGACAAACACATTGGCGTCACCCAGGGTCCGGGCGAGTTCAGCGCCGATGCCCGGCGCAGTGAAGTCCGCAACGTGGAACTGCGTACCGGGCTGCGCCGAGGCCTGAGCCTGCGCGATAGCGTTCGCGGAGACGTCCACCCCAACAACGCGCGGAAAGTGATTCACGAGGAGGTTGGTGTAGCGGCCGTGCCCGCACCCAACGTCAACCAGCGGGAGGTGGCCATCCAGAAACTGCCGAAGGGTGTCCAGGTAGCCCGCCAGTTCGTGGTCCGTTCCTGCATCCCACAAGACATCCCCTTCAACTCCGGAACTCTGGATTTTCCCCCAGTACCGATCCCAGGCCACATGCCGGTCCCGGGGAACTTTTGCCGAGAGTTTGATGATGGATGGGAGCAGGAGAAACTTCTTTAAGGACGATGCCACCACACAAATATAAGCACGGCGTTCCCCTAAGGTTTCACTCCGTGCCCATGTTTGTGCGACCCGGCCGCGGATCAATGGAATCAATCAGGTGCTTATTCATTTTTTGTGCATCCATCGGGTGCCCAAAAAAGTACCCCTGGCCATACTCGCATCCCATCGCAACCAACAGTTCCACCTGCTCGGATGACTCAACTCCCTCCGCTACAGCAGCCATATCCGCGGATCCGATCAGCTGCAGCACCGCTGCGGTGAACCTCGCGCTCTTCTGGTCTCCGGCAATGCCGGCGATCAGGGACCTGTCCATTTTGACGCTGTCCGCGGGCAGATCGCGCAGATAACTGATGGAGGAGTAGCCGGTGCCAAAATCATCTATCTCAATACCGACGCCCAGATCGCGAAGGCCACGGAGGTTGGCCAGGCTGGCCCCCCGGTCAGTCATCAGCGTGGTCTCGGTGATCTCGAGAATAAGCCGGCCCGGCTCCACGTCATACTTGGTGAGCATCTGGTCAACATGTTCCACCAGATCGGGGTCGCGGGTTTCGGCTGCCGAGAGGTTGACCCGCACCGCGAAAGGTTTTTCGCCGATGATCGCGCGCCAATGGACAAACTGCGACATCACGGCCTCAATCATCCACCCGCCAATCTCCGAGATGATCCCACTTTCCTCCGCGAGATCCAGAAACTCGGACGGCAGCAACAGCCCCCTGCTGGGATGCATCCAACGGACCAGAGCCTCGGCGCCTACCAGAGCGCCGCTGGCGAGCGCAACCACGGGTTGATAGTGCACGGTCAATTCGCCCGACGCAACCGATCCCCGTAATTCCTCCAGCGTGGAGAGCCGTTGTTGAACAGCGTGCAGCATGGAGGATTCGAAGATCTGGACCACTCCACGGCCCCGGTTCTTTGCGGCATACATGGCCGTATCCGCATCCCGCATCATCTCCTCTGCTGTCCTGCCCGCTTCACCCTGCCGTACCCCGATGCTTGCATTCGTTCTGATGATTGTGTTGGCGACAAGCATCTCGGGGCGCAGCGTCTCAAGGACCCTGTGCGCAATGTCTTTAGCCTGCAGCGCCCCTGTCTGTGGCAGGAGGATGGCAAACTCATCGCCACCCAGTCGGGCCACGGTATCGGTGGAGCGCACCGCCGCTGCCAATCTGCGGGCTACTTCGATAAGGACTTCGTCGCCGGCGGAATGGCCCAGGCTGTCGTTTACCGACTTGAATCCGTCCAGGTCAAGGAAAAGCAAAGCCGGCGGTTTGGCCCCCGCAGCGGCCCCGTCATTCTCCTGGTCAATCCGTTGACTGAGCATTGTGCGGTTGGGCAGTCCCGTGAGGCCATCCGACATTGCCATGAGTTCAAGTTTGCCCTGTGCCTCCCGCAACAGGGCTGTGCGATCCTCCACGCGCTGCTCCAGCTCGTCATACATGACCTCAAGCTCTTCGGCCAGAAGATTCACCCCGCTGATTACCGCGTCGATCGAGTCCCGGGCGGGCGAAACCTCCAGCCGGGCAGAAAGGTCGCCGGAGGACAGGCGGACAATCCCCTCGACCAGGTTGTCGAGACGCTGATCGCTGAGTGCTTCCTCCACTCAGACCTCCCTCAGCCAGCTGGTGGCCAGCGGTTCCGACGTGAAGTACCGCGTAGGGCACGGGAGTTTACTCACTCCCAGGATGAAATTGGCAATGACCTTGTCCACATCGGACGCCCCCAACAATGCAATCCTGGAAGCGGAGCATGGAAGGCCAAACACGGCACGGGCTCCCCGGCTGACGGCCTTGGTGGTGGCCATATCCACCAACATGGGCCGGCTCACACCGTTGCACAGTTCGTTAACCTTGGTCATAGCGGTGCGTGCGTCCTGCTCCGAAATGGAGATTCCCCGTGCCCAGCGCAGACGCAGGATACTGTCCTCACCCAGTGACAGGGTGGCGTCTATCCCGCCAATATTGTGGTGGTTGGTCATTAGATCCCCATTCTGCAATTTGGACTACGACATGAGACCACCGGGTGTGAATTCGTAGCGCGGCCGCGTCCAGATCTACACCACCAGCATATGAGATAGACCACAGATAGACTCGACCTAGCAGCGCCCGTTTGATGATGGTCTGTTATTCACGCCGTATGGGGATATGGGTAGGGGTTTGGTCATGGGGGAAAGCGATCGCAAAACGGTCCTGGTGGTGGATTCAAACCCGGTGGCTCTTGCACTCGTGGCAGGGACCCTCGAGGATGCGGGCTTTGCGGTCATCTGCAGAACGGATGGTGAGTCTGCGAGGGAAGCCGCCATTCAAGTGGGCCCGGATCTGACGGTAGTGGACATGGGCACGGCCCTGGATCATTTGAAGCGGCCCCTGATGTCGCTGGAGCTGGAATCCCGGTTGAAGAATATCCCGGTAGTCCTGACCGCCACAGACCCGGCGCAGCTTCAGGAAAATCCGCTTCTTGCATTGAGCATGAGCGACTACTTGATCCACCCATTCAATCCGGCTGAACTGGTGCACCGGGCCCACGTTGCGATTCTTCGAAGCGAGTATCGGGCTGGCCAGCGGGCAGCGTCCCAGGCTTTGCGCGGGACGGTTCGGGAGATATCGGCCAGTATCAAGGGCACCCACGAACCCTGGACAATCGCGGGTCTGACCGCCGACGGGCTGGGCAAGGCCTTCGAACCTGACCACGTACAGCTGCTGTTCTTTGAAGACGAGCGCATCTCCTGCGAGCCCGCCCAGTGGAGCAGGAGCGCGAACATGCCCGCAGTTTCCTTCGAGGGAATTGAAGAAGAAACCCGGCTGCTTGCCCTCACCCTGTGGAGGACTGCAGAAATTGTTGCAGTGACCGACGGAATTGCGCACAACCTCCCACCAAATCTCCCCAACCTCGGGGAGCGGATTCGGCTGGCCGGCCTGACCGGGTTGGCGCTGCCCATCGGTGAAGGAGAGTCTGCGTTTGGCCTGCTCTGGCTGTCGACCGGCAGGCGGCGGCGTCCGTGGACGGCCACAGAGCTGTCGCTGCTCCAGCATCTGTTGGGAAACCTCGCCCACGGATTGATCCAGGGACAGCTCATCATCAGCCAGCAGCAGGTCATGGAGCGCCTGCGGGAGCTCGACGTTGCAAAGAGCCGCTTTGTGGCAACAGTGCATCATGAATTGCGCACACCCCTCGCGTCCATGCTTGGCTACCTTGAGTTGGTCCAGGACGGTTCCGGCGGGGACATTCCCGACGACGCCCGAAAGATGCTGGACGTCATCAAACGCAATACCGAACGGCTCAGCAGCATGACTGAGAATATCCTTGCCCTCTCCCGGCTTGACTCCGGTGTCTCCCATCCCACGGCGCCGGTTGATATCGGCGACGTGTTGCGCAGCGTTGCTTCAGTAATAGCCCCCATCGCCATGGCGAGAAACGTGAGCCTTGAGCAGATTCTCCCGGAGTCCAAACTCTTTGTCGACGGCGTGGAAGAGCTGCTGGAACGGGCTTTCATCAACATCGTTTCGAACGCCGTGAAGTTCACCCCGCCCGGCGGAGCAGTGGAGATATTTGCCCATGCCAACGCCGATGACGGAGGGGCTGTGACGGTTGAGGTCAAAGACACCGGGATAGGCATCCCGGCGGACGAGCTCAACCAGCTTTTCACCCGTTTCTACCGGGCGTCCAACTCCGTTGCGGAGGCAGTCCCTGGAACAGGTCTTGGTCTCACCATTGCCAAGGCTGCCGTGGAGAAGCACCGCGGTTCGCTGGGAGTCTCGTCCGTGCTGGGCGTTGGAACCACCGTCACCATTGACCTGCCGGGGCAGAAGTAGGACTCGCTTCTATGGGCAGGTGTACCGATACTCCGCCGGCGCACCGACCCAGGTCCCAACCCTCGCGCGAACGCTCAAAATCCAGGTCCCCCTGTCGCCCATGCTGCTGGTGAGGGTCACTCCGTTTTCGTTCGGTTGAAGAGTCGCAGCCTGGCCAACCACCCCTTCCGGATTGGTCAGCGTAAAAAGGTAACTGGTCGCTTTGTCCACCCGGGCGTAGCTGTTCACTGTCACAGATACATTTTTCCTGTTGGGATGGCAGGAGAGTACTGCGGAATCGATCGCAGATTTAGGAATCACGTAGGTTCCCACCGAGACCGACGCCGTCGAAGTAGTACTGAAGTCAGCCTGTGCCACGGCTGGCGCAGCCACAAAAACAGCTGCGAGCAGCACAGTCAAACCGGAGCGGCGCAGCAAAGGGCGCTCCTCTGAACGGTTGGTTGAAATTGCCACATCTCCAGTCTGCGTGAGTCATCTCAAGTCACTCCGCTGCAAAACATCAAGGATTCCTCAAGTTGTGGCGCACAGATCCAGATAAATCTGGCAGTGTACTAGTTATGTCTACCGATTCAGTTGTCCGCACCGCAGTGGTGGTGGAAGACGATGCCGATATCCGCGGTTTGCTCACACTCACGCTGTCCATGAACGGCTTCACCATTTTTGAAGCTGCCAATGGCAAGGACGGACTTGACCTGATCCGGGAACATCAGCCCGATCTGATTACCCTGGATCTCAATCTGCCGGACATCGACGGCATGGAAGTCTGCCGTCAGATACGGCCGCATACGGATGCCTACATCATTATGGTCACCGCCCGGGCCGAAGAAATCGATCAAGTGATCGGTCTGGAGATCGGCGCCGATGACTTCATCACCAAGCCATTCAGCCCCCGCGAAGTGCGGGCCAGAATCTCGGCGATGTTCCGGCGGCCCCGCCGCTCGGCCGAAGACCAGCCAGCTGCCCCGGCGACCGTCTCCGAGGAAGCCGACGCGGACGTCGTCGTGCATGGATCTTTGGCTGTTGACATTGAGGGGCGGGTTGCCAGCCTGCACGGCGAGGAACTGCCGCTGACCCGCATTGAGTTCGACCTGCTGGCCACGCTGATCTCAGGTCCGCGGCGCGTTTGGACCCGGGAAACCCTGCTCGCGAAGATCTGGGGCGAAGGCTGGACCAATGACCAGCATCTCGTGGAGGTCCACATCAGGAACCTGCGGAAGAAACTCGGCGAGGATACCCGGGAACCGCGGTTCATCAAAACGGTACGCGGTGTTGGCTACCGGCTGGTTCCGGTCAGCTAGGAGCTATCCGCCGTTTGGGAGGCTGGCCAGGAATGCGTCCGCTTCGCGGATAAGGATATCGAGGTGTCCACCAGCCGAATCGATGGTGTCCAGCATGGCAGTGGACACATACCCAAGCCGCGCCGCACCCACCATGACCGCACCCACGTTGACGCTCAACAGCACGTTGGATGCGCCGTGGATATCGCCGTGTTCAAGCCGACTGCCAAGATCCGCCAACCGCTGCGGAAGCAGACGTGCGAAGCCATCAAGGTATCGATGGGCGTCCTCCCTGCTGGGAAGTTCGTCAGCCAGTCCGTCGATGACGGCGGGG
>NZ_KI914998.1:17453-26625 GCF_000520595.1 Arthrobacter sp. H5
CAGCCAGTCCGTCGATGACGGCGGGGTCGAGTACCGGCAGGTTGTCCGGCACGTCCAGAGGTTCGGCTGCCGTCTCGGGGGTGTTCTCATCATTCTTAGTGGGCTTTGACCAGATCATGGTGAGCAGCACAACAACCAGTACCGCCGACGAGCCGTAGACCAAAACGTTGTTGAGCACGGGTGCCCGGAGCGCCCTGATGACGTTGCCCAGCTCGGGAATCACCATGAACACTTCGTAAACGTAGTCTCCTTCGAGGGTGGCTTCCCAAGGGTCCGCACCGTCATTGGCGTCTCCCTGGGTGCGGACCGCGGTGGAACCGTCCTCGCGGTCCATCACCTCAATGATCCGGTGGGTTTCAACCCGGTGGTCGTCAATGGGAATGTGGAAGCTGATGACGTCGCCCACCTCCACCTCGCTCACGGGCTGGCGGGTGGTCACCACTACGTCGCCCGGCATGATCTCCGGAGCCATGCTTGCGGTGAGCATGGTGGCGGTCTGGTAGCCAAAGACCCTGGGGCCGATCGCGAGGATCAGAAACGCTGCGGCAGTGAGGATCAGGAGGATCGTTGCCGTGAAGCTGACCAGCCGGCGCAGCAGACCCTTGGGCGCCGACTCTTCCGCGACGGTGGAGTCTTCTTCATGTGATCCGGCGGAAGGCGGGGCGGCGGCGAATCGAGCCGGCGCCGTCGTCGTGCCCTTGCAGCGCGGCCCGGTTGAAGGCCGCAGCTCCGGATCAGTGATCGTCATGATTCTCCTTGGGACATGAAGCAACCGTCCAGGCCGGAGAACGGTCCGGCCCGGACGGAAGACTAGCGGCTTTCTGCGGTGCGCTGTGTTGCGGTGAAGTCAAAGGCCACAGTGCTGGAGAGACCCTGGAACGTGTTGTCCGCGGCGGCCGGCAGACTCAGCGTGACACGCAGGTTATCTGTCTTGCCCGTGGCGAGAGACGTCAGGTTGGCCAGCGGGAGGTTCGCGCCGACCACCGCGCGCTGCGCCAGGACGGTACTTGTGGTTCCGGTGCAGGTGTACGTATAGGCAGGCGCGGTGCCGGTCTCGGTCCATGGCAGGGAGCAAGCGTCCACCTGCAGCTGCAGTCCGAGAATTGCGTCCGTGTTCAGCTTGGAGGACACGGTGGGCGAGGTGGTTAGAGAGACTGACGCGAAGCCCTGGTTTCCGGTGTTACTCAGGGTGGCGGCACGCTGGATGGTGTCGCCGGGAACAATGCCGGCTGCGGCAACGTTCAAGCGGTTGGCTGCGGTTCCGACTGTCCCGAGCGCTATCTGCACGGTGCCCGCGGTGACAACCTCGCTGGCCGAGGTCGTGGAGGTGAAGGATCCGTAGGTTCCGAGGCCCGCGACGCTGGCTGCAACGCCAACCAGAACCACTGAAGCAAGAACTTTGCCGGAAGTCGATTTCAGACTGATACCCATGATGAGACCCGTTTCTTTGGAAGACCCTTTCAGCCCTGTGCGGCTGACTAAGTCCACTCTGACGGGTCAAGTTCAACTGTCCGCGGAATGTAGGCCGAAGGATTCCTCAAGAAAGTCCGAAGGACTCAGTTGGCCAGCAGTAGCCGGTCCGCGCGCGGGCCCAGTGTCTGCTCCAGCATCAGGCACGCGGCACCGATAGCCGCTACATCCTCCCCGATTCCGGTGGACACCACCTCCACCGGATGAATGCTTCGGGCGGCACGGAAATCCAATAGCGACGCCGGCACCACCTCCAGATAGCGGGTGGCCAACGGCCCCCAGAAGGGACCTCCAAAGATCACCCGGTCGACGTCGAGCATGTTGGCCAACACTGACACGGCGCGGGCCGTACGTGCGGCGGCGCGGTCCAGGATTTCGACGGCGACAGGCTCCCCGCGCTCGGCCGCTGTGCACAGGTGCAGGAAGCTCTCCGCTATTTCGGTGCCTCCGCTCCGCTGCCGCAGGTCCTTGAGCATGCCGAGCGCTTCAGCCTCCAGCACCAGGGAGCGCGGATCGCAGGTCACCGCAACACAGCCGCGCAGGCCGCAGGAGCAGTGCGGCCCCCCGGGATCGGTGACAATGTGTCCAATTTCGCCGGCGTTGCCTGACGTTCCGCGCAGCACCTCGCCGTTGACCACCATCCCGCTGCCAATGCCCGTGCCTATGTAGACAAAGATGAAACTCTGCGTACTGCCGTGCCCGCCGCCCCAGATCTCCGCAACGGCGGCCGCTGTCACGTCCTTCTCCACGAGCACCGGCATGCCGGTGGCCTTCACCAGCGCGTCCCGCAGCGGAACCCGGTGCCAACCCAGCAGGAGTGGCGGATCCACCACGGTGCCCGCCGGTTGGTCGATGGGTCCCGGCGGGGCAACTCCAATGCCCTCGATGCGTTCGGTGTCCACACCGGATTCGTCGATCAGGAGGCGAACCTCATGAAGGATGGCGTCGATGATGCTCGACGGATCGTTTCCCAGCGGGGTTTCCTGGGTGCGCCGGTGCAGCACCGATCCCATCAGATCCATCAGCACTACGGTCATCACGGCGGGATCAAGGTGAACGCCGATCGCATACCGGCCGGAGGGGTTTATCCGGAGGATGGTCCGGGGCTTGCCCGGTCCACTGCCTGTCTTGCCTGCCTCGACTATCAGGTCCGCGTCGAGGAGCCGGCGCGTGATATTTGAGACCGCCTGCGGGGACAGGCCAATTGCTTCGACCAGTTCCACGCGGCTGAGCCCTTCGCTGGACCGCCGGATTGCGTCAAGAATGACGCTCTGGTTGAAGTCGCCCATCATGGGAAGGTTTGTGCCGCGGCGCATGCTCGAATGGTATCGCTTGGCGGGAGTGTTGCTACCCTTTGACGGCGCCCTCCGTGAGCCCACCGCGCCAGAACCGCTGCAGCACCAGCATCGCGATCACCAACGGAATGACCGAGAGCAGCACGCCGCCCGTGGTCAGCTGATAGAACTCCGGCAGCCGGTCGGTCTGCGAGTTCCAATTGTTCAGGCCCAGAGTGATGGGGTACAGGTCGGTGTCCGCGAGCATGATCAACGGCAGGAAGTAGTTGTTCCAGATGCCCACCAGCTGGAAGAGGAAGACGGTCACCAAGGCCGGCGTCATGACCCTCAGTGCCAGCGTATGGAAGATCTTCAGCTCGCTGGCACCGTCTATCCGGCCGGACTCCAGCACAGAGGTATCCACGCTTGCGTCGGCGAAAATACGGCAGAGAAACAGGCCAAACGGGGAGACCAGCGAAGGGATCAGCACACTCCAGTAGGTGTTGGCTATGCCTAAGTCGCTGAACAAAAGGAACATTGGGAGCGCTGTTGCGGTGGCCGGTACCAACACTCCACCGAGAATGAGTCCAAAGACCAGGTTGCGCCCCCGGAACTCGTACTTGGCAAGCGCATAGCCGCCGGCGGCCGCGAAGTACGTTGCCAGCAGCGAACCCACACCGGCGTAAAGCAGGCTGTTGGCAAACCAGCGGACAAAAATGCCGCCGTCGTACGTGAGAACCAGCGTGAGGTTCTCAATGAGGTTGATGTTCTCCGCAAACCAGAAACCGTTGGTACCGAACAGGTCCTCGCTGGTCTTGGTGGCCGCGATGATCACCCAGTAGACCGGAACCAGGAAGTACAGTGCCACCACCACCAGGATCCCGGTGACCAGAATGGTCATTCCGGGTGAGCTCCGGGCACCATTGCGGGTTTTGCGGCGCGGTTTCTGCCGGTCCTCGGCTGAGGCCGGTTCAGTTTCGCCGGCTGAGCGGCCTGGCTGCGGGTCAACCGTGGTGCGTGCGTTCATTACCGTTTCCTATTCGTCAGTGCCAGGAACGTAAACGAAAGTACAAATGCCGCAAGCGCAATAATCACTGCCTGCGCGGAGGCAACACCGTAGTCGCCGTTGGTGAAGGCCTGCGTGAAGGCACTGAGGTTGGGCGTGTACTGGCTGTCGATCGCCGGCGCCACCGTGGCGAGCACCTGGGGTTCAGCGAATAGCTGCAGTGTGCCGATGATGGAGAATACTCCCGTCAGCACCAGTGCGGGACGGATAAGCGGAAGCTGAATGGACCAGGCCACTTTGAACGGTCCGGCGCCGTCCATGCGGGCGGATTCATAGAGCTCACCGGGTATGGACTTCAGCTGGGCGATGATGATCAGCATGTTGTAGCCCGTATAGGTCCACGTCACAATATTCGCGATGGACCACAGCACGGTGCTGGGCGAGAGGAAATCCACCGGAATACCCATGGCGTCGAAAAGACCGGTAATGGGGCTGATCCCCGGCACGTACAGGAAAGACCATAGGATAGTCGCGATCACGCCCGGAATTCCGTACGGCACAAAGTACGCTGCCCGGAAGGCGCCGGGCCATTTCGCGGAGGCCGATTCGAGCAGCAGGGCGAGGATCACGCACAGGATCAGCATGACGGGCACCTGGACAACCCCAAAGAGGAGCATCCTGCCAATGGACGCAATGAACCCGCCGTCCTCAAGTGCTGCAGCGTAATTGCTGAACCCGGCGAATCCACTGGTGACTCCACCTTCGCCAAACAGCCCGAGTCGTTGGACTGAGGTGAAGCTGTAGCCAACCGCTGAGGCAATCGGAAGCACAAAAGTGAAGACAAACAGCAGCAGGAAGGGTGCCAGCAGAATCCAGGGCGCACGCTTTTGGGCCGTCTTCATCTCAGCCTCCTGCCCGCACGCTCAGTCCAACATTCCGGAAGGCGTCCACAGTGCGCCGCTGCGCCTCCGCGAGTGAATCGACAAACGAAGTTCCGGCGGTGAGCTTGGTACGGAAGCCGTCGGACAGGATGAGGAAAATCCTCTCCGTCATGGGTGCCCAGTTCCAGTCCAGGTTCTGGTCCTGCGATGCCGACACAAACACCTCTTCGTTGTAGTTCTGGCCGCTGAAGAATTCCGACGGCGCCTGCCGGGTTTCACCGATGTAGTCCGGAGACACCGACCAGCCGATCCCCGAGTTCTTGATCATCGCGTCAATTCCCTCTGGGGTGCTGGTCATCCAGGTGACAAATTCCAGGGCCTCCCTGGGGTGCTGCGAATTGGCGAAGATGGCGGCTGTGGAACCGCCCAGCTGACTGGACCCGTAGCCCATGTCCGGCCAGGAGGCCATCGGCGCAACCTTCCAGTTGCCCGCTCCCCCGCTGGTGCTCTGGACCAGGGCGTCACCCCAGGAGCCCGTGGTTACCGAGAGGATCTTCTGCTCGCCCGCGGCGGCGTACCAGCCCGGGGAGAAGGCACCGTATCCGGTGTTGACCAGATCGTCGTCGATCATCCGGTCCCAGAATTCAGCTACCCGGAGTGTAGGTTCATCGGTGAAGTTCATGACCCATTCATCGCCTTCGGTGCTGAACCACTGCGCTCCCGCCTGGATGGCCATGCTCACAAAGAAAGACGCATCGGCAACATTGAAAACTTCCAGATAGGTGTCCGGACTCAGGTTGCGCGCTTCGCGGGCCACGGCTTCCCATTCCTCCCAGGTGACAGGCGGCGCTGCACCGATCTCCTCGAGCGGTGCGGTCTGGTAGAACCAGCCCATCGGTCCGGAGTCCTGGGGGATGGCGTAGATACCCTCGTTGATATTCACCTGTTCCCACGTGGTGCGGTCATACCGGCTCGCCAGGTCCCGTGCGCCGTAGGGTGCGAGGTTAGCGAGCGCTCCGCCGAGCACAAAGTCCGGCACGGAACGGAATTCAATCTGACCAATGTCGGGACCGCCACCGGCGTCGGATGCGGCCCGCTGCTTCGCGTAACCGCCGTCGTTGCCCGGCTCCATGAATTCGGCCTGCACCTGGATGTTAGGGTTCTGGCTGTTCCAGATGTCGCAGACGTTCTGCAGGTCCTTGAGCCATGCCCAGTAAGTCAGGGACACCGGCCCCTCTGCCGGCGGCAGCACCGGTTGGATCTGGCCAGCCTGCATGCCTGGCGCGCCGCAGGCAGCAAGCGCAGTGGTTGCCAGTCCGCCCAGCCCAAGGCCAAGCGCGCGGCGCCGGGTGATGTCCTCCATCGGATTTCCTCCGTTGCACTTTGCTTCGTTTTTGAACGTCCGGCGCCGGAGACGCCGTCGTCCTCTTGAAAACCCTACCGGAGCGAATTTATGGCGCAAGGGTTCGTCTACACAGCCCGTGATCCTTGTCTACTCCGGTTTGCCGTCGTGTTCCAGCAGTACCCGACCTTCGGCGCGGACCTGGGCCAAAAGACCTCCGGCGCTGAGGATCGCCCGCTCGCCGGGGGAAAAATCAAGGCCCAGGGTCAGCACGGCGTCTCCGTCGACGCGCGCGGTGACAGAGGTAGCGCCATCGGCCAAGGCAGCCGCCAGCCCTTCGATGGTCCACCCCTGACCCATCGAACATTCGGCATGAGTCGGAAGCACCAGGGGAACAATGCCAGCCGCAATGAGATTTCGACGGTGAATGCGTGCGTAGCTGCGCGCAGCGACCACGCGGATGCCAAGAAACAGCGGGATGAGCGCCGCGTGCTCCCGGGAGGAGCCCTGCCCGTAATTCTCGCCGCCAACGATGACCCCACCGCCCCACTCCAGTGCTCGGTCGTGGAAATCGGGGTCCAGTCGGCGGAACATGAACCGGGCGCAGACCGCAATGTTGGACCAGACGGACATGGCGATGGCGCCGTCGGGGGCCATGTCGCCGGTGGAGATGTCGTCGCCGACCACAATAAGCACGCTCGCGCTCACGTCCGCAGGCAACGGACCGGGAAGCGGCGGCGGGACGAGGTTGCTTCCCCGTTCAATCTCAATGCTCCGGCGCTCCTCCGCAGGCAGGACGCCGGTGATGTGCAGGTCATGGATACCCGGATTCGCGGCGACAGCGGGCCGCAGGTCTCCGACATCTATTCTCGAGGCGTCGACGATGGCCCCTTCCAGCGCGCTTGCCGCCGCCGTCGACGGCGAACACAGGTACACGCTGTCCTCGGCCGTTCCGCTACGGCCGGGAAAGTTGCGGTTGAATGTGCGCAGCGAGGGAGCGCCTGCTGTAGGCGCCTGGCCGATCCCGACACACGGTCCGCATACGGGTT
This sequence comes from Arthrobacter sp. H5, assembly GCF_000520595.1. GTDB lineage: Bacteria > Actinomycetota > Actinomycetes > Actinomycetales > Micrococcaceae > Arthrobacter_D. The sequence goes on from NZ_KI914998.1 coordinate 24,476, forward strand.
CCAGCATCCGCGCGCCGGCGTGCATGAGATCCTCGTAGACGCCCGAGGCAATGATGGTCTGCAGAATTTGCCGAGAGCCCGGCGTGACAGTCAGCTGCACTGCCGGATGCACTGAGCGGCCCTTCAGGATTGCGGCGACGGTGGCCAGATCCTCGTAGGAACTGTTCACGGAGGACCCCACGCACACCTGTACCACCTCGGTGCGCGGCAGTTCGGCTACCGGCACCACGTTGCCTGGAGAGTGAGGCTTTGCCACCAGCGGCACCAAGGTTGAGAGATCAAGGTGCTCCACGCCGTCGTACGCAGCACCGTTATCGGCACTGAGCGGGCGATAGTCCGCCTCACGGTTCTGCTCGCGCAGCCAGGTGAGCGTGTGTTCGTCTGATGGGAAGACGGCTGTCGCTGCGCCGGTTTCGACGATCATGTTGCAGATGGTTGCCCGGGCGGAGATGGACAGCGAGGACACGCCGTCGCCGAAGAATTCGAAGACCTTGCCGCGGCCGCCGCGGACACCGTGGCGGCGCAGGAGCTCCAGCACTATGTCCTTGGCTTCCGCCACTGGGCCCAGTGTTCCGGTAAGTTCGACCCCGATCACCGCCGGGCACACGAAGTCGAAGCCGTAGCCGGCCATGGCAACGGCTACTTCGAGACCTCCGGCTCCCAGTGCGAACATGCCCAGTGCACCGGCGGTTGACGTGTGGGAGTCGGCGCCCACCAGCACGCCGCCGGGCCGGGCGAAATGCTCAAGGTGGATGTAGTGCGAGATTCCATGGCCGGCAGGAGAATAGCGCAGTCCGTAGCGGGCCGAGAACGTTCTCAAATAGTGATGATCCTGCATGTTCTTGTCGTCGATCTGAAGCACATTGTGGTCCACATACATCACGGCCAGTGGCACGGCGACAGAATTCACGCCGAGCATCTCGAACTGCATGGCGGCCATGGTGCCGGTCGCGTCCTCAATTAATACCTGGTCAACGCGGACAGTGATGTCGCTCCCGGGGGTCAGCTCGCCCATCGCGAGGCTTGCTCCCAGCAGCTTTCTTGTCAGGTTCTCGCCCATGATTCCCTTACCTCTTTGGTTATTGCGCGCCGATGAAAGCGGTCCTGCAGCCCACAGTGAATGGGCGGCAGGACCGCTGGTGATGCCGGGTTTGTCTACTCCACGAACTCGTTGGTGTAGGTTTCCTCGAGATCGATTTCCACCTCGCCGACCTCCGGGTTCGCGATGCGCTGGGTCTCAAGCACCGCCTGAACGCCTTCCTCGGTGAAGATGCCGTCCTGGCTGAGGGTCTGCTTCATTTCCTCGATGACAGTGGCGTACTGCTCCGGATCGCCACCGGCAAAGGTCTCAGGCATCTCCGCAGCAATTTCCTCGCCGGAGTGTTCGGCAATGAACTGCAGCGCCTTCGTGATGGCCGCTGCCAGTTTCTGCGCTGTTTCGGGATTCTGTTCAAGCCAGTCACTGGTGGCGTACAGGCTGGACGAAGGCCATGCACTGGCCCCGAAGACGTCCTGCAGGCCTTCGAGGGTGCGCACGTCCTCAATGATGGTGGGCTCGGTGCCGAGACGCTTGCCCAGCACCGTGACATCCGGTTCCAGCATGACGGCCGCGTCAACCTGGCCTTGCTCGACGGCGGCGACGGCGGAGGACCCGGCGCCGATCGCGGAGACGGACGCGTCGGTGAGTTCCATGCCATTCTCGGACAATAGGTACTTCACAAACATGTCGGTGGAGGAGCCGGGCGAAGTGACGCCGACGTTCTTGCCCTTGAGATCGGCAACGGTCTTGATGGTGTCCTTGTTTTCTTCGGACACCACCAGGGCAAGGCCGGAAGAGAGGTTCATGTTTACAAATGCTTTGACGGGCTGGTTCTTTGCCTGCATCTGGATGGTGTGTTCGTAGTAGCCGCTGGTGACGTCGGTGCTGCCGCCGATCATGGCGGTGAGGGCTTTCGAGCCGCCCTGCAGGTCCTGAAGGTCGACGTCGACGCCTTCCTCCTCGTAGTAACCCAGTTCATCGGCGAGTGTGGTGGGCAAGTAGGTCAGCAGGGTCTGGCCCCCGATGCCGATGGTGACGGTATCCGCGCCGCCCCCGCCGTCGTCGTTCCCTGCCTGCCCGGGCGGGGCCGCCGCAGGTGCGCCACAGGCGG
>NZ_KI914998.1:26725-30615 GCF_000520595.1 Arthrobacter sp. H5
GGGCGGGGCCGCCGCAGGTGCGCCACAGGCGGACAGCGCGAGGGTAAGGGCGGCGGCGACCGCAAGGGACTTCGCAGTGCTGGTCCGGCCCCGTTGCCGGCTGTGCATGATGTTCATGGGAAATTCCTTCAGGGTAGTTGAACGGCGTAGTAGTTGAATGGCAGAGCAGTTTGTTTGACGCGGCTACGGGGGTGGTGTGGGCCGCAGGCTAGGTGGCGGACTGGTTGGGGCGCCATCGGAGGAGGCGCCGTTCGGCGCGGTTGACAAGTAGATCGATGATCAGGACCACAATCATCAGGATGAACATGCCTGCGAAGACCCCCTCGGTGTCGAAGACGCCCTGGGCCTGCGCAATGGCGTAGCCGACGCCGGCGGAGGCTCCGAGGTATTCACCGACCACCGCGCCGGTAATGGCGAAGCCCACGCTGATGTGGAGGCTGGAGAAGATCCAGGTCAGGGCGCTGGGAATGAAGACGTGGCGCAGCAACTGCTTCTCGCTGGCTCCGAGCATTCGGGCATTGTTTACCAACACCCGGTCCACGCTCTTGACACCCTCCAGGGTGTTGAAGAAGACGATGAAGAACACCAGGGTGAAGCCAAAGGCAACCTTCGACCAAATGCCCAGGCCAAACCAGAGCAGGAAGATAGGGGCCAGCACCACGCGGGGCAGGGCGTTGAACATCTGCAGGAATGGCTCGAACAGGCGCTCCAGAAAATGGACCCGGGCAAGCAGGAATCCCAAGACGAGTCCGGCGACGGCACCTGTGATGAAGGCGAGGATCGCTTCCTGCATGGTGATCCAGAGGTGTGGGAACACGTAACCGGTTGAAATCCATTCCCAGACCGTGATGAGGATGTCGGATGGCAGCGGAAAGAAGAACGGGTCGATGATGCCCGCACGGCCCAGCAACTCCCAGGCACCCAGCACCACGACTGTCATGCCGAGCTGGGCCAGCCGGATGGAGGCACCCGACGCCTCGCTCTTTTTCTTGGTGACCCGGCGCTGCGCGGCGGGGCTGACGTTCTTTTGGACTGGTGTCACAGTCATGCGACTTCACTTTCTTCCCGGGCTGATGCGTACGTCCTGGAAACTTCCACCTTCAGGCGACCCCAGATTTCTCGGTGCAGGTCCACGAACTGCGGGTCATCGCGAATGTCCAGCAGGTCGCGGGGTCGCGGAATGGATATCTCGTAGCTACCCACGACCGTGCTGCCAGGCCCGGCTCCGAGGATGAGTACCTCGTCGGACAGAGCGATCGCCTCGTCCAGATCGTGGGTGATGAAGACGACAGCCTTCCCAGATTCCTGCCACAGCTGCAGCAGTTCGTTTTCCATGATCTGGCGTGTCTGCACGTCGAGTGCGGAAAACGGTTCATCCATCAGGAGGATGTCAGGATCCACAATCCAGGCCTGCGCGACGGCGGTGCGCTTCCGCATTCCACCGCTGAGCTGGTGCGGGTACCGGTCCGCAAAGTTTTTCATGCCCACCTTTTCAAGCCAGCGGCGGGACTCTGAATAGGCGTCGGCTTTGGATACACCGGCCATGATGAGCCCGAGACTGACGTTGTCAATGACGGACTTCCACGGCAGCAGCGCGTCCTGCTGGAACATGTAGGAGGCTCGGCGGTTCACGCCGTCGATGGCTGTGCCGAAGCTTTTTACAGTGCCCGACGTCGGTGTCTGCAGTCCTGCTGCCATGTTCAGGATGGTGGATTTGCCGGAGCCGGTTGGGCCCACTATGGACACGAAACGCCCGGGTTCAACCTTCAGGTCAATGTCTTGGACCGCAACGTAGGACTGTCCGCCGGGAGTGCTGAACTCCTTGGTGCAGGCACTCAACTCGACTGCGTACGCCGATGGTTCTACCTGTGCAGGCTGCGTCATTGCTTTTCTCCTGAAACCACATTGTGGGTTAGCCACCATATTGTGAACATGATGCTAGCAGTAACCTGCGTCACACTCAAGAGAGAATTTGCGACTTATAGACAGTTTCACTATCGGATAGTCATACTATCCATATGCGCGTTTCAGACCTTGCCAGCGTCAGCGGCATACCGGTGGCCACCATCAAGTTCTACATCCGCGAGCGCCTGCTGCCGGCTGGCGCTTCCACCAGCGTGAATCAGGCGACCTACAGCGACCACCATGTGCGGCGGCTGCGCCTCATCCGGGCGCTCGTGGATATTGCGGGGTTGTCCATCGCGTCCGCCCGCGAGGTCCTCACCACAGTGGACGCCGATGTTCCGCTCAACCAGGTGTTTGCCACCGCCCAGCTTGCCGCTTCCCGGTTCGAGCTCTACTCGTCTGCCCCGGAGGGCGCCGGCCGCCGGCGGGTGGATGCTGTGATTGCGCAGCACGGCTGGCAGGTTTCCGAGGAAAATCCGGGAAGGGCCGGTGCCGCCAAGGTTGCCGACTCTTTTGCGGTCCTGGGACATCCCGAGCTGGTTGACCTGATTGACGATTACGCGGATGCCGCCGAGTTGGTGGCCCGCGCCGATATCCAGGCTCTTGCACGCCAGCCGGATGTCTCGGCGATGGCGGACACCGTGGTGGCGGGCACCGTTCTGGGCGACGCCATGTTTGCGGCCCTGCGCCGGATGGCGCAGGAGCACGTATCGAGGGAACAGTTCCCTCCCGAAGCACCCGGGAAACAAACCGACAGGAATGCGTCATGACGCAAACAACTATTCACGAAGGGCGCATGCTGACGCCCCCATCCACCATTCACTGGCACCGGCCGCTACTGTGGCTGGCTGGCGCAATGGCTTTGCTGGCCGCCTTCGCACTGCTGGCCCGATTTACGGACGGCCGCGAGATCACCGGACTCAACGCCTGGGACAAACCGCTGAAATTTGCACTCTCCACCCTGATTTATTCTGTCACCTGGTCCTGGCTGATTGGTCAGCTGCAGCGCGGCCGAAAGACAGCTTCAGTGGTCGGAACGTCAATCGCCGTCCTCCTCGCCGTGGAGCTTGTGGTCATCACCGGAGCCGCAGCAGCTGGGGTCACCAGCCACTTCAATCTCACCATGCCCCTCACCACCGCCATGTGGTCCATCATGGGGGTCTCCATTGTTGGCGTCTGGATCGCAACGTTTGTTGCCGCCGTCGTACTGTTCCGGAACCCGCTGGGCGACCGCGCACGCACGGTCGCGATACGGAACGGCGCCGTCATCTCGCTCATCGGGCTGGGCCTCGGCTTCCTCATGACCAGTCCCACCGCCGCCCAGTTGAACGATTTCCAGGGAGTGGCCGGCGCGCATACAGTCGGCATCGCCGATGGTGGGCCGGGCCTGCCCATCCTGGGCTGGGGCACGGTCGCCGGAGACCTGCGCATCCCACACTTTGTCGGCATGCACGCGCTGCAGGCCATACCGCTCGCTCTGATTGCGCTGGAGATCCTGTCGCGGAGGATCGCGGCGCTGCGTGACGTCAAAGTCCGCGCACGGCTCATATGGATCGCGTCCGCTGGATATCTCGCCTTCACGGCCTTGTTCACCTGGCAGGCGCTGCGCGGCCAGTCGATTGTGCTTCCCGATGCGGCCACCCTGGGCATCGGCGTTGCGATCCTTGCGGCCATGCTGGTAGGGACGGCGTTCACATTTCGCCCGGCGTTTGATGCGTTGGAGCGGCAGTCATAGGGTTGAAACGTGACTGCCAACACATCAGCTCCCGTCAGCCCGTCAACCCTCATCACCGGTGAACGGTACTGGGATGAGCTACCGGCAGGGCGGAACATCCTCCCCGGCCGCGCGCATCTTGCCACCAACGCGCCCGCCCTGAATCTGGACGGCACCTGGGACTTTCGCTATGGACTAAGGCCGGACGGCTCCGACCTTGGAGAACCGGGCAGGATTGACGCCCCCGGGATGTGGCAGCTGCAGGGCTACG
>NZ_KI914998.1:30715-53103 GCF_000520595.1 Arthrobacter sp. H5
GCTATACCAACGTCACTTTCCCCATCCCGGTGGATCCGCCGCACACCCCGGATGAGAATCCCACCGGCCATTACTCCCGCGGCTTCGAGCTTTCGCCTGAGTTTAGTGACGGTCTCGCCGGCGGCGACCGGGTCCTGCTGCGGCTCGCAGGCGTGGATTCCTGTGCGCGTATCTGGGTGAACGGGCACGACGTCGGCATCACCTCGGGCTCCAGGCTCACCAACGAATTCGATGTCACGTCCGTCCTCGATGCCGCGGCCACAGAGCAGCGGATCGACATCCGCGTTCACCAGTGGTCCGCGAACACTTATATCGAGGATCAGGACATGTGGTGGCTGAGCGGCATTTTCCGGTCCGTTGACCTTCTGCTGCGTCCGGCCGGTGGCATCAATGACGTCTTTGTGCACGCGGATTACGAGTCTTCCACCGGGGCGGGATCGCTTGCCGTGGAGACCACCGCGGGTGCCCGGATCAGCATCCCCGAGCTCGGCATCGACGGCGAAGCAAACACCCAGATCCGGATTGACGCCGTCCGGCCGTGGTCCGCCGAAGACCCGGTCCTGTACGCCGCCAAGATATTCACGGAGACAGAGAGCGTTGACCTGGCCATCGGTTTCCGTCACGTTGAAATTGTCGGCGACCGCTTCACGGTCAACGGCGAGCGCATTGTGTTCCGCGGAGTCAACCGCCACGAGTTCGATCCGGTAACCGGCCGCACCTCTTCGCGGGAAAACCAGGTGGCGGACATCCTGCTGATGAAGCGCCACAACATCAACGCCGTGCGCACCAGCCACTACCCGCCGGAGCAGGGCTTTCTGGACCTGTGCGACGAGTACGGGCTGTGGGTGATTGACGAGGGCGACTTTGAAACCCACGGCACTTTCGCCGATCACACCGCCCTGGATGCGGACCTCGCGGCAACCAACCCCACGCACAATCCCGACTATCAGGGAACGCTGGTGGACCGCACGCTGCGGTTCATCGAGCGGGACAAGAACCACCCGAGCATTGTTCTCTGGTCCATCGGCAATGAGGCTGGCTCGGGCATAAACAGCAAGGCGATGGTCCGCGCCATCAAGGACAGGGACAGCTCCCGTCCCACCATTTACGAACAGGATTACGACGGCGAGTACGTTGACTTCTATTCGCGCATGTACCCAACGCATGACGCGGTGGCAGCGATCGGCCGGCATGAGGAACCCCCGGTTTCACCCGAGCACGATGCGCGCCGCAACACCCTACCGTTCCTGCTGATCGAGTATGCGCACGCCATGGGCAATGGGCCGGGCGGGCTGAAGGAGTACCAGGCGCTCGCGTATGAGCATGACCGGCTGCATGGCGGATTCATCTGGGAATGGATTGACCATGGGCTGCTGAGCACGGATACCCTTGGCAACGAGATCCACGCGTACGGCGGCGACTTCGGCGAGCACGTCCACGACTCCAACTTTGTTGCCGACGGGCTGGTCTTCCCCGACCGCACGCCCTCCCCCGGACTGCTGGACGCCAAGGCGATCTATGCGCCGGTCCAGATCACAGTGAACGACGACGGCGCGGTGCGGGTAAGTAATCACTACGCCTTCCTGACCACGGACCACCTGGAGTTCCAGTTGCGGGTGGGCCGGGATTCGGGCGGAACCTGGGACGAGGGCTCCTGGACGGCGCTCGATGTGGCAGCGGTTCTGCCCGGTGCCACCAGCTCGGTGTCCATCCCGCTGCCCGATGATGCGCTTGCGCTGACGGTGCAGGCGGTGCTGCGCGAGTCTGTTTCCTGGGCTGAGGCCGGTCATGTGGTCAGCACTGGTCAGGCTGTCCGCACGGCGGGGGACTCCGTTCCCTCCCTCTCCCCCGCTTCCCTGGTGGCACCCACACGGGAGGGCGACGTCGTCGTACTTGGTCCTGCACGGTTTGACGTGCACACCGGAGCGCTGGTTCAGCTGGGTGGGCAGAACGTCCACCACTTCCATACGGATCTGTGGCGCGCACCCGTAGACAACGAGCGGGCCTTCACGGGGCCCGCGTTCGAGGCGAAGTGGAAGGCGCTGAAGCTCAACCATCTGAACTCGCGGCTGGTGTCGCTGGAATTGGACGGGAACCTGCTGGTGGTGACCACGCGTGTTGCCGGGCCGGGAACGTCCATTTCAGCTGATTCAGTTCAGCGGTGGACGTCGGACGGCGCGGGTATCCGTGTCTCCGGCTCCGTCACGCCAAGCGCCAACTGGCCGGCGGACCTGCCCATTCCGCGGGTTGGCGTGACGTTTGCGGTGGACGCAGTCTCGGACCGGATCGAATACGTTGGCTACGGTCCGGGCGAATCCTATCCGGACACCGGCTATGGGAACCTTTTTGGCCGCTACAGTGCATCCGTTGATGAGCTGCAGACCCCCTACGTGTTCCCACAGGAGAACGGGAACCGGGCCGGTGTGGTGGACGCGCGGATCGGGTCTTTGCGGGTGGCATCGCCGGGGCTGGGCCTCGCGGTGCGGCCATGGCCAACAGCTGAGCTGGACCGCGCTTTGCATCATGGGTCGCTGGTGCCGGACGGCCTGACCTGGATCACGCTCAGTGCGGCGCTGCAGGGCATCGGTTCAGCCTCCTGCGGACCGGGTGTGCTGCCTGAATACCAGCTGCAGGCTCGCCCGGTGGAGTACTCGGCAGTTCTGTGGGCATAGGTTTGGCGGGCCGGGCCGCGGGCCTATAGTCGAAGACATGGAACAGCGCATACTCGGCACAACCGGACGATCAGTTTCCACAGTGGGCCTTGGTACCTGGCAGCTCGGCGCCGACTGGGGCGAGGTGGATCCAGCGGATGCGGATGCCATCCTGGCAGCGGCAGTTGAATCCGGGGTGACGTTCTTCGACACGGCGGATGTTTACGGCGATGGCCGAAGCGAGCAGACCATTGGACGGTTCCTGGCCGCTAACCCGGGCCTGGACATCACCGTTGCCACCAAGATGGGCCGGCGTGTTGACCAGGTTCCGGAAAATTACGTCCTAGCCAACTTCCGGCAGTGGGTGGACCGTTCGCGTGCCAACCTTGGGGTTGATTCCCTGGACCTGGTGCAACTGCATTGTCCGCCGTCCAGCGTGTACGGCAGCGCTGAACTTTACGACTCACTCGACACCCTGGTCAGCGAGGGGTCCATCAAGAACTACGGCGTCAGCGTCGAACGGACGGATGAGGCGCTGGAAGCCCTCAAACATGGCGTTGCCACCATCCAGATCATCCTCAATGCCTTCCGGCTCAAACCGCTGGATGACGTGCTGCCTGCTGCGCGCGCGGCCGGCGTTGGCATCATCGCCCGTGTGCCGCTCGCCTCCGGGCTGCTTTCCGGCAAATACACGCAGGACACCACGTTTGCGGAAAACGATCACCGCAACTACAACCGCACCGGCTCAGCGTTTGACGTGGGCGAAACCTTCTCCGGCGTTGACTTCGCCACCGGTCTGACGGCGGTGCGGGAGTTTGAAGAATTGGTGCCCGACGGCGTGAGCACGGCCCAGGCGGCCATCGCTTGGATCATCGCGCAGGACGGTGTGAGTTCGGTTATTCCCGGCGCCCGTTCGGTGGATCAGGCACGCGCCAACGCGGCCGCTGCCGACACCGGTGCCCTCGGGAAAGAACTTGATTCCGGCGTCCGGAACATCTACTACAAGTACTTCCGGGAAGCCATCCACCCGCGCTGGTAGGGCTGGTGTGAATTTTGTTCTTGAGGCCCAGCCGGCCGCACGTCTCTGGGGGTAGCGTTGGCTGGGTGAGCATCGAGGTTAAGCCTGCAACAGCAGCACGGTTTGACGACGTCGCGACCATGCTCGGCCCAAAGAACCCCATCTCTTCGGTGTGCTGGTGCCTCAGCCACCGGGTGGACTCGAAAACCAACCGGGAACTTGTCGGCCCCGCGCGGGGTGAGTACGTCAGGAAATTATGCGACCGCGACGCCGCGCCGGGCGTCCTGGCCTACGACGGTGCAGACGTTGTTGGATGGGCCGCCGTCGCGGCCCGGGCGGAGTTGCCCTTCGCACGCTCCACGAAGATTCCGTACGTCGACGACCTGCCGGTTTGGTCGGTGTGGTGCATCCGGGTGCGCCCAGGCCATAGGGGCAAGGGTATCTCCCATGCCCTGCTCCAGGGTGCCGTGGAATATGCGCGGTCGCGGCGGGCGCCGGCAATCGAGGGCTATCCGGTGGACAATATGGGCCGAAAGGTTGACCTGACTATGGCCTATGTGGGTACTAGGAGAATGTTTGAGCGCGCGGGCTTCACCAAGGCCGCCAACACGGAATCCGTCTCCGGTGGATTTCCCCGCGTTATCATGCGGCTGGATCTGCAACCCAGTGCTCTCCACCCGTAAGCCGCAGGGGCAGCATCAATGCAAACGCGCACTCTCCGGAAGTAATAGTGTCGCGGACCGGTGACATAGTTAGTTGCGGCAAGTAACGTTTATCAGGTGCCGGGTTTCTTCCCGGCACCTTGGGGGAATCACTCGCAGACGACGACGTCATATGGAGGTTTTTCAGCATGGGAAAACGATTCCCGTTAGTACAACGCACCGCGATGGCTGCAGCGGCCGCACTCGCCCTTCCGCTGTTTGTCAGCGGCTCTGCCAGCGCCGATGCCAACTTCCCTTCGCCTGGAGGAAACACCAACACGGCCAGCATCCTCACGTACGAGGACACGATCAAGGAACTGACCAAGCTCGAGCAGAACAGCAAGAACGCCGTCGATGTGTTCACGCTTGAAGAGGCCGGCACCCAGGTCAACAAGAGTGAACAGGGCCGCGATCTTTACGTGGCAACCGTGGGCGACGGCCCGGAGGATGTCTGGGTGCAGGGACGCATCCACGGCAACGAGCCCTACGGCGCGGAATCCATCCTCAGCCTGCTCAAGGACCTCGGCACCAACGGCTCAGCCGAGTACCAGGAGATCCGCGATGCGTTCACCATCCACTTCATCCCCATGTACAACCCGGACGGCAGCGAGCTGAACATCCGCCAGACCGTCCTGTGGGACGACGCCACTGACCAGCCACTGCTCGACGCGAGCGGCAGGGAACAGCGCATCGACCTCAACCGCGACTGGGTAGCGGACAAGTTCCAGGCCCGCGAATCGCTCGCGTTCTACGAGTACTGGACCATGGTTGATCCTGCGTACGGCATCGATATCCACCATCAGGGCCTCAAGCAGGAATTTGGAACGGGCGATGACGTCACGCTGTCCTTGGGAATCTCCCTTGCGCCGGGCGGGCCCACCCTCCCAACACTGGCAGGCGGCGCGTACGACGTCCTGACCCGGCAGATGCACGGCTACGTGTTCCAGGAATTGTCCGGCTACGGATTCATCAATATGGACCGGTACCAGGTGGGCGGGGACCTCGAAATCGACATCAAGGGCGGGGTTGTCTCGGCGATGATGCTCGGGCTGAACCATCAGGGCCTCAATCCTGAAGGTCATTCCAATCCGGTGGTGTTTTTCGAGACATCAGGCAACACCAGCGACGGCTCGCTGGGGCAGAAAGCCCGCGGCAAGAGCATCCAGCAAAACATTCTGGCCATGAAGACGCTGCTGCTGGGCCTGGCCAACGGAGAGGTCCAGAACGTTGACCCGGAGGTCTGGGAAGAGATTCCGCACGCACCGGTCAGCGGCTACAGCACCGATTACGCCGGCGTTATCCCCGTCACCCCGTAAGCAACTGCCACAGAAGAAGGAAGATCCTTTACATGAAGAAGCAACTCGCAGCAGCCGCCATGGCCGGCGCCCTGGCGTTCACCTCCGTAGCAGTAGCCGCGCCCGCAGCGCTGGCGGTCGGAGAAGGTCCCGGCTATGGCGGCAAGGAAACCATCAACACCTCAATCCTCCGCACCTATGACGAGCTGGCGGATTTCCTCAAAACCCAGGACGCCAAGCAGCCGCAGATGGAGCTTGAGGTCATTGGGCAATCAGTCAAGGGCAGGGACCTGTTCCTGGCCAAGTACATCCAGAATCCCGAGAATCCCACCATCCTGTTCCTGACTCAGCAGCACGGCAACGAGCAGCTGACTACGGAGGGTGCACTGGAGTTCATCAAGCATCTCGGAACGGGTAAAACGGGGGATGTGCTGGACAACGCCAATGTCCTGATTGTTCCCATGCTCAATCCGGATGGCGCCATGGGCGATGTCGACTTCTCCCTGGACAATTACATTGCCAGCGGCGACCGGCACCTCACCCGCTTCAACGCCCTCGGCGTGGACCTCAACCGCGACCACGTGGCCAAGATCCAGCCCGAAACCCAAGCGCTCCACAGTAATGTCATGGCGAAATACGACATCGACTACATGATCGACCTGCACCACCAGGGCGCCAACAGCGAGCGCGACGGCCAACTGGTTTCCGGCTCCATCCTGCACCCCACCACGCCCAACGTGGACCCGGCGGTTCTGGAAGGATCCAAGAAGCTGGGAGCTGTGGTGTTCGACGCCGTTGACTCCACCGGCTGGGGACACCTGGGCAAGTACAGCGGCGGCGACGCCGAAACCATCAGCCGCAATGGCATCGCGGTGGAGTACGGGATCTCTACCCTGCTCTTCGAGATGCGCGGAATGTCCGATCATTTCAACGAAGGATCGGTGCTTGGCCAAAAGAGCAACGGCTACCTGATCAAGCAGACCATCACCACGCTGGACGCAACGGTCAACGCCATTGCGGACGGGTCAATCGACACCGCGGACACGTCCTTCTGGGACACGCTGGCAACGCAGAACACCCGCTCCGAGTAGGTTCAAACACAAACCCGCTGGTTAGGTGCGCGTTCGCCGGTTCAAACCGGCGATCCTGCATCTAACCGGCGGGTTTGCACGTGGTGGGCTAGAGTCGTCCACGTACGCAAGCGCAGACAGATCGGGGAGTGAGGCATGGCGGAACCATTGCCAAAACGCCCTCCCACCGCGCAGGCATTTGTGCTGGCGGAGCTGCGGCGCATGATCATCGCCGGCGAACTGCTGCCCGGCCAGCCGCTGCGGCAGGACGCCTTGGCCGAGCGTCTTGGCGTGAGCCGCGTGCCACTGCGGGAGGCCTTCAAGATCCTTGAGGGCGAGGGGCAAGTGATCTATGAACCGCACCGCGGCTACAAGGTAGCCCGCCTGTCACTCGATGACCTGCTGGAGGTCTATCGCATCCGGCAGCTGTTGGAAACCGAAGCAGCCCGCGCCGCTGTCAAACGGGCCGACGACGGCGTCCTGGACGAGATGAAGATTGCCGCCAAAGAGGTGGAAGCGGCCAGCGCCGCGGCGGATATCCTACCGATGACCGAAGCGAACCGCCGGTTCCACTTTGTCCTGTTATCGGCCGCTCGGATGCCTAGGCTGGAGCGGCTGATCCAGGTCCTGTGGGACGCTACCGACACGTACCGCTTTGTCTACTACGGCGTGGAGTCCAACCGGCAACGGGTTGAAGAGGAGCACACCCTCATTGTGGAAGCCTTCGCCGACAGGGACGCCGACCGCTTGATAGCTATGCTGGACGACCACCGTAAGCACGCCGTCGACGCTCTCCGGCGCTTCCTCGAGGTCTGACCGTCGGCCCAAGCGGATCCGTTCACACACTCGACCCGGACGACCCCCCGCGGCCAGGGACAGATCCGTTCACACAAGTAACAATTATGTGACAGAGGTTACATCGTGCTTCAATATTGGATACAATCTCCAATAGACCCCCGCACTATTCAATGACGCATACCTGCGCTGTGCCTCCGCGGGAGGCACCGGCCCGAAGGGAACCCCGCAGTGGACAACTGGTTAGGACTCGACGGCAGTCGCGTGCTCATCGCCGGCGCCGGCGGAATCGGTGCGGCCTGCGCAGCGGCCTTCACCCAGGCAGGCGCCCGGGTTGCCGCCACGGACATTGACCGCCCCCGACTGGATGAGCTTGGGCAGGAAGTCCACAAGATCAGCGCCAACGTCACCACCACCGAAGGCTGCGAGGAAGCAGTAAATACAGCAGCCGAAGCGCTGGGCGGCCTGGATATTATGGTCCACGCGGTGGGCATCAACCACCGCGTGCCCGTTCTGGACACGTCCGACGACGACTGGCAGCGCACCTTGGATGTCAACCTTTCCAGCGCTTTCCGGTTGGGCCGCGCAGCGGGCCGGCTCATGGTCCAGGCCGGTTACGGGCGGCAGATTTACTGCTCCTCCGTCTCGGGACTGCTCGCGCACCCCGACCACGCCCCGTACGCCGCCACCAAGGGTGGCATCAACCAGTTGATGCGCGTCATGGCCAGGGAGTGGGCGCCCAGCGGAGTCACCGTCAACGCCATCGCCCCGGGCTACGTGGAAACCGAACTCACCCGGCAGCATCTGGACAAACCCGGTGTCCGCGGCCACTACACCTCGCTGGTCCCCGCGGGTAGGCTCGGAACTGTGGATGATCTCACCGGATCGGTCCTGTTCCTCGCCTCTCAGCAGGCCGCCTTCATCACCGGGCACGTCCTCTACGTGGACGGGGGCCGAACCCTTGTCTAACTCAGCGCAGACTAGCCCAGACCGCTTCCCGCCGATTTTGCCTTCCGCGCTCAATGACGCCCAGCGGAGCCTGTACAACGCAGTTGCCGGCCCGCCTCGCGCGGGCGGCCCGTTCCGGATTACCGACGACGACGGCTGCCTCTCCGGTCCGTTCAACCCCCTGTTGTACGCACCATCCGTGGGGCAGGCGGTCCAAGCTCTGGGCTCGGCTCTCCGGTTTGGTGGGTCGCTGCCGGCCCGGACCAGGGAACTGGTGATCTGCGCAGTCGCTGCCGCCCTCGACTCGGCGTACGAATGGTACGCCCACAGCCGCGTGGCTCTCACCGTTGGCATTGAGGAAGACGAATTGACTGCCCTCCGTGCCGGCCGGACGCCAACCGGACTCAGCGACAACGAAAACGCCGCCCTCTCACTCACCCGCGAACTCGTTGCCGAAGCCGGCATCAGCGACAGCGCGTTTGCCGCCGCACGCAAAAACCTCGACCACACAACCATCACCGAACTGACAGTCCTCGTGGGGTACTACCGCACGCTCGCCGGGCTGTTGGCCGTCGCCGACGTCCCGGCGCCAGCCGACCATGCTCCCTGAGGAGCAACCACAGTAATCACCGCAGTATCAACAACCATCAAGGGAGAAACCCATGACCAGCAATTCGCACAAGGGTGTACGGATCCGCATCGCAGCGGCAGCTGTCCTCGCACCAGCACTATTCCTCACCGCCTGCGGAAGCCCCGACACCAGCGGCAGCGGCGGCGGGGGTGGCGGCGAATCCGGGGCCGACGGCGGCAGCCTGTCCATCGCTACGGGCGGCACCGGCGGCGTCTACTATCCACTGGGCGGCGGTTTTGCCACCGTGATCCGCGACAACGTGGAAGGCTATGACGCCACGGTCCAGGAGACCAACGCTTCGGTGGACAACATGCTCCTCATCGAGAACGGTTCGGCCCAGCTTGCACTGGCCGTCGGAGACGTGGTCGCAGACGCCGTTGAAGGCGTGAACGACTTTGAGGGTAACGCACTGGACATCTGCTCCCTCGGAAATGTGTACAACAACTTCCTTCAGCCGATCACCACAGCGGATACGGGTATTGCGAGCGTTGAGGACATGGCCGGCAAGGTCATCTCCGTAGGGGCCCCCGGATCGGCAACAGAGGTTGCGGCGATCCGTACGCTCGAAGCTGCCGGCATTGATGCCGAGTCCGGCATAGACCGCCGCCAGCTCGGTGTGGCCGAGACGGTTGCAGCGCTGCGTGATGGAACCATCGACGCAGGATTCTGGTCCGGCGGACTGCCCACCGGCGCCATGATCGACCTGGCCAGCGACGGCGACATGGTGATCGTTCCCATTGGCGAATACGCTGCGCCGATGGCCGAAGAGTACGGCGAGTACTACGTGGAACAGGAGATCCCCGCCGATACCTATGAGGGCCAGACCGAGGCCATCTCCGTGATTGCGTCGCCAAACATCCTGGTGGCCAGCACCACCATGGACGAGCAACTCCAGGAAGACATCACCACCACAATCTTCGACAACGAGGAAGCGCTGATTCAGGTGCACCCCGCCGCCGAGGAACTCGACGCAACCACCGCCGGCGACGTGCCGTTCGTTGACACCTGCCCGGGTGCCCAGGCCTATTTCGACCAGGCCGGAAGCTAACCCACCTTGCGTAAGCCAGCTGCCGCCGTCGTCGTCATCCTGGTGTGCCTCGGTGCACTTGGTGCGCTCGGTCTCGCTTCTGCCTCGGGGCAGGGAGAGTCCGGAGAACGCGCACTTGTGATTATGAACGACGGCGGCGAGCTGGCAAGCGTGCCCCTCACCGGGGATTCGTTCGCGGTGAGCTACCGCAACTCCATTTACGGCACTCTCGCCGAAGAGCGGTACACGGTCCTGCCTAACGGCTCGTACCGTCTGACGGAAATCGCGGCCGATCAACTGGCCGTTCTGGAAGAGTATTACGGCGTTCCCGGCGCCCCCACCGCTGCGCCAGACGCCGACCGCCGCAATTGGGTGGTCCCACCGGATCCAACCCGTCCGGTTGAATTCGAAGAACTTTCCATCGCTGCCACGGATCTTGGGCAGCGGACCCTCCACGTCCCTGGGCACAAGCCGCTTGAACTGTGGCGGCTGGCTGAGGACAACAACCCGTTCGTTGTGCTAGACATCAAGGAGACCCCATGACCGAGCGATCCCACGGCAAAGGCGCTGTGAAGGCACGTCATCCCCGCCCGGATGAGGCGAAGAACAAAACCATCACAACCGACGACGACGACGTCAACACTCCCGGCGACGCCATAGACGAAGATGCGCTGATCGCGGAGTTCGAGGCGGAGAAACCCGCCCGCCGGCTCAGCGGTACTCCGGAAATCATCATCAAGGCTATTGGCGTTGGCTTGTCAGTCTTTGGGCTCTACTGGGTGTTCAACCCCATGGCAACGCAGTTCTACCTGCCGGCCTTTCTGGGGCTCGGGCTCTCCATGACGTTCCTCGTCTACCGGGGCTGGGGCCGCTCGGACAAGGATAGGGAGGCCGGGAAGTCGGACAACCCGCATATCGCGGACTGGGCGCTGGCGGTTATTGCGCTGGTGCCGTTCATCTACATCATTTCCGACTGGGACAGCTTCTTCCGCCGGGCGATCAACCCCACCTACCTCGACCTGATCATGGGCCTCATTGCCATCCTGGTCACCCTTGAGGCGGCACGGCGGACCGTGGGACTCCTGGTGCCGCTGGTGGTCATCGGCTTCTTTGCCTACGCATCCTTCGGCACGCTGATACCGCCGCCGTTCAACACGTCCAACTTTGACTGGATCCGCCTCATTGGACACAACGTCATGGGTACCCAGGGCCTGTTTGGTGTCCCCACCGACGTGGCGGCCACGTACATTATCCTGTTCACCATCTACGGCGCAGTGCTCGGAGCATCCGGGGCCACCAAGTTCTTCATTGACCTGTCCTTCTCGGCCTTTGGGCAGTCGAAATCCGGGCCGGGGCGTACCGTCACCCTGGCCGGCTTCCTGCTCGGTACTGTCTCCGGCTCCGGCGTTGCCACCACGGTGACGCTCGGTGGCATCTCCTGGCCGCTGCTGAAGAAGGCCGGCTACCCCAAAGAGCACGGCGGCGGAATCCTCGCTGCCGCAGGCATTGGGGCCATCATGTCTCCGCCAACACTCGGGGCGGCCGCGTTTATCATCGCCGCCTTGCTGGGAGTTTCCTACTTGCAGGTGCTGATCTGGGCCACCATCCCCACCGTGCTCTATTACTTCGGCATCATCCTCGCCATTGAAATGGACGCCCGGAAGTTCAAAACCAAACCTGTGAAGATGGACGTCAAGCCCGTCGGAAAACTGCTGCTGCGCTTCGGCTACCACTTCAGCTCTTTGATTGCGATTGTGGTCTTCATGGCCCTGGGCATGACGCCGTTCCGTGCGGTCGTCTTCGCCACCATTCTCGCCTTTGTCCTCAGCTTCCTGGACCGCCAGTCCTGGATGACTCCGAGGCGGATCTGGGATGCGCTCGCGACAGGTGCCAGCGGCGCGCTCTCGGTGATCCCTGTGATGGCCGCGGCCGGTCTGATTGTGGGCGTCATGACCCTGACCGGCCTGGGCCTGAAGCTCGCCAACATCATCGTGGACTTCGCCGGCGGCAGCCTGCTGCTCACTGCTATATTCTCCGCCATCTCCGTGATCCTGCTGGGCCTCGCCGTGCCGGTAACGGCAAGCTTCATCATCTCCTGGGTCATCATTGGGCCTGCGCTGCAGGACGTGGGCGTTCCCGGGTTCGCCGCAGCAATGTTCATCTTCTACTACTCCGTGCTGAGTGAAGTGTCGCCGCCCACAGCGCTGTCGCCGTTCGCGGCGTCGGCCATCACCGGTGGTAAACCGATTAAAACCATGTGGCTGACCTGGCGCTACACACTGTCGGCCTTCCTGGTGCCGTTCATCTTTGTGCTCTCCGGACCGGGCGTTGGTTTGCTGCTGCAGGGCGGTATTGGAACAGTCCTGCTCGCCTTCAGCGTCTCGATCGTGGCGGTCGCGGCACTGGCCGTGGCTACCGGCGGCTGGCTCGCCGGCCCCGCCCGCTGGCCAGAACGCGTCCTGCTGGGCGTCGGCTCGCTTCCCCTGCTGGTGATGGAGCCTTTCTACCTTGGCATTGGACTGGCGATTATTGCCGCCGGTATTGCAGTTCACTTTGTGGGACTGAAGGTGCACAAGGCGCGGCATCCTGAAGAGGCTGCTGCCGAGCGTGGGGCCGCTGACCCTGTTGGCACTACCGAGGATGAAACTCTCACCGGGCAAACCTCCGCGGCGAAGAAGAGCGGAGCCGAATCGTCGTGACGTCCGCACCGCCGTCGGGCGCCGTCGGCACGTTGCTGCAGGCCGTCTTCGTGACCACCATGGGGGTCCTCCCGGCCTTCCTGGTGGGCGCGCTGGCCGTCCAGATCCGCTCGGACCTGGACATCGGCCCCGCGCAGATGGGCATCGCCGCAGCCACGCTGTTTGCGGTGTCCGGGATCTTTGCCCGGCGGCTCGGGCGGCTGGTGCAGAAAATCGGTGCGGCCCGCGGCATCATGATGTCCGGCGCCCTCGCGGCAGTGGCGTTGAGCGGTGCCGGGCTGGCGCCGTCGTTCGCTGTCTTGGTTGCGGCGTTGGTGGTGGGCGGATTCGCCAACGCGCTGGCGCAGCCATCGGCAAACCTCGGCATCTCCCGCGGGATCAGCCACGGCCGGCTGGGGCTGGCCTTTGGCATTAAACAGTGTTCCATTCCCGCCGCTGGACTGATTGGCGGCCTGGCCGTGCCGGGCATCGCGCTGGTGCTCGGCTGGCGCTACGCGTTCTGGTTCGGCGCGTTAGCGGCTGTGGGGCTGGCGGTCTGGGCGGCGTTCAGCCTCTCGGGCTCTGCCGGATCCACAACGACGGCGGCGGACGCTCCGGCGGACCGCGGCACACCCCGTGCCGGTCTGGTGATGCTGGCCATCGGAGCGGGCCTGGCTGCTGCTGCGGCCACCTCGATGGGGGTTTTCCTGGTTGACTCGGCCGTGCAGTCCGGCATGTCCCCGGCCAACGCCGGGTTCCTCTTTGCCGGCGCAGCACTGTTGGGACTGTTGATCCGCATTGGACTCGGCGCAGCGATGGACCGTTTCCCGAAGCGCAGCCCCTACGTGCTGATCGCCAACCTGTTGACTGTGGGCGTGGCCGGCTACCTGCTGCTGAGCACAGGCAGTCCGGCGGTTTTTGTGGCCGGCGCGTTCCTTGCCTACAGCGCGGGGTGGACGTGGCCTGGACTGGTGCATTTCGCCGTCGTGCGCGATAACCGGCAGGGCGCGGCGTCCGCCACCGGCGTGCTGCAGACCGGTCTCTCACTGGGAGCGGCCGGTGGACCGCTGCTGTTTGGGCTGCTGGTGACCGCAACCAACTACCAGACCGCCTGGATTGCCGCCGCCGCGGTCTCGCTGCTCGCAGCTCTCATCTTCCGGCTGGGCCGCCGGATGATCCGCCGCGCCCGCGGCGTGCCGGTGTTCACATTCCGGCGTCCATTTTCCACCACTGTCAAGGAGTCTCGATGACACCCATTCGCTACGCAGTTATAGGCGGCGGAATTGTTGGCGCCGCCGTGGCGCGGCGCCTGCTGCAGGTCCAGCCGGACGCCCAGGTCACCGTGCTGGAGAAGGAGCCCAAGCTCGCCGCGCACCAGACCGGCCGCAACAGTGGCGTGGTCCACGCCGGCCTGTACTACACCCCCGGATCACTGAAGGCACAGCTGTGCCGACGGGGAGTGGAGCTGCTCAAGGAGTACTGCGGCGAGCGCGGACTCCCCTATGACGAGTGCGGCAAGGTCCTCGTGGCCCGCAACGCCGTGGAGGAAGCCCGGCTGGGCGACATCATGGAACGCGCGCAGGCCAACGGAGTCCCGGGCGTCCGCATCATCAACCGGGCCGAGCTCCGCGAAATTGAACCGCACGTCGAGGGCACGGCCGGTCTGCATTCGCCGCACACCGCGATTGTGGACTACGGCGCCATCACACGGTCCTTTGGGGAGGATGTTGTGGCCGCCGGAGGAACCGTCCATACCTCCTTCGAGGTCACCGGGATCACCCGCCGCGGCGGCGAGACACTCGTGACCGGCACACACAACGGGACCGACACCTGGGAGGTGTTCGACGCCGTCATCATCTGCGCCGGCCTGCAGGCGGACCGCGTGGCTGCGCTGGCGGGCGATCAGGCGGAGCCCAAAATTGTGCCCTTCCGCGGCGAGTACTACCTCCTTCGCCCCGAGAAGCGGAACCTGGTCCGTGGACTCATCTACCCGGTGCCCGATCCGCGCTACCCCTTCCTCGGCGTACATCTGACCCCCCGCACCGACGGCGAGGTGATGGTGGGCCCCAACGCGGTGCTCGCCCTTGCGCGAGAGGCGTACGGCTGGGGCACCGTTTCGCCGCGCGATCTGGGCGACGCCGTGGCGTATCCGGGCTTCCGGGCGTTTGCGAAGCAGCACTGGCGCACCGGCGCCGTCGAGATGCTCGGTTCGCTGAGCAAGCGTCGGTTCGTTGCCGAGGCCCGGAAGTATGTGCCGGAGCTGACGGTTGATGACGTGATTCCCGGGCCGAACGGGATCCGCGCGCAGGCGCTGGACCGGGACGGATCGCTGGTGGACGACTTCCGCATCACCCGGAACGGCTCCGTGCTCAGCGTCCGCAACGCCCCCTCCCCCGCCGCGACGTCGTCCCTCGCGATCGCCGAGCACATCGTCGCCATGGCGCTTGACACCGAAAAGAAGGAAACCGTATGAGTACTCCGCTAGCCCGAGGTCTGTGGGGCGTGCTCGCCACCCCGTTCACCGGACCAGATTTCGACGTCGACACCGAGTCGCTGCGCCGCGAAGTCCAGCTCTACACTCAGATTCCGGCCACCGGGATGGTGGTGCTTGGCGTCTTTGGCGAGGGTGCTTCCCTCGACACAGCCGAGCAGTCACTGATCGTGCGTACGGTGGCAGATGAAGCCGGGGACACCCCGCTGGTGGTGGGCCTGTCCGCCCGCACCACTGCCGTGGCGATCGAGCAGGCGTACACCGCCGTCGACGCCGCCGGCAGCAACCTCGCCGCGCTCATGGTGCAGGCCAACACCGGCAATCCGGACTTACTCACCGCGCATCTGACCGCAATTCATGAGACCACCGGCGCCAACATTGTGCTGCAGGACTATCCGGTTGCCTCGGGCGTGAAGATCAGCACCGCGCAGATCCTCGCAGCCGTGGAGCGCTGCCCGTTCATCACCGCCGTGAAGTCTGAGGCGCCACCCACCGCGGTGGCCATCGCGCAGCTCACTCAGGTCCTCGATATTCCGGTGTTCGGCGGACTTGGCGGCGTGGGGCTGATCGACGAACTCGCCGCCGGGGCAGCCGGCGCGATGACCGGCTTCTCCCACCCGGAGGCGCTGCAGCTCGCCATCACAGCGAACGACGACGGCGGCTTCCGCGCCGCACGCGACGTCTTTGCGCCGTGGTTGCCGTTGGCGAACTTCGAGGGCCAGCCCGGCATTGGCCTGGCGCTGCGCAAGGAAATCCTCAAGCGCCGCGGCACCATCGCCGAAGCCCTGGTACGCCCGCCCGCACCCACGCTACCGGCCGAACTGGCCGACATGATCGACGCCCACCTGGATGCTGTGAAGGAGCTTGTCTGATGGAGACCGGACTTACCGGAAAGAACGTACTGGTGCCGGGGGCAAGCTCCGGGATTGGGCTGGCCATCGCGCAGGCGCTGGCTCAGGAGGGCGCCAACGTGGTCATGGCCGCCCGGAGGGAGGACGTGGTGCAGGCCCAAGCCGCCAAGCTGCCCTCCGCCGTCGGAATCGGGATGGACCTGACTCTCGACGGGGCGCCGAAGCAGCTGGTTGAAGCGGCGGAGAAAGCCTTCGGGCCAATAGACGTGCTGGTGCTCAACAGCGGCGGACCGCCACCGGGCGGCGCCGCCGACGTCAGCGACGAGCAGGCACTGGCCGCCGTCCACCAACTGCTGCTCCAACACATGCGACTAACATCCCTGGTGCTGCCGGGAATGCGGGAGCGCGGCTGGGGCCGGATTGTCGCCGTCGGATCCTCCGGGGTGCAGAGCCCGTTGCCGAACCTGGCGTTGTCCAACATCGGCCGGGCAGGGCTTGCCGGGTACCTCAAGACGCTCGCGGCCGAGGTCGCGGCGGCCGGGGTGACCGTGAACATGGTGCTGCCCGGGCGTATCGACACGGACCGGGTGGCATCGCTGGACGCCGCGGCGGCCAAGCGCACCGGCCGCACTCCCGAAGAGGCCCGCAAATCCTCCGAAGGCACCATTCCCGCGGGCCGGTACGGCAAGCCGGAGGAGTTTGGCGCCGTCGTCGCGTTCCTCGCCAGCCAGCCCGCAGCCTACGTCACCGGTGAGCAGATCCGCGTTGACGGCGGACTGGTCCGTTCCTACTAACTGAAAGATTCCAATGACTCACACCCTTCACCTCTGCTCCGTCCGTGAGGGCGCGGACGAGCTTGCCGCCGTGGTCCACCCCCACCGCGGGCTGGCCCTGGTCCGCGACCTGCTGCCCGGCTTCCGCGGCGACGTCCGCGAGATCCTCACCGAGGAGCTGCTCGACCGCCTGGAGGAACTAGTAGAAACGGTCGACGAGGGCGCCTCCAGTGCTATTTTCAAAGATCCGGACAGCGTCACCTTCGGCGCCCCGTACCGGCACCCGCGGATGCTGTGGGGCATCGGGCTGAACTATGTGGAGCATGCGGCCGACCTGTCCGAGGGTGTGCCGGAGGAGCCGGCGTCCTTTATTAAGGGCGACCACACGGTGATCGGCCCGGGCGAAGACATCCCCATCCCGTCGCAAAGCGAGCGGACCACCACGGAGGCGGAGGTCGGCGTCGTTATTGGCCGGTACTGCCGCAATGTGGAAGTGGAGGACGCGCTGGACTATGTGGCCGGCGTCGTGCCCGTGCTGGACCAGACCGCGGAGGACATTCTGCAGCGGAACCCGCGGTTCCTGACCCGGTCCAAGAACTTTCCCGGCTTTTTCTCGTTTGGGCCGCGGATTGTGCCGCTGGCCGTGGCCGTGGGTGACGGGATTCTTGCCGACATGGAGGTGTCCACGGTGGTGAACGGCGAGGTGCTGCGCACCAACACCGTGGCGCACATGCGGTACAGCCCCGAGTACCTGATCAGTTTCCACAGCAAGGTGATGCCGCTGTATCCGGGCGACATCATCTCCACCGGCACGCCCGGTGCCATCCATGTCAAGCCCGGGGATGTGGCCGAGTGCCGCGTTGCCGGCGTGGGCACACTGAGCAATCCCGTGACCTCGGGCAGCTAGATCAATCAAGGAGGATGACGCGCAATGAGCAGCGTTGATAGTGCGTCTGTTTCTGCCGGACCGTTGGACGGTATTCGGGTGGCGGACTTTTCCCGGGTCCTGGCCGGGCCGTATGCCTCGATGATGCTCGCCGATTTTGGGGCGGACGTTATCAAGGTGGAGAGCCCTGCCGGGGATGACACCCGGTCCTGGGTGCCGCCCGTGGACGACCACGGGGTGGGCACCTACTTTTCCAGCGTGAACCGGAACAAACGATCGGTGGTGTGCGATCTGCGCACTGACGAGGGTCTTGCGCGGGCGCGGGAAATCGCGTTGCACGCCGACGTGATCATCGAGAACTTCCGGCCGGGCGTGATGACCAAGTTTGGCCTGGACTATAAGACGCTGCAGCGCACCGACCTCATCTACTGCTCGATCACCGGATTCGGTTCCACCGGCGGCGCGCACCTGCCGGGGTATGACCTGCTGGTGCAGGCCGTTGGCGGGCTGATGAGCGTGACCGGGTCGCTGGATTCGGAGCCGAGCAAGGTGGGTGTGGCGCTGGTGGATGTGGTGACCGGGCAGAACGCGGCGCTCGGGATTCTCGCGGCGCTGCGGCACCGCGATGCGACCGGGCGGGGACAGCGAATCGATGTGAACCTGTTGTCGTCGCTGCTGGCGGGGCTGGTCAACCAGGCGTCCAGCACGCTGGCCACCAAGGAGTCACCGCAGCGGATGGGCAATGCGCATCCGTCGATCGCGCCGTATGAAACTCTCTGCACCGCGGATGGGCCTCTTGCCGTGGCTGTGGGGACGGACCGGCAGTTCGCCGGGTTGGTGCGGGTACTGGGGGTACCCTCCCTTGCATCCGACCCGCGTTTTGCGACGAACACCCAGCGGGTAGCGCACCGCGGCGAGTTGAAGGCGCTGCTGGAGGAGCAACTGGCCTTGCGTCCGGCCGCAGAGTGGTCCTCCGTACTGTCCGCCGAGGGCGTTCCGGCCGGGAAGGTGAACTCCATTGTGGAGGCGCTGGAACTGGCCGAGGAGCTGGGACTGGATCCCGCCGTCGAAATGACCGACGACGCCGGGCCGCGCACCAGCCATCAGGTGGCCAACCCGATTCACCTGTCCGAAACCCCTGCCAGCTACCGGCGTCTGCCGCCGCTGCTCGGCGAGCACAACGATGCGACCTTCGCGGCGCTCTCGACCACATCAACCGGAAAGTAAAGCTGATGACTGTAGACCTTTTGTCCATTGACTCTCTCCTCTCCCCCGAGGAGGTTGCCGTCCGATCGTCGGTGCGATCCTTTGTGGACGCCGAGATCAAGCCCAACATTGCCGACTGGTATGACCGCGCGGTGTTCCCGTTGGAGATTGTGCCGAAGATGGCGTCACTTGGCTTGCTGGGCATGCACATCAAGGGGTACGGCTGCCCGGGCCGGAGTTCGGTGGAGTATGGCATCGCCGCGCTGGAACTGGAGGCCGGCGATTCGGGCCTGCGGACGTTCGTCTCGGTGCAGGGGTCGCTGGCGATGAGCGCCATTGCCAAGCACGGCTCGGAGGAGCAGAAGACTGAGTGGCTGCCACAGATGGCTGCCGGAACCGCTATTGGCTGTTTTGGGCTGACAGAGCCGTCCTCCGGGTCCGATCCCGGTTCGATGACTACGTTCGCCCGGAAGGACGGTTCCGATTGGGTTATCAGCGGCGCAAAGCGCTGGATTGGGCTGGCGTCGGTGGCGCAGGTGGCGATCATTTGGGCAATGACCGACGACGGCGTCCGCGGCTTTGTGGTGCCTACTGACACTCCCGGATTTGTGGCAACCCCGATTGCGCAGAAGCTCTCCATGCGGGCGTCGATCCAGTGCGACATCACGCTGACCGATGTGCGGTTGCCTTCCTCGGCGATGCTGCCTGATGCCAAGGGTCTGCGCGGGCCGTTTTCCTGCCTCAACGAGGCCCGGTACGGGATCATTTGGGGCGCGATGGGTGCAGCTCGGGACAGCTATGAGGCGGCGCTTTCATACTCACAGGAGCGTATGCAGTTTGGCAAGCCGCTCTCCGGGTACCAGTTGACTCAGGAAAAGCTGGTGAACATGGCGCTGGAGATCAACAAGGGCATGTTGCTGGCGCTGCAGATCGGCCGGCTCAAGGATGCCGGGACGCTGGAGCCGTATCAGATCTCGGTGGGCAAGCTGAACAACTGCCGGGAGGCGATTGCCATCTGTCGGGATGCCCGGGCGATGCTCGGCGGCAATGGGATCACGCTGGACTACTCGCCGTTGCGCCATGCGAACAACCTGGAGAGCGTGCGCACGTACGAGGGCACGGATGAGGTGCACACTCTGATTCTGGGCAACCACATAACGGGTGTAGCGGCCTTCCGGTGATCGACGACTCGGTGATCGACCAAGTGCCCGCTAGCGAACCCCCGGTGATCGACCAAGTGCCCGCTAGGGCGCGCGTGGAGATCCGGTAACCGTGGAGATCCCCCAACCCCCAACCGGCCTCCGCAAGAACCTCACCTCCTACGGAGACGCCGACTTCTCCCTCTTCCTCCGCAAGGCGTTCATCAAGGGGGCCGGGTATTCGGATGATGCGCTGGACCGGACCGTCGTCGGCATCATCAACACGGGCAGCGGCTTCAACCCGTGCCACGGCAACATGCCTGCACTACTGGAGGCAGTGAAGCGCGGGGTGATGCTGGCCGGCGGACTCCCCATCGAATTCCCCACCATCTCGGTGCACGAGAGCTTCTCCTCCCCCACCAGCATGTTCCTGCGGAACCTGATGTCGATGGACACGGAGGAAATGATCCGCGCGCAGCCGATGGACGCCGTCGTGCTCATCGGAGGCTGCGACAAGACAGTGCCCGCGCAGCTGATGGGTGCGGCGTCGGCCAGTGTCCCGGCGATTTCGCTAGTGACCGGATCGATGCTGACCGGTGGATATCGCGGCGAGCGTGTCGGTGCGTGTACGGATTGCCGGGCGTTCTGGGGCAAGTTCCGTGCCGGGGAGATTTCACAACCAGAGGTCGACGACGTGAACTCGCGCCTGGTGGGCAGCGTCGGCACGTGCTCGGTAATGGGTACCGCGAGCACCATGGCGTGCATTGCGGAGGCGATGGGGATTGCGTTGCCCGGGTCTGCGTCGGCACCTGCTGTTACGGCGGACCGGGTGCGGATTGCGGAGGCGACGGGCACGCGGGCTGTTGCTCTCGCTGTTGATGGTCTTGCTCCGTCTGCGATCCTTACTCCTTCGGCCTTCGAAAACGGGCTCCGGATGCTGCTTGCGATTGGTGGTTCAACCAACGCGATCATTCACCTGACCGCTGTTGCCGGCAGGCTCGGGATCAAGTTGTCTCTGGATGAGCTGGATCGGATGAGTGCCGAGACGCCGGTGCTGGTGGACCTGAAGCCGTCGGGCAAGTACTACATGGAGGACTTCCACCGTGCCGGCGGTGTTCCTGCCGTGCTGCGCTCACTCGGGTCTCTTATCAATAGGGATGCCCTCACCGTCACCGGCCGGACCCTTGGCGAGGAGATAAACGACGCCGGTCCGGGCTTCCCGCAGGACATCATCCGGCCGCTGTCGGATCCGATCTATCCGCAGGGCAGCCTCGCGGTGCTGCGCGGAAACCTGGCACCGGGTGGGGCGATCATCAAGCAAGCTGCTGTATCGCCGTCGCTGCTTGAGCATTCCGGGCAGGCTGTGGTGTTCGAGAACGCGGCTGACCTCGCCGCTCGGATCGACGACCCTTCGCTCGATGTCACCGCGGACTCGGTTTTGGTGCTGCGCAACATCGGGCCGGTGGGTAATCCCGGCATGCCGGAGGCTGGGTATTTGCCTATCCCGAAGAAGCTTGCTGCCCAGGGTGTGCGCGACATGGTTCGTATCTCGGACGGCCGGATGTCCGGTACCGCGGCTGGTGCGGTGGTGCTGCATGTGACCCCGGAGTCCGCCGTGGGCGGGCCGTTAAGGCTCGTGCGAACCGGGGACAGGATCACATTGAGTGTGAGTCGTCGGCTCGTGCAGCTGGAGGTATCCGAGGAGGAACTCGAGCGCCGTGTGGAGGAGCTCGGACCGGCGTCACCCGACGTTCCGGACCGAGGCTACCGACGCCTGTACGTCCAAGAGGTGACTCAAGCGGACGAGGGCTGCGACTTCCGTTTCCTTCGAGCGGACCAAGCTTGACAGATCGATAGTAACCCTTTCTCGATCATCTCCTTCCCGAGTTCGCTTCGATTCCCCATATTCGAGACTTCACCATCTAGCCAAGGTGTCCCTTGCGGGACGCCCGTTCCGGGCTGAAAATGTTGTTGTGGTCGCCTGTCGATGCCGTTATCCCTATGGTTCGTTGAGGCCGTCGTCTAGCCGGGCATTGGGGATCACGCCGTGGGCCCTTCACTGTTGCCGATTGATTGAGCACGAGGACTAGATTCAGCTTTTCCCCGTTGTGATTCCCGCAGGCGGCCACCTGTCCATATCAGGTACGAGGGTAGGGAAAGGTCGGGCGAGGGCCGTGTTGGCGCAGTCCCAGGATGAGGAACAGATTATTGCCAGGGTTGCTGCCCTG
>NZ_KI914999.1:0-9517 GCF_000520595.1 Arthrobacter sp. H5
TCGCTTGGTCGATCCCCGGTTGGGGGACTTCGTCGCTTGGTCGATCCCCGCTTGCCGGGACGTGCTTACTCCACCCGGCCCGCACCCTCCGCCGGCACGACGGCGAAGATCGCCGGCGCCGTGTAGCCAGCCGATGCGAACGCGGACGTGACACTTTCGGTGACGCGGCCGACGTCGTCGTTATTGGTCAGCGCAATCGCCGAACCCCCAAACCCGCCACCGGTCATCCGCGCACCGAGGGCGCCTGCATCGCGTGCAATGTCGACGGCCAGATCAAGCTCGGGGCAGGAGATTTCAAAATCGTCCCGCATCGACGCGTGACTGGCATCCAGGAGCGGGGCAATGGCACGGGGGCCCTGCGACTCCAGCAACTTGACCGCTGCCAGCACCCTCGCGTTTTCCGTGACAATGTGGCGTACCCGGCGGAACGTTTCCTCATCGAGCAGGCCGGCGGCTTCGGACAGGTCGGACTCCGAAAGATCCCGGAGCGCGGCGACCGCCATCACATCGGCACCCACCTCGCAGGAGCGGCGGCGGGACGCGTAGCCACCCGTCGCATGGGAGTGGCTGATCCGGGTGTCGATGACGAGCATTGTGAGGCCGTCCTCCATCAGCGGAAACGGGACCAGCCGGGATTCCTGGCTGCGGCAGTCCAGGAACACGGCGTGCCCCTGGCTGCTCAGCAGCGACGCCGACTGGTCAAGGATGCCGGTGGGTGCGCCCACCATCTCGTTTTCGGCGCGCTGGCCAATCAGCACCAGCTCAGGGCCGGTGAGGCCGAGGTCAAACAGCTCGTTCGCGGCAACGGCGACGGCGCACTCGATCGCCGCCGAGGAGGAGAGTCCGGCGCCGACGGGAACATCGGAATCGAGTAGCAGGTCCATTCCCAACACCCGGTGTCCGGCCTGTTCCAGCGACCACAGGACCCCCACGGGATACACGGCCCAGCCGCTGATGTCTCCCGGCTGTAAACCTTCGAGGTCCACTTCCACAACGTCCCCGGGGGCAAAGGTGGAGCTGACCCGCACTGTCCGGTCAGTCCTTATGCTGGCCGCCACGGTGGTGAAACGATCAATGGCGAAGGGCAGCACAAAGCCGTCGTTGTAGTCGGTGTGCTCACCGATGACGTTGACGCGTCCGGGGGCACGCCATATTCCGGCAGGGGTCCGGCCAAAGCGGGCTTCGAAGCGGGTGGCGAGGTTCATGGGGTGTCCGTTCCTGTGGAAGCGGCATTCCGGAGGTTCTCAGCAACCTGCTCCGGAGTGGTGTCATTGATGAATGCTCCCATCGCGGCCTCCGAGCCGGCGAGGAACTTCAGCTTGTCTTCCGCCCGCCTGGGCGATGTCAGCTGAAGGTGAAGATAGCTCGCGGGATGGAGCTCAGGGTCCAGGGGAGCCTGGTGCCAGGCGGCGATGTACGGGGTG
The DNA here is from genome assembly GCF_000520595.1 of Arthrobacter sp. H5. Taxonomy (GTDB): domain Bacteria; phylum Actinomycetota; class Actinomycetes; order Actinomycetales; family Micrococcaceae; genus Arthrobacter_D. The sequence goes on from NZ_KI914999.1 coordinate 1,425, forward strand.
GGCGTGGTGTACAGGCCGTCCACGCGGGCCAGAAGGTCAAGGTAGATGCCGGTCAGCTCGTCGCGTTCGGAACCGTTCAGGGCTGCAATGTCGGGCACCCTGCGGTGGGGCACCAGATGCACTTCGAGAGGCCAGCGTGCCGCGAACGGCACAAAGGCACTGAAATGCTTTCCTTCGAGAACCATACGTTCGCCGGAAGTGCGCTCGGATTCCAGGACCGAACCCATCAGCGTCTCCCTGCCGTCAACGGAGTCGAAGTACCGTCGGGCGGTCTGCCCCATGAGTGCAGCACGCGGCGGAACAAAAGGGTAGGCGTAGATCTGGCCGTGTGGATGCAGCAGGGTGACGCCGATGTCCTCGCCGCGGTTTTCAAAGCAGAACACCTGCTTGACGCCGTCCATGGCCGAAAGGGCCTCGGTGCGGTGCGCCCACGCGTCGATGACCGTCCGCGCCCGCTCAGGTGTCAGGGAGCCGAAGGATCCTTCATGGGAAGAATCGAAGGCGACCACTTCGCAGCGGCCGTATGCCGGCGTCGTCGTTCCCCACCCCGCTTCACCGGCAGCAATGGAGGGTAGGCCGCCTAGGGCGGGCCCAAAGGAGGAGAAGCGGTTCTCGAAGACCACCACCTCGTAGTCCCGGGCTGGAATTTCGGAAAGATTGGCCGACGACGACGGACACAGCGGACACTGGTCAGCCGGCGGCAGGTGGGTGCGGGTCTGCCGGTGGGCAGCGACGGCGGTCCACTCACCGGTCAGCGCGTCATGGCGGACGTCCCCTGTCGCGCCGCGCGGGGGCAGGCCGCGCTGATCGGCGGCGGCCGCGGGACCACGGTGGGTTTCAGCGGAGCCTGCGGAGGCGTCGAAGTAGATCAGTTCCCGCCCGTCGGAGAGCCGGGTCGGTGTCACATGCGTCATGGGGCGTCCTTGGGGGTTGGGGTGATCAGTTGGGTGAGGCTGGCGTAGCCCGGGACACGGCGGTCGGTCACGATGCTGTCCACCCGGTCGAGGTGGACAACGTGGGCGAGACTGATGATGTTGAATTTGGTGTGGTCGGCCAGCAGCACCAGGCTGGCGCACTGCTGTGCGAAGGCGCGGTTGGTATCGGCTTCGGCGAGGTTGGGCGTTGTGATGCCTGCATGGAGGTCCACTCCGTGCGCGCCCATGAAGCAGATGTCAACGTTGAATCCTCGCACTGCGGCTGTGGCCAGCGGGCCAACCAGTGCCTCCGACGGGGAGCGCTCGCCGCCAGTCAGCAGCACCGTTGTGGAGGGATCGCCGAACCGGTGCAACTGATCCGCTGCGGGCAGGGAATTGGTGATCACCGTGATATTCGCCGGGAGTCGCCCGGCAAGTTGGAAGGTGGTTGTACCGCCGGTCAGCGCAACGGTCATTCCCGGTTCCACAAGCGCTGCCGCGGCGGTCGCGATGGCCAGCTTGGAGTCGAGTTCCTTCTCCGCGTTGGCCGGAAATCCGGGCTCGAGTGCGCTGAGGGATGCCCAGGTGACAGCACCGCCGTGGACTTTCCGGAGGGCGCCGGCGGCATCCAGGCCGTCGATGTCGCGGCGGATGGTCATCTCGGAGACGCCCAGGAAATCGGCCAGTTCGCTGACCCGGACGGTCTTGCTGGTGTGCAGCCGGTCCAGGATCGCTGCGTGACGTTCGGCTGCGAGCACGGCAGTCCTTGGGGTTGGTGGGTCTGTTCGCATTCTTTTAACAAAATACAACTTTTTCGAACATTATCAAACATATGCCGGTGGGCGGGTGATGCAGGGCCAGGCAAACCGCCAGCACAACTGTGAAAAGATTGATCCATGATTCGCCTCCCGCAACGGAAGACCTACTCTGCCTTCCAGAGCGCTCCCGAGACGCCCGCGGAACGCTCCCCGGGTGGGGATGTCCCTTATGCCCTACGGGTGGGTGCCGCCTGGGCATGGCGGGTGGGTCTGATCCTGTTGGTGGGCGCCCGGAGCCTGACGAAAAGGACACACAGTGACAGATTTCAGTAGGCTCGCAGTAACCCTGGCTGACGTTCAGGCGGCTCAGAAGCTCCTTGAGGGCGTCATTGCGCACACCCCGATCGAGGACTCCAGGGCATTGGGACGGCTGACCGGTTCCAAAGTGTCGCTCAAGTGCGAGAACCTGCAGCGCGCGGGTTCGTTCAAGGTGCGTGGCGCCTACGTGCGAATGGCCAAGCTCTCGCCAGCTGAACGTGCCGGTGGCGTGGTTGCTGCCTCAGCCGGTAACCACGCCCAGGGCGTGGCTGTGGCGGCGAGCCGGCTGGGCATCAGTGCCCGGATCTACATGCCGCTCGGTGTCGCGCTGCCCAAGCTCGCAGCAACACGGGGTCATGGGGCCGAAGTGGTCCTGTACGGTCACAACGTGGACGAGGCGCTCGCCGAGGCCAAGCGATACGCGGATGAAACCGGCGCCGTCTTTGTCCACCCCTTCGACAATGTGGATGTGGTTGCCGGGCAGGGCACAATCGGTTTGGAAATCCTTGAGCAGGTGCCCGACGTCGACACGATCCTCATGGGGGTGGGCGGCGGTGGCCTGCTGGCGGGCGTTGCCGTCGCTGTTAAGGCCCGCGCCCGTGAACTGGGCCGCGAGATCAGGATTATCGGTGTGCAGGCAGAGAATGCGGCGGCCTACCCGCCGTCGCTTGCCGCTGACGCCCTGGTGCCGCTACAGAAAGTCTCAACCATCGCGGACGGCATCGCCGTGGGCAGGCCCGGCCAGCTGCCCTTCTCCATCATCAAGGAGCTGGTGGATGACGTTGTCACCGTGAGCGAGGACTCGCTCGCCAGGGCCCTCATCTTCCTGCTGGAGCGCTCCAAGATGGTGGTGGAGCCCGCGGGCGCGGTGGGCGTCGCAGCCCTGCTCGATGGCAAACTCACCGAAAACGGGGCCAACCCGGGGAACACCGCCGTCGTTCTCTCCGGCGGAAATATCGACCCGATGCTGATGCTCAAGGTGATTCAACGAGGTCTGGCGGCCGCCGGCCGGTATCTGGTGGTGCGCATGCTCCTCGATGACAGGCCAGGTTCCCTGGCCACCATTTCGCGCATCATTGCCGAATCCGATGCGAATGTCACCGGCGTGGACCACACCCGCGTGGGCGGATCGATCAGCATGGGAGACGTGGCCATCACGATCAACATGGAAACCAAGGGGGAGGAGCACTGTGAGCTGGTACTGGGGAACCTGCGCGCTGAAGGCTTCCAACCCCTGGTCATTCAAGGCTGAGGGGCGGCCATGCTTGCAAGGAGAGCACAAAGCGGACTGGTGACCGTTGCGGTGTTGGCGGCGGTCCTTTGGGCCGTACAGATCATCAACGTGCTGACCGGTTTTGCGCTGGTGCGCTGGGTGGGCATAGAACCCAGGCGGTTCGAAGGGCTCGACGGCGTCATCTTCGCGCCGCTGCTTCACGCTGACTTTGGCCACCTGTTGAGCAATACGCTTCCGCTGCTGGTTCTGGGCTTCCTGGTGCTGCTTGAAGGCGCCAAGAGGTTTGCAATTGCCCTGTCGACGAGTTGGCTCACCTCGGGGGTGGGTGTGTGGATCTTCGGAGGAGGCATCACCATCGGCGCATCAGGCCTGGTGTTTGGCCTGTTTGCCTACCTGCTGGTTCGCGGCTTCTATAACCGCAGCTGGAAGCAGCTTGCTCTTGCCGCCGTGTTGTTCCTCATGTACGGGTCGGTGCTGTGGGGCATCCTGCCGCGGTTCGGCACCAACATCTCCTGGCAGGCCCACCTGTTCGGTGCCGTGGGCGGCGTGCTGGCCGCGTTGATCATGAAAAAGCGGCCGGTCCCCTCCAGGAGACCGACCGCCAATTCACCATGGCCTAACTAGCCCGCGTACGGCTTCGCGGAGAGTATCTCAACGGTGATGTCCTTGCCGTTCGGAGCGGTGTAGGTGACCTTGTCCCCGGCCTTGTGGCCCTGGATCGCAGCGCCCAGCGGTGAACGTTCGCTGTAGACGTTAATGTCGGTGTCGCCGGCCACCTCGCGGCTGCCCAGAAGGAAGGACTCCTTGTCCCCGGCGATCTTCGCCTCAACCAGCATGCCGGGCTCCACAATTCCGTTGTCTTCGGGTGCCTCGCCTACATGGGCGTTGTTCAGCAGCTCCGTGAGTTGCCGGATCCTCGCCTCGGCCTTGCCCTGTTCTTCCTTGGCCGCGTGGTAGCCGCCGTTCTCCTTCAGGTCCCCTTCCGAGCGTGCCTGCTCGATGCGGGCAACAATCTCGGTGCGGCCCGGTCCGGAAAGGTGTTCCAACTCAGCCTTGAGGCGGTTGTAGGACTCCTGCGTGAGCCATGCAACGGATGGACTGTTGGTGGGCACGGGCATCTCCTTAGGTACGTCCGAGAGCCACAGGTGCGGCTTCGGGATGGAAAACTTTGCTGTTGGTCGGGGCCCAGCAGGGATGCCAACAAGCAAAGACCCCGCCTGCTGATGACCTCTATTCCCTGAAGTTCATCTGCGGGGCGGGGTGGAACGTATTGACTCATTGTAGTCAGCAACCGTCAATAACCCAAGAGACGCGCTGACGGACGGCTTAAGGGGACTCCACCATCCAGCAGGAATTGACGCCACCGGTCACGCCCGGTGACTCTGTCCGCAGCTCGGTGCTGTGCGCCGTCGTGCGTCCGTTGTCAATGCCGTCATCCGCGTTGGTGGGGCCGATGGTGACCACTTTCCAACCCACGATCGCGTAGGACTCGTTGAGCACCTGAATGGCGCACTGGGTGGTGGCATCGGGATCCTTGGTGACATCAAAATCCACCCGCGCCGACGTTGGGCCCGGTATGTTGAATCCGACATCCTTGAAGGTGACCGGCTTGATCCCGGTCATGAGGCTGAAGAGCGCAGTCCCTATGACGGCCACCGCAAGAACGGTCCAGATGATCCGCCGCTTTGCACTGCTCTTCAGGGATGGCTTGGGGGCACCGTAACGGTTGGCTACTCTTGGTATTGGCGCGTGGTCGGTGCTCATCACCTCCATTTTACCCGCCGTCCGTTTGACCGTCTGCCAGTATCCGTTTCATCGCGAAGTCAGCGAAAGAGTTCAGGAGCATTCATTGCCCAGCCCGGAGTATCCCCCTTCCATGACAGGTTTCCGCCTGCTCGCCGTGCATGCGCACCCGGATGACGAGTCCAGCAAAGGCGCGGCAACCATGGCGAGCTACGCCGCAGCCGGCGTGTCGGTCATGGTTGCCACCTGCACCGGGGGAGAGCGCGGCGACATCCTGAATGAGGAGGTGGCCCACGAGCCCTACGCGCTCAGGGACCTCGCGGGGCTGCGGCGCCTCGAAATGGCCAACGCCGCGGATGCCCTTGGAATCGATCAGCGGTGGCTGGGATTTGTGGATTCCGGTCTGCCGGAGGGGGACCCGCTCCCGGCGCTTCCCTTCGGCTGCTTTGCGCTGCAGCCGTTGGAGCGGGCCGCCGCGCCCCTGGTCCGGTTGGTCAGGGATTTCAAGCCGCACGTGATTCTCAGCTACGACGAAAACGGCGGGTACCCTCACCCGGATCACATCATGGCCCACAAGGTGGCCGTCGAAGCCTACGAAGCGGCAGCTGACCCGGCGCTCTACCCGGGTACAGGTGAGCCGTGGGCACCGTCAAAGCTCTACTATGACCGCGCTTTCAATCCCGAACGCTTTCGTGCACTCCACTTTGCGCTGGAGGAAGCGGGGCTGCAGTCACCGTATGCGGAACGCATCGCGGCGTGGCTGGAGGCTGACGCCGAGGGCCATCAGCCCGCGGCGCCCACGCATAAGACCACCACCCAAATCGATTGCGGTGATTTCTTTGAACACCGTGACCGCGCGCTCCTGGCGCATCGGACCCAGATTGCTCCTGGCAGCTTCTTCTTCGCAGTGTCCGCCGATATGCAGCGCCGGGTCTGGCCATGGGAAGACTATTCGCTGATCCATTCGCGGGTGGACCATGAGCTGCCGGAGAGCGACTTCTTCGCGGGAGTGGACGCGGGCATAGAATAATCTCGGCGGAATGCCCACAATCCGCCGTCGCCGTCGAAAGTAGTGCAACGTGTCTTTCCTGCTCAACCTGGCTGCCGCTGTGACTCCGGAGCCGGGTGATGAACCGTCCCTTCGGCCTGGTTTGGACCCCAGCCAGGTCACGCCGGGCACGCTCGGCTTCCTTGCCACGCTGTTCCTGGTGGTGGCAGTCATTTTCCTGATCCGCGACATGGTCAAGCGGATCCGGCGGGTGCGCTACCGGGCGCTGGCCGAGGAAGAGGCCCAGCAGTTGCGTGAGCGTTCGGAAGAGGTCCCATCGGAGGAGCCCGGCGCTCCGGAAGTTGATACGCGCCCGGTTCCCGGCGGCAAGCACGGGCCGGACGCGCCCTAGCCCATGGCAGAGCGGCTGCGTGGCGAAGCATCGGCCTATCTGCGCCAGCATGCGGACAACCCGGTGGACTGGTGGCCGTTTGGCGATGAGGCGTTTGCCGAAGCCGAACGCCGGAATGTTCCGGTCTTCATCTCCGTGGGTTATGCGGCCTGCCACTGGTGCCACGTGATGGCACACGAGTCGTTCGAGGATGCGGACACCGCCGCCCAGCTGAACGGTGGGTTTGTCAGCATCAAGGTGGATCGTGAGGAACGCCCCGACGTTGACGCCGTCTACATGGCCGCCACCCAGGCAATGACCGGCGAGGGCGGCTGGCCGATGAGCGTCTTCGCACTTCCCGATGGGCGCACCTTCTTCGCCGGCACCTACTTTGGTCCCCGCGCCATGCCCGGGCGGCCGTCCTTCCGCCAGGTCCTTGACGCGGTCAGCGATGCCTGGACCAACCGCCGTGCCGAAGTGGACAGCAGCGCAGCCCGGCTGGCGGGGAGCCTGGGAGCCGCGCAGCGGCAGGCCGGCGGCCTGCTTCTCAACGCGCACGACGACGGCGCCCACGCCTTTGATCCCACGGCGTTGTCTGGCGCCGTGGATGCGCTGGCAGCGCAGGAAGATCCTGTCCACGGTGGATTTGGCAGCGCACCCAAGTTCCCGCCGTCGTCGGTCCTTGCCTTCCTGCTGGCCAGGTCACGTTCGGGCGCAGACGATGCCGCCGGAACAGCCGCCGGCCTGGCGGACCGTGCACTCGCGTCCATGGCGGTTTCCGGTATCCATGACGTGCTGGGCGGCGGATTTGCGCGCTACGCGGTGGACCGTGCGTGGGCCGTGCCCCATTTCGAGAAGATGCTCTACGACAACGTGCAACTGCTCCGGTTGTATGCGAGGTGGTCGGTCGACGCAGGCACCGATGACTTGCGCGGGCTCGGCGCCCGCGCAGCCAGGGGCGTTGCCGGCTGGATGCGCTCGGAGCTCACCGTGCCCGGAGGAGCATTTGCCTCCTCACTCGATGCTGACACCCTGGTGGACGGCCAGCGCGTGGAGGGCGGAACCTACACCTGGACGCGGGGGGAAATCGACGGTCTTTTAGGTGGAGAAGCCGCGGCCGTGATGGATCTGTTCGATCCGCGGGCCGGGCGGATGGAGGACGGGCAGTTCACACTGCACCCCGGCAGGGCCTGGAACAGCACAGAGCAGGAACTGTGGGACTCGGTGTCCGGCAGGTTGATGGATGCGCGCAGTCTCCGCCCGCAGCCCGCACGGGATGACAAGGTGGTGGCCGGCTGGAATGGCCTTGCCGTGGCTGGGCTTGCCGATGCAGGTGCCCTCCTGGGCGACGCGTCATTGATCGGGTCAGCGGAGCAGGCGGCCGGGTACCTGCTGCGCGTGCACTGGGACGGTGCAGTGCTGCGCCGGGTCTCGCATCACGGTGAATCCCGTGGAATTGAGGGTCTGCTGGAGGACTACGCGGGGTGTGCCGAGGGCTTCTTCGCCCTGTACGCAGCCACCGGGGAGCCGCGCTGGTACCAGGCCGCCCAGGAGTTGCTGAACGCGGCTGTCTCCAAATTTGTCCGGACGGACGGCACCATTGGCGATCTGAGCGAACCCGTTGGCCCGTTGCTGTCCGCGCAGGCCGCTGAGCACGCCGCGGATCCGCTGGACAACGCAACACCCTCGGGCGTCGCGTTGTTTGCCGGCGCTCTGCTGACCTCTGCCGCCTATAGCGCCTCCGCCG
>NZ_KI914999.1:9617-11981 GCF_000520595.1 Arthrobacter sp. H5
CCGCCTATAGCGCCTCCGCCGATCACAGGGCGCTCGCCCAGCGGCTCGTTGCCCACGCCGCAACCCTGGGCCCGCAGGCGCCGCGGGCGGTTGGCTGGTCACTCGCCGTGGCGCAGGCCGCGGCAGCGGGCCCCCAGGAACTTGCCGTTGTTGGGCCTGCCGGTCCGCAACGGGACGCACTGGTTGAAACAGCCCTCCGTCACGGAAAGGCGGGACTGGCGCTCGCGGTGGGTAACGGCGTCGTCGGTGCCGTGGAGGTGCCGCTGCTGGCGGACAGGCAGGCAGCGCACGACGGCGGTGTGCTCGCCTACCTGTGCCGGTCCATGGTGTGCGGCCTGCCGGTATCGGATCCGGGTGACCTTCAGCGGCTGCTGACGGAACCCTAGACCGGGTTGAGCACCGCCATCATGATGGCGATGAAGTGCGCGGCGAACGCCGCCACGGTAAAGGCGTGGAACAGCTCATGGAAGCCGAATGAGTCAACGCTGAAATTGGGACGCTTGAGTCCGTAGAACACGGCGCCGGCAATGTAGAGGGCCCCGCCAACGCAGATCAGGATGGCGGCCGCCGCGTTCGCCGCGAAGAACTCCGGCAGATAGAACAACGCGGCCAGGCCAAGCGCCACGTAGATGGGGACGTAGAGCCAGCGCGGCGCATTGACCCAAAGAACCCTGAACAGTACACCTGCAATCGCCCCGGACCAGATGACCCAGAGCAGCAGTGTCGCTTGATCCCGCTCCAGCAGCGCCCAGGACAGCGGTGTGTAACTGCCCGCGATGACCAGCATGATGTTGGTGTGGTCTAGGCGTTTGAGGATCATCCGGGTGCGGGGCTGCCAGTTGCCGCGGTGATAAACGGCGCTGACGCCAAAGAGCAATACTCCGGTCAGGGCGTAAATTGCCGAGGTGATCTTTCCCGCAGTGGTGGGTGCAAGGGCCACCAGCACAATCCCGGCGGCGACTGCCAGGGGGGTTGCCCCCGCATGGATCCAGCCGCGCCATTTTGGCTTGATGCTGAGGGCGTCCGCCACCTTGTCGACAGCGGTTTCCATGGGCCCGGGTTTGTGGTCCGCACCCGCCGGATCCCGGCGGTCTCCGGGCGCGGGAGAGGCCGGGGAAGGACTTGGAGTCATGGCGCCATTCTAACTTACGAGCCCGTAAGTTACTACTGAGTAACATTGCCTCGCGGTTACTCAGGATGCCCCGCGCGAAGCCGGTTGAGCCAACTTGCCGGTACCGTTGGAGAAGACCCTATTCAGCCCACACCACGAAGGACAGGTGAACCGCGCCGTGAAATTCCCCGGATTCGCCTACAACTTCTACGAACGCAAACTCCAGCGTTCCCTGGCCGGCAACCGTATCCCGCACCACATCGGCGTCATGGTGGATGGCAACCGCCGCTGGGCCAAGCTCGCCGGGGCCCCCACGCGCGACGGGCACCAGGCGGGAGCCGACAAGATTCTGGAGTTCCTCGGATGGTGCGAGGAACTGGGTGTCGAGGTGGTAACCCTCTACATGCTGTCGACGGACAATATGAGCCGGTCGGAAGAGGAAATCGGCCAGCTCCTGGACATCATCGGCAACACTCTGGACAGGCTGGGCGAGACCAAGCGGGTCCGGGTCCAACCAGTGGGCGCGCTGGATCTGCTGCCGGCCCATCTGGCTGCCAAGATCACCAGCCTGGCTGAGCGGACGGTGTCCATTGAGGGACTGCACGTCAACGTGGCAGTCGGCTACGGCGGCCGGCGCGAAATAGTGGATGCAGTGAAGGAACTGCTGCTGAGGGCGGGGGAGGCCGGCCAGTCGCCGGCAGAAGTGGCCGACGGGCTGACCGCCGCGCAGATCTCCGAATACCTCTACACCCGGGGGCAGCCGGACCCGGACCTGGTGATCCGAACGTCCGGTGAACAGCGGCTTTCCGGGTTCCTCATGTGGCAGAGCGCCTACAGCGAATTCTACTTCTGCGAAGCGCTCTGGCCGGATTTCCGGAAGGTTGACTTCCTCCGCGCACTGCGTGATTACGCCCGTCGCCAGCGTCGTTTCGGTTCCTGAGAAGTTCACCATCCCTTAACCGCGACACGCACATCCCCGGTACCTGCCGCCGTCGTTCCCGGGCGTATTGTCAGTCCCATCAGCTACGCATCCGCGAAGCCGATCGGGGAGGTCACCGATGCAGCTTGTGCATACGGCACAAATACTGTTCAGGGGAGGCCGTGCCCGGCCTCCCGGCCGGCCCGTCTCACCCAAGCCCTAGTGATTCGGGGTGCGCACGCCCCGGAGTGGAGTTGAAGTGGCCACATCTGACACGTCTCACGGACCAGCAATTTCAGCAGACGCCCCCCGGAAGGCCCCGACACGGGGCGCC
>NZ_KI914999.1:12081-20640 GCF_000520595.1 Arthrobacter sp. H5
CCGACACGGGGCGCCGCGAAACAACGAGCCGCAGCCACCGCAAAGGCCCGCCGCAAAGCCAAGGATGAAGAAGACATCCTTGCAGCGGCGGGCCTTTCGGTTGTTGAAAGCCTGGGCAGCCGGAGCTACGTGGTGGATACCTCGGTGCTGTTATCCGATCCGAGGGCAATCCTGCGGTTTGCCGAGCACGAGGTGATCCTGCCGATCGTGGTGATCTCCGAGCTGGAGGGAAAGCGCCACGATCCCGAACTGGGCTACTTCGCCCGGAAGGCGTTGAGGCTGCTGGATGAACTGCGCGTCAAGCACAATGGACTGAACCGGGCGATCCCACTTGGGGAAGAGGGCGGAACGCTCCGGGTTGAACTGAATCACGTCTCCACCGAATTATTGCCGGTGGGCTTCCGCAGCGGGGACAACGACTCGCGGATTCTTGCGGTGGCCAAGAACCTGTCCGTGGAAGGCCGAAACGTCACCGTGGTGTCCAAGGACCTCCCGATGCGCGTCAAGGCTTCAGCCATGGGGCTGCAGGCCGACGAATACCGGAACGAGCTGGTCAAGGATTCAGGCTGGACCGGCGTCGCTGAACTGGACGTCCAGGAGGATGACGTCAATGCGCTCTATGACCACCAGCCGGTCTTCCTTCCGGCCGCCGCTGAGCTCCCCGCGAACACCGGGGTGATCATGCATTCCGTCAAGGGTTCTGCGCTGGGACGGGTCGGCGGGGACAAACAGACCCGCCTGGTCCGCGGGGACAGGGATGTGTTTGGCCTGCACGGGCGGTCGGCTGAGCAGCGTCTCGCCATCGATCTACTCATGGACCCCGAAGTGGGAATCGTTTCACTGGGAGGACGTGCCGGCACCGGAAAGTCAGCGCTTGCGTTGTGCGCAGGGCTGGAGGCAGTGCTGGAGCGCCGCGAGCACCGGAAGGTGGTGGTCTTCCGTCCGCTGTATGCGGTGGGCGGACAGGAGCTCGGGTACCTGCCCGGCAGTGAAAGCGAAAAGATGAACCCCTGGGCACAGGCGGTCTTCGATACCCTGGGTGCCCTGGTGTCCCAGGAGGTGGTCGAGGAGGTGATGGACCGCGGGATGCTGGAGGTTCTTCCGCTGACGCATATCCGCGGACGCAGCCTGCATGACTCCTTTGTGATCGTGGACGAAGCGCAGTCGCTGGAGAAGAACGTCCTGCTGACCGTGATGAGCCGCATCGGGCAGAATTCGAAAATTGTCCTCACCCACGATGTTGCCCAGCGCGACAACCTGCGGGTGGGCCGCCATGACGGCATCGCGGCGGTGGTCGAAACCCTCAAGGGCCATCCGCTCTTTGGCCACATCACGCTGACCCGTTCCGAACGCTCGCCCATTGCTGCGCTGGTGACTGAGTTGCTGGAGGGTGCGGAAATCTAGTGCGAAGTCACCCCTGTTGGCTGAGGTCACCCCGTATGCGGGGTGACTTGAGCTGTAAGGGGTGACGTCGGCCGGTTGGGTTTGGCCCTACGTCACGTGCCAGGGGATGTGTTCCCGCACGTCCGTGAGCGACGGCGGCGAATCCACAAAGAGGTCATCGACCATGTACTCGTCGGAGCCGAGGATTTTCAACGAGTGGCCGCCGCCCGTGCGCCCGCCATCCAGTACGAGGGTGGACACGCAGATTCCGGTGCGGACGTCCACCGCCACCCGGGTGCGTCCGGGGCCGATCAGCGGAAAGCCCTGGGCATTCGGCTTGTAGGTGATGTTTGGGCTCACTGTGGCGGCGAGGACCGGACGGCCCTCATGCTCCTCCGCCGCGATGTCAACAAGTTCCACCCGGTTGGCGAAGGGGGACTCGAACGCCACAGGTGAATCGCCTGCGAATTCCACGGGATCCAGCATTGCGGACCATCGCGGATCGCCGAATGCGGGATCGCCATAGGCGGCTTCCGGGCGGCGGTGCACATAACCGGCGTCGTTATAGACCGGGGTCACGAGCCGCGGTGCAAGCAGCCAGGATTTGCGGGTGGCGCTCACATACAGCGAGTCGCGCGAGCCTTCTGTTCCGGTGCTGCTGTGGAGGAGCGATCCGTCAGCAGCCTCGACGCGCAGCGCGGCCGGTCTCCTGATCCAGGCGCGCAGCGGGGGAGAGGCGCCGTCGGGCCCCCGCCAAAAGACTTCGAAGCGTAAAGTGTCCCAACGCCAGGGGGAGGATCTGCACAAGGATCGAAAGGTGCTCGCGGGGGTCGCGCTGTGGGTTGCCGACATATCCACAGTCTAGCCACGGTGAGCTGTGCAACGGGCTGATTCAAGTACCGTAGGCACATGACCGGCATCATGGGGGAGTACTGGGTTTCCAGTGCTGCAGCGTTCTGGGCGTGCGCGTTGGCTCTGGTGCTGTTTGCCGCAGTGGGGATCTGGCTGAGCATCATAGACATCCAGAGCCACCGCCTCCCCAACCGCATCATCTTTCCCTCATATCCCGCGGCTGCTGTGCTGTTGGGAAGCGCCGCGCTCCTGTCGCAGGACTGGGGCCGGGTGCTCTCCATGGTGGGCGGCGCGGCGGTGCTGTGGCTGATCTACTTTGTGCTGCGGGTCATCTATCCGGCGGGAATGGGATTCGGCGACGTCAAGCTGGCGGGGGTGCTGGGCCTCTACCTGGGGTTTGCGGGTTGGGGGCAGGTGCTGTGGGGGACATTCGCAGCCTTCCTGCTGGGCGGGCTCTGGGGTATTGGCCTGATCATCTCCGGCCGCGGAACCGCGAAATCCCACATCCCGTTCGGCCCGTTCATGATCGTGGGCGCCGCACTGGCCCTGACGCTAGGCTGAAACGCATGCCAGTTCCCGATTTTGTTGTACAGCTCCGCTCAAAGATAGGTCATGATCCGCTCTGGCTCCCGGGGGTCGGGGCGGTGGTGTACAACGACGACGGCCGCGTCCTGCTCGGTAAGCGCGCCGACAACGGACAGTGGACCATCATCACCGGAATGCTTGATCCGGGTGAGGAACCTGCTCCGGGCATTGTCCGCGAAGTCTTCGAGGAAACCGGCGTCCACGTGGAAGTGGAGCACCTTGCGAGCGTGGAGGTGGTTGGTCCGGTGACGTTCCCCAACGGGGATGTGTGCAGCTTCCTGAGCCTGGTCTTCAGTTGCCGCTATCGTGGCGGTGAAGCACGCGTGAACGACGACGAATCGACCGACGTGGGCTGGTTCAGCCTCGATGCACTCCCGGAGCTGAACGACCGCCACCGTCACCTGGTGGAATCAGCCCGGCATGCCGGCGGCGTTCCTTTCTTTGTTCGCTGAGCTCGGGACGCAACCGTTATAACCCGCGCGATATGGCAAGCGAGGAACGAGCGCGTGGAGACCAGGCCCTCCGGTCTCCACCACTCCGGTGATCGAAATGGTAGGGCACGCCGCGATGAGCTTCGCATAAGTGGCGTGTCCTGCCTTCTCGATCCGGCCAGCGCTACTGCGGCGGCCGGGTCATCGAAAGTACGTCGAGCGACTCATCAAGCTGTGCCTCGGTCAGCTCTCCGCGTTCCACGAAACCAAGGGCCACCACAGCCTCGCGGACGGTGAGCCCTTCAGCCACGGCCTTCTTGGCGATCTTCGCGGCGTTTTCGTAGCCGATGTACTTATTCAGCGGCGTCACGATCGACGGCGATGCTTCGGCCAGGAAGCGGGCGCGCTCCGTGTTGGCGGTCAGCCCATCGATCATCTTGTCCGCCATGACGCGGCTGGTGTTGCTCAGCAACCGGATGGACTCGAGCAGGTTTGACGCCATGACCGGAATGCCCACATTGAGTTCAAACGCGCCATTCGTGGAGGACAGGGCAATGGTGGTGTCGTTGCCGATGACCTGTGCCGACACCATGATGGCCGCTTCGCAAATAACCGGGTTGACCTTCCCCGGCATGATCGAGGAACCGGGCTGCAGGTCCGGAATCGCAATCTCGCCGAGACCGGTGTTGGGGCCGGAGCCCATCCAGCGCAGATCGTTGTTGATCTTCATGAAGGAATAGGCGATGTTGCGCAGCTGCCCAGACGCTTCAATCAGACCGTCGCGGTTGGCCTGGGCCTCGAAGTGGTTGCGTGCTTCGGTGAGCGGCAGTCCGGTGTCGCCGGCCAGCAGCTCAATCACCCGGGCAGAGAAGCCGGCCGGCGTGTTGATGCCCGTGCCCACGGCCGTTCCGCCCAGAGGGACTTCGGCCACCCGTGGGAGGGACGCGTTGATGCGCTCAATGCCATAGCGGACCTGGGCGGCGTAACCGCCGAACTCCTGGCCGAGGGTGACGGGGGTGGCATCCATCAGGTGGGTCCGGCCGGACTTGACCACGCCGTCGAATTCCGAGGCCTTACGCTCCAGCGATACGGCAAGATATTCCAGTGCGGGAATCAAGTCATTGATCAGTGCCGAGGTGGCCGCAACGTGCACGGAGGTTGGAAACACGTCGTTCGAGGACTGGGATGCGTTGACGTGGTCGTTGGGGTGGACCACCTTGTCGCTGCCGCTCTCCTTGAGGGCACGCGAAGCCAGTTCTGCGATGACCTCGTTGGTGTTCATATTCGAGGAGGTGCCGGAGCCGGTCTGGAACACGTCGATGGGAAAGTCGCCGTCGTACTGTCCGGACGCAACCTTGTCGGCAGCCGATTCGATGGCACGGGCGAGCTCGCCGTCGAGCACTCCGAGTTCCGCGTTGGCGGTCGCCGCCGCTTTCTTGATCCGGGCGAGGGCTTCGATGTGCGTGCGTTCGAGCTTCTTGCCGGAGATCGGGAAATTATCCACGGCGCGCTGCGTCTGGGCGCGGTACAGGGCGTTGGCCGGCACCCGGACTTCGCCCATGGTGTCGTGTTCAATACGGTATTCGGCGGCTTCTGCGGCAGGCGATTCAGTCATGCGCCAATTCTCGCGGGTGGTGCCGGAGGTGCCAAATCACAGCCACAAATCAGAGCGCGCCAAATCCGGAGACGACGTCGGCCTTCCCGTCGTCGAGCCGGTAGGTGATGCCGACGACGGCGGTGGACCCGCGCTGAACGGCGTCGGAAATAACCCGCGAGGAATCAACCAGCCGTTTGGAGGTCTGCTTGATGTGCTCAACCACCGTGCCATTAACATCGGTGACACCGTTGCGGCGCGACGTGAGGACGGACGGAGTGATGCGCTCCACCAGGTCGCGGATGAAGCCGGTGGGCATCTCGCCGGTGTCGATGGCGTCCATGGTTGCAGTAACCGCGCCGCAGTTGTCGTGTCCCAGGATGACAATGAGGGGCACCTGGAGCAGGCTGACGCTGTACTCCAGCGAGCCGAGCACTGCGTCGTCGATCACCTGTCCCGCGGTCCTGACCACAAATACGTCACCGAGCCCGAGGTCGAAAATGATCTCGGCCGCCAGCCGTGAGTCCGAACAACCGAAGATCACCGCAAACGGGTTCTGGGTATTGATCAGCGAAGCACGGTGGGATGCGTCCTGGTTGGGATGCGACGACGCAGCTGAAATGAAGCGTGCGTTCCCGTCGCGGAGCTTGAGCCAGGCCTGCGCCGGCGTGAGTTGCTTTGTCACCCGGCCTACTTTACTGCGGGTCCCCGCCGCGGGTGCGCATCGTATGACAACTCATTGAGTGGGAAGCCTAGCGGAGCTCATTGACGACGGCGCCGCCCAGGACATCGAACTCCGCCAGTTCAGCGGTGCCGTTCAGGATCAGCGTAAAGCCTTCCACTTCAGCGGTGAGGTAGGCGTCGCCATCCTCACTGTCCAGCAATTCCCAGGTCACGCTTTCAATGTCGCGCTGCCCTGACGGCTGAGCTGTGCCGGTCCGCTGCGCAGTCCACGTGGGATTGGCCGCATCTGTTTGCGTGAGCTGGATGAATTCTCTCTCCGGTGTGAGATATCCCACCTCCCAGAATGCCACCCCGTCAGCGCCGCCGCCGTTCCAACGGGCAAAGTTGGAGGTCCAGCCGTCAGGGAGTGGCACGGCAAGTGGTGGATAGCCCGCAGCGTCCTCAGCTTGCTCGGCGATCGTGGCCACATCCACGTTGCGCGCGTACGTTTCAGCCGTATGGGTAGGGTTGAGAAGTATCACCGGAACTACAAGGCCCAGGGTGGCTGCCACGGCAATGAGCATGCCTATGACACTGGAGTTGGCCCGTTTGGCCTGCTTGGGCGTCAGTACGGGCTTGGGTGCCGCAGCCGTGGGGGTGTCCTGGGGTTCACTCACCGTCCCATTTTCCCCCACTGCGCCCGAGTCCCATAACCGGACCACAACTACGGGGCGGCCGCCCGGCGTCACGCAAGGCGCCGGCGTCGTGCGCGCGCACTATGATTGCGGTGAGGTACCAACCATTTCGACGATGAGGTTAGACGTGTCCAATACCGGCAAGGCAGCGCAGTACTCCACTCTTTCACCCGCCCTCGCTGTGGGGGATGACGAGCCGGACCGCAACCTGGCGCTGGAGCTGGTTCGTGTGACCGAAGCGGCCGCAATTGCCGGCGGTCACTGGGTGGGATTCGGGGACAAAAACAAGGCCGACGGCGCTGCGGTGGACGCCATGCGCTCCCTGCTCTCCACCGTCCACTTCAACGGTGTAGTGGTGATCGGCGAAGGCGAGAAGGATGAAGCGCCCATGCTCTTCAACGGCGAGAGGGTAGGGGACGGCAGTGGTCCCGAGTGCGATGTTGCGGTGGACCCGATTGACGGCACCCGGCTAACGGCACTCGGCATCAACAACGCGCTCGCAGTGCTTGCTGTCGCTGAGCGGGGCACCATGTTTGACCCGTCGGCGGTGTTCTACATGGAGAAGCTGGTGACCGGTCCCGATGCCGCGGACATGGTGGACCTCCGGCTTCCGGTCAAGCAGAACCTGCACCTCATTGCCAAGGCCAAGGGCAAGCGGGTCAGCCAGCTCAACGTCATGATCCTGGACCGCGACCGCCACCGCCCGCTGGTGCAGGAAATCCGCGACGCGGGCGCGCGCACCAAGTTCATCATGGACGGTGACGTTGCCGGCGCGATCGCCGCTGCCCGCGAAGGCACCGATGTTGACGCGCTGATGGGAATCGGCGGCACCCCCGAGGGCATCGTGGCCGCCTGTGCCATCAAGTCACTTGGCGGCGTGATTCAGGGACGCCTGTGGCCCACCAGCGACGACGAAAAGCAGAAAGCGCTCGACGCCGGCCATGACCTGGACCGGGTGCTTTCCACCAATGACCTGGTCACCAGTGACAACTGCTACTTTGCGGCCACCGGCATCACCGACGGCGACCTCCTGCGCGGTGTCCGCTACAATCGGGACAAAGTGCTCACCCAGTCAATCGTGATGCGTTCAAAGTCCGGCACCATCCGCGTGGTGGACGGCGAGCACCAGGCCCACAAATGGGAGAGCTACGCGCGTTTGACGTAATCGCGGAGCCGCCGGGTGAGCGTGTACACAAAGTACATCCGGCGGTTCACCGGCAGGTCCCACGTGCCCGGATACGCTACTTCGTAGCCGCCGAAGGAGCGCTTGAACCGCGAGAATCCAGCCCATTTGTGGTCAGGTTCGTCTTCAGGGGAGACACCCCACAGGTCGAACGTGGACATGCCGGCGTCCTTCGCATCCATCATCATGGTCACCACCAGCGGAATACCGGCGTTGAGCTTGCGGTGGGCATTATCCGCGGCGGCATGGGCGTAGACGCGGGCGGATGCGGTGTCATAGGAGAGCGCTGCGGCGATGGGCTTGCCGTCCAGCCTGGCGACAAACAGCTTTGCCGAGCCCGCGGGCATCAACGAGTTCGATGCCTGCGTGAGATAGTCGTCCGACTGTGCCGTGAAGTCGGCGCGCTCTGAGACATCGTGGAGGAAATCCAGCAGGATCCCAATCTGTTCCGGATCGGTCAGCGTCTCGAACGTGACACCCTTCTTGT
This sequence comes from Arthrobacter sp. H5, assembly GCF_000520595.1. Lineage (GTDB taxonomy): Bacteria > Actinomycetota > Actinomycetes > Actinomycetales > Micrococcaceae > Arthrobacter_D. The sequence continues at coordinate 19,955 of NZ_KI914999.1, forward strand.
GAATGTTCCGGAAGAGGTTTCGGCTGGTGGGGCGCATAGCGCCAAGGAGTGCTTCACGGTCCTGCGTCAGGTCCACCTTCCACGTCAGCCGCGGCTGAACATCAAGGGGTGCCTTCCGGAGGCCCAATCCGGTCAGTAGTTCACTGGCTGTCCCTCCAAATCCGGCTGAGACAGGCTCCACCCGCACGTAATGCGCACCGTTGGCGCGCGCCTCGTCGCGCAATGCGGCGAGTGCCCGGGTCAGTGCGGGGCCGTCAGCAGCGGTGGGTCCGTAGGGGACGTACAGGTAGCTGCCGAGGGAAGTTTTCTCCCGGATGGCCAGATAGGACCATCCGGCGCCGTCCGCCTGGAGAACGGTTTTCCCCAGCGAACGCTGGAAGTCCGCCCACCGGTCTGTCTGCAGGATTGACTGATTCATGCCGGTTGATCCGGTCTGCCTGGGGAATCGTCACCGGAGGAATCGCCACCGGAGGAAGCGCCACCGAACTCAAGTGGATTCCCCGATACTGTGACGGCAAACAGCACCGCCCGGGAAGTGCTGTTGGCCAGCGGATGCGCAAGCACGGGCTCCTCCGTGACAGGGATGAACCCGCTCTGCCCATGCAGCAGTCCCAGCTCCGATTTCGGCGAATCGAGGCGGGCGCCGCCTTCCACTGCGAGCACAATCACCGGACCGTGCTGCGCCA
>NZ_KI914999.1:20740-21603 GCF_000520595.1 Arthrobacter sp. H5
GCCGTTGGGCTGCAGTTCGATGCGCTGCAGCTGAAACTCGGCGAATGGTGGACGATAGAGTTCCTGTCCGGCGTCGGTCCACTGCTCCGGAACCATGGGTGGCGGTGTGGGGGAGAAGCTGCAGATGCGCATCAGTTCGGGAACGTCGACGTGTTTCGGTGTCAGACCGCCGCGAAGAACATTGTCCGAGGAGGCCATCACTTCAATGCCGAGTCCGGACAGGTACGCATGGAGCTGGCCGGCGGGCAGGCACAGCGCCTGGCCTGGCGCAAGGCTCACGCGGTTGAGCATCAGGGCCACCTGAACCCCCGGATCACCGGGGTAGTGCCCGCTGAGTTCGCGCACGGTCTGGAGCTCGCGGGCGAAAGGACCGTTCAGGGCACTGCCGGCAGCTCCACTGCGAGCACAATCACCGGACCGTGCTGCGCCAGCGCAACTGGCCCGCCGTTGGGCTGCAGTTCGATGCGCTGCAGCTGAAACTCGGCGAATGGTGGACGATAGAGTTCCTGTCCGGCGTCGGTCCACTGCTCCGGAACCATGGGTGGCGGTGTGGGGGAGAAGCTGCAGATGCGCATCAGTTCGGGAACGTCGACGTGTTTCGGTGTCAGACCGCCGCGAAGAACATTGTCCGAGGAGGCCATCACTTCAATGCCGAGTCCGGACAGGTACGCATGGAGCTGGCCGGCGGGCAGGCACAGCGCCTGGCCTGGCGCAAGGCTCACGCGGTTGAGCATCAGGGCCACCTGAACCCCCGGATCACCGGGGTAGTGCCCGCTGAGTTCGCGCACGGTCTGGAGCTCGCGGGCGAAAGGACCGTTCAGGGCACTGCCGGCAGCGGCACGCTGCACGGCATCAACGGCGGC
>NZ_KI914999.1:21703-51592 GCF_000520595.1 Arthrobacter sp. H5
TTTCACTGGCGGGCCGGAAGCCGCAGAGTGCTTCGAAATCCGACAGCGCGAAGATCATTTCGGGCTTGTGGTTACTGTCCCGGTAGTTTCGGTGGGCTGCGTCCATGGCCACCCCGGAGTGGTTCTCAGCGGCAAAGCCGGCCCGCGCTTCATCCAGGCTGGGATGAACCTGGAGCGACAAAGGCGCCGCGGCTGCGAGGACCTTCATCAGGTAGGGCAGCTTACCGGCAAACCCGGAGCCTACGGCCGCACCAAGCATTCGTTCGGGATCGGAGGCTATCAGCGCATCCAGTCCCCCGGTGGATCCGTCGCGAAGGACCGTACGGGAGGGCGAATCCGGATGGGCGCCCAGCCACAGCTCAGCTTCCGGTCCACCGGAGGGCGTGCGGCCGAGCAGCCCGGCGATGGCGGTCGTCGAACCCCACGCATACGGGCGCAGCGGGTTATCCAGCAGGTACATGGCAATCCGTTCCTTAGGCGGGGCTGCATTCCCCGTTGTCGGCGAGCAGTGACTCCAGGGTCAGCCAGTCCTGGTTGATCGCCAGCTGGTTCAGGTATTCCTCGCTCAGCTCCGGTGTGGTTTGCATTGGCACCGCGGACATCGCGGGCACCACATCGAAGGCTTGGAAGTTCGTGCCTCCACCGAGCGCCGCTGGCGCGGCGGCGAACATTTCCTGCACCCGCTGTTGGATCAGATCGAAATCGGGGAAGGTGGAAAACAGGTCCCCGGGCTCTCCGAAGTCGGGCGCACCGATGGTGAGCGATTCGACGTCGTGATTCTTGGCCTTGAGGGCAAGGTCAGCGAAACTTCCCAGCTGATCCCGCGGAATGTCGGTCTCCACAATCTGGGTGCCGGCCGCGGCGATGTCCTGGAAGCGGGTGAGCAGCGTGGCCGGATCGAGCTGCGCGATCATGGCGGCCTGTACGCACTGCTGGCGTTGGATGCGGGAGTAGTCAGTGGCGTACTCACGGGAGCGTGCGTACCAGAGGGCATGGTAGCCGTCCAGGGTCTGAACCCCGGGCGCGATCCATTCGGACGGCGGGTTGAAGCGCTTGGGGTCGCTTCCCGGAATCTCCGTGGAGGTCACGGGCACCCATCCGCCGGCGTCCACGGTAATGCCGCCCATGGCGTCGATGAGCTCTTCGAAGCCCGCCATGTCCACGAGGATGTAGGCCTGTACCTCGATGCCCAGGATGCCGCTGGCAGCGTCCATCATCGCTTCGGCGCCCGGATCGTCAGCTTCCGGGTAGAGGTGCGCAAACTGTTCCGTGACCACCGGGTAGAGGCTGTTGATGATGCATTCGTCGCCGCAGTTGTACCCATCCGGGTACTCCTGCCACAGCGGCGAATCCTCCGAGAAGGGGGCATTCTGGAAATCCCGCGGAATGCTGAAAGTCACCGTCTGGCCGGTGTCGGCATCCACGCTGATCACGGAAATGCTGTCCGGGCGCCGGCCCAACCGGTCTTCTCCGGCGTCGCCGCCCATGAGAAGGAAGTTGTAGCGGCCGTCCACGGGGTCGAATGCGGGCCCTGCCTGGAAAATGGAACCGAGCGTGCTGCGGCCCACATTGAGCAGGTAGGCACCATAGGCCAGTGATCCGCTGGTCACAATCATCAGCACGGCCAGCGAACCGGCTACTACGGGCCGCATGCGGCGCTCCAGGAGCGGCGGCCGGATGATGCGCAGCGTATTGATGAACAAAAACGCCCAGCAGACAGCTAGAACCAGCAGCACCCCGATGAGCACCAGCGACCACCACTGGTGGGTGATCACACTCACCAGCAGTTGGCGGTTGGTGAAGGCCAGTACGACGACGGCGATCACCGTCAGCCAGACGGCAAAAGTCACCTTGAGAGCCCGGCGGCCAAGCCGCCGGTCGCCGGCAACCACCTGGGCCGCGCCCGGGATGAAGACCGTCAGCAACAGCAGCACGAATGCCCGTTTGGTCCGGGTGTGCGGGGAGGCGGACTCCGGGTACCGTACCGGATCGGTCAGCAACGCCCGTTCAGCCTGGGTCTGCCCTCTCATGCGCCGCCTTCAGCGGAGCCCATGCGCGCCCTGAGGGCGGCACCCTTATCCAACGCAGTCTGCCGAAGACCCACAGCAAAATCGTCCAACCGGCCCCTCAGCTCCGTGGACAGTTGGTCGCTGCCTGAGGCGATGATCCGGACCGCGAGCAGACCTGCGTTGCGGGCTCCGCCCACTGAGACGGTTGCGACGGGGATTCCGGCGGGCATCTGCACAATCGAGAGGAGGGAATCCATGCCGTCCAGGTGCTTGAGTGGAACGGGGACGCCTATCACCGGCAGGGGAGTCACGGCTGCCAGCATGCCCGGAAGGTGGGCTGCGCCGCCGGCGCCCGCAATGATGACGCGGAGACCGCGTCCGGCCGCTTTGCTACCGTACTCGATCATGTCCAGCGGCATGCGGTGGGCGGAGACGACGTCGGCCTCGAACGCAACGCCAAATTCCTCCAACGCCTTGGCTGCGGCTTCCATCACCGGCCAGTCGGAGTCGGATCCCATCACGAGGCCCACCAGGGGGGACGGCGGTGCTGTGCTCACGAAGTTTCCTCTCGGGGGTCGCGCGCATCTTTGAGGATTGCGGCGGTTCGCTCGGCCCGGCTTCGGACCGATGCCAGTGTCTCACCGTTTGATCCCACAGCGTTGACATGACCGATCTTGCGGCCGGGGCGGACGCTCTTGCCGTAGGCATGGATCTTGGCTGCGGGCTCGGCGGCCATGGCGTTGCTGTAGGCGCCAAAGAGGTTCTGGTTGGCGCCGCCGAGGTAATTCTTCATCACCACCACGCCCCCCAGCAGCCCGGTCTCGCCGAGCGGAAGATCGAGCACCGCGCGCAGGTGCTGTTCGAACTGGCTCGTCACTGAACCGTCCATGGTCCAGTGACCGGAGTTGTGCGGGCGCATTGCCAGTTCGTTGATCATGAACCCCGCGTCGCTGCCGGGGGTTTCAAAGAGCTCCATCGCCATCACTCCGGTGACGCCGAGGTCCTCAGCGATCCTCAGGGCAGCCTTCTGAGCTGCTTCCGCGATATCCGCCGGAAGGTCTTGTGCCGGTGCGATGACTTCGTCGCACACTCCCTTCACCTGGATGGAGTGCACCACCGGCCACACCCGGGCCTCGCCACGGGGGGACCGCGCCACCAGGGCTGAGAGTTCGCGGCTGAACTCCACCTTCTCTTCAGCCAGGAGGGCGGATCCGGTGAACCAACCGGCGGCGTCGTCGGCCTCGGCAGCTGACGCGAGGATCCGCACGCCCTTGCCGTCGTAGCCGCCGCGCGGGGTTTTAAGCACCACAGGCCAACCGCTCCGGTCGCCGAATTCCTTGAGCGCCTGAACCGACTCGACCTCCGCCCACACCGGGTTGGGCAGTCCAAGCCGGTCCACCGCCCTGCGCATCACAATCTTGTCCTGTGCGTGGGCAAGCGCAGCAGCGCCGGGCTGTACGTTCACGCCCTCGGATTCCAGCAGGCTCAGGTGGCTGCCCGGGACATGCTCGTGGTCGAACGTCAGCACGTCAACACCGCGGGCGAAGGCGCGCAGGTCCTCGATACTGGTGTAGTCGCCCACCGTGGAGTGCGCAATGGCAGCGACGGCTGAAACATCAGGGGACTCCGCCAGAACGCGGAGCTCAAAGCCCAGTTCAACCGCAGGAGCTGCCATCATCCGCGCCAGCTGCCCACCGCCCACCACGCCTATTACTGGAAAAGTCACTTACTCAGGGTACCCATAGCCGCCGGTGCGGCGAGCGATATGACCTCCCGGCAAGATGGGTTTCTAGGAAACTCCCACGTATGGTCGGTAAAATGGATCACTGATCGTCGGGCGCCAATCGCTCGGAGACCTGCCAGGCGCTCTGTTCCGCGGACTGTTTGGCATGTGACCGTAAAACCGACCGGAGGGTCATGTTCAACACGCTCGCGGACCGCATCAGAAGTCTTGCCTCCCTGTTTTGGCGGGAACTCGCAAAGTTCGGTGCGGTTGGCGGTGTGGCGTTTGTCATAGACAAGGGTCTGTTCTGGTTGTTCATCCACGGACCGATGTCCGACAGCGAGGTTAAGGCTCAGGCCGTCTCCGCAGCCATTGCCACGGTCTTCGCCTGGGTGGCCAACCGCTACTGGACCTTCCGGCACCGCAGGCAGGCCAATGCTGCCAGGGAACTGGTGATGTTTGCGGCAATTAACGTTGTGGGGCTGGGGATCGCCGCCGGTTTTGTGTGGTTTGCAAAGTACCCGCTGGACATCACCGACAAGTCAAGCCTTTTCATCGCGGGGATCGCGGGCACTGTCCTGGCAACCGCTGTTCGCTTTCTGGCGTACAGGTTCTGGGTGTTCAACGTGGAGCTGGATGCCGAGCCGGGCTACGCCCATGACCATGAACTGCTGCACCCGCGCCCGGCGGAGCCGGCCGGGGATAGTGCGCAGTCAGCGCCCGACGGCGGCACTCCGGGTACAGCGGTGACCGGCGCTAAGCTTCCAACCGAGCAGTAACGCGCTCGCCGGCAAGCAGCTTGTCCGACACTTCAATGTCGGGATGGACCACTATGAGGGTTCCGTCCGCAGACCACGTCGACAGTGCCGCCTCCAGGACAGCCCGGAGGTGGAGCCCGGCCGACACAAGAAGGACGCCGCCGTCTGACGCTGGCAGATCCTGGAAACCCATGGTTGCGCGGTCCGCCTCCATGAGGGGCAGATTGTCTGCCGGGACATCATCCAGGTAGACGTCGCCAAAGGAGCGCACCACGGCCGCGTAGTCCAGCGCTCCGGGCGGCAATTCGCCCGGCCAGCGAAGGTCCATCGCTCCGGGGGCCACCAGCACACGTGCCGGCGCATCTTCGTCGGGGACTGATCCGGGCCCGGTGACATCGATATCCACTGGACCGCTGATATCCACCTCGCCGCTGCGCTCGCCGATTACGGTGACCGCTCCAACCTGCCAGCTGGCCATGGCCCAGACAAGGGTTTTCCAATGTGGCGGGAGCCGCAGTCCCACCCGTGTGCTTTGTTCAGCGTCGAGTTCCTCGACCAGCAGGTTGGAGGTTTTCGCCACCCAGTTGTCCAACACGCGGCCGGACAATTCGATGCGTTCGCCTTCGCCCCCGTACCAGACCAGGCGTGGTGAGGAGGACTCATGCGTACGCAGCCGCTCCAACAGGCCGGTAATTCCTTGTATCGCTTGCAAGTGATGCCGCCTTCGGGATCGGTTTCTGCGGGTACGGATTTCATGTGACTGCGGTGTGCAAAAGGGCGCGCCCACGATGGAGTGCCAAAGTGTCCGCGTGGCGTGCCAAGCGCCGGGAAAAATACTCTATAAGATTCCCCTGGCCGCTTGACGCGAAGCGTATTACACACGTGTAATTAGGTATCGGATTTGTTCCAGCATCTGGGAGCCGTTGCCACACACAGTCACATGCCGTGTTGGGCACGCACTCCACAATAGCTTCTGTTGGAACGGCTACACCGGGAGGGCTGAGATGGGGCAGGCAGAACAAATTCAGGATAAGACATCCATTGAAGCGCAGGCATCCGCGCGCTATGGATCACGGGGCGTGCCGGATGACTGGTATGTAGATCCGGCGGATCCGTCCGCGCTGGAGCGGTACCGGAAGCAGTCGGCGGACTCTCTGGAAGATCAAGCCACGGCATTCCTGGCAGCGCATGAGGCGCTTGCCGGTATGCCGCAGGTTGAAGCATTTCTGCGGCCGGCCGCGCCCGATCAGCCGCAACCCGTGGCACCCATCGAACGGGTTGAACCGGCCGTCTGGATAGGGCTCCCGGGGATTGGGCACGACTTCGATGACGAAGGCGAGCTTGGCTGGCAGGCGGACGCACTGTGTGCCCAGACTGATCCGGAAGCATTCTTCCCGGAAAAAGGCGGATCAACGCGAGACGCCAAAAAGGTGTGCGGAGCCTGCACCGTGAAATCGCAGTGCCTTGAGTACGCGCTGGCCAATGACGAGCGGTTTGGGATCTGGGGCGGTCTCTCCGAGCGTGAGCGCCGCCGATTACGAAAGCGAGCGGTCTGATTTCCACGCATCTCAGGGTCACCGCCGTTGTTGTCGCACACAACGGGGCCGAATACCTTCCTGAAACACTCAGGGCGCTCGGCAGCCAAACCCGGCCGGCTGACTTCCACGTAGGCGTTGACGCGGGTTCCACTGATGACTCTGCGTCGATCCTGCAGCTGCAGTTGCCGGTGGGTTCACCGGTTGTTGGATCAGCGCCCCGGGCGGGATTCGGCGCAGCCGTCCGCGTGGGGCTGGCAGAGATTCCGCCCATGCGCGCTGCGGAGGCGGAAACGGTCAACCAGAACTGGATCTGGCTCCTTCACGATGATTCAGCGCCTCAGTCAGACGCGCTGGAGGAGCTGCTCGAAGCGGTGGAACGCGCCCCGTCCGTGACAGTCGCCGGTGCCAAGCAGGTGGAATGGCACCACCACCGCAGGCTCGTTGATGTGGGCCTGTCCATTAGCCGGTGGGCGGAGCGGCTCACCCTCATCGACGTCGATGAGCTTGATCAGGGCCAGTATGATTCCCGCAGCGACATGTTCGCGGTGAACTCTGCAGGCATGCTGATCCGGTGGGATGTCTGGGACAGTCTCGGAGGATTTGATCCCGCACTCCCCGGCACCGGGGATGATGTGGATTTCTGCTGGCGCAACAGGCTCGCTGGCCACCGCGTGGTGGTTGTTCCCGCGTCCGTGGTGCAGCACGCCGGATCCCGGAACAACCATGCCGGTACGCTGCGTTCAGGCCGCCGGTCGGAGGTTTATCTTCGACTGAAGCACGCAAGGCTGTGGAAGGTGCCATTTCTCGCCGTCGGAGCTGTGCTCGGCGGCGTTGCCCGCCTCATCCTCGGGCTCCTGGCAAAGGATCCGGGGTACGGGTTCAGCCAGCTTTTTGCCAGCATCGCCGCTGTGCTCAAGCCGATCGATCTCTTCAAATCCAGGCGCAGCGCCTCCCGCACCCGTAAACTTTCGCGCAACGTTGTTCGGGCTCTCCGGACCGACCGACGGGAGGTCTGGTCCCACCGCAGGTCCGTGGTCGAGGCATTTTCCGCCAGGGGCGGTCCCGAGGACGGCGCAACGGCAGCAGTCCTCGACGTGCCGTCGGGTGATGCCCAGGATGATTTCGCCGCGTTGGATGGACCGGCCCGCACCTGGGTAGGTGTTGGCGCCGTTGCCTCCACTGCGGTCCTTGCCGCGCTGTCCATCGCCGGAATGTACCGGCTTGTTGGTGCTCCGGCGCTGGCGGGTGGCTCGTTGCTGCCGCTGTCAGCGGATCTTGGCGCCATGTGGGCCAACGCGTCCGGCTGGTGGGTTGGCCTTGGTTCGGGCATGGCCGGGCACGGCGATCCGTTTGGTTACGTGTTGTGGCTTCTGTCCGTCATTGGCTTCGGCAGCGGAAACGCGGTGGTGGTTGGCCTCGTGATCCTGGCGATGCCGCTGAGCGGTTTGTCCGCGTGGTTTGCCGCGGGCGCTCTCAGCCGCAGCCGTGGAATGCGCCTGTGGGCGGCTTTTTTCTGGGCGTCCGTGCCGGCGCTACACGTGGCAATGGGGAGCGGACGGCTTGGAGCCCTGCTGGCCCATGTGCTGCTGCCGCTGGTGGCACTCGGAATGATCAGGGCAATCGGTGCAGCTCCCGCACCCCGTTCCAGCGCTCCCAGCGAAGACGGTGAGGACTTCCGACCGAAACAGCGCGGGATTGAAGCTCTGCTCAAGCCTGGCATCAACTCGGTTCCAAGCTGGACCGCCGCGGCTGCCGCGGGTCTTCTCCTTGCCGCACTGGTGGCGGGCGCTCCGTCGCTGTTCCCGCTCATGGTGGTGGCGGTTCTCGGAATCACGCTGGCGGTGAGGAAGCGGGCCAAGACTCTGTGGTGGGCGCTCCTGCCGCCGTTTGCCCTCTTCCTACCGTTTGTGCTGTCCACCTTAGACCGGCTGCGGGCGGTTGTGGGTGATCCTGGAGTGCCGGTGCCCTTCGCTGCGGCAGACATGTGGCAACAGGTGCTCGGCTTCCCGGTGGCGTTTGACCCGTCGGCTTCGCTGGCGGCTTTTCCCCTGTTCCCCGAGGGCCCCTGGCCGATCGTGGCAGCGCTGTTGATTGGTGGGCCGGTCGTGTTGCTCGCAGCCTCGGCGTTGTTTCTGCCGGGCCGCCGGCGCGGCGCGGTCAGAGTGCTGTGGTTGCTGGGAATTCTTGCCCTTCTGGCGAGCGCGGCATCCGGCCACCTCGTCACCGCGGTGGGTTCTTCGGCGCTCATCACGCCGTTTACGGGACCGTTTGTCTCAGTCTTCATGTTCACCATGCTCGCGGCAGCGGTTCTCGGCGGGGAATCGATATCCCGTCTGCTCCGGGCCCGCCCGTCACGGGACGCCCGCCCAAGGCGCCGGTCCGCTGTGGTCCTGGCAGCCGCCGTCGTCGTGCTTTCCCTTGGGCCGGCAGCGAGCCTGACTCTCTGGGTGGTCCCCCAACTGACTGGAACCGTCCCCCAACTGACTGGAACCGTCCCCGCCGCTGACGGAGGCGGGACCGATTTTGGCACCGGAATACAGCTGGCGCCGAGCGCCGACCGTACACTGCCCGCAACGGCTACGGACCGCGGATTCAGTGAAGACCAAAGCAAGTCCCTGGTCCTCAACGTGGACGGCGACAACAACGTGAGCGCTGCCCTGATGCGTGGCGGTGGAACCACCATGGATGAACTGTCCCAGATTTATTCAGCGCGGAACCTTTATGGTCCACTTGATGCGGCGGCGCTTCGCGAGGACGACGACGCGACGGCCAACATGCGCAGGGCTGTCGCCGTCATTGTGGCCGGCACAGGCGTTGATCCCAGGAAGAATCTGCAGAAATTGGGTGTTGGATTTGTTGTTTTGCAGCAGTCCGACACCGCCGCGGAGGTTCTGGCGGGGCACATTGATTCCGTGCCTGGACTGGTGTCAGTGGGCAACACCAATGCGGGTTGGCTCTGGCGGGTAGTGCCGCCGCTGCTACCTGACGGTACGGAGGGAACATCTGCGCTGGGTGCACGTGCCCGGATTGTCAACGAAGCCGGGGCCACCGAGGCCGCGATTGATTCGCGTCCCACCTCGGTGTCCGGCACCATCGCGGCTGGTGGTGAAGGCCGCAGGCTGGTTCTCACCGAGCGGACTGATCCAGGCTGGCAGGCAACCCTGGACGGACGCCCCCTGCAGCCAGACTCCACGGGGTGGGCGCAGGCGTTTGCCCTGCCACAGTCCGGGGGGAATCTTGAGGTGCGTTATGTCAGCCCGTGGGAACCGTGGGCTGGCATTGCACAGGCAATCATTATTGGGCTGACGGTCCTCCTGGCGGTTCCTATTCCAGCCCGCCCGCGGTTTGTCAGGGTGCCTCCGGGACGTGTGCGTCAACGGGAAGAGGATTCCGCCCGGAAACTGGAATCAGCCGGACGGGTCAGAGAGCCGCAGGCCGCGGCTGTTGCACCCTCCGACGCAACAGATCAACGGGAAGCGGCCCTCAGCGGCGGCAGGAGTCGCGAGTGACTGAGTTACCGGGCAACACTGAGAATACTGATCACCAGGACCATCCCCACAAAGCGGACGACGGCGGTACTTCCGGTAAACGTCAGCGGCAAGGATCGGGCGGTCGCCGGGCACACTGGGCCAGGGGCGTTGCGGGTGTGGCAACAGGTGTGGTTCTCCTCGGCGGAGCGGGCAGCATGGTGGCGTGGAGTATTGTCGCAGTGCCTGGTGGAGCGGCCATCCAGTTGCCGGTTCCCACAGCTGCTGTGCCGCCTGGCGAGTTTTCGGCGGTCTGCGCTGCGCCGCCCCGCTTGCTCGACGGCGAGGTGGATGGTGTGGACCCCAACTTCAGCCCGGTATCGGAAACTGCTGAATCAAGCATTGGCGCCATGGTGCTCAGCGATCTTGGGGGCGCCCTTCCCGGGAGTTCACTGTCCCCGCTCGCGGGTGGGGAATCCTTGGTGACCATCGCCGGGGACACCGCCGAATCAGGGGACAGCGCTGCTCCCGAGGTCAGCAACGAAGACGGTCTCACCAACAGGACGGCAGGGGTGGTGCGCGGTCAGCAGATTGAAGGTCCCACGGTGCTTCGGGCACAGGCAGTCGGAGGACAGCAGGCCACGGCAGGTGCGTCACTGACCTATGCAGCCACGGACGGCGATCTGCGGGGGCTGGCATCGGCTAATTGCCAGAGCCCCGGCAGCGACTTCTGGGTATTGGGTGCGTCCACCACTGTCGGATCAACGGCGGTACTGAATCTGCACAATCCGTCCTTGACACCCGCAACGGTCAATCTGGACCTGCATGGTGCGGACGGTCCCATCGAGGCTCCCGGTGGCCAGGGCATCCTGCTTCCTCCCGGCGAGTCCCAGTCCATTGTCCTCGCGGGGTTTGCGGCCAACCAGGAGCAGCTCGCAGTCAGGGTGCTCAGCGACGGCGGCAGCATCACGGGTGTCATCCAGCAAAGCGTGCTTCGCGGACTGACGCCGGGCGGAGTGGAGCTGATTCAGCCGGGAGCAGCGGCTTCCAGCACCCAGTTTGTGAGCGGGATCCAGGTGCAGGATCAGGACACCGCACAGGCAATTCAGGAGCAGGATGGGTACGCATCGGCCTCGCCCAGTCTTCAGGTTGTGGTGCCGGGCGGAACCGATGCCGTGCTGGATATCCGGCTCTATGGGCCGGACGGTGAAGTGGAGCTTCCCGGCGGGGGAGTGGTGACCGCTGTTGCCGGGGGCATTGCATCCATTCCACTGGATTCGCTTCCCGCCGGCAATTATGCGGCGGCGATCAGTTCCGATGTGCTTGTGGCGGCTGCGGCGAAGGTCAGCCGTGGGAGCGAACCGGAGGAACCGGTTGACCTTGCGGTTGCACCGTCCACCGGACGTCTTGGCAGTGAGCACGTAGCGGTGCTGCCGGAGAATGTGGACTCTTCCTTCGTTTTCAGCGCGCCGTCCGGCCGCTCGGAGGTACAGCTGACCCCGGTTGCCGGGGACGGCACGCTGGGTGAGGCGAAAGTCTTCAGCATTGCCGGCGGCACTGCCGTTTCTGTCCCTTCGGCAGACCTTGGAGACGGGGTGGTGTCCGTACTGATTGCCGCCACGGGTGACCCGGCGTATGGTGCCCAGGTTCAGTCGCTTGATGGGGACACCCCTGGAATTTCCATCACGCCCATTGCGCCCGGAAGTGCAGGTCAACAGAGCGTCGCGGTCAACCTGGGCTACTAGCGTTTGCGGCTGCGGTTGCCCGCGCGCGTGCTCCCGCCCTTCTCCGGGTGTGGGGGTCTTCTGGATTGGATCGCTCTTTGACGGCATCCTGTGACCGATTGGCGTCGCCTCTGAGGGGGTGCGATGCGGCTAGTTCGAGCCAGCCCAGCGTCGCAATGGCGAGGAGAGCCGCCATCGATTGCGCGTCGAGTGCCCGATCGAATTGGTGTCGTGAAGATCGCGCCCAAACACACCGTGATCAACGTAGAGGTCATTGTGTCGGGCGCCGACGGTCAGAAGATCTGCACACCGCCGGTCGGTGGACTGCTGCCGCGCCGAAACGGGTGCATAGCCGATCAGTTTCGTCATGGGCTGCTTGAATGTGTCTAGTAACTAACGGCAGATACAGCGATTCAGCCAGCAAGTTGTGAGACATAGTTACGAGAATCGCTGGTCGGGGACCCTACCAGTACGATTCCACGAAATTTAGGGCGCTGCCGTCATCGCAGTCGTTCAGTCTGTGAGACGTCTCAAATCCCTAGAGTTGCAAGATGGCGACCCTATTGCGGATGCCATAGCTTTCTCGGGAAATTTCTCGGGCAGGTCTTACGGGAATAGGTGCGCCAGTGATTGCGAGCTTCGACTGTTCGCATGGAGGCCCGAGGGGCGTTCCCTTACGAACACGAGGGCAGATCACACACGCTGCGGACTGAGAATTGGGCCGCCGCCGTCGTCGAATGGCTGACCTTCAACGCCCACATCATCAACACCGGCACGGCCTCCTACCGGCTACGCACCACCAAGGAGAAACGCCCATGAGACCCATGATCCGCACCGACATCCACGCCATCAACGCGATCGACGCCGAGCAGCTCGCCGCCGACCGTGAGTGGGACCACACCGACCTGACCTATCTGCAGGCCCTGACCGTGCTCGCCGCCACCGCGCACGCCCGGATCACCGCGACCATCCACGCTATCGCCCAGTTGCGGGTGTCGCAGTCGGCGCGGACAGCGATGTCGCCGATGAGCCGCCCGCCGGTCTCGATGCCGATCTGGAGCCATACGCCGGGTTGGGTGAATCGCACGTTGCGCATCTCGACGATCAGCGCCCGGGCGCTGTCGACGGGGTATGGCGTCTCCCATGACTGGTAGCGGGCCTGCACCGGGTCGCTTCGGTACGCCGCCAGTGCGGCGGCGTCGTCGTTTGTCATTCGGCGCAGCACCAGATGCTCGGTGACGGCCAGGATCTCCCCGGTCATCGTGCTCAGCTCCTTGGGGTACCGAGATGCACGGCGTCAGGCGTCGCGTCGGTGCAGCGTGACGGCGGCCGCCGCGAGAGGGACGACAGCGTAGGCGGCCATCACGATCAGGCTCGCCTGTGTGGAGAGGTAGGCACCTTGCGTCTCTGCTGCTCCGGTGGTGAGCAACGCTGAGGACGCCGGCAGCGGAAGGTAGCTGACGATGGTCTCCACCCAGTCCAGGCGGATGAAGCTGAGGGTGCCGGGCAGCAGCAGCAGGACGGTCAGGGCAACGGTCACGCTGGCTGCGGTGGAGCGCAGGAGCGTGCCGATGCCGAGCGAGAACAGGGCGGCGGCGATGAGGGAGTAGAGGGTGCCGCCGAACACGCGCCAGGTGCCCGGGTCGTCCAGCGCTGGGACGAGGTCGTACTGCGAGAGCTGGGGCATGGTGACGAAGTAGGACAGGGTCACGCTGACGAAGGTCACGGCGGCCGTCAGCACGACCAGGACGAGGGCTTTGGCGCCAAGGACGGGGATCCGGCTCGGGACTGCCGCGAACGTGGAGCGGATCATGCCGGTGGCGTATTCCCCGGTGATGAGCAGGGCGCCCAGTACGGCGATGGTCAGCATGCCGAAGTGGAAGCCGCCTGCGATGATCTCGGCGCCATGCATCTGCTCGATGCCCGGGGCCAGGGCGGGATCGTCGGCCATGGCGCTCAGCGACATGGCGGCGGCCAGGGCCACCAGCGTGATCACTGCGGCGGTGGAGGCCAGCGCCCACCACGTCGAGCGCAGGGACAGCAGCTTGATCCACTCCCCGCGCATGACCCCCGCGAAGGTGGGCTGCACCTGCGCGGCGGCGGGTGAGGTCATCGGCGGGCCGGCGGTCAGGGTGCTCATCGGTTCTGGCCCTTCTGGCCCTTCTGGGCTGGGGTGCTGCGGGCGGTGGTGGGCTCGGAGCGGTACTCGACCGCGTCCTGTGTCAGGTTCATGTACGCCTCTTCGAGGCTGGCGCGGCGCGGGGACAACTCGTACAGCGGCAGCCCGCATCTGAAGGCGACCTCGCCGACGTGCTCCGCGGTGGTCCCGCTGACCTCGAGCATCCCGGCCTCCGGAGAGGTGATGGTCACACCGTCGGTGGCCAGAGCGGCGGCGAGCTCGCCGGCGCGCGGGGAGCGCACCCGCACAGCGCCGCTGGCGACGGAGTCGATGACCTGTTGGACCGAGCCGGCGGCGATGATGTGACCGCGGCCGATCACGAGGAGCTGGTCGGCGGTCTGGGACATCTCGCTCATCAGGTGCGAGGACAGGAACACGGTCCGTCCCTCGGCGGCCAGGTCGCGCACCAGCTGGCGAACCCACTGCACGCCCTCGGGGTCGAGCCCGTTGACCGGCTCGTCGAGGATGAGCGTTCGGGGGTCACCCAGGAGTGCGGCGGCGATGCCCAGGCGTTGGCTCATGCCGAGGGAGAACCCGCCGACGCGCTTGGTCGCGGCCCCGGCCAGGCCGGTCATCTCGATGACCTCGCTGACGCGAGAGGTCTTGATGTTGTGGGTGGCGGCCATCGTGCGCAGGTGCGAGCGGGCGCTGCGGCCGGGGTGCACGGCCTTGGCGTCGAGCAGGGCGCCGACCTCCCGCAGCGGGGAACGGTGCTGCCCGTAGGGCTTGCCGTTGACCGTGACGGTGCCCGACGTCGGCCGGTCCAGTCCCATGATCAAGCGCATCGTCGTGGATTTGCCGGCACCGTTCGGGCCGAGGAACCCGGTCACGGTGCCGGGCGCGATGGTGAAGCTGAGGGTGTGCACGGCGGTCTTGTCGCCGTAGCGCTTGGTGAGCTGGTGTGCCTCGATCATGACCGGGACCTTCCTGGGTGATGGTGGGACTGGCGGATCTGATACGGCCGCTCGGCGTGCCCGTCTTGGCGGGTCGGTGAGGCGGACGACGACGTTGCCGCGCTTGGGGTCGGTGTCGACGATGCGGTGGGCCTGTGTGCGCATCCGATGACTTGACCTGCCGGTAGGGGCCTTGGAAGGCCCCTACGCGACGTCCCAGTGGTAGTTGGTGTCCCACCGCCAGAAGGCCCACACCGCGGCACCGAGGCAGATGGCTCCGAACAGGACGGGGACTGCTCTTGGGTTCACGCTTGCTGCTGGGCGCGATCGGCCTCACGGCTGGTCGGCATGGTCGCCGACGGTGCGGTGCGGGGCCAGGTCCAGACGGAGCGCAGGATGAAGGCCAGGATCAGCACCTCGACTCCGATAGTGAGGGCGTAGTAAAAGGCGTAGTCCCAGGACGCCCCTGCCGCGTTGAACACCATGACGGGGATGTACAGCGATGCAACGACGAGGTTCGTGGCGCGGTTCACACGGGCGGGCAGCGTCATGGAGAGCATGATCATCAGGGCCGGGATCGCGATGATCACGAAGAAAATGGACATCAATGTCCCGCTGATGTCGAACTCGAAGATGACGCCACCGCGAATTAAGTCGATTTCGCCGGGCTGGTAGAGGTGGTAGTAGTCGATGTAGATGACGAGGAACATGAGGCTGGTCCAGGCTGCCGCGAGCTTGGCCTGCACGGGGATCGGCGGGTTGTCGAGCAGGTTCGGGGTTTTCGTTCGGATGGTCATCGGTTCTTCTTTCAAGAGGAGCGGTCCGTCCGCCGGAGTGGCGGCAGGTTTGGGCGTGCATGCGCACGGGTTGGGTCGTTCTCGTCGGTCCGGTCGTCAGACGGTGATCACGACCTTCCCTCGGGCGTGGCCGGCCCCGACGTAGCGGAGGGCGTCGGCTGCTTCGTCGAGGGAGTAGGTGCGATCGATGACCGGCATGACCTGCCCGGTCGCGAGGAGGTCGGCCAGGGTGAGCAGGTCCTGGCGCTTCCCGACCGACAGGAAGGGCTTCAGCTGCTGACGGGTGGACCCGGACAGCACGCGCGCTTTGACGATCCGACCGAGGGGGCCGAGCCAGCGGCCACCGCGTCCGCTGTTGGGGATGAGGGTGCCGGTGGGCGTCAGCGCTCGGCGGACAGCCGCCAGGGGCTGGGCTTCCACGTTGTCGAGGATGACGTCGTAGCGCTTCTCGGTGCGGGTGAAGTCGGTCCTCGTGTAGTCAACGACGTGGTCGGCACCGAGCAACCGGACCAAGTCGACGTTGCGGGTGCTGCACACACCCGTCACCTCGGCGCCAAACGCCTTGGCGATCTGTACGGCGAAGGAGCCCACGCCGCCCGACGCGCCCGTGACCAGCACCGTCTGGCCCGGTCGGACGTTCGCGATATCGCGCAATGCCTGCAACGCCGTCATGGCCGACGTGGGCACCGCTGCCGCGTCCACGACCGACAGGTTGGCAGGCACGGACACGAGGTTGTCCGCCGGGACGCAGGCGTACTCCGCGAGCGTTCCAGCGGTGCTCCAGCCGAACACCTCGTCACCGGGGCGGAGAGCGGTGACATCCTTCCCGACCGCTGCCACCACGCCAGCGAGGTCCCTGCCAGGGATGCCGTGGCGCGGCCGGCGGAGCCCGAACGCCAGGCGCACCACGTACGGCTCACCGGTCATGACGAAGTAGTCGCCAGGATGTACCGAGGCCGCGTCCACCTGGACGAGCACATCGCCTCGACCGGGCAGCGGTAACCCGACCTCGGACGACTCGAGCACTGAGGGCGGGCCGTAGCGGTGCTGGACGGCGGCCCGCATCGTCGCCGCCCCGGCCGGACTCGCCCCCGGCACCGGGCGTGCTCCGGCATTTGATCGCTGTTTGATTCCCACAGAAGCCTCCTCACGTCCGAACCGCGACTCTCGCTGGCTCGTATAGCGTACAGCGTACGCGTACGCTGTACGCGTACGCTGTACGCTATACTATGATCGTAGGCTGTACGATTGTCAAGCGGTTCGAGAGAGCGAGGGGACCCGTGTCTGCGAGGGAACAACGCCAGGTCGCGTCAGACGCGGGGCTGAGCAAGCAGCGGGTGGTGGTCGAGGCGGTCCGGCTCGCCGACCGTGAGGGGGTCGACGGGCTGAGCATGCGCCGGCTGGCTGGCGCGCTCGGTGCGGGCGCGATGTCGCTCTACCGCTACGTGGCGAGCAAGGAGGAGTTGCTGGACGCCATGATCGACATCGTGTTCGAGGAGATCGAGCTCCCGCCCGAAGAGACCGACTGGCAGTCGGCGATACGACGGCGGGCGGTATCCGCCCGACAGGTTCTCGCACGCCACCCGTGGGCGAACGGCCTGATGGAGTCGCGGACAACGCCGGGGCCCGCGAACCTGCGCCACCACGAAGCGGTCACCGCCTGCCTGCGCAGGGCTGGCTTCCCGGTCTTGATGGCGACGCACGCCAACTGGTTCCTCGACAGCTACGTCTACGGGTTCGCCCTGCAGGAAGCCAGCCTGGGGTTCGACACCGCCGACGAGTTCGCGGACATGGCCGAGGACGTCTTCCTGCCCCAGCTTCCTCCTGACCAGTTCCCCTACCTCAACGAGTCCGCCGCGGCGCTCGTCGCTGCCGGCTACGACCCGGCGGAGGAGTTCATCTTCGGCCTCGACCTCGTCCTAGCCGCCCTCGAGCCCCTGAGAGCCTCCGCATAGCGACGCTCACGGACCGTCGCGCGGCCCTCTGCACCGCAGTTCCGATGCATAACCGCCGTGTTGTAGTTTCTTATACGACTCGGTGTCTCGAAACCTCTGTGTCTCGAATCCCATGGTTTTTGGGACAGCGCTGCTCTGACGATTCAAGCTCGGCCGTAAGCCGGCACTTAGCAGGGTTCAAGCGGGCGTCGGGGAAAGCTGAAAGATGAACCGGTCGTCAGGCTGGTGCCCAACTCTATGGGGGCCGGGTCGGCGCGCGCAACGAAACACAGCTAACGGACTGCTCAAGTGCGCGTTGGCCGCCCCGCAAGCGGATCAGGTTGCGGCACGTCGACTATTGCCGAGTGGGGTCGGGTTACAGGTTGTGGCTGCGGGCGTTTTAGTCGGTGCGCGCCCAGTCGCAGACAGCTAAAGCCTCTTCTGGTGCACTGGTCCCGGCATATCCTCGGCCGCCGGGCGCGTCCTCGCAGGATTCCTCGGTTATCGCCTTAGTGATGCTGTAGGTGAGCGGGAAAGCTGCTGCCAGCAATAGTGCGACGGTACATAAGGACATCGCCCACGCCATCCGGTTCGTTCGTGCCCGTTTCATGAGGACACAGGTCATGACCGCGCCGAGAGTCGCAGCTACGTATGGCAGGTACATGACGCTTTGAGCCCCAGTGATGCCTGCTCCCATGATGAAGGAGTGCAAATAGCTCACTGCGAAGCAGAGGACCGCCAGTATTGGAAGAGCGGTGAAGATGAGTACCGCCGTCGCCAGGGCGTCGGGTTTTTTCGACCGGCGTACACGGTGCCGGGCAGGCAACTTCGCGTAGTGAAGTCGCCCTTCCGAATTCGTCGTCATCCGACCGGCTTCCCTGTTGCATCAACAGGGAAGCTTTCAATCACTTCGCCGCTTTCCGTGTCGATGATAACGACCGAGTGCGAAGGCCAGCCAGGATCCGGTACGAGCGTGTGCTCGACATCACTCAATGGCACGGCGATTGCTCGCCCAGTCGCGTCGCGGGTGGAGGCATCCACGATCTTTCCAGTGTCCGTACGGACCGCGACTGTCTCATCAGGCAATCCCGCGGTGTCACCCGAAACGGGTGTCCCATTCCACCAACCCTCATACCCCCTAACAGATGCGACCTCGGATGGGACTGCTTCCGAGGTCGGCAGCGCTCCGGAATCGACGCCACAACTGCTCAAGGTGAGCGTTCCGACAAGTAGTAGGCCCATACTCGCGGCTACACGAATCTCCATAAGTATTCCCCCGCATCATTCACTTCTGTAGGGCCGAGCCTACTAGGCGTACATATACGCGGGCGGGCGCCAATGCCTTCCTCACAACCACTGGCGTGCCGGGCGATTGAAGTCTTGATCTGGGCGGACCGCAAGTCACAATCCAGTGGGGCTGCCGTTGCGGGTCATCCATCTGTGGGCGGGTGGACCCCGGAGGGTAGAGCTCGATGCCGTCCACCTGTGGATGAGCTGCCAGTACCGTTCCAGGGAGCCTCTGAGGAATCCCACCGTGGACCTGGGACGTCTCGGAAATGATGCCATGCAAGACGACTCAACGCCTGAAATTGCGACACCGAGCGACCAAAGAACGACGCCAACCAAGCGTTGAAGTGGGCTCTGGTCTATCTATGTGCAGCGGGTCCAGTCAGGCACGCGATCTGCCATAGGCAGGATCCACTGCCTCCGGGGTCATTCCCATCAGCTCGGCCGCCTGTTCAACCACCACATCATGGACCAGCTCGTTCGGAGCAACGTAGCCCTTGGCGGCCATCTCAACCGCGTGGCGGTAGATGGTGATCGTGGCCGGGCGGCCAGGTACCGCGGGTGTGCAGGTACCAAGCAGTCCGCGGACCGTCTGCGGTGTCATCCCTTCCAATCCGGAGGGGATCTCCGCGACGTTGATCTGGAGATCCTGGATCCGTTCACCCCACAAGCGTTCCAGCCGCTGGGTGGATTCCATCACCCATTCCTCAAAGCGTTCGGAACGGCTGCGGAAACCGGGAAGGTGCGACGGAATCAGTTCGCCGCGCGTCCCGCGTCCGTGCCGGTTCCTCCGCCGCCGTGCGTAAGCCCGCGCGGTGGCCGGCCGCAGACCGTCCGCCTGGGATTCGGTCAACCTCACCGAAAAACTTGTACTGTCGCGCATGTAAAAACTCTAAACCCAATGCAACCCCAGCGCGCGACTTCCCCCGTTAAAGCAGGTAGGCTCATCAGTCGTGGGATCCATTCGTCAATGTTCACGCTCAGCGTGCCAGCGTGCAGCAGTTGCCACGCTCACCTATGTGTATGCCGATTCCACGGCCGTACTCGGTCCGCTTGCCACGTACGCAGAACCGCACTGCTATGACCTGTGCTCCCCGCACGCAGAGCGGCTGACGGTTCCCCGTGGGTGGGAGGTTCTCCGACTGGCACTTCCGGCCGGTCCGCCTGAACCGAATAGCGATGACCTCCTTGCGCTGGCTGATGCGGTCCGCGAGGCGGCGGTAGACCGGAATCCCGAGGAGCCGTACGCGCACCACCAGGGTCACAAAGTGCCGCTAAGTCGGCCGCCGGGCGAGCCCGGTGTGCGCCGCGGGCATCTGAGGATCCTTCGCGAGCAGTGAATGCAGTGAATGCAGTGAATTCCGTGACCGTTGGTCGGCCGCGATAGGCTACTACTACCGCGTCACCGCGGTATTCGTAGGATTCTGGAAAGGTTTTGCTGCCTTGGCCCTCATCTCACCCGACCTGCTGGCACTGCTCCGCTGTCCCGTTACGGGCTCCTCATTGGTACAGGAGGATGACCAGTTGCTCTCCTCTGCGCCCGATCCGTCCGGCACGCGGTTGAAATACACCATCGATGAGGGAATCCCTGTCCTCCTCCGCCCCGAATTACTTCCTGCGGCCGATGCCGCAGGATCCGACCAGCACGACGCCCCCGTGGCTGATACATCCCACTAGGCGAGACATCCCACCAAGCAAGAGGAACCCACCAGCTATGACTTTTGACTTCAAAGTAGCCGACCTCACGCTGGCCGTTGCCGGCCGCCACCAGATCCGGCTCGCCGAGCATGAGATGCCTGGACTGATGGCACTGCGCCGCGAGTTCGGCGCCAGTCAGCCACTGAAGGGTGCCCGGATTGCCGGCTCGCTGCACATGACGGTGCAGACCGCAGTGCTGATCGAAACACTCACCGCGTTGGGCGCAGAGGTCCGCTGGGCCTCCTGCAATATCTTCTCCACCCAGGACGAGGCGGCTGCCGCCGTCGTCGTCGGGACGGGTTCGGTTGAGGCGCCGGCAGGCGTCCCGGTGTTCGCGTGGAAGAACGAAACGCTGGAAGAATACTGGTGGGCAACCACACGGATCCTGGACTGGCCGGGCGAGGGGCCCAACATGATTCTCGACGACGGCGGGGACGCCACCATGCTGGTGCATCACGGCGTCCAGTTCGAGGCAGCCGGCCAGGTTCCTCCCAATCCCGCCGAGGACGACATTGACTACTCGCATGAGTACACGGTGATCCTGGACGTTTTGCGCGCTTCACTTGCGGAGGATCCGCAGAAGTGGACCCGGATGTCGGCGGAGATCAAGGGTGTTACCGAGGAAACCACCACGGGCGTGCACCGCCTGTACCAGCTCGCGGAGCAGGGAAAGCTGTTGTTCCCGGCGATCAATGTCAATGACTCGGTAACCAAGTCCAAGTTCGATAACAAGTATGGCATCAGGCACTCCCTCCCTGACGGACTCAACCGCGCCACCGATGTACTGATCGGCGGCAAGGTGGCCGTTGTATGTGGCTACGGCGACGTCGGAAAGGGTGCTGCGGAGGCACTCCGCGGCCAGGGAGCACGCGTTATCGTCACCGAAATCGACCCCATCTGCTCGCTTCAGGCAGCGATGGACGGCTACCAGGTGGCGCAGCTGGAGAGTGTCCTTCCGCAGGCGGATATCTTCATCACCACCACCGGCAACAAGGACGTCATCATGGCGCGTCACATGGCGGCCATGAAGCACCAGGCAATTGTGGGCAACATTGGTCACTTTGACAATGAAATCGATATTGCGGGCCTCGCCAGGGTACCCGGTATCGAAAAGGTGGAAATCAAGCCACAGGTGCACGAATGGGTTTTTGACCAGGGAACGGATCGCCAGCGCAGCATCATCATGCTCTCCGAAGGGCGTCTGCTCAACCTCGGAAATGCCACCGGGCACCCGTCCTTTGTGATGAGCAACTCCTTTGCCAACCAGACCATTGCGCAGATTGAGTTGTACACCAAGTGGGGTCAGGCCGGCACCGATGGAACGCCGGAGTACGCCAACCAGGTGTACGTACTGCCAAAGATCCTGGACGAGAAGGTTGCGCGATTGCACCTTGACGCACTGGGTGTGGAGCTGACAGAGCTGTCCAAGAGCCAGGCTGAGTACCTGGGTATCGACGCAGCTGGCCCCTACAAGTCGGACCAGTACCGCTACTAATCCACTGGGGGCAGCCAATGGTGTTCTCTTGATACCCGTTCACGGTGTGTTTGACGGCAATCCGGGCTGCATCACGGCGTAAAATTGTTGTGCCAGCAATTTTACAGACAGGTAGATGCGCATGACGCAGAAATCTCTTCAGGACAAGCGGGGCCGCAGGGGCTGGAAGATCGGTGCCTTCATCACAGCAGGCGTGTTGGTTGCCGGCGGTGCGGTGGGTATTGTCACTGCTCCCACCTGGGCCGGCCTCGGCGGCGAGGCTGGAGACAGCCCATCGGGCGAAGCTCCGGTGCTTCCGGGACTGTCGGATCCCGTGGCTAAAACGGTGTCCTTTGGCGTGACACCCACCGATGGCGCAGTCGAGGTGAATCCGGCAACGGTCCCGGAAATCCGGGCGGACAACGCAACGATTGCCGATGTTGAGCTGCGGCCCGCCGGTGGCGGAACCCCGGTTGAGGGCGCCCTGTCGGAGGATGATTCGCTCTGGACCGCTGATCAGAGGTTGGCGTTCAACACCGAGTATTCCTTCGAGGTGGTGTTTGTGGATGGGGCAGGACAGGAATCCACCCATAACCAGGGCTTCACCACGGTGGCTCCTGCCAATGAAGCAAACGCGTTCACGTATCCGGTGGACGGTGCAACCGTGGGCACGGGTCAGACCATCGAGATCACCTTCAGCGAGCCTGTCATCAACAAAGACGATGTTGAAGAGGCCATCGAGATCACCAGTACCAGCGGTCAGGGCGGTGCGTTCTACTGGCTGGAAGACACCAAGGTGCGCTACCGTCCGCAGGACTTCTGGGAACCCAATAGCACCATCACCATTGATATGAAGCTGTTCGGCGTGGACTTTGGCAACGGCATGATTGGGAACTTTGACAAAACCAACACCTTCCAGACGCACAGTACCCGCCTGGCAGTGGTGGACAACAAGACCAAGGATATGAAGGTCTACATTGACGGCAAGCTGGACCGCACATTTCCGGTAACACTGGGGACCGAGGAATGGCCGTCTTTCTACGGGTATTACACCGTGATGGAACAGTATGAGGAAACCAAGTTCACGGCGGAATCCATTGGGTTGGAACCGGGTGACGATGCCTATTACGAGCCCACCCTGGTGAACTATGCCAGCCGGATTTCCAATGGTGGCGCCTTTGTTCATGAGGCATTGCCGGCGGCGCAGTCCACGCTGGGTCTGACCAACGTTTCCCACGGCTGTGTGGGAATGTCGCCGGAAGGAGCCAAGTACTTCTATGACGTGTTTGGTCCCGGCGATATGGTTCAGATCCTCAACACGAGCACCGGTCCGGTGCAAGTCTGGGATGGCTTTGGCGACTGGAATGTCCCCTGGTCTGAATGGACTTCGCAGCCCAGCTAGACCGCAGCCTATTGGCTGAAGGGCAGTTTGTGCAGCCGCTCCGCGGTGCGTGAAGTTCGATCACGCTGAGCCGCGAGCCTGGCGAAGTCCCGGTCACGGCGTTCGGCGATCACTGCATTGAGGAACTCTTCGGGATGGGTTCCCGCCGGCGGGGGCGGCGAGACAAACACTGAAACCTCGTGGGCCAGGTCCGCGGCGAGGGTGGTGCGGGCGCTGACCGTCAGCCGGGAAGCCTGCGAGACAAACTGGGAGACACGGCGGCCCAGCGCATCGGGCAGTCGTGCCACGTCAGCGGTCTGGATCCAGGCATGGAGCGACGGCGGGATCACGGCGAGTGTGCGGGGCTTGGTAACCACTCGCTCGTGCATGGAGTAGGTGCCGGCCAGAAGATCGCCCAGCCGTTTGGAACGCTCGTTGAACACAGCGACCAGGAACGCGAGGGATCCAACCAGAAGGTAGATTTCAAGCACCGCCAGGATGCCGCGGATGAAGGCGTGCCGGAAGCGGATGGAGCCGCCGTCGTCGCGCACTATCCGCAGCCCCATGGCCAGGCGGCCCAGCGACCGGCCGCGGGTCAGGGTCTCGACGGTGACGGGGACAATCAGGAACACAAACACCAGCAGCACCAGGACCAGGGCTTGGGTGAGGGCCGGGTCGAGCACACCTCCCAGGGTGGACCCAACGGCCCAGACAACCGCGATCACCAGGACAATTTGTGCTGCGACGTCGATCAGAATGCTGACGGCGCGGGCGCCGAAGGACGCCGCCCGCAGTTCCAGCACAACAGCTTCTCCTGTGACAACGGAGCTCATCCGGGCGTGCCTCCTTCATGGTTTTGGCTCCAGCTTATCGGCCGGTGGACGACTATGCTGAAGCCGTGGACTTGGATGCATTCGAGGCAGTAAACCGGCCGGACTGGGAACGGCTCGACGAGCTTGTGCGCCGCCGGAGGTTGAGCGGCGAAGAAGCGGACGAACTCCTGGTGCTCTATCAGCGCACCTCCACCCATCTGTCCATGATCCGGTCCATTGCGCCGGAGAGCGTGCTGTCCGGCGCTCTGTCCATGCGGCTGTCCCGCGCCCGCACCAAGTTCACCGGTGCGCGGTCCAACTTCATGGAGGATGTGGCGGCGTTCTTTGTGGTCGCGCTGCCGGCGGCTTTCTACCGGATCCGGTGGTTGACGGTGGTGATCGGGGTGCTGTTTGTCTCGGTGGCCTGGCTGTACGGTGCGTGGGTGGTCAATTCTCCCGGAGTCATTGCCGCGATGGGCAGTGACGAGGAGATGAGAAGTTACGTCGAAGAGGACTTCGTCAATTACTACTCGGAAAATCCGGCTGCCTCTTTTGCCGGGCTTGTCTGGACCAATAACGCGTGGATTGCCATTCAGGCGGTCGCATTTGGCATCACCGGGATCTGGGGTCCGTTCATCCTGTACCAAAATGCGCAGGGTGTGGGAATGGCCGCCGGGATGATGGCGTCCTACGACCGGCTCGACGTCTTCTTCATCTACATCCTGCCGCACGGGTTCATGGAACTGACGGCCATCTTCATTGCGGCTGCTGCCGGCCTGCGGATCTTTTGGGCGCTGGTTTCGCCCGGGCGGCGGACGCGGGGCCAGGCGCTGGCTGAGGAAGGACGTTCGCTGATCACCGTTGCGCTGGGACTGGTGCTGGTGTTGCTGGTGTCCGGGCTGGTGGAGGGATTCGTGACACCCAGCCCGCTGCCGTCCTGGCTGCGGATAACCATTGGTTTCCTGGTCTTTGCCGCCTATTGGGTCTATACCCTGGTGCTCGGTCGCCGGGCAGTGCGCGCCGGTCACACAGGGGATTTGTCCGCCCTGGACCGGGGCGATTATCTGCGCACGGCGTAGCAATAACGGCGGTGCCTGGCGCACATCAGGGCTTCTGCCCGGTACTGTCTTAAGTACGTGTGTGAGTGAGTTCTAGGAGATACCGCAGTGGCTGAAGAGGACAAGACCAAGCAGCAGGAAAGTGTGGCTGGCGGTCGATCCAGTGCCGGATCATCATCTGCGGATTCAAGTCCCGGAGGTGAGCGTCGTGCGGCTTTGCGCGGCGGGGGTGCGGTGTCGGACGGATCGGTTGAGCGCAATCCGCTTCCGATGCGCCGGGCAAGCACCCTGCCCGATGTATCCCGTTATGAGAATGGCAGCGGAGAAACAACCAAGGACGACGACGGCGCGGTGCCGGCTTCAGCTTCCACGGCATCAGCTTCCGACACTTCCGCTACCCGTGCTGCCCGCAACGACGCGGCGTCAGATAACACCGCGCCGGACATGAGAACACCTTCGGACACCACTTCCCCCGACACCGCTGCCCCCGACACCACTGCCCTGTCCATCCGGCCGCCTGCCGAGGACGTTGACCGCCGGGCGGCCGAGCGCGACGAAGCCGTCGCCGCCAAGCCAGCCCTTCCCCGCGTGCTGCAGGTTCTGGTCGCGGTGTTTTTCCCGGTCATGCTGCTGGCCGCTGCGATCCGCACGGTCACTACGCCGCTGTTCCTGTGGGCTGAGTACAACCGTCCGGGCTTTCCGGCGGACAGCTACGGCTTCAGTACCGAGGACCGCATCACCTTTGCGTCCTACACAGTTGACTACATTCTGAACTGGGCGCCCCCGCGGTATCTCGGCGGCCTGGTGAACGCCGACGGGGAGCAACTCTTCCTGGACAGCGAAGTGGGACACATGCTCGACGTCAAGATGGTGCTGGCCATCAGCTTTGCGGTGGCTGCCGTGCTGGCTGTTTTCAGCATCATCGCCTGCATTTACCTGGCGCGGCGCTACCCCGGTGGGGTCCGCCGTGCACTGTTCTCGGGTGCGGTTGCCACCCTGGTGTTGGTGGCGGCCCTGACCGTTGCCGCGGCCCTGGCCTGGGAAACATTCTTCAGCCAAGTACATGCGGTCTTCTTTGCTGATGGCACCTGGACCTTCAGGCTGGATGACACACTGATCAGGCTGTTCCCGGCGCAGTTCTGGAGTGACTCAGCGATTACCGTAGCTGCGCTGGTGTTGATTGTTTCGGTGTTCACTCTTGTCTTCACCTGGCCAACCAAGGCGCGGCGGGAGAAGTCACGGGCTGCGCTCGAGGACCGCAGGGTCAGTTACGCCGACTAGGTGCGGCTTTCTGTGATCGACCGAGTGCCCGCTAGGGCGCGTAAAGCCGATCCAGTTCGGCGGCGAAATCCTTGACAACCGCAGTCCTCTTCAGCTTCAGCGTGGGGGTCAGGTAACCGGATTCGATGGTGAATTCTGTGTCCAGCACCTCGAACTTGCGGATCTGTTCGGCCTTCGAGACCAGGTCATTCGCTGAGTCGACTGCGCGCTGCAGCTCCGCACGGATCGCTGAGGCCGGCGCTGCGCCGTCGTACTTGTTGGTTGATGTCCACTGCTCTGCAGCCTCCGGGTCCACAGTGAGCAGCGCCGTGATGAACGGGCGTCCGTCGCCCACCACCACGGCATGGGCCACCAGCGCGTGCTCCCTGAGTTTTTCCTCCAGCGGTGCCGGGGCTACGTTTTTGCCGGCGGCGGTGACAATCAGGTCCTTCTTGCGGCCGGTAATGGTGAGGAAGCCGTCGTCGTCCAGGCTGCCCAGATCGCCGGTGCGGAAGAAGCCGTCGTCGGTGAACGCGTCCGCATTGGCCTCCGGGTTGTTGTGGTAGCCCTTGAACACGCCGACGCCGGAGACCTGCACCTCGCCGTCCTCGTCGATCCGGATGGACGTTCCCGGCATCGGGATGCCCACGCTGCCTACCCGCGTGAGGGATACGGTGTTGGCGGTGCAGGGCGCGGTGCTTTCGGTGAGGCCGTAGCCTTCGAGGACGTTGATTCCGGCGCCGCGGAAGAAGTGGGCAAGGTGCTCGCTGAGGGGGCTGGCACCGGAGACGGTGTGCGTCACTTCGCCGCCGAAAACTGCCCGCAACTTGGGATACAGCAGCTTGTTGAACAGTGCATGACGGGCTTTGAGTGTGAGGCCGGGACCGCGCCCGCCCCGGGTCGCGGCGTCGAGAGCACGGGAATAGGCCACCGCGGTGGCCGCCGCTGCCTCGAAAACCTTGCCCTTCCCGGCTGCTTCCGCCTTTTGACCGGCGGTGCTGTAAATCTTCTCGAAGATCCGTGGCACCACCAGCAGGAACGTGGGCTTGTAGGCAGCGAGGTCGTCCAGCAGTTCCGTGGCGTTGCTCGTGTGGCCAAGCTTCACTCCGCCGGCCAGGCAGACCAGCTGCACAGCCCGGGCCAGCACGTGCGCCAGCGGCAGGAACATCAGGGTTCGGGCGTTCTCTTCACGGAGCAGTTCCGGCAGGAATTCCAGCGTGTTGACCGCAAAAAGGGCAAAGTTGCCATGCGTGATCTCGCATCCCTTGGGCCTGCCCGTGGTCCCGGACGTGTACACAAGCGAGGCAACATCCTTCAGCGACCTACTGGTGCGGGCGGCCTCAAGCGCGTCGTCGCTGATCCCGGCACCTTCGGCGGTCAGCGTGGCGAAGTCCGCGCCGCCGTCGTCGTAATTCATGTGGTACAGCCGCACGCCCGGCTTGGCCTGGCGGACCACATCCGCTTTTTCCTCGTTCTCCACCAGCACGACGACGGCGGCCGAGTCCTCCAGGATCCAGCTCACCTGGTGCGCCGAGGAGGTTTCGTAGAGAGGAACGGTGACGGCGCCGGCGAACCAGATGGCGAGGTCGGCGACGGTCCATTCGAAACGGGTTTTGGACATCACGGCGACCGAATCACCGGGCGCAACCCCCGCATTGATCAGGCCTTTCGCCAGGGAGCGGACCTGGCTGAGGAAGTTATCCGCAGTGACGTCGAGCCATTCGGTGCCGGATTTCACGGCGTAAAGGGCACCCTGCGGTGCCCGGCCGTGCTGTTTGATCAGCAGATCGGTGACGCTGGTGTCCTCTGGCAGGTGGACCAGGAGATCGGTGGTGGCTTCTCGCATGACAAACTCGCTTCCCTCAGGCGTGTGACATCAGATCCAGCTCGGCATCCACATCCGCAAACGCCATTCGCTGTAGGGAATGACTTCGGCGGTCCAGATGGGGAGGAAGAACGCTGACAGCAGCACCGCCACGGCAACAAATCCACCCACCAGCACAATACCGCTCCGCCGTCGCCACGGGGGGTCGAAAGTCCGGCCAAGCAGCAAACCGAGCACATAAGTCAGTGCGAGGACCAGGAACGGTTCAAAGACAATCGCGTAGAAGAAGAACATGGTGCGGTCCGGAAAAAAGAACCACGGAAGGTATCCAGCGGCCACGCCAGCGAGGATGGCGCCGGCCCGCCAGTCCCTCCGGCCCAGCCAATAGAGCATCACCACCAGGAGCGCAGCGGCGGCGGACCACCAGATGAGGGGGTTGCCCACCACGTTGATGGCGCTTGAACAGTCCTGGGCGCCGCAGCCCGCCGCTTCGTCAGGATAGTAGAAGGACGTGGGCCTGCCCATGAAAAGCCAGGACCAGGCCGTGGACTCATATGGATGCTCGGAGCTCAAACCCTCATGGAAGGAATATGCGCTGCGGTGGTACTCGGCGAGGGAGCGGAGCGGCGCAGGGACCCAGTCCCATGCCGGGTCGGGATTTTCGGCTACCCATTGCCGGTTGTAGGCGTCGGAGGAAAGGAACCAGCCCGTCCAGGAGGCCAGATAGGTCAGGAACGCGACCGGGACTATCGAAAGGAAGGCCTGCAGTCCGTCGCGGACAACGGCGCCGGCAACCCAGTGCCGGATGCCGGCGGTTCGACGCGCGTTCATATCCCACAGCACGGTCATCAGACCAAATACCGCGATGTAGGGCAGGGCGGACCATTTGGTGCCGAGCGCGAGTCCCAAAGCCACGCCTGCCGCTATGCGCCAGGGTCTCAGGCCCAGCCAGGGACCATAGAGAAGGTGCGCGGCCGCGGGTCTGCCCCGCTTTGAGGCGAGTGCCGCGAGCTTCGCGGCCAGCCGTCGTCGTCCGTGGTCCCTGTCCAGCAGCAGGGCTCCGAAGGCGGCCAGCACCCAGAACATCAGGAAAACGTCCAGCAGGGAGGTGCGGGAGTGAACCAGGTGGTGGCCATCGACCGCGAGCAGCAGGCCCGCCACGGCGCCCAGAACCGGCGACCCCAACAACCGCGAGGCGATGAGCGCGATCATGAGGATGGACAAGGTGCCCACCAGTGCTGCGGAAAAGCGCCAGCCGAAGGCATTGTCGGAGCCGAAAACGGCCATGCCAAACGCGATCATCCACTTGCCCACCGGGGGATGCACCACGTAGTCGGGGGTGCCGAGGATCACGCCGGTGTTGCCTTGGTTGAAGTCTTCGTCGGCTCCTTCTGGCCATTCGCGTTCGTAACCCGACTGGAGAAAGGAGAAGGCGTCCTTGACGTAATACGTTTCGTCGAAAATGAGCGTTCCGGGTTCGCCGAGTCGAACAAAGCGCAGCACGCCACCGATCACGGCGACTGCCAGCGGGAGCAGCCACGTCCAGACGCTCAATGGCAGCCGTTCGCCGATCAGGCGGCGCAGCAGAACATCGTGGGAGAAGGCTGACTTAGCCGACGAAACCCAGGTGGCCTGCGCGTCGTCCGGGTGGGGACGGGCGGTGGTTTCGGCGGCTTGGCTCACCCTGCCAATGGTACCCATTGGGGCTACGCTGAAGAGCGTGAATGCAGACAAGTACGACGACGACGGCGGCAGCGCCCCGCCCGAGGCAGGCCGCATTGTGCTGGCGGCGACACCCATCGGGAACATGGGGGATGCGACGTACCGGCTGGCGTCGCTGCTGGAGAGCGCGGACATCATTGCTGCCGAGGACACGCGGCGGCTCCAACGGCTCATTCAATCGCTGGGCGTTTCCACCCGGGGGAGGATCCTCAGCTATCACGAACACAACGAGGTAGCGCGGACGCCTGAGCTCCTTGATCTGGTGCTGGGCGGCGCCACACTGCTCATGGTGACCGACGCCGGGATGCCGTCTGTGTCCGATCCGGGGTATCGACTGGTGGAGGCGGCGG
>NZ_KI914999.1:51692-52626 GCF_000520595.1 Arthrobacter sp. H5
TGTTGACGGCGTTGTCGCTTTCGGGTCTGCCCACGGACAGGTTCTGCTTTGAGGGCTTCCTGCCGCGCAAGGCGGGGGAGCGGACCGCCAGGTTGACCGAGCTTCAGGCGGAGAGCCGGACCATGGTGTTTTTCGAGGCGCCGCACCGGCTGGAAGTGATGTTGCGGTCGCTGCATCAAGTGTTCGGTCCGGAGCGCAGGGGGTGTGTGGCCCGGGAGCTCACCAAACTTCATGAGGAAGTGGTCCGTGGGTCGCTGCAGGAGTTGCTGGACTGGGCCGAGGCTGCGGAGATCCGCGGTGAAATTGCCGTTGTGGTGGGAGGCGCTCCCGCTGACGCGCCGGCAAGGGCGGAGGACCACGTTGCTGCGGTGTCGGAATTGATGAGCAGGGGCATCCGGTTGAAGGACGCTGTGGCGGGGCGGCCGTCCGCGGAGTGATGGTGACTGCGGCCCCCGGCCCGTCTGCGGTGTTGACGGCGTTGTCGCTTTCGGGTCTGCCCACGGACAGGTTCTGCTTTGAGGGCTTCCTGCCGCGCAAGGCGGGGGAGCGGACCGCCAGGTTGACCGAGCTTCAGGCGGAGAGCCGGACCATGGTGTTTTTCGAGGCGCCGCACCGGCTGGAAGTGATGTTGCGGTCGCTGCATCAAGTGTTCGGTCCGGAGCGCAGGGGGTGTGTGGCCCGGGAGCTCACCAAACTTCATGAGGAAGTGGTCCGTGGGTCGCTGCAGGAGTTGCTGGACTGGGCCGAGGCTGCGGAGATCCGCGGTGAAATTGCCGTTGTGGTGGGAGGCGCTCCCGCTGACGCGCCGGCAAGGGCGGAGGACCACGTTGCTGCGGTGTCGGAATTGATGAGCAGGGGCATCCGGTTGAAGGACGCTGTGGCGGCTGTGGCTGAGGACGGCAGGCTGAGCAAACGGGAGCTGTATGCGGCGGTC
>NZ_KI915000.1:0-1762 GCF_000520595.1 Arthrobacter sp. H5
TTGGCCAAGAAAGATTACGACTACCGGCCACGGTCACAAAGGGCCGCCAAGAGAGCCGACGACGCAGACCCGGTCATGCCTCGAGTGCATCGTGCGATCAGCAATTTCAAGACGTGGCTGCGAGGGACACACCGATCTGTCAGCAATGAACAACTACAGGTTTACCTCGACGAATTCACGTTCCGCTACAACAGACGCAGCACGCCCATGGCTGCGTTCCAGACTCTCCTCGGTCTTGGCAGTCGGCAGCCGCCGACTACCTACCGCCAAATCACAGAAAATGGCCGAAACGCAAGACATAACCTGAGCTAACCGTTCACCCACTAAGCTTGTTTTGCTGCTGGTGTATCTGGTGTCGCCGCTGGATCTTGTCCCGGACTTCCTGCCCGTGATCGGCTATGCGGATGACGTCATCATTTTGGCGATCACGCTTCGTTCGGTGATCCGCTCCGCCGGGCCGGCATCGTTGCGCCGGCACTGGCCCGGAACCCCGGCCGGACTGGCGATCATTGAACGGCTCGCCGGACTGGCCCCCACCCGGGAACCAGGCCAGACCCATGGTGGTTGAGGGAATGCAGGCCACGGACAGGATCCGGCTGCGGCGGCGCGGCTTCGCCCTGGAATGGGCGACTTTGGTCTGGAACGTTATGGGGGTCGTTGTCCTGGCGATTGCCTCGATCTCGGCGGGCTCGGTGGCCCTTGCCGGTTCGGTCTGGATAGTTTGATCGAGATAGGTGCCAGCGCGGTGGTGATCTGGGAGCTCTCCGGTACCGGCGAACACCGCCAGCGGGTTGCACTGAAACTGATAGGTGGGGCCTTCATTGTCCTGGCCCTCTACCTGCTGATCCAGTCCGGTGTCGCACTGGCCTTGGCGCACCATGCGGCTCCGAGCCCCGGCGGCATCGGCTGGACCGCCGTCACCGCGGCTGTCATGTTCGCCCTCGCGGCGGGCAAAGCCCACACGGGCAAAGCGCTGGGTAATCCGGTCCTGACGGCCGAGGGACGGGTGACGTTCATCGACGGGCTCCTGGCCACCGCCGTGCTGACCGGAGTCCTACTCAATGACCTGGCCGGATGGTGGTGGGCGGACCCGGTGGCTGGCCTGGTCATCGTCTACTACGCAATCCGGGAAGCCGTGGAAATCCTTCGCCCCCACCAATAGATGGCCCAAAATTGGCCCAGAGGCGCTTCGCCTCCCGGGATCGCCGCAAGGGACGGGTCACTGCCCACGTTAGCGGAGGGGTCTGAGCAATCCGGGATCCGGTTCCGTGCCCGCCACGGCCAAGGTGTTCGTGGCGTGGCTGGTGCAGATGGTGTTCCAGTGCACACAATGGCCGCGTTGATCAGGGTCAGTCCGAAACGGTGGGGTCTCGGAGGGGACGCAGGCCTTCTTTTGGTAAGTCGTTGGTACTGAAGTGGTAACGGCCCAGGAGGTTGATGTGGTCATGGCCCAGTGGTGAGAGCCGTTTCAAGTCCTCGTCGTTGATCGGGAAGCCTTCCGATCGTAGTTGTTCGATGGCGGCGTTGATGTATTGGGTGGAGCGTCCGTCCCTTAGGAAGGTTGTCATGGTTGTACTCAGTGGTGCGTAAGAGCGGGCTTGACCGCGGCACCTCGACGGATGATGAAGTTCGGGCGTGGGAAGAAGTATTGCACTAAAGTTGTGGCACTTCAGTGAAAATCGCGAGACCGCTCAGGCGTGGTTGGCCTGATGGTTTGGCGAAATGGGGTCGGAACACGAAAGTGGCAGGCCCCCCTCCGTCC
>NZ_KI915000.1:1862-50997 GCF_000520595.1 Arthrobacter sp. H5
CCCCCCTCCGTCCAGGGCACCTGCCACTTTTGTTTAGTTTTAGTTACGGACGACGTCCGCAAACTCTGGTGCTAGCCGTTGACGCGCACGAAGTATGATCCGGGAAGATCAGTGAGGTTGTGCTCGATGGTCAGGTTTGCACCGTTCATGCCGCTGCTGATGACCTTGCCGTTGCCGACGTAGATGCCGATGTGGCCGGGGCGGACAACGAGGTCTCCGGCAGCGGGGGACGCAACACGGGTGCCGTACTGGTCAAACTGTAGGGGACCGAGGTCACCAACGTTCTTCCCAATAGAGCGCAGTGCCTTTTCGACCAGGATGGTGCAGTCCTGAATGGAGCCCAGCTGGGCGTAGGCCGAGGCGACGATTGCCCCACCGGCGCCGCTGGTAGCAACGGCAGATGCCGGAGCTGGGGACGCGGCGGGGGTGATGGCACTGGAGGCGAAGGAAATATCAGACTGGGAAGGAACGGGCGCGATGAAGGACGCCTGGGTGGCCGGTGCTGCTGGGGGAACTGCCGCGGGGCTCACTGCTGCCGGAGCGGCAACGGAGGCGCCCCCGGAAACCTTGATCTGCTGTCCGGGGTAGATCACCGAGGCGTAGGACAGACCGTTCTGTGTCAGCACCGTGTCCAGTGACACGCCGTAGCGGGCCGAGATAGCGCCCAAGGTGTCACCAGAGACGACGGTGTGGACGCCCGCTCCGGCGGACGGGGCTGCTGCTGCGGGAGCCGGGGCTTGAACGGCGGCAGTGCTCTCTGCGTAGGTACCGGCCTGGGCAGGTGCTCCTGCAGCGAACATAAGACCGCCTGCGGTGGCGACGATGATGGCAGGCTTGCCAGCATTTGCCGCGTTGGTCTTGGCCGTGTAAGCCAGTCCCGCCAAGGCGATTGAGTGGGTGGGGGTGGCGCGGTGGCGCGCTGAAATGAATGTGCGTGACATGGTTCTATTGCCTCTCCCATGCCTGCGGGGTGAGCTGTCGGGTTCGGATGGGAGTCACCCGGCCGTCCTCCACCCATGCGCTGTCCCTGCAATCGTGGACGAAGCTGCAGGTAATGCATTGGATGATCGGATCGACTTAACCCCGAGGGTCACCGCGTGCGGTGGCCCGGTGGAAACATGGTTCCCCCGTCCCTGCCACCTGGATTGTGCGAACGGATCCCGGTGCAGCGGCAGGGCTCGGCATTCTGCTCGGGAAGATGATCTCGGCGGGTGCCGTGACCACTCGACGAGAATACCCCACCGTGGTATTTAAGTCACGTTAAGGTAACGTTCCGCGGCAGCTTCGCCCAATACACCGCGCATTTAGCAACCAAGAACAACAAATGAAACCACTTTGCCGTCCCTGCGCCCTTACGGGGGCGCAACTTCGATAATACTGAAGGTGGCTGCGCGGAGCGTAGTCAGAAACGCGCCAGCGGCTCCTCCAGATACGACCAGAGAACGTCAGTTGGTAATGAAGGGAAACATCCGTGAGCGCCGGAGTTGGAACTCGAAACAACGCTGAAGCGACTCCCAGGTAGCTCCTAATGCAGCCCGCCGGAACGCCAGCAGATTCCACACTGATTAATCGACCAGAGATCATCCCGCCAGCGCACGGTTATTCCACGGTCAAGGATGCCTACTTGCAGCGCTTAAAGCGCGTCGAAGGACAGTTCGCGGAATTGCGCGGATGGTCGAAGAGGACAGATACTGCATTGACATACTCACTCAGGTTGCGGCGGTGAACAGTGCTATGCATGCCGTGAGTCTGGGATGGTTGGAAAACCATTTGTAACATTGCGTCGTCGACGCGGCCAAGGAAGCTGGATCAAACGGCTCCCCTGAAGCCGTCGATGCGAAGGTTAAGGAAGCGACCCAGGCCATCAGCCGGCTCCTGCGCTAGATCCTACCCATCGCCTCGTTTCTCTATGCGGCCTCGCGTACTTGAGAAGGGTCGTGCGCTGGCTACTGCACGAAACCGACCAGAGCAGGCCGTCGTCAGCGTCATGGAATTGCTGAAGGTCCTTAAGTCCCAGCCTGTGGAGACGGTAAGGAACTTACGCGTTGCACGGTTCTAATTTCTTGTGCGGTCTGCAGGCTTGCGCCTGATGGCGCCCAGTCCGGTGAGCCCACGCGGTTTATAGATCGAGAGTCCCAGCGCGACGAAAAGGACAATCAAAGCGGCGGCGGAATGAAGGATGGGTGAAAAGTTCGGCAGGATGTCGGAAGCAATGCCGCCCGGTGCCTGCTGTGCCGCTGCGCCAGCGAGGACGGAGAGGGGTTCCATATACAGCAGGAGCACTGCCGTGGCTACGACGGTGATCAGCAGTTTGATGAGCACCCAGTAGTGCCTGATAAGGCCCCACGGTGTTCCGATTGCTTGGATGACCCCGGTAAGGAGTGTCAGAACACTCAAGGGGATGAGTGTGGTCCAGCCGATGATTTCCATGGTCGTGTAGGCGGCGCGCATGGTCCATTCATCCGCGGCGTTGTACGCGGTGATTGCCAGGGCGAGGCATGCTGCTACGGCACCGAGCCACCCTACGGAGGAAGCGATGTGAGCAACCAGTGTCGCCTTGCGTAGCCGGGGCAGCATGATCACGTCAGGATGCTTTGCGAAAAAATAGGCGTCGCATTACTTAGGCTCCCAGGGGCGGATGAGTGCATGCCGGGTCCGTGTTCCCCACCGAGGAGCGTCAGGACAGCGAGAATTGCCACTAGAATCATCGAGGCATTCAGCTACTGATAGAAAAATGCCTAGGTACTGGTCATCATTTTTGTCCTGCGTCATGCGGTGCCTTTCCTAATCCGAACGCGTTGGTGTTTGGCAGGCGCCTTGAAAGCACTGTTGGTCTCCGGTGCTGTATGAAAGCGCCTGATTCTCGCGAGCGACAAATAATCTTCTGTGGGGTCCAAAGGGCCAATTTCTCCCATACCGTCTGGTTGCCCCAACGCCTTGCTAGGCCGGACCGACCCACGCCCAGAATGCAATTTTCTCGCCAGGGCTACAGCGAGTAGGGGAGGGGCACGACAGGACTACCTTGAGTGCTCAAGACTGTTTTGTTGTAGCGAAGCTAGAGAATCACTACGCCCGATGAAAAGTGGGGCCGGAAACTGTGCGGTGCGATTTCCGGCCCCACTTTTCATACGAAGAAACGTATTGTCCTCAGACCAGCAAAGTCCCGCGTGCTGTTGCTGCCCTAACGCGGATTGACTAGACCTAATGGTTGGTCGTTCCTGCACGTCCGGCACGGCGGGCTGATGCCACCGAGTCGGAGGGAATCACCAGGGTTGGCCGTGTCGCGTGGTGCAGGACGCTAGCTGAGGTGCTCCCCAGAAGTGTGGCCTTGAAGCCGCGGCGTCCTCTGGAGCCGACAATGATCAGATCGGCATTAACTTCTTCGGCTGTGTCGATAATGGCTTCTGAGGCTGTAGCCATCGTCGATGACACTCTTGGTTCTGCGTCAAAGCCAAGCCTGCGGGCCAGCTGCGCGCCTTCGTCTGCTATCCGTTCAGAAACGTCGAGCGTGGCGGCATCCAGCCCGGCCAGTTCCTCCAGGGCCGGGTGTCCTTCAAGATGGGCTGCGAAGCCTTCTAGTGGCTGGCGTGCATAGAGCACAACTACGGAAGCCTCCGGGAACATGGTGGCCGCGGATTGGACGGCGCTCTGGGCGTCGATTGAGCCGTCGTAAGCGATCAAAAGCTGTAGAGTAAACATCTTCTTCTCCTTGTTGGTAAGTATTGGGCTGGTGGGGTTTGCTGCTACAGCTAACCCCGGGCTGATTTGGTGGTGGAGGCGGATTCGCTGATTGTCCGGTTGCCCGGGGTGCGCAGCGTCAGCGCGGCGAGGATGGAGCCAGCCAAGGCAATGGCGGCCGCACCGATGAATGCTGAGGAGAATCCATTGGTCAGGGCCTCGGTGTTATCGAGCTGGTCCGCGCCGAAAGCCGCCGCGACCGCGGTCATGGCCGCCAGTCCAAGAGCCGAGCCCACCTGATAACTGGTGTTCACGATGCCCGCAGCCAGCCCGCCTTCTTCAGGCCGCGCGCTGGAGATTGCCGTTCCCAGCGATGGTATGAACGCGAGAGACATGCCTAGGGCGGCAACCAGTGAGGCTGGCAGCACATCAACCCAGAAGGACCCGTCGGGACGGATCAGGGAGAGCCATCCCATTCCCACGGCCAGGACGGCGAGGCCAGTCACAATCATGTTTTTCGGTCCGAAGCGGTTCATCAACCGCGGTGCGAAGACGATCATTCCGATCATGATCACGATGGTCATCGGCACCAGCGCTGCGCCGCTGGGGAAGGCGCTGTAGCCAAGAACCTGCTGCAGGTACAGGTTGAGGAAGAACCACATGGGGATCCACGCTGCACCGAGGAGCAGCTGGGCTATATTGGCTGCGCCGAGGTTCGAGGTACGAAAAATTCCGAGCCGCATCAGGGGGTCTTTCAGCCTCGCTTGGAGGCCCAGGAAAATACCGAGCAGTACGACGGCGCCCGCCAGGATGAGCCAAGTCTCGGCTGATCCCCAACCCACTTCGGGTGCGCGAACGATCGCGAAGACCGCGGCTCCGATTCCCGCCGTAACGGTGATCGCTCCCAGGAAGTCCACGGAACCTTTACCGGCCTTGCCCGCAGGCATCAGGGCCGGTGTCAGTGCCAGTGCCAGGATCGCGATGGGGATATTGATGTAGAAGACCCAGGGCCAGGAGAGGTATTCAGTGATGAGTCCGCCAAGGAAAACTCCTGCCGTTCCGCCCGCCGGTGCGGCGGCGCCGTAGATGGCTAATGCTTTCGTCAGCTGTTTTGGCTCCCCGCCGAAGAGCATCATCAGCAGGGTTAGCGCGGAAGGTGCGATTAAGGCCGATCCGAGGCCTTGGATAGCACGGCCCGTGAGTTCAATCGAAACAGTGCCGGCGGCACCGGCGACCAGTGAACCAATGAGTAGGATGATCCACCCCACGGCGAAGATCCGCCGTGCACCGAATAGATCTGAGAGCCGACCGCCGAGCAGCAGCAGGCCACCGAGGGCGACGACGTACGCGTTGAAGACCCAGGACAGGTTCTCCTGGGAAAAACCGAGGTCCTCCTGCATCCGGGGCAGGGCCACGCCGATGATTGATGTATCCATGATGACCATGAACTGTGCGGTTGCGATCAGTGCGAGTGCGAACCATCTGCGCGTAGCAGATGGCTGCTGCAGAGTAGACATTTTGTACTCCTACGGGGTTGGGGTATTCACAGCATCGAGCTTTACCTTAAGGAAGCCGGGAAACCGCGAATGAAGTTGTTAAGTTGAGATTGGATTTGGATGATGACGCGAGTAGGGATGCGTCAATATTTTCAGTGCAACCAGTAGTCGCACATCGGTTGCTCCGTTCGAGTGCTGCTCATCGGTGGTGCAGTCACTACCAGTATATACCCGACGGGGGTATAGTATAAGCAGTGAAGGTGGAATTAAATTCCCAGGCTCGAAACTGTTTTGCGGGTTCTGACGTCATGTGAGGCGGGCGCCGATTTTGGGTTCGTTTTCCAGGGTGCTGCAAGCGCATCCGCCGCAGGGGCATATGCTGAGTGCTGTTTGGGCGGAGACCTTCGAGGCCGATCCTTTGAGGCGCGCGAGGACGATGAGGGCCGCAGCGCCGGCCGTTGCGGTGATCAAGGTCAGCACTGGTCCGTATCCCAGCGTGCTGTGCAGCAACCCCACTCCGGCATATCCGGCGCCACCCAAGCCTGAAGCCAGCCCCAATCCGGGCTACGGCCGGGCCGGTTGAAGTTTCGTCGTTCCTGCGTGCGGTTGTGACCAAGAGGGGAAGGGTGCCGGATAGTCCTACTCCGGCCACTGCCATTGCTGCCGGCACCAGGGCCGGGGGCAAGTGTGGAACGACCAGCGAAGCCAATATTCCCGCAGCGGACGCGGACAGCATCACCGGGCGTAGTGTGGTGCGTCGTACCCACAGGGCGAGGAGGATTCCTCCTAGCGCCGCGCCCGTGCTGTAGGCGGCGAGGGAGTAACCAAGTAACGGGTTCGTTGAACCTACCCTGTCTGCCAGCAATAGCGGCGCACTGGCCAGGGCGGTGATTCCAACTAATGAGAGCAGCGCTGCGGCAAGCACCGGCACGACAGCCGATGATGTTTGATCACGACGTTCAATCGTCCTGTCGGTATGGCGGACGCGTGGTGGCTTAGTCCGCATTAACCGTGATAACAAAAGTGCGGCAGTGACTGCTAGCAAGGGCACGGTGAACGGAACAGCAGCAGCCCCACCAAACGTATCAATTCCACCGAGCACAGCGACAGGCACGAGAGCTGAGCCGGCCAGTCCCACGGCCGAGAATACGGCGAGTGGCAGTGATTCCTGACCTTCTGGGGCCGAACGCGCGGCCAGCGCTCCGGCCGCCGGGTGGAACAGCGCGGACCCGAGACCGCCCACGGCTACTGCCGCGATGGCATGGCCAGGCTGGGTCACAGCGGGGAGCAGGCCGTAACCGGCTGCTGCAAGAACCGCTCCGGTGAGGGCCACGCGTCCGTCGCCCAACCTCAAGGCGGCGCGGGCGCCCAAAGGCTGGAGTAGCGACGACGAGGAGAAGGCAACGGCAACGAGGATGCTCAGCATTGCAGGCTCAGCGCCGGTCTGGTCGCGGATCACGGCCTGAAGCGAGATGACGCTGCTAGCGAGTCCATCAACGAATAGGTGAATGGTCCCCAGGGCCAAGGCTATCGCTCCCACCGATGTCAGTGCGCTGCGTCTGAAGCGCATCATGATCGGCTCCTTCCCCGGCAGGTCCCGCTGTACGCTCGGGAAAGTTCCGTGACGGTAGTCAGGACGATCGACCAGCGCCCAACTTGCTTGCTTAGGACTGCTTTCACCGTGGTGTTCACTGTGCCCGTCCTGCCGACTCGTGACGGTTTTCAAGTTCCAGTTCTGTGGATGGGCTTCTGCGTTCAGTTGCGGATCGCAATTGGTTGACAGCCCGGGCACCGCCTACCCCGACGGCCCCAGTGATCCGGTCTTCCGCGCTGAAGAAGGCGAACACGAACCGGGCAGCACCGGTGCTTTCTCCGAAAATGATCTGTTGGCGTACACCTGCTGAAGGATTGCAGACGATGGTGAGTTTGGTGCCGTGCACGTAGGTGCCGTAACCGGCGGCCAGCGGTTGAGGTGCCGGCTCCGGTGCTTGCACTC
The DNA here is from genome assembly GCF_000520595.1 of Arthrobacter sp. H5. GTDB lineage: Bacteria > Actinomycetota > Actinomycetes > Actinomycetales > Micrococcaceae > Arthrobacter_D. The sequence continues at coordinate 9,033 of NZ_KI915000.1, forward strand.
CTGGTCGACCTTTCATGGGGCCATATAGCATCACCGCTGCGGCCGTTCGTCCCTGGCTCACAGCCGCGCCCCGGGCAATTCCATGCCGGGCAGGCCAATGTCTTCCACGTTCACCGCTCCGGAGAGTAGTCCCTTATTCACTGTGGTCCGGTTGTAGGGGGGCCGGTCCTCGGCGCCCACCACTATTACCTCGACGTTATCGCCAGTCTGATGAATGGCCTGTGCAGCCGAGCTTCTCGCCGCACCGCCGCCGACGATGAGTGTTGGCTTGCGCGCCATGATCACTCCTTCCCTATTTAGGTACCCCTAGAGGGTATTTAAAATATACCTCATGGGGGTATCTTTAGTACACCCCTGGGGTACCGGGAAAACATCCAAATGAAAGGAGCCCTCGCCCTGGCGAGCAACACTTACACCGTGAAAGGCATGACCCTGTGAACGGTGTGTCGGATCGGTCACTGCAGAGGTGGCCAAGGCCCCGGGCGTCAGCGATATTTCTGTGGATGTCTCCTGCCGGCCCGGCCGTTTTCTATCAGGTGAACCATCGCCGTGAGGCCGCCACGATGAATGGCAGAAACGCGATGCGCACTCCAGTTAAGCTGGCCGCTTACGGTGAAGTTCTTGCCGTGGCCTTCGCGGGAGCGCGGGGAATGGCGTAGTGTCGTCGGCAGCCCGGGGCCTCCCGCTGATGACATGCACCGGGCCGAGCAGATGTAGGCCGGAGCTCCGGCTGAGGATCAGGCGATACCCATGATTCCGAAACCGCTCAGCCTGCCGCTGAGGCACTGCCCGGCGGGGTTGATGGTTTAGCCGCGGCGGTGAACCCGTGACAGACCTGGAACCCTACCTTGCATCAAGCGGCTTCAGGCGAAGGGAAAGTGGTGGCAATGGTCGGCGACGGCGTCAACGATGCCGCAGCCCTGGCCGAGGCCGACCTCGGACTGGCTATGGGAACCGGAACGGAAGTCGCCATTGAGGCCTCCGATCTCACCCCTGTCCGCGTGACCTTCATGCCGCCGATGCGATCCGCATCTCCCGGCCTACCCTGGGGGCAGGGGGGGGTGGGGTATCAGGGGAAACTTGTTCTGGGCCTTCGCCTACAACGTCGCCGCGCTAGTGCTGGCAGCTGGTGGTCTGCTTGATCTCATGCTCGCCGGCGCCACAATGGCGTTCTCCTCGGTCTTCCAGCCTTAGGCTGCGTGGGTTCAAATTACTGCGAAGCAACAGGCGGGACAAGGCAGAGACCACGCTAGATGGTGCGGCCGTTGACCCGAAGCGGTTGACCCGTGCCGGAACGGCACGCTAATACCACTTCGTGAACTTAAGGTGAAGGCCGGTGGACTCCAGCCTGGGGTCCACCGGCCCTCGCGTGTCTGCCGGTGCTTCAATGCAGTGGTGTGCGGCAGATAATGGCGCTGGCTGCTGGGATCGGGCCCGCTGGCCGCGAGACGCCAAGCTCCTTGGCTACACCATCCTGACTCAGTACATCTAGTAACGCGCAGTGATTGGGTGTCAGGATTTGACGAGGCGCGCAATGGCGTCGGAGGCTTCCTTCAGTTTGGCTTTCGCTTCGTCGCCGCCGGTAGCCGCGGCTTCGAGTACGCAGTGGCTCATGTGGTCGTTGAGCAGTCCGAGAGCCACTGATTCCAGCGCCCGGGTCATGGCCGAAACCTGCGTCAGGATGTCGATGCAGTACTTCTCGTCCTGGACCATTCCCTGTAGTCCGCGGGCCTGGCCTTCGATACGCTTGAGCCGCCGCTGGTAGTCCTCCTTGTTGGAGATGTAGCCGTGGGCTCCGCTGTGCCCGTCCACGCCGGATGCAGCTGCCGTCGTTGCTGTTGTCATGGGTGAATCCTCTGCTCGCGGTGTTAATGATGGTACTGCCGACTGCTGGAACGGCCGGACTATACAGGGTACCCCCCTATGGTACCAAAGCGCGAAGAGAATGTGTATTCATGGAGAGCAGGTATGCTCGGCCCTGCTCTCCCCAAGCCCCTTGCCATAGGATACCCCCGCGGCGTATCCTCAAGCATTGTTCGATATACCTCCTACTGGTATTTGGAGGTATTGATGGGACATCATCATCACGGCCCTAGTGGCCGTCAACAGCACGACAAAGACGAGATCGCTCATCGCCCGGTCATGAAGGGCTCAACAGTGCTCAGGGCCGATGCTGAGGAGGAGGGTCTGGGACGCGATTACAAGGGCACCCGCTATTACCTCTGCTGTGATGCCTGCTCCCCGATGTTCGATGCCGACCCGGATAGGTACGCGACCGCCTGACCCGGGCGCGGGAACATCCCACGAACTACCGCCCATCGCACCAGGGGAAGGAGCGTCACATGTTCGCCGTTGTTTCACTGCTTGCCGTGGTTCTGGCGGTAATTCTGGGTGTGGTTGGGGCTTCGATGGCCTTCAGAATCGCGCGCCAGCCCGTCGAGACGCTGCCCTATGAGTCCGGCTCTTTCCCGCAGCAACATGCCTTCTCCCGCTACCACGTCCGTTGGTATGCCGTGACCCTGCTGTTTCTGGCCTTCGATATGGAAATGATATTCATGTACCCGTGGGCCGTGGTGGTCGCGGATATGGGTGCCTCAGCCGTCATCGAGATGTTTGCCTTCCTGGCTGTGCTCTTCGTGGGCGTGGTCTACGTCTGGCGGGAGGGCGCGCTGCGATGGTCATGATGAACGGGCTCCGGAAGTGGGTCTTGGCCCAACCAGGAGTGCTCATCGTTGATGCGCCCGGCAATGACCGGTTGCGGTGGCAGGTCGAAGCTGAGATGGACCGCCGCGGATGGCATGTGGCGCTGTCCCCGGCGGATGCAGGTCTGATGCTGACCATCGGAACATTGCCACCGGCCCTTTCGCAGGCAACAGAGGTTCTGTGGTCCCAAATACCCCAGCCAAGACATCGGCAGGCCATCGCCCGGAGCGATGTCGCCTGGCAGCTCGACGCCGCTGTCGCCGCCCTCACCACACCGTCCGCCTACGAAGCGAATCCCTCCGATCCAGCAACCCAACTTTCCCAGGTGCAGGCCCAGAACACGGCGAACGGCTCGGATTCCGGGCGTCAGGGTCCGGGGCACGGGATGGATCATGGTGACCCGGGTGTCCACGGGATGAGCTCTCACGATATGGGCGGCCACAGTACGAATGCCCACAACGTGAATGGCCACAGTAATCACACGACGGACAGTCACAGCGGTGATGACATGGGCGGCCACGACGGCCAGGGGATGGACCACGTCGGGCACTCCACCGGCTCGGATGCAGATCACGGAATGGACCACGACGACCATGGGATGGACCACAGCGCTCACTCCGGGCACGACATGGGTGGCCATATGCATCATGGCGGCGAGGTTGCGGGCCTGGAGATGGCGGGTACAGCGGCGGACCGGGACGGTCTGGAGCTGGATGAGTTGAAAGTGACCCTGGGTCCTGTGCTGCCGGGCTGGCCGACCGGTCTGGTGTTGAAGGCTTCCATGCAGGGTGATGTGCTGACCAACGTGTCCCTGTCCTGGATTGACGGCTTTGTCCCGGATTCCGTGGCTCAGCGTTCCGAACCGGGTTCGGCTGTTGCCGCTCTGGATGCGCTGGCAACCTTCCTTCTTGTCGCCGGATGGCCTGTTCTGGCGCGCCAGGCACGCATCGCCCGCTCGGCGCTGTCTTCCGGCAATGACGCGGAAAGGGAGCGCGGCCAGCGCGCGGCCGCCGCGGTGGCGCGCCGGGTAAGCAGGTCCAGGTTCCTGGCCTGGTCGGTCCGCGGCATCGGCGACGCCGGACCGGTCAATAGCGCACGGCTTCCGGCGGGCGACGCCGCCACCTACGAGAGCAGGACCGCTGACGTCCTGGACCGGGTTCGCGCGCTGGCGGCCGCCGCGGCAGGGGATAAGTCGCCGTTGGCCAGAGTCGGGCCGGAGCGTATCGAGTTTCTCCTTGAGGGAGCGGAGCTCGCGGCTACCCGATTGATTGTCGCCAGTTTCGTGTTTAAGCCATCGCCGGCGTTGCTTCCGAACGGGGCTGTACATGACTGATCCGGACATGGGCGGGACCGGCATGACCCTCGCTGCCGCGTGGGGGCTGCTGCCTGCCGTGCTGGCCGTCGGGTTGACTGCTTTAGTTCTGGGTGTGGCGTTCGCGGCTGTTGACAGCGTCGTCGTCAGCGGTGGCCGGTTGCGCAGCGCGGTGGAACCGCTTCGTTCGTCGCTGCATTGGCTGGCGCAGCAGCGCCGCACAACTCTTGCCCCGGACCGGCTGCTATGGCGTTCGGGCGTCATCGCCGTCCCGGTTCTGGCCGTGCTGTCTCTGGCCGTGGTGCCGATCGGCGGACGGACCTTGTTGTCCACCAGTGCCGATCTGGTGTGGTTCAACGCGATGGAAGCCCTTCTGTGGGCGGCAGTCTGGCTGGTGGGCTGGGGTCCCAACGCCGTCCACTCACTGGTCGGCGCCTATAGGTTCCTGGCGCAGGGCCTGGCGTACGAGCTGCCGTTGATGTTCGCTCTGATCACCGCCGGACTGGGTGCAGGCTCACTTCGCACAATGGACATCGTCGCCACCCAGGAAAACCTGTGGTTTGTGGTGAGCATGCCGGTGGCTTTTGTGGTGTTCCTGGCCAGCGCCGCGGCGTTCGCCTTCTGGGGTCCATTCGCGTCGCCGGCCGGAGCTGACATCGCCTCCGGGGTGATGTCGGAGCTATCCGGGGTGGACCGGTTGCTGGTGCAGGCGGGACGGGCAGTTGTTCTGGGCGCTGCGGCGGCGATGTCGGTTGCCTTGTTCCTCGGCGGCGGGTCCGGGCCGGGGCTGCCGGAACCGGTGTGGTATCTACTCAAAACCCTGCTGGTGATTGCGGTGATCGTTTCCGTTGGACGGCGCATTCCGGTGACGCGTCCGGACCGGTTTGTCGAATTCTCCTGGATGATTCTGATACCGGCAACGCTGCTCCAGGCACTGTGGGTTGCACTGTTGGTTCTCTCCGGGTTCTACCCATGAGCGCGCTGTGGACGACGGAAGGAACGGTGTCCCCATGATGCTGACTAGTTTGGCTATTGTGGCTGTGATCCTGCTGGGACTGATCTCTGTGGCGGCCGGCGTCGCCGTGTTCGTGGTGGACTCCATGGCGAAGGCGACCTTTGCGCTGCTGGTCTCGTTTTTGGCTGTCGCTGGGATCCTGCTGGCCTTGGAACTGACGTACCTTGCGGTGGTCACCGCGTTGATGATGACGATCGAGATGGCCATCATGGCCGTGTTCATGATCATGTTCATGATGAACCCCGCGGGTTTGATGCCGATGACCATGGTCCACAACGCCCGCACTTCAGCCGTGGCCGGCGTCGTCGTCTTTGCCGTGCTGGTCCTGGGAATCTGGACGATCGACTGGCCGGCACGTGTTGGCAGCCTGCCCGCTGACAGCACCCGACAGTTGGGCGAGGCGATCATGAGCAGCCACATGCTGGTCATGCTCGTGATCGGAATCGGCCTTTTCGCGACCATCATCTCCGGCACCGTCCTCGCCACGCATCGTGGACGGTACGACCGCTTCGGCCCGGACCTCCGGACCGCCAAACCGAATGACCCGGTGAGCGGGGGTCTCCGGTGAGCGACACCGTGACACTTCAGTTAATCCTGAGCGTTGCCGCCGCGCTGATTGGCGTGGGTCTCTTCGGCGCTCTGTCCCAGCAGTCAATCGTGATGGTGATGATGGGCCTGGAGCTGATTGTCAACGGTGTGATGCTCGCCGGCGGCGCCGCCTGGTATTTCCTGACTCCAGAGCTGCCCGATGCGCAGATGCTGGTGGTGGTCGCTCTGGTAGTAATGGCCGTGGAAATGGCCATGGGCTTCGGCGCTACGTTGGCAATCTACCGCGCCCGCCAGGTGGACATGGTCGACGACGCCACGGAGCTGCGCGGATGACGCCCGGATTCTCTGCAGCAGCGCTTGCCGCAGTGGTCTTTGTGCCCGCTGTCCTTGGGGTCTTTTTGCTCCTGACCGGACGGCGCGCCGACCGCGCAGCCGGACCCGTTGCCGTGGGTGCAATGGTGATCGTCGCGGCCCTGGCCGTCACCACCGCAGCAGCACGGCCAGCCCTGTCCCTGCCGTTTATCGGCATCGTGGAAGGCGGCGATTTTGCTGTAGCGGTGGACGGGCTCTCCGCCGTACTCGTCATCACTGTAGCGCTGGTGGCCGCCGCGGTGACGATCTTCGCCGTCGTCGACCTCGCACCAGACGTTCCGAGGGCGCGGTTCCTCGGATACCTGCTGCTCTTCACCGCCGCGATGCTGGTGACCGTCACTGCGACCACGGTCCCGGCGCTTCTGGTGGCGTGGGAGTTGATGGGCGCCACCTCCTACGCCCTGATCGCGTACTGGTGGCAGGTACCGGGCAAGATGGCCGCCGGGACCAAGGCCTTTGTGACCACACGGGCGGGCGACGTGGGCCTGTACGTGGCCGCCGGCGCCGCGTTCGCCGGGACCGGAACGCTGGTGCTGGATGATCTGGCAGCGGCCGACGGCGCCTGGCGGGACATCGCCGCAGCCGGAATCCTCCTCGCCGCACTGGGTAAGTCCGCGCAGCTTCCCTTCTCCGCCTGGCTCTCTGCCGCGATGGAAGGCCCCAGCCCGGTCAGCGCCCTCCTGCACTCGGCGACCATGGTTGCCGCCGGCGGGTATCTCTTATTGCGGATGCAGCCGCTGCTGGAGTCCACCGGATGGGCGGCCACAACTGCGGCCTGGATAGGCGCGGTCACAGCCCTGCTGCTCGGCGCTGTTGCTGCCGCGCAGAAAGACCTGAAGCAACTGCTCGCCGCCAGCACCGGAGCGCAAATCGGATTCGTGATCCTCGCCGCCGGAGTGGGAACCACCGCCGGTGGAACGGCCCAGCTGGTGGCGCACGCCGGCGTCAAAGCCGGCCTGTTCATCGCCGCCGGAGCCTGGTTGAGCGCACTGGGCACCAAACAGCTCGCTGGACTCCACGGTGCCGCACGCAGGTATCCGGGGATGGGAGTCGCCGCCGTCGCCGCGGCCATTGCCTTGGCAGGGGTTCCGCCCCTGTCCCTCTGGGCCACCAAGGACGAGGTCCTGGCAGGGGTCGACGGCGGCGTCCTGCGGATTGTCGCGCTGGCCGCGGCCGCACTCGCGGCGGTCTACGCGGGAAAGATCCTCATTGTGATCCTGGGACCCGTAAAGGGAGCTCACCGGATGGACACCGAGGAACCCGGCACCCGGAACGTGCCGCGCGCTGCAGCTGTGGTTGCGGCGCTACTGGCGGTTGCCGCCGTCGTTCTCGGAGCCCTTGCCCTGGAGCCGGTGGCGGAAGCTTTCAAGGGTATATTGGGAGCTGAAGGCGAAGCCTCACCCGGACTCGTCGATTTCCTCATTTCCGGCGTCCTCGCCGTGCTCGTGTTGCTGGCCACCGTTGCGCTGCGCTCCCGCCTCGACCGCTTGGAGCGCACGCCGCTGGCGCGCTGGCTCGGCCTGGGAAGCCTTCTCTCCCCGCGGCCGTGGTTGGCCCTCGGCCGGGCCGCCGCAGTGGTCGATGAACGGGTGATCGACCGTGGAGTCCTCGGATTGGCCGCAGCCGTTCGACGTGGGGCGGCGCTCATTGGCAGGGCAGATCACCAGCTGGTGGACGGCGCGGTGCGCGGAATCGGGTCCCTGACCCGCCGCGCCGGCTCCGAGATGCGACGCCCACAGACCGGGCTGGTACACCAGTACTACTTCCAGGCCGTGGTTGGGCTCGGTGCGCTGTTTCTCCTACTGATCGTCGTGAGGTAACCATGCTGCTCTCTGTTGTCATCCTGCTACCCGTGGTTGCCGCGGGCGTGCTGCTCGCGGTGCCCGGCCTGCCTGACCGCGCGGCGTCGTGGTTCTGGGTCGCCATCGCCGCGCTCGACCTTGCCCTGATCGGGTGGATGTGGATCGGCTTCGCATCCGCGGCATCGGAAGGGCCGTCCGGAGTTGTCGACGGCATTGCCTACGAGCAGAAAATCCAGTGGATCCCCACCGTGGACGCCTCCTACCACGTCGGTGTCGACGGGCTGTCGCTGCCGCTGATCGCCATGACCGGCGTGCTGTTCCTGGCCGCCGCAATCTGGTCCCTGCGCGAGAAGCAGCGTCCACGGACGTACGCGGCACTGTTCCTCTTCCTGCAGACAGCCTCGATGGGAACCTTCGCCTCGCTGGACCTGATCCTCTTCTTCGTCTTCTTCGACCTGACCATCGTGGGCATGTACTTCGTCATCGCCGGCTGGGGCCACGGTAACCGGCGCCGCAGCGCACTGAAATTCTTCATCTACACCTTCGTGGGCTCCCTGGCGCTGCTAGTCGGATTCATCGGGCTCTTCCTCGGCAGCGAAACCCGCACCTTCGACATGGTGGCCCTCGCCGCCGATCCGCCACTGACCGACTCACCGGTCGCCGCAGGCCTGGTCCTGCTCGCCATCAGCATTGGGTTGGCGGTCAAGACCCCGCTGTTTCCTTTCCACACCTGGCTGCCCGACGCCCACACCGACGCGCCGGCCGCCGGCTCCGCGATCCTCGCCGGTGTGCTGCTGAAACTGGGCACCTACGGTTTTGTGCGGATCGCCATGCCGATCCTGCCCGACGCGTGGCAGCGCTGGGCGATGGTCATCGTCATCGCAGGCGTGGTCAGCGTGATCTGGGGAGCCTTCACCGCCCTGGCACAAACCGATCTGAAGCGGATGATCGCCTACACCTCGGTCAATCACATGGGGTATATCCTGCTCGGACTGGGGGCTGCCGGACTCGTGGCGCAGGCTGATGAACAGGCGCGGACCATCGCCGTCACCGGGGCGATGGTCCAGATGGTCAGCCACGGACTGCTCACCGGAGCACTCTTCCTGCTCACCGGCGTCCTCTTCTCCCGTGGTGGCACCTACGCCTTCGACCGGTGGAGTGGGCTTGCCCGGCCGGCGCCGATCTTCGCCGCCGCCCTCGGCGTCGCGGCCTTCGGATCCCTCGGCCTGCCCGGCCTGTCCGCGTTCATCGCGGAATTCCAGATCTTCACCGGCGCACTCCAGGCCGCACCGATTGCCACCGTTATCGCCGTCACGGGCATCGTTGTGACGGCCGGCCTGTTCCTGGTGGCACTGCAGCGCCTGTTCTCAGGCGAGATGAAGGTCCCCGAAGCCGGCGGTATTGCGTCTGCGCGTTCCCACGGTGGGGAGGGCAAGCGCTCAGCCGAGGGCGGCGGCCCGCGCGGCGTCAAGACAATAACTGGGAACGACGACGGCCGTGCGCCTGCCGTATTCAAGGACCTCAATGGACGCGAGCTGACGGCAATTCTTCCGCTGCTGATCCTCTCCCTTGCGATCGGACTGTTCCCGCGTGCACTGCTGGACATTATTGAACCCGCCGCTGCCGCGCTGACCTCGCTGGTGGGCCGATGACAGGCATGGAAGGCATGTCGGCCAACCCACTGGATCTGCTGCCGGAAATCCTGCTGCTCCTGGGTGCGGTTGGTGGACTGCTGCTGGGCCTGTGGACGCCGCAGCATAAACAGTCAAGAGTCCGCATCCTGATTGTCGTGGCGGCCCTCGCCAGCGCCGTCGCGGCCACCGTCGACCTCACCGAACCGGACAAGGGCGTGTTTGACGATAGCTGGATGATCGACACCACCACAGGCATCGTGCGCATCACCGTTGCCCTGGCCACGGCCGCCGCAGTGCTCCTCAGTTCCACGTCGCTGGCTGGCCATCCCCGCGAAACCGAAGCTTACGTCCTGATGGTGCTCGCCGCGTTGGGCGCCATCGCACTGGCCGCCAGCAACGACCTGCTGATGCTCGCCGCCGCGTACCTGCTCGCCAGCGTTCCGCTGTATGCCCTCGCCGGGTTCGCGAAGGACGCCAGGGGTGTTGAGGCTGCGCTGAAGTACTACCTCATGGGAGCCTTGGTGGGCGTTCTCATGCTCGTGGGCATCGCCGGTCTGATCCTTGCCACGGGAAGCGGTAATTACGTCGAACTATCCGGGTCACTGCCGCAGGCCTCCATGCCGCTGGTGGCCCTCGGGGTCATTGGCGTGCTCGCGGGTATGGCATTCAAAGCCGGTGCGGTACCCGTGCATTTCTGGGTTCCCGATGTGACCGCCGGAACCACACCGGCCATGGCTGCGTTTATCACCACCATCCCGAAACTTGGGGCAGTGGCTGCGGCCTTCCGGCTGGTAGCTGAACCGTTCGCCGCGATCCCGCTCGACGTTCCGCTCCTGGTCGCGGTGATTGCCGCCGCGAGCATGACGCTGGGCAATCTGGCCGCCTTCCAGCAGACCGAGGTGCTGCGGCTGCTGGCCTACTCCACTGTGAGCCAGGTCGGGTACATGTTCATGGTGGTAGCCGTCGCCGGACAGAGTGATTTCGCCGTGCCCGCACTAGCCATCTACCTGGCCGGGTACGCCGTGACCAACCTCGGCGCGTTCGCCGCCGCAGCGGCACTTCCCAAAGCAGCGTCGATAGGGGAGTGGGCGGATGCTGTGCGAGGGCGTCCGCGGCTGGTGCTCAGCCTGGCGGTGCTCCTTCTGGGACTGGTGGGGACACCCCCGACAGCGGTCTTCATCGGAAAGCTGACCATCTTCACCGCCACCGCCGACGGAAACCTCGTCTGGCTACTGGTGCTCGGCGCCGTCAATACCATTGCAAGCCTCTTTTACTACCTCCGGTGGATAGCACCCGCCGCCCGTACCGTCTTCGCCGATTCGAAGCAGCCGGACCACATGCTCGCTGGCACGCAAGCCCGGGCGGTGATGGTCTCAACCAAAGTACAGGTGCTGCGCGGACCTGCGATGATGGTCCATGCAGCCGCGGTGCTCTCCGTTTTGCTCGGGATCGGTGCCGGAGTGTGGCTCACTTTCATTGCGTAGGTGCAGCCTGCCCCGCTGGGTGAGGTGGCGCCGGAGTCTAAGCTTCGCCCTACTCGGCAAGGTTACGATGTGAACATCACACGCGCAGTGCTGCTCGCTTGTGAAGTCGTCTGTCCCGGTTTCAGGAGGTTATTCGCGTTATTCCGGCCTCACTCTAGGGAGTGGGTGAGGTGTGTACGGGCCGACAGTAGCTGAGGAAAGGCGTTGACAGCAGCGACGGCAGTCATTGCTTCGCCAGCTAGGTGGAAACTGGTGAGCAGTGCCTCCGACGTGTCCATCTCGTGGTGGCGCTCCCTAGAGCCGGGGAGTACCGCCCATAGGCGGCGATGACTTGTTGGTATAGGGAGAGTGTGAATCCGGTAACCGGTTTGTAGGGGCCGGGGTCGGGTGCGCCATCGAGGTCATGTAGGAGCGCTTTGGCGGCATGTGTGCCTTGTGTGATCGCATCATCCCAGTGGTCAATGCGATACTGATGCCCGCTGTCCGTGGAGTGGAAAGCGATGCTGCCGGCCGCGTATACATGCGGGTGCTGGACCGCGCGCAGGTGCGGATCTACCGCGATGCCCCCGGTGTCCCCGGTGAGCCAGGCCGAGTCGGGGACGGTGCCCAGTGCCACGACAACCAGGTCGGATTCGAGTACATGCCCACCGCTGAGCGTGGTCACGACCGACGCGGAGCCCTCTTCAACGCTGAGGACATCCTGGCCGAAGTGGGTGTCGACGTGAGCGTGATGGAACTCCGCGACGCGCTGGGCAATCTGCAGGCCGAGAGTAGAGCTCATCGGCACGGTAGGCCTGGAAGCAAGATGGACGCGCGCACCACGGTCAGCCAGGAAACTGGCCGTTTCAGCACCCACGAAGCCAGCACCTACGACGGTGATTGTCCGCTTGTCCGCCTCGTCTCCGAGCTGATCGCGAAGCCGGACGGCGTCATCGATCGTATGCAGCTGAAGTACCCGCTCGGAGGCGGCGGGCACGAGCGGGGATAGTCGAGGCGCGCTGCCGGAGGCCGCGAGGAGCGCGCCATAGGTCAGCTGTCGTCCACCGGAGAGGGTTACGGTGCGGCGGCTGGTGTCCGCAGATACCACCACGCCGTGCATCAGATCCACCTCGAGCGCGTGCGCTGCCGGCTGTGTGATCTGTTCCGGCGTGATCAGTCCGCTCAGAAGGGCCTTGTTAACGAGGGTCCGGTTATATGGCCGGTGCTGCTCGCCATTGACAACTCCAAGGGGTCCGTCATAGCCCTCCGCCCGCACGGTGACGGCAGCGCTGAGGCCGGCCGCGCCTGCCCCGACGATGATGATGCCCTGCTGGTTAAGGCTCACTTTTTTCCTTCCGATCGACGTTTGACACACATACCCCAGTCGGGTATAAAGTAATCATACACTTACCCCCTAGGGGTATAACGACAGAAAGGGAGCGACAATGTCCACCACCGAATTCCAGGTCACCGGCATGACGTGCGGTCACTGCGAGATGTCCATCCGCGAGGAAGTTGCCGAGGTCTTTGGCGTTGATTCGATCGAGGTCAGTCACCAGACCGGCAAGCTCGTGGTGAGCGGTAATGAGTCCGTCGAGGAGAGTGCGGTCATCGAGGCCGTCGAGGAAGCCGGATACAAGGCGGTCCGGTCCGCATGAATACTGCAGGGCGCCTCGGAGCATATGCAGCTGGCTTGGCAGTAGCGTTTGGTGGCGCCTTCGCTGCTGCGGGAGCGTTCGTTCCTGAAGGGACGGTTTCAGCCTGGGCCCAGAGCGCCGAGGGCCACACGATGGATCAGCCGTCCGACGCGGCGGGCCACAGCGATGGAGGTCATGGCGAGTCCGCCGAAGCAGCCTCCTCCAATGTGCAGCAGACGGAGCCTTCCGTCCGCGGTGTCACAGTGGCGCAAGACGGATACCAGCTCGAAGGGCTCTCCGTTCCTGAGGGCATCGGACAGAACGGCGAGCTGTCCTTCACCATCGCCGGTCCTGACGGTAATCCGGTCACCGGTTATGAAGTCGAGCACGAGCAGGATCTGCACCTGATTGTGGTGCGTTCCGACGGAACCCACTACCGGCATGTGCATCCGGTCATGGACGAGGCTGGACGCTGGTCCTTGCCCTGGTCCTGGAACGCTGCCGGCACCTACCGTGTCTTCGCCGACATCGTTCCCACAGAGTCCGGCGAAAAGCTCACGCTCACCAGCACGGTGGACGTGGCCGGCGACTTCGAGCCGGCCGCACCTGAGGTATCCGCGACGACGACCGTTGACGGTTTCGATGTCTCGCTGAACGGCGAGCTGTCCGCCGGCGACGAGTCGACGCTGACCGTCAGTGTCAGCCGTGACGGGAAGCCGGAGAGTGGGCTACAGCCCTACCTTGGTGCATACGGGCACCTGGTGGCCCTCCGCGAAGGAGACCTGGCCTACCTGCATGTGCACCCTGAGGGTGCAGAGCCTGTAGGGGAGGAAACGTCCGGGCCGGAGGTCGAATTCGCCACCACGGCGCCCACGACCGGTCGGTACTATCTCTACTTCGATTTCCAGGTCGATGGCACCGTGCACACCGCACGGTTCACCCTCAACACCACTGGATCCAACGCAATGACACCTGATCATGACACCACCGACGGCAGCACGACCGACGACGGTGCGTCCGAGGACAGTCACAGCGACCACTGATTGACCCCTATCACCCCGAAGGGCCCGCCGGACCAGGCGGACCCACCATCGGGAGAAAGAAGTTCCCATGTCTGCATCCGCGGCCCAGCCGCAGACGCCGGTTATCGACATCGATCTCGAAATTGGTGGAATGACCTGTGCGTCGTGCGCCAACCGGATCGAGCGCAAGCTAAACAAGCTTGACGGCGTCGTGGCTACGGTCAACTACGCCACCGAGAAAGCTCATGTCAGTGCTCCTGCCGGTTACGACGCGCAGGCCTTGGTCGCCGAAGTGGAGAAGACCGGGTACACCGCAGCGCTCCCGACCCCCAAGGGTGGGCAGCAGGCAATCAACGACGACGAACGACCCGACACTGAACTGCTGGCCCTCAAGCACCGCCTGATAGGCAGTGCCGTCCTCGCCATCCCTGTCATCGCGATGGCGATGATCCCCGCATTGCAGTTCAACTACTGGCAGTGGCTCTCACTGGCCATGGCCGCACCGGTCATCCTGTGGGCCGGTTGGCCGTTCCACAAGGCAGCTTTCACCAACCTGCGCCATGGTGCAGCCACCATGGACACCCTGATCTCGATGGGCACCAGCGCAGCCTTCCTGTGGTCCCTGTACGCACTGTTCTTCGGCACGGCCGGCACCCCCGGAATGACGCACCCGTTCGAACTGACCGTTGCCCCCACCGACGGCGCCAACAACATCTACCTTGAAGTCGGCGCCGGCGTCATCATGTTCATCCTGGGAGGGCGCTACTTCGAGAAGCGTTCCAAGCGCCAGGCAGGAGCAGCACTGCGTGCGCTCCTGCAGCTCGGTGCGAAGGAAGTTGCAGTCCTCCGCGACGGAGTCGAGACCCGCATCCCGACCGAGCAGCTGGCTGTGGGCGATGAGTTCGTTGTACGGCCCGGTGAGAAGATCGCCACCGACGGAATTGTCGTCAATGGCCGCAGCGCGGTCGATGAATCGATGCTGACCGGTGAGTCCGTACCGGTAGAAGTCGGCGAGGGAGACCCCGTCACCGGGGCGACCGTCAACTCCGGTGGACGGCTCGTCATCCGCGCCACGCGGATCGGAACCGACACGCAGCTGGCGCAGATGGCCAAGCTGGTGGAGAACGCCCAGTCGGGCAAGGCCGAGGTCCAGCGTCTGGCCGACCGGATCTCCGGTGTGTTCGTACCGATCGTCATCGGCATCGCCGTGGCGACGCTGGCCGCGTGGCTCGGTGCCGGATTCCCGATCACGGCCGCCTTCACCGCCGCCGTTGCCGTGCTCATCATCGCCTGCCCCTGCGCCCTCGGTTTGGCCACACCCACGGCACTGCTGGTCGGTACCGGACGCGGAGCCCAGCTGGGTATCCTCATCAAGGGCCCAGAAGTGCTCGAATCGACCCGCAAGGTCGACACCATCGTCCTGGACAAGACAGGTACTGTCACCACGGGAAAGATGACTCTGCAGGGCGTTCACACCGCATCCGGCACGAACGATGAGGAACTGCTCCGCATCGCCGGCGCCCTCGAGGACGCATCCGAGCACCCCATCGCCCAGGCGATTGCCAAGGGCGCCACCCAACGGGTCGGTGCACTACCCACCCCGGAATCCTTCAAGAACATCGAAGGACTGGGCGTGCAGGGAGTCGTCGACGGGCACCTGGTGATCGTGGGACGAGATTCGATGTTGGCGGAATGGTCCCTGACCATGCCCCAGGACCTCGCCGACGCCAAGTCCGCTGCGGAATCAGCCGGACAGACCGCTGTGGTCGTCGCATGGGATGGCGCCGTTCGCGGCGTGCTGACCGTCGCCGACGCCATCAAGGAAACCAGCGCGCAGGCCATCGAACAGTTCCGGGCCCTCGGTCTGACCCCGATCCTGCTCACTGGTGACAACAAGGTGGTCGCCAAGCAGGTCGCAGCCGAAGTTGGTATCACCGAGGTGATCGCCGAAGTCCTGCCTCAGGACAAGGTCCGGGTCATCACGGACCTGCAGGCTCAAGGCAAGGTCGTGGCCATGGTTGGCGACGGCGTGAACGATGCCGCAGCACTGGCACAGGCCGACCTTGGGCTCGCCATGGGCACCGGTACCGACGTGGCAATCGAAGCCGCGGACCTCACCCTGGTCCGTGGCGACCTCCGAGGCGCCGCAGACGCCATCCGGCTCGCACGCAAGACACTCGGAACGATCAAGACCAACCTGTTCTGGGCATTCGCCTACAACGTGGCGGCGATCCCGCTGGCCGCCCTGGGCCTGCTCAACCCGATGCTCGCCGGTGCCGCCATGGCGTTCTCCAGCGTCTTCGTCGTCGGCAACAGTCTCCGCCTTCGCTCCTTCACCAGCAAGGCGGTAACCCCGTCACCAGCCGCGAAGCGCTCCAGCGTGCCGCAGCAGGTCTCCGCCTAACCCGCAAGACCAAAGCACAACCCCTACACAGCATCATTACGAGAGGACACATTCACCATGGAACAGAGCACCGGAAGCTGCTGCAGCCCCAAGCCCAGCACCACGCCCAGCACGGAAACCCAGGCCCAGGACCTGCACCTGGGTACCCGCCCCCAGCAGGGCGAGAACGCCATCGCCTACTGCCCCGTTATGGTCGGCACGCCCGTGGTGAAGGCCGAGGCTGAGGCCAAGGGTCTCTTCCGCGACTACGACGGAGAGCGGTTCTGGCTCTGCTGCGCTGGCTGCGGCCCGGCCTTCGACGCCGAACCCGCCGAGTACGCCCACGCCAGCTAACCCTGCGCACCAGCAGGACGGCAAGGGAGGCGGTGACCATAGTGGCCACCGCATCCCTTGCTGTCCAGTGACGGCCGAAAAAGCCAAGGGGTTCGGAACCCAGAAGTAATAATGCGTAAGGCAGCCCCACTGAGCGAGAAAGCAGATGCCGTGCAGACGTCATCGCCGTTCTGATCCCGTTGCGCACGATTAAAAACGCAACTCCGCGTCGTGCTCAACGAGGCCATCACCAACTTCGCTCTTCCCACCATCCAGTCCGACCTCAAGATCAGTCAGGCCACCCTGCCCTGGGTAGTGAGCGCCTCCACCCTCATGTTCGGCGCGCTCCCGCTCTTCGGTGGACGCCTCGGTGACCTCTACCGCCGATCGCGCATCCTCCGTCGGCATCGTGGTCTTCACCCTCAGTGCCCTGGTCACGGGGTTCGCCCGATGCCGCAATCATCATCCACAGTCGGGTTCCTGCTCGGCGGGCTACTCACCGGCACACTGGGATGGAACTCGGCGTTCTTCATCAATGTCCCGATCGCGATCCTCGCGCTGCTGGGAACGAGAACCCACGTTCAGGTCGAACCGGATCAGGGGACGCATTGACATCACCGGCGCATCACTGGCAACCGGTGAAATGGCGGCTCTTGTCTACGCCGGCACCCGCAGCGGTGAACATGGATGGGGGACGTGGGAACCGTCTTGCTCCTAACCTTCGCGTTGATCGCGCTGGCGCTGTTCCTGATCGTCCAGACGAGCGTAAAGCATCCGATGATGCCGCCGCACATCCTCAAAAATCGCAGCCGCGGCGGAGCGTACATCGGGGATGTCCCTCCCGGGCTTTGGCACCATGAGCATGTTCAACTTGCTCAGCCACTACCTGCAGCAGGTCCTCGGCTTCACCCCGCTCCAGACGGGCCTTACGTGGCTCGGGGGTGCTCTGCCGCCTGTGATGAGCGTCATGGAGGCCGGACCGAAAGTGCGTTTAAACCCACGATGCCAAGGGCCTGGGTCCCTGGCATCGTGGGTTTGCTCTCGTGCAGAGAGCTGAGCTCACTGCACGAGGTGTTTACGCCGTGCGTGTGGAGGAGCATTGGCAAGCGGCAAGGGTTCCTTGGGCTGCCTCTGTCACCGCAAGGTCCAGCGGTTCGGGACTCACACGGTCGCGGCGTGCCGCAGCTTCGCCTTCGCCGGTGTCGGTGCGTGGCCAGAGTGCGACGGCGGTGACGGCACCCAGGACGGCGAGCACTGCCAGGATGAACCAGGTGGTCGTGAAGCCCACGCTCGTACCGATCCAGCCCGCGATGGGATATGTCAGGAGCCACGCGAGGTGGGAGAGCGAGAACTGGGCGGCGAAGACTTCGGGTATGCGGTTCGGTTCGACCGAGGCGCGTAGGACCCTGCCCGTAGGTGTGACGATCAAGGCCATACCGCCGCCGATCACTGCCCAGACCAACGCGGTACCGAGATACGTCGCCGCGCCAGTCGCCGTGAGAACCACGGCTCCTGCCGTCCCGGCAACGAGCACTACTGCGCCGGTAACCATGACAGTACGTTCGGCGACGCGATCCAGGACGCGCGGAAGGATGAGTGCCGTCAACAGCGTCCCGCCGCCAGAGGCGGCGAGCATCCAGCTGACGTCCGTTTGTGAGCCGCCGAGTTCGTCGCGCACATAGTTGACCGTGTTCACGATCACGATGGATCCTGCCGCGGCCACAACCAGGTTCAGTGCCATGATGCCGCGTAGCCTTGGCGTCCGGACGAAGGTCCTGATCCCTGCGGCGGCCCGGTCCCACGCTTTGGTGTGGGCGCTGAGACGTGCGTTGGGGATGCGGGTGGAGAGCACCAGCCCAGCCGAGACGATGAACCCGACCGAGGTCCCGGTGAACAGCCAGTTGAAGGTCATGAAGCTCAGGGCGAGCGCTGCGAGCACCGGGCTCAGAAGGCTTTCCATGGTGTAGGCAACCTGGGAGGCCGAGAGGGCGCGCGTGTACGCGTTCTTATCAGTCACAATGTCGGGAATCACGGCCTGGAATGTCGGGGTGAAAGCGGCCGATGATGCCTGCAGCAAGGCGATGAGGACGTAGATCTGCCAGATTTCGGTGCCGAACGGCAGTCCCAGGACCACACCTGCTCGTACGACGTCCAGGGTCACCAGGAACGCCCGACGGGGAATCCTGTCCGCGTAGGCCGCTGCGAGTGGGGCGATGACCACGTAGAGGACCATCTTGATGGTTAGGGCGGTGCCGAGAACGGCGCCGGCGTTGGGGCCCGCGAGGTCGTACGCGAGTAATGCGAGGGCGACGGTCGCCAGGCCGGCCCCGAAGAGGGCGATCACTTGGGCGCTGAAGAGGTGGCGATAGTCGCGGATGGCGAACAAGCGCATAGTCCTGTTCCTTTCCATGCGTGGTTCGGCTGGTATCCGCAGCCGAACCGGGGTTTAGGGCCTGCGGCCGGAGGAGGGGCGGTGCGGGGTCAGGCCGGCAACGAGGTTGAATGCTCCCGTGAGGATGTTCAATGACACGACGCCGACGACGTCGGTGATCTCGCGGTCGCTGTAGCCGTGGTCGTACAGGGCGAGGATCTGCTCGTCTGTGATGGACGTCGGTTCCCGATAAACCTGGAGCCCCAGGGCGATCATCGCCGCGACACCAGGGTCCGCCGACGTTCCGGCCCGGGCGCGATCGATTTCCGCGTCGTCGATCCCGAGCGCGAAAGCGGCACTGATGTGCGATTCCAGGCACAGGCCACACCCTTGCCGGGTTTGGACGGCGATCGAGATCAGTTCGCTGACCTTCCGGCTGAGCTTGGCCCGCTTCATGGCACGGCTGAGCTGCAGGTAACCGGTCAGGACGGCGGGGGAGTGCGCCATGGTTGCGACCATGTCGCCGATCTGGCCGTGTCGGGATACCAGGTCGGTCAGAAGGTCGCGGGAGGCACCTGTTGCTGTCTGGGGAGTAAGTCGAGCGAGGCGAGGCATGATGATCTGATCCTTTGGCGGGATGTGCAAGGTGACGAAGCTGTCTTGAACCTGTTGTGAGGCGGAGGGACATCGGCCGACGGCGGCGGCCCGGGGTATCCGGTCCGGTCGATGCCTGTCGGGCGCGCCGGTTTTCTAGGTCGTGCGGTGCGCCCGTCGGGTCGTGGTTACATCAGGATGTAGTTGGCGCAGTCGCGTGGACAGTGAACTGTACTGTCCGGACGGTGTCCTCGTGCTGGAAGTCCAGGTGGAGGCGGTAGGTACCGGCCGATGGGGCGACAGCGAAGAACGAGACCTTCGGTCCCGGCTTCGTATGCCCGTCGCCCGGGCCGCCTTCCGGGTGTACGTGGAGGTAGGCGAGATCGCCTCCCCGCAGCGCCACCAGATGACCGAAAGCTCCCAGATAGGGCTGGAGGTCGGTTACGGGTTGGCCGTTCCTGCTGACGGTAAAGGTCAGCTCGGTGGCCTCGTTCGCCACGAGCTCGCCCTCAAGCGTCACGGTGTAAGTGCTTAGCTGCACCGTCCGGTCCGCGGCGGGCAGCTGCTGCGGCTCATACGTGCCGCCGACGAAGGCATCGATACCCAGGGTCATCGGCTGACCGTGCCCGACTGGGTGGAAGTCGGCGAAGATCCGCCAGACACCGGGGTTCAGGTTCAGGTCGATGCTCCAGGTTCCGGAAGCGGCTCTCACCGGATGTACGTGCTGGAAGTGGGCCATGTCGCGACGGACGGCGATCAGGTGCAGTTCCTTCTCATGCGAATCCTGGTGCTCAGTGACCGGCTGCCCATCGGGTCCGATGATCCTGAAGCTCACAGTCTGCAGTCCGCTGCCCAGGATCGGGGAGTCCAGCCTGAGAGTGTAGCCATGCTCGGAAACGAGCACTCCGCCAGGCTGGGTGCTGCCATGCCCGGCATCGTGCCCGGCACTGTGCCCCTGGGAGCTGTTCTCGCCGTGATCGGTGCCGCCCCCCTGGCCGTCGTGGTTTGTGTGATCGAGTTCGTTCGTCATGTCGTTCCCATCTTTCGTTGTCAACTCTGGTTGAAGGACCAGTCCGCCAGGATGTAGGCGGTAAGTTCCTGTTCGTTCCTTAGATCAGCACCCTTGTAGTGTCTGTCCACCACTAGAACCATATACCCCCATGGGGTATTCCGTCACCGTAGCGGCGCTCTTGCCTCTGCCGGGCTATGACGGGGTTGTCGGATTGAATTTGAATCATAAGCGCTGCCCCTCAGGGGGTACCCGCGAAGGCGGTTTGCTGGGGAATAGCGGGGCCGATCGCAAGAAGCGGGCATCCCGAGTAGTAGCACGATGTGAGCAGCGCATCTCCCAATTCCGGCCGCTGGACAATCCCACCTACGGCTTCCCGCCTGCATGGCGATAGGCTCCCACACCAAGAAGCTCCGGTGACGGCAACACTGCGGTGGGTGGCCGGGTGTCTCCTGAGATGCGCGGCCCGCGCCGCACTCTACTCGGTGCCAGACCACGTTTCCTCTTCGCCGGGGAAGTACAAACCTCAATGACGCTAGAAGGACACTCATGACCGCCTCAGTAAATGGAAACCTCTGACGCGGACTGCCACACGACCGACGGCTACATCACGGACAAGGACCGCTACCCGGCGCGCCTGAAGCGGATCGAGGGCCAGGCTCGAGGCGTTGCGCGAATGGTCGATGAGGAGCAGTACTGCATCGACATCCTCACCCAGATTTCAGCCCTCACTGCCGCGCTTCGCGGGGTAGCGCTGGGACTGCAAGATGACCACATGAAGCACTGTGTGCTGGACGCCGCTCAGCTCAACCCCCGGGGCCGCCGAAGCCACGATGCAGGAAGCATCCGAAGCAATCGCGCGTTTCATGCGCTCCTGACCAGTGGGTGTTAGATCAGTCCAGTCCTGGTCAGCCCTGTTCGCGCGCCCGGTAGCGCGGACAAAGTCCGCTACAGCTCAGGTCGAACGCCTCGCTCCGCCGGGTGTCCGCCGTCACGGCGCAATTGGCATCCCCAAAAAGCGCCAACAGCTCCTGATTTTCTGTCTGACAGTCAGCATCAGATGCCAGTGTCGGACCGGTGGGGGCGCTGAGGTATGAATGAGGAGCTAAGCCCTGCCTGCGCTCTTGCTGGCTTCGGAGCACATTGAGCGAATCCTGTGGCGCGGAAGCATGCCATCGCGTACGAGCAGTTAAATACTGCCGCCCCGTCGGGATCGGCCGGTCGATGTCCACTGCCGCTGGTGGAGCCTTTCGAATCCATCCAGGAGGAGATCCAGCGCGAACTCGAACTCGAACTGATCGTCGCAGCCTTGACCGACAACGGACTCCCCCTGGTGGGAAGCGGCCATGGCCATCTCCACGATGTGCGGGTATTTTTCCGCCATCTCGCTGAACATGGCAGCCTGCAATTCCGGATCAACACTCTGCGATTCGGTTTGCGAGTCGTCGAACACCTCCTGGGTGAACCCCCACATGCGGCTGCCCACGGCATGCATCACGTGATGGGTCAGATCGACGGTGAACCCGCCGGCCCGGAATATTCCGATCATCGAGTCCATGTACCCCAGCACCACCGGTGACTTGTTGGTTCGAGACTCAATCACCTGACGCGCCCAAGGGTGACGAAGCAGGACCTGCCGGGCGGAGAGGATCCTCTGCCGGACCGCGTTCTTCCAGTCGATTCCGCGGATCTGGGTGTCGATCTCACCGATGACCACGTCCACCATCCCGTCCAGCAACTCCTCCTTGCTGGACACATGCTTGTAGAGCGCCATCGGCACGACGCCCAGTTCCCCGGAGAGACTGCGCATGCTCAGTGACTCTATTCCGGCGTTGTCTGCCAGCTCAACGGCGGCGCCCAGCACCCGATCGCGGCTAAGTGGAGCCCGGCGCTTAGCCTCAACGCGCTCAGTCATCAGCATCATCCTTCCTTGACAACCGTTTCGAATCTGCCAGCCCTTGACAAGTGTACAACGTACACCTACTCTTTGAGGACCATTCAGGTGTACGTCGTACACCAGCCAGCGAATCGACGGTCATTGAGCTGAATGGCCGACCCCATTCCGCCGATCCGGACACATCATTGACCCAACAGACAGAGGACTTCGAATGAACCAATCGGAGAAGAAGAACATCATGAAAGTTGCCGCATACCGGCATTTCGGCTCCCCGGAGGTGGTTTCGCTCGTGGAGCTACCCAAACCATCACCAGGCCGCGACCATGTGCTCGTGAAAGTGCACGCGAGCACAGTGAGTGCCGCCGACTACCGCGCCCGCAGCCGCAACGTACCCAAAGGATTGGGGATCCTCGCCGCCTTTGGGCTCGGCATCTTCAGGCCGCACAACCCGATTCTCGGGATGGATGTCGCCGGCGTTGTCGAGGCTGTCGGCGCGAATGTCACAACATTCAAGCCCGGAGATGAGGTAATCGCGATGCTCGGCGCCAAGTTCGGCGGTCACGCCGGGTATGTGTGCGTGCCGCAGAAAGGTGCGATCACTGTCAAACCCCGCAACATGTCTTTCGAGGAGGCGGTGACACTTGTCTTCGGTGGACTCACAGCGCTCGGCTTCCTGAACCGTGCCGCCCTGAAGCCGGGTGGCACCATCCTGGTCAACGGAGCCTCCGGTGCGGTGGGAACAGCGGCGACACAGCTTGCACAACACATGGGTGCGCATGTCACCGGCGTGTGCAGCAGCGCCAACAGGGAACTGGTCAGCTCACTGGGTGCAGACCGGGTGATCGACTACGCCGAGCAGGACTTCACCACCGAGGGCAGGACCTACGACGTCATCATCGACTGCGTGGGCAATGCGCCCTTCGAGCGCGTCGAAGCGTTGATCAACCCGGGCGGGACACTGTTGCTGGTCATCGCTGACCTCAAGGAAATAGTCCGGGCGGCCGGCCGCAGCCGAAAAAGCGGAAAACTGGTCACTGCGGGCAACATTAAGTACACGGCTGAAGACCTGGCGTTCCTCGTCAGCCTTGCAGAATCGGGCCGGTACAAGGCGGTCACAGACCGTACCTATCGTCTCTCTGACATAGTCGAAGCGCATCGCTACGTCGAGACGGGACGCAAGACGGGCAACGTCGTTGTGCAGATCGCGGCCGGCTCACCTGGTCCGGACTTGGCGACGGTCAGCGCCCATCCGTACACCCCATCCCCTTGACGGGACCGTGGATCACTGTACTAAGGGCGCTCCGGACCACCCTCTTCAGAAACTGCGGAGAACTTCTAATCCGTGGTGAAATCGTTGACCGGGTGGATGCGTGGGCCATTGCCGTTCCTCGACCTTGAGGAGGATGATGGGCATTAGTCGGCGTCAAAGGTGGCGCCGCGTGTCCTCCGTTCGTGGAGGTACGGCCGCCTTATCAGCGCAGAGCTGCGACGCTGTCCGATTGCAATGAGGCGAGACTCGTGTCTCGACAGCGTTCACAAAATTTCCTGGCCCTATTCGCTGGACTGCATGCACAGGCAGAGCGAATGCCGACGAGCGGGACCCGTCGGCCCACCGAAATCCATCCCCGTTGACCTCCGTGGGCGCGCCCCAAACAGCAAGGGCCGGCCAGCAGGTGAGCCAGCTCCTCTGCCCTGTGGCTAACCCCCGTACCGCCGGGCCAGCCTATCGAACAAAGGAATTCCAATGAGCTTCATCAGAAAGACCGTGTCCGACGGGATGCCTGAAACCACCCGTCGTCCGTCCGGTCAAAGACCTTGGGCCTCGTGGCTCGTTGTCGCCTCCTTGCTCTTCCTCAGCCTCGTCCCGGTGGTCGCCGGGTCAGTGCGCCTGACCGAATTAACGGGAGGTGAGATCACACCGGATAACGCCCGGTTCTTTGACTCGCCGATTCCCGTGCTGATTCACATTCCCACTGTCACCGTGTACTTGCTGCTTGGGGCGTTCCAGTTCGTTCCTTCGCTTCGCCGCAGCAAGCGCGGCAGGGTCAGCTGGCATCGTGTTGCGGGACGTATTCTCGTGCCAACGGGTCTCCTTGCTGCCCTGTCCGGTTTGTGGATGGCGGTTTTCTACGACCTGCCGCCCCTGGACGGGTTTCTTCTTCTCGTTTTTCGGCTGGTCTTTGGAACGGCCATGGTGGTAAGCCTCATCCTGGGATTCCTCGCAGTCCGCCGACGGGACTTTGTCCGGCACAGTGCATGGATGTCCCGTGCCTACGCCATCGGCATAGCCCAGGGAACGATTGTTGTGGTGACGATTCCCTGGGTCCTTCTGGTTGGCCCGGCGGATGAGCTGACCCGCGCACTGCTGATAGGCGCATCATGGGTGATCAGCCTGGTCGTAGCCGAATACTTCATCCACCGACGGGCACGGGCGTCACGGCGGATCTCCCGACCTGCCGGCCGACCCGTTGAACCAAAACCAGATGTTGCGCGATGACGGGCGCGGTTCTCGGACGGCGCTCCAGAGATCACCCACACTAGCCTTCCATATGATGGGGTAATGGCGACACCGGTGCTGGTTACGAAACTCTTCATCCCGCCATCCCGGCCCCGGGCCGTAGTCCGCCCGCGGCTCATTGAACGGTTGAACGAGGGTCTTCGCTCCGGCAGCAAGCTGATCCTCATTTCGGCTCCGGCCGGTTTTGGAAAGACCACGATGCTCAGCGAGTGGATCGCATCGTGTCAGCGACGTAAACCGAAGGTTCAAGTCGGTTGGCTGTCCCTAGACGAACGTGATAACGACCCGTCCCGCTTCCTGACGTATCTGGTCGCCGCCTTACAGAATGTCGACGCCGGTATCGGTTTGGACGATCCAAACCAACAGTCGTCTCAGCCGCAGCCGGCCGAACCGACGCTTACAGCCGTCATCAACGAAGTGGCTCAGTCGCCGCACCACATCATCATGGTGCTTGATGACTTCCACCTGGTTGAAGCCGCTCCGATCCGTGACGCCCTCAACTTTCTGCTTGACCATCTTCCGTCGAACCTGCATCTGGCGATAGCCAGCCGCTCGGATCCGCTTATTCCGCTGGCCCGGTTGCGGGCCAGAGGCGAGCTGACTGAATTGCGTGCCGCTGACCTTCGCTTCAGCCTTGATGAAGCTGCCGTGTTCCTCAATCAGGTGATGAACCTGAGGCTCTCGGCCGGAGACATTGCAGCCCTGGAGTCCCGAACCGAGGGCTGGATTGCCGGCCTGCAGTTGGCCGCGCTGTCCATGCGGGACAGCACCGATGTCGCCGGTTTCATCCACGCGTTTACCGGCAGCCACCGTTTCGTGATCGATTATCTGGTCGAGGAGGTGCTGCTGCACCAGCCTGAGCATGTCCGCAGGTTCTTGTTTCAAACCGCCATTCTTGATCGGCTCAGTGGTTCTCTATGCGAAGCAGTCACCGGGCAGGAAGACGCCAGTATGATCCTGGAGGCACTGGAACGTGGCAATTTGTTCGTCGTTCCGATGGATGACCGGCGTCAGTGGTATCGCTACCATCACCTCTTCGCGGACGTCCTCCGGGCACGGTTCCTGAAGGAAGGACGCGATCACATACCGGGCCTGCACGGACTCGCCAGCCAATGGTACGAGAGGAATAATCTGCCGGAGGACTCGGTGCGGCACGCGCTTGCCGCCGAGGACTTCGAGCGGGCGGCGATCCTCATCGAAACCGCCCTGCCAGACATGCGGCGCCGCAGACAGGATGCGATGTTGCTGGGCTGGCTGAAGACCCTCCCGGACGACGTTGTCCGCCGCAAGCCCGTGCTCAGCGTCTTCTGCGCGCATATGATGCTCGTCTCCGGTGACCTCGACGCGGTCGCGGTCCGGCTGCGGGACGCCGAGCAGGGGCTTGCCGCCTTGACCGGAGCGGGCGGGCTAAGGGTTGCGCCAGGGGCCGAAATCTCTGTCGTTAACGCAGAAGAACTGCGGACGCTGCCGGTGACAATAGCTGTTTACCGTGCCTCCCTGGCCCAGGCAGTGGGCGATGTGGCTGGCACCGCGGAACACGCACAACGCGCACTCGAGCTTGCGCAACCGAATGATCACCTTGGGCGTGCCTCGGCGGCCGGGTTCCTTGGGCTGGCGTCGTGGGCGTACGGGGACCTTGAGGCTGCCCTGCGGAGCTTTGCGGAGGTCAGCACCAGTCTGCGGATGGCCGGCAACACGGCTGATGTGCTCGGTACGACGATTGTGCGGGCAGACCTGCTGATCACACAGGGTCGCCTGCACGAGGCACTACGGGCGTACGAGGATGCCCTGCAGTTTGCGGAAGCGCAGGGTGAGCCGGTCCCGCAGGCGACGGCCGATCTGCATGTGGGCATGAGTGAGTTGCACCGCGAGCGTCATGAACTGGAAGCCGCGACAAAGCACCTGCAGAAAAGTGAAGCGCTGGGGGACCAAGCTTCGCTGCCGGAAAACCGGTACCGGTGGTTCGTCTCCATGGCTCGAATCAGGCAGACGGAGGGAGAGCTCGACGCTGCGCTTGACTTGCTCGGCGAGGCGCAGCGTCTGTATCTGCGGGGTTTCCTGCCGGATGTGCGTCCGATTGGGGCATTGAAGGCACGGTTTTGGGCCGCGCAGGGGAGGTTCGCCGACGCCCTGAAGTGGGCGGAGGAGCAGAGCTTGTCCTCGACGGACCCGCTCACCTACCTGCGCGAGTTTGAACACATCACACTGGCCAGGATTCTTATCGCCGAGTACAGGGCCCGCCCGGAGGAAAGCGTGATTCGCGGGGCTTTGGGGCTGCTGGGCCGTCTGCTGGAAGCAGGGGAGGCAGGGGGACGTATCGGGAGCGTCAACGAAATCCTGATATTGCAGGCTCTCGCTCACCATGTGCAGGGAGACGTGCAGATGGCTCTGGTGCCGTTGAGACGTGCTTTGACCCAGGCCGAGCCGGAGGGCTACGTCCACGTTTTTGCGGATGAAGGCGAACCCATGGCGGCGCTCCTGGACGATGCCGCGCAACAGGGAATCGTCCCGGACTACATTCGTCGACTCCGTCGCGCCTTCGTGGTGGTTGCAGGGGACACCCGCGGGCCGCAGTCGATTACTGACCCGTTGAGCGAACGCGAACTACAGGTGCTCAGGCTCCTCAGGACTGAGTTGGGCGGCCCGGAGATCGCCCGCAGGCTGTTCGTCTCCATCAACACGCTGCGCACCCACACCAAGCACATCTTCGCAAAGCTCGAGGTAAACAGCCGTCCCGCGGCCGTCCGCCGTGCAGAAGAACAGGGCCTGCTCTAGCGAGAAGACTGTTTATCACCACCTAAATCACCACGCATGGTGGTGACGCGTCACCACACTCTTCCGTAGATTCCAGTTGTTCCCGGCACCAGCCGCGGGTCACGATGCTGGTCACAGCACCCGCATTTTCGAGCCCTACCCAAGAGACAAGAGCCACAGATGCGTTCAATAGGAACCCCAAAATTTCTGCCTGCAGTACTCGTTAGGATCTTTGCCATTGCCGGATTTCTCTCGGCGGCCATACTGGTGGTGAACGCCGCCAAACGGGCGGGAATCATCCCCACGTCGCCTTTGACCCAGCTTGCCGCACCTGTGGCCCAACTCGCCGCTATTGGCCTGGTAATCGGAATCTATATGGTGATCTCCCGAAAAGCCGGCGTGCTGGGAGCCTCAGGCGCTGTGCTCTCGGTAACGTCGCTGGCCGGCCTCGTCGGCGTCGAATTTGTCCTCAACCTTGTCTTTCCCTACGTTGATCCGGCTGTGATCACAGCACTGCGAGGCGGCCCGCTCGGTATCGCACTGACAGCAGTCTCCATGTTGTTCCTCATCGGCACCGTCGTCTTCATGTCCGCGCTGTGGCGCACCTCGGGGGTACCCAAGGCCGCGGTAGTCCTCTACACCGCGAGCACGATTCCCATCGCGCTGCGTGCTGTGTTTCCGGAAACTGTCCTGCAGCTGGGCCTCATCGGCCTTGCCGTAGCAATCATCTGGCTTGCCACCTGGCTGCTTCAAAACGTCCCCCGCGAAACCGCCCACGGGTCTTCACTTCAGGGAGTGGCAGCAGGGACAATTGCAGGCTAGGACAGTCTCAGCAAGCCCCATCGCCTTGCGCAATAGCCGCGAAGCCCCGCTGATCCACCCCTGCTCGACCGTCTCGGAGCCAAATACCCCACGCCGGCTCCACGGTTGAGTAGAGGTAGGTAGCGCAACGAATCGCGTTCCCAGGCACTGGTGTCTTTGATCTGACCCGGACGATACGTTAGCCGGTAATCTGACCCTCGAACGTCAGGCACACAGAGCTACATGCGAGCGTCGCGGCGTATGGCTGCCGAAGCTCTCGACTGGAAACCTGCGGAAAGCGTGGGCATGTCGCCGCTGCGATGCGCCGGTATTTGACGGCAAGGTAGGTGTTTTGCTGCGGGAAGCGGAATCGCGGCGGTGCCGAGAGCGGTTTTTAGGTCCTTGTTGCCGGGCAGGATGTGTGAGGACTTGATCCATTCGGCGGATTCGTTCGACCCGGGCCAGACCCCCTGCCCAGGACGCGAGCCGGCCGGGAGTTTCGAAAACGTTCATGTCCGCACCCGTTCGGCGATAATCACTATCCGACCATGTCTCGGTGGGCGGGTCAAAGCAACTCCCACAAGGAGACGCTTGTCAGTCACCACATCAATCACCACGAATGGTGATGACGTGTCACCATGCCGCTCCGTAGATTATGGGTGTCCTTCTGCGCACGCCGTGGGGCAACCCAGATGCAAGGAAAAAACGATAATGAATCTTACAACTTCCACCCTGACCCGAGCGGCCGGTTTGTCCGCCGTCGTGGCCGGGCTGCTCTTCATAGTCATTCAACCGATTCATCCACCGGAGAATGTTGCCACCGTCACCAGCAGCGCCTGGGCGATCGTCGCTTACCTGACCATGATCATGTCCATCTTTGCACTTGTCGGAGTGACCGGAATCTACCTCCGTCAAGTGAAGGAAACAGGTCTACTTGGACTGATCGGGTATCTTCTGTTCGGTTTCGAGTTCGTGCTGGTGACTGTTTGGAGCTTCGTTGAAGCCCTCGTCCTGCCGCCGTTGGCATCTGAGGCGCCGCAGTTTGTTGACACTGTCCTGGGGGTCTTCAACGGCTCCGCTGGCGAGACCAACCTGGGAACCCTCGGAGCTGTGGGTTTGGTGTCATTCGCGCTCTACCTTGTTGGCGCTGTGTTGTTCGGTATTGCCATTTTTCGTGCCGGCGTCCTCTCCCGTTGGGGCGCTATCTTGTTGGCCCTCGGAGCGGCGTCGACCCTGTTGGTTCCTTTCCTGCCGCATGCCGCCGCCCGTTATGCCGCCGTACCGGTCGGATTGGCTCTGATCTGGCTGGGCTTCTCGCTCTGGGCTGAACAGCGAAAGAGTGCAGCGGAGCGTCTGACCGGTATGCAAAGCCCGCAACTCGACCCAACCCCAGCGGTCTGAGCCGGGAAGGACAACCTCCATGAATTGGCAGTCCGCGCCCGGCTTGCCCATCGCAACTGTCAGGCATACGGAATCGCGATGAACGAGACGCCTGTCGAACACCACGACGCGGGAAGATACAAGATCCGAATCCAGGGACACCTGGATGATTGCTGGACCGAATGGTTCGAAGGTCTGTCGCTGACCCGGGAGAGTGATGGAACAACGATGTTGTGTGGTCAGGTTAGCGATCAGGCGGGGTTACATGGGCTGCTCAGAAAAGTGGGCGACCTGGGGATGACATTGATCTCGGTTATTGCCATCGACGGTGAGAGAACGGAGTAAGGAACGCTGCATCGCGGATGTGATTCTGCCCTGAAATGCTAATGCGCAATTTTGAACGATGCCCTTGCCCTCGACCACTTTGCCCGTCCATCCTTCACCCTGAATCTCCAGAGGCACGAAATATCGCTGAAAAGCGATGCCGAGCTTGCGGGTCAATACGCTTCCGTCCGCGTATGTGGTGACCGGACGACGTATGCCCACGACGGAGTTGCCAGGCAACCGTTCGGGAGTGGGACCCAGCGGAAGTAGCGGGAAAGGAGCGATGTCCATCTCTCTCCCGGCAAAGTGGCGAGCGGCCGCGACATGAAACATCGCCGCGTGTGTTATAGCCATGAGCCACGTTTACGACACGCTTTGAACGGGAACAGGCGGGAACCGACGGGTACGATGTCGACATCAATAGATGCAAGATTGCTGGCCAGAAGCCGTTTTAGGGCCGCACCCGCTTTGTTTCGTAGGCCCAGATGACGATTTCTACCCGGTTGCGGACACCGACCTTGTTCATCAGGCTGGCGAGGTGGAACTTGACGGTGCTGAGGCTGATGTGAAGTTCGACGGCGATTTCGGCGTTGGTCCCGCCCCGTGCGACGGCGGCTGCAACTTCTTCCTCCCGGTCGGTCAGTGCGGTGATTGGTTGGGTCCGCTCCGAAGGGGAGGCGGAGTCGGCGAAGCCGGCGAGTAGGCGGGCTGTGATCCTGGGGGCGATGAGGGCGTCTCCCTCGGCGGCGGCGTGGATGGCCTGGACCAACAGCTCTGGTCCGGCGTCCTTGAGCAGGAAGCCTTTGGCACCGGCTCTGAGGGCGCCGCTGATGTATTCGTTGGTGTCGAAGGTAGTGATGACGACGACGGCCAGCGGATCCTCGACGCCGGGTCCGGCGAGCTGGCGGGTCGCCTCGACACCGTCCATCAGTGGCATCCGAATGTCGAACAGGCATACGTCTGGACGCAGCCGGCGGGCGAGCACCACGGCCTCGTGGCCATCGGCGGCTTGGGCAATAACCTCAATGCCGACTTGGGCGTTGAGGATGGTGGTCAGTCCTGTCCGGATAATGGTCTGGTCGTCGGCGATGAGCCCTGGCCCACGTTCCCGCGCCGCGCGCCGAGTGCGAGCAGTCGCTCAAGCTCCTCGGTAGTGGATACGCAGTCAGCCCGCAGGTCGAAATGCAGTCGGTTCTTGAGCGTCTTGCCCTCGGGAATGGCGACCACATCGATGGAGGGCCGGGTTGCATCCGGTGGCGCGATGCTGATGACGTCGCCGTCCTCATCGACAACATGCCAACCGAGGACAGCGCACCAGAAATCGGCCACCACTCGTGGCCGGACTGCGTCAACGGCGATAACAGCTAGTTGGCTGGGCATGGCGCCACGATAGCCCGGGAGGTTGGGTGGGGGGCCGCGAACGGCTTACCCGACGTTGGGATCAGGCGGCTTCGGCGTGCCGGAGTTCATGCCCCCAGCCTCCGTGGTCAGCGTCCCGGAGGTTCCCTGCCTCGTCGCAGCAGAGGTCCACCGGCTCGCCGTGGCCATCGCACGCAGGATCCGTGCAGCGCTCAGCCAGGGAACCTGCATACTCGTCCGAGAAGTTCATTTCCCAATCGTCCACGCGGCTGATGGCCCAGGCATCCCCGCCGTCGGCCAGTGAACGAAGTTCTACTATGCTGTACCGGCGCCCGCGCTCGGGGTGCCGGACTTCCTGCTGTGAATATGTTGAAGTGTTCATGCCATCAAGGTAGCGGCGGCCTCCGACATTTTGCTGTGCGAAGGTCTCCACGCGGTCGACCGCCAGGTTCCTGTCCTGCCTGCTCGCGAACTACCCCACCGGCCGCAGGGCCGACTGCACGGCGATCATGTCCGCACCATATTGCCGGTCGAAATACTCCTGGAGGGTGCCGTCGTCGTGGAATACCACCAGCAGCACATAACCGTTGGTGATCGAAGATATGAGCACCTCCCCATTTGTCGGGTCCAGTATTTCTGTCTGGATGGCTAGTAATTCATCTTCACTGCCTGCGCCGGGATTACTCCCGTCCAGTCGAGGATCGGGCTGATCCGCCGGTGGATCGTATAGAGATAGTGGAATGGGATTCTGGGTGAGCGTGAATTCGGTGCCGTCCCACGTGCCCTGCACCGCATAAGAGCCCCACGTCACGCCCGAAGCTGTCTCCGACTGCTCTACAGAAGCCCAGTCCCAACCCACTATTTCCGGTCCGCTGCAACTGGGCGGGTAGGACTCCTGGATCATGCCCAGACATAGTTTCGCGGGCAGATTCTCCTTTTGAAGCACTGTTCCCTGCCCAATCAGCTCCCCTTCGGCGGGAGGGTCAAACGGCGGCTCGCTGGGTGTCGCGTTGCCACCTGCTTCGGTACCGCACGCCGCAAGGGAGAGTGCCGCCGTCGTCATCACAACGGCTCGGATGATTCGATTCACGCCGGTCACCAGAGCGCTTCAAGGTCGGTATGGGCCGCGGCGAGCAGGCGTTCCCGGTTGTCCAGGATATCCACGGGGCGCTCACCGGCAAGGTATCCGTTGGGTACACAAAGCCATTGGAGTAGATGACGGTCTTTCCACCCGGCTTCCAGGCCTAACTGTGCCACTTCGGCGATGACCGGATGCACAACTCCAACCTGCCGGTCGAACTGGAAACCCGGGTAAAGGACACGGCCCGCCTTCGTTGCCACCCCGAGGATGCGCCGCTCTGCCGCGAGGCATCCCGCGGGAGGACTGCTGGAACGGAGGAGCACATCCACCTCTCCACCCGTGAGCAATCCGAACTCGTTCTCAATGGCAACCCACCGTGCGCACGCCGCTCTGGCCGACCGGGTTGGCCGTTCGGAGGTGACAGGGACTGGGCCGCCTCTCATAGCTCTAAAGGTACTGCTCTGGAGCACTTTTAGATATGCCAGTTCCGGATCGAAACCGAAACGGAATTCAGGGTTTAACCGCTACGAAAATGGAGACGTATCCAAAGCATCCACGCGGGCTTCCGGAGGCCGCACTTTCTGCTTGCGGATAACCAGGCTGAGCACTGCTGCGACGGTGCACAGCGCCGCCGCACCGAGCCACGCATACGTGTAACTGCCGGTCGAATCGCGTATGAAAACCGCGGCAAACGCAGCAATTGCAGCCCCGATCTGGTGAGCCGCGAACACCCAACCAAAAACGATGCCGCCGTCCGCACCGAAGACATCCCGGCAGATCGCGGATTTTCGGGTTGAACCGGTCAGTCAGCCACCCCGACGCGATGGTGCCCGCAATGTCGAACAGGTCCACCACCATAAGGAGGCCAGCCGCCGTCGCCATGGGCATCCCATGGTCATGCGCGGACGGGATGAAATGGGTGCCGATCAGCCCGTTGGTGGTGGCACCGCAGATTGCAAAGCCGGCCGCCAACGCCCAGAACGTCCGGCTCATCCAGGTACGACGCCGGATCCGCACCGTAGGCGTGCACACCCACTTCGCGCGGCGAGTTGCGGATCCACCTCAGCACCAGGGGTACGACGGCGATCGCGCCGGCTGCGATCAGCAGGGAGGCGCCGCGCCAACTGCTGCTCTCCACCATCACGGCGATGAGTGGCAGGAAGACAAGTTGCCCTGCGGCGCTGCCGTCGGTGAGGATGCCAACCACCAGGCCGCGGCGTTTAACGAACCAGGTGTTGGCGATGGTCGCTGCAAACACCAGAGCGATCGATCCGGTGCCTAACCCAATGAGCACGCCCCAGGTCAGCACAATCTGCCACGGTTTCACGACGAAGACCGTCAGCCCGCTTCCAGCACCGATTACCAATAGGGCGATGGAGGTCACCCGCCGGATCCCGAAGCGGTCCATAAGCGCTGCCGCGAACGGCGCGGCCAGGCCGAAGAACACTAGATTGATGCTCACGGCCAGGGACAGAATGCTGCGTGACCAGCCAAACTCCTCCTCAAGCGGCACCATCAGCACTCCTGGAGCGGCCCGGAAACCGGCCGACCCAACAAGTGCCAGGAAGGCGACGGCTGCCACGATCCATGCCGGGTGAACCCGGTGGGCTTTGGCGCCGTGCGGTGTCTTAAGCGCCCGCTCGGCTTTCACGCTGAGCGCCCGACGGCGGTTGGAGGACGGACATGTGGGCTCGCTCGTTCGGCGCGCTCATGTGCTTCTCGGACCACTGCACAACGGCGTTCAGCACCGGCAGCAGATCTTCGCCCTTGTCGGTGAGGCGATACTCCCAACGCCGGCGGCTGCCGTCGTACGGGGTCTTGATCAGAAGCCCGTCATCCACCAGTCTGCCCAGGCGTTTGCTCAGCACACTGGCCGCCGCGCCCAGACGCTGCAACATCCCCTCGAAGCGGAAGTTGCCGAAAAATACTTCGCGCATGATCATCATGCTCCACGGGTCGCCGAGCACGTCGAGGCCGCGGGCGATGGGACAGTTCTTTTGGGACCCATCTGAACGGAAGGGCATAGGGGAAACTAGCTAACTCTCTTGAAGAAAGCTAGCTTCTTTATGCTCCCGCCAGCAGCTCCCGCCAGCAGCTCCCGCAGAACGCCCAGGCGCTCGTGCCAGAACTCCGTCAACCGCGCATGAGCCTCCGCGTCCGCGACCCCGAGATGTCTCAACGCAACCTGCGAGCGGCTCTCATCTTTGGCGGTGAAGTACAGGGCAATACGGCCGCCGTCCCCGCCAAGATAGCGCCCGCTGATGGAGCTGCTTTCAGCCTTTTGGTCATTGAGCTGGAGGAGATCTCCGGGCAGCCATCGCTCACGCGCTGCAGGATCGGTGAAGGCCGCGATCAGCCGTTCACGGGAAACCGGGACAGACTTACTCGCGTTGGATTCGAATTCTCCGGTCATCCGCTGCCCGAGCGCGCGCTGACCGGTGCAGCGCTCATATTCCACAGTGATGCCCTGCGCCCACCAGCCATCCACGCCGCGGTCCTGTACGAGCCACCGGGCAATCTCTGCATGCTTATGGGTGTGCGCTTCCCAGGCGTCGAGGACCGCAAACCATGCAGCCCAATCCTGTCCGGTTGCCTGGGCCAGCGACGCCGAGGAAATCGTCGGCTTTTCCGGCAGTGCGGTTGCGGGCCGCTTGCTTTCGCCGGGTACAACCTGCCGCCGGGCGGCAGTGTAGCTCTCGCCGGTTTTCTCCATACGGGCGCGAACGTGCTCTTTGAGGGATTTCTGCCTGGTCATTGCTGCTCCTACGGCGGATCCGCCGCATCACCCACGCTGATACGGCCCCGCCGGGAGGGCTATGATCCGGCGCTCCGAGAACATAGTGGCTCCCTTTACCCCGCGCGGCCGGCGGCGTGAGCGCCGGCAAAGAGGTCAGGCGCGGAACAGCGCCGGCAACAAATCTACCAGCCTACGGCTCACCCGGATAAGGCTTACGACGACGGCGCTTCGCAGGCTTCTTGGAGGTCGTTCACGGACTCGGAGGGAACCTCATCGCCCGCTTCGGCGATCCGGGCGAGCGGCTCGGTGATCTCCGTTGTGACGCCAGCTGTTTCGGCGGCGGATACCAGGCTGCCCAAGAGCTCCTTGTCCTCAAGGCCGGCCAGTCCGTCCTCGACCAGGGTGCAGATCTGGGCCTGCACTTCACTGGCGGCGGCGCTCGTCACCTCGGAGACGGTGTCTTCAACGACCTGCCCGGCCGTATCCTCGATCTGACTGCACCCGACAAGAAGGGCAGCGATGGGCAGGAGCATGAAAAGTGCTGAACGGGATTTCACTCTGCCATTCTACGTGCCGCTTGTAAACCGCAGGTTCGTTGCCTTGGCGCAACGTACGCGGGCGCTTATCCGCGAACCTTGCGAGTAGGCAACAAACCTGCGGATTGGGGCCGCAGGTGCCCGGGTGGAATAGCCGGCGTACGCGCGGTGTTTCGCTTATCACATCGGCACAACCGAAGAGGTCCAGATGGACAGCGGTGCAACAGCTACGGGCATACGGTTTTCGTCCGCGGCGGGACGCTGGATCCTGCTTGCTTCAATCCTGGGTTCCGGGTTAGCGGGCATTGACGCGACTGTGGTCAATGTTGCCCTTCCCGCCATCGGGGCGGATCTTGGCGCCGACTTTGCCACCCTCCAGTGGACTGTCACCTCCTACACTCTGACCCTGGCATCCTTCATTCTGTTGGGCGGCTCGCTGGGTGACCGGTTTGGCCGCCGGCGGATCTTCGTCATTGGCGTCATCTGGTTTGCCGTGGCCTCATTGCTGTGCGGCATCGCGCCAAACGCCGAGGTGCTGATCGCCGCGCGGACTCTCCAAGGAGTCGGCGGAGCGCTGCTGACGCCGGGCAGTCTTGCCATGATCCAGGCCTCCTTTATGCCCGATGACCGTGCCCGGGCCATCGGCGCCTGGTCCGGACTCGGGGGAGTGGCCACCGCGATTGGACCATTCCTGGGCGGGTGGCTGGTTCAGTTTGCCTCCTGGCGCTGGGTGTTCCTGATCAACGTGCCGTTGGCGCTTGCCGTCGTCGTCATTTCACACCGCCATGTGCCGGAGTCCCGCGGCCGCGCCAACAGCGGACGGCTGGACATCCCCGGAGCCGTGTTGGGTGCTGTTGCGCTCGCCGGTGTCACATATGCGTTGATCGAAGCGCCGGCGATGGGCCTGGCGTCCTGGCCCGTGCTGGTGACAGCCGCTATCGGGATTGCCGCGAGCGTCGCGTTTGTGGTGGTGGAGCGGCGAAGCCGGAATCCCATGCTTCCGCTCGGCATCTTCCGCTCGGCACAGTTCAGCGCGACCAACGCGGTGACGTTTGTGATCTACGGTGCCTTTGGCGTAATCCTGTTCCTCTTGGTGGTGCATCTGCAAGTGGTGTCGGGCTTCACCCCGATCGCATCGGGGACGGCGTTGCTCCCGGTGACCATCCTGATGCTGCTTTTATCAGCCCGCGCAGGGGCGCTCGCCGCCCGGATCGGGCCGCGCATTCCCATGAGCGTGGGGCCGGCGATCTGCGCTGTGGGACTTGCCTTAATGCTCCGGATCGGCGAGGACGCGTCCTATGTGTTTGACGTGCTCCCCGGGGTGATCGTCCTGGGGCTTGGACTTTCGCTGCTGGTGGCGCCGCTGACCGCGACCGCCCTGGCCACCGTCGACGACGAACATGCGGGCCTGGCCTCCGGAGTCAACAACGCCGTGGCACGCGCCGCCGCGCTGATCGCCATCGCCGTTATCCCGGCCGCTGCGGGTCTCACCGGCGAGGTATATACCAACCCCGGGGCTTTTGCGGAAGGGTTCAGGACCGCTGTGCTGATTGCCGTCGTCGCGCTCGTTGCCGGGGCGCTCCTGGCCGCGCTCACCATCCGAAACGTCAACCTCACAACGGACGACGACGGCGGCGTGCCGGAAGGCGAAGCGGTCCCGGAAGGCGCGGCGCACCGGGCCCGGGGCGAGGCCAGCCTCCGGCACTGCGCCGTGGACGGACCGCCCATCGGTACGGGGGCGGCGCATGAGGCGTATGCGGCGGAGGGTGGCGGATCTCCGCGCACTCGCTAGAGCGAGTTTGGTCGATCACCGGTGGGCGATCAGCGGTCCAGATCATCCGGTTCAAACTGGCTGAGTGGTGAGCCGCCGAAGTTTGCTTCGTCGTCGCTCGCGTCCGCTTCGGTATCATCCATCGGGTCGCCGAAGTCCACGTCGGAGGCAGCTTCGCCCATCGTCGGTTCGTCGGGCGGAATCTGTTCCTCGCCGTCGTTGTACCGGTCTTCCTCGGAACGGTCACGGACGGCCTGGTCGCTTTCCGGGTCAGGTTCACTGCCGGCTCCGGGCTCGTCCTGCAGTAGCGGATCCTGCCGCCACTGGTCCGGGTTGGTCTCAGCAGCTTGCGGGTAGCTGTCCGGCTGCCCGTCGGAAACCGGGTCCAGCGCGTCGGTCTCCACTCCGTCGCCAACCGGGTTTAGTTCTTCGTCGGGAAGATTTTCAGTCATGATCTTTCCTCTCGATGGTGTTCCGCATGAAAGTAAGCTTACTGATCAACTGTATACGGGGGTAGCCCCGGCTAACCAGGACAGGTTGAATGGATCCATGAGAACCCGGACAGATCTCCTCAGGCAAATCACTGTCACCGTCAGCGTGGTGGTGTGCATCGTCGGCTCCATGATCGGAGTGGGCGTCTTCGGCGGTACCCCGATTGCGGAGGCCGCCGGGGGAGCGCTGAGTGCCAGCGCCACGCGGCTGGCCCCTGCCGGTGCGGCCTTCTCCATCTGGACCGTGGTCTACGCGGGACTCGTGGCTTTCACCATCTGGCAGTGGCGGCCGTCCCAAAGAACCAGCCCACGCCAGCGTGCGCTCGGCTGGCTGGTTGCCGCGTCGATGCTCCTCAACGCCGCCTGGATCCTCAGCATTCAGGCCGGACTGCTGAATCTCAGTGTCGGCATCATCGTGCTGCTGCTCGTTGTCCTTGCCGTCGCCTTCCGCCGGTACACCCGGGACACTGCCAGCACCTGGCCCGAGGCAGTCGCAGTCGACGGAACGCTTGGCCTCTACCTGGGCTGGGTCTGTGTGGCGGTGTGCGCCAACATTACGGCGGCGCTGACGGCGGCAGGATTCGACGGCTTCGGGATCAACCCGGACGCGTGGGCCACAGCGGTCCTCTTTATTGTCGCGGCCGTTGGCGTCCGCCTGGCCAAGGTGGGGCGCGGTCGTTTGGCGTTCGCCGCCGCCGTGGCCTGGGGGCTGGCCTGGATTGCGGTGGGCCGCTTCGCCGGCCCACTTGAATCAACGACGACGGCGGCTGCCGCCCTCACCGCTGCTGCAGTGGTGGTGATTGCCGCCGTCGTTATCCGTGTCCGCACGCTATCCCGGCCCGCGCACCCGTAAGCCTGCGCGCGTGGGCCGCCTATCCGGCGTCGTTCACATGGTCCCGCCAACTGTGCTGGGGATCGAAACCGAGAATCTCACGCGCCTTATCGATGGACAGGAGCGTTTCATGCTCGCCCACGTCCTTGACGAGTTCGACGCCGGGAAACACTTCCGCTGCAAGTGACGCGCTGGAGCGGCTCATCACTGTGTCCGCGGCGGCAATGATGAACCGATCAAAGCCGGGCGCCGCATTTTCCAGGGCACGCAGCACCGATTGGGCACCGTCGCGGCCGTCGATGTAGCCCCACAGGTTCCACTTGCGCTTCATTGGATCGTCATCGAAGGACGGGAACGCCTCGTAATCATCCGGATCCATGACGTTGGAGAACCGCAGCGCCGTGATGCTCAGCGTCTGGTCCCACCGCGTGAGTTGGATGGCCATCTGCTCTTCCAGATGCTTGACCAGTGAGTAGGTGCTTTCCGGCCGCGCGTCATAGTTCTCGTCCACCGGAATGTAGGGAGGATCCTCGTCGAATGGCAGGCCCAGCACCGTCTCGCTGGACGCGTAGACAATCCGTTTGATCCCCGCGCGTCTGCAGGCCTGGAACACGTTGTAGGTGGAGAGCATGTTGTTGTGGAAAGTGGCGGCATCGGGCTGGAGCCCGGGCGCGGGAATGGCGGCAAGATGTACGACGGCGTCAAACCCCGAGTGCCTGTCATCCACCCCCTGCAGCGCATCCGCCACGTGCCCGTAGTCGGTCAGATCGATCTTCAGGAACCCGGGAGTGCGCTCGCCGTACTGATCGAGCGCCAGCACATCGTGTCCGGCTTCCGTCAGCCCGGTGACAACGCTTCTACCCAGCTTTCCGCTGGCTCCAGTAACTGCAAGTCTCATGCTGGCCTCTCTTCGGGGGAAACGGTCTTGGCAGGGTCGCGTTCGGCGAGGGTGCCGATGGCGTCGTCGATCTGTTTCATGATGTCGGCGTCGAGTTTCACGCCGGCTGCAGCGACGTTGGACTTCACCTGGTCGGGGCGGGAGGCTCCGATGATGGCGGAGGCGACGTTGGGGTTCTGCAGCGTCCAGGCGATGGCGAGTTGGGCCATGGTGAGGTCCAATCCGTCCGCGATTGGCTGGAGTTTTTGCACCCCGGTCAGAACGTCGTCGGACATCCAGCGTTTGATCATGTTGGCGCCGCCCTTCTCATCCGTGGCGCGGGTGCCGGCCGGCGGGGCCTGGCCCGGAGCATATTTTCCGGTGAGGACTCCCTGCGCGATGGGCGACCAGACAATCTGGGAGACGCCCAGTTCCTCGGACACCGGGACCACCTTGTCTTCGATGACCCGCCAGAGCATGGAGTACTGCGGTTGGTTGGAGATCAGCTGGAAGCCGAGGTCCTTGGCGAGGGCGTGGCCGTCGCGGAGCTGTTCCGCGGTCCATTCGCTGACGCCGATGTAGAGCGCTTTGCCCGCACGGACCACGTCGGCGAAGGCCTGCATGGTCTCTTCCAGCGGCATTTCGACGTCGTAGCGGTGTGCTTGGTAGAGGTCCACGTAGTCGGTCTGCAGCCGTTCCAGGGAGCCGTCGATGGACTCCATGATGTGTTTGCGGGAAAGCCCGGTGTCATTGTGGCCCTTGGGGCCGGTGGGCCAGTACACCTTGGTGAAGATCTCCAGCGATTGCCGCCGCTCGCCTTTCAGCGCTTCGCCGAGCACTGTCTCCGCGGCAGTGTTTGCGTAGGCGTCTGCGGTGTCAAAGGTGCTGATCCCGGCGTCGAGCGCTGCGCGCACGCATTGGGTGGCGACGTCGTTCTCCACCTGTGAACCATGCGTAAGCCAGTTGCCGTAGGTGAGCTCCGAGATTTTGAGTCCGCTGTTTCCGAGATATCTGAATTCCATACTTCGATGCTATGCCCGCCACACACGGGGGCATAGTGGAGCCCGCCTGGCGGGAGGAAACTCTATGGTCGAAACAGCTAGACTGAATGAGACCAGCCACCAGAAAACAACCTGAGGAATCCGAGGAAATTTGGGTAAGTTCACCGCGCGCTTTGCCACGGCGGAGGAGCAGGCAAACTGGGATGACCTGGTGACTGCCAATCCCAACGGCGGAAATATTCTTCAATCGGCATCCTTCGCCGAAGTGAAATCACACCACGGGTGGCATCCGGTATTCCTGGTCTTCGAATCCGATGACTACTCCACGTATAACCTGGCCATCGAGAAGAAGCTACCGTTACTGGGAAGCCTCTGGTATCTCATCAAAGGGCCGGATGTCGCTGAACCAGCGCATGTGCCCCAGGTTCTCGAAGCCTGCCGGGAGCTGATTCAGCGCACCGGCCGTCCGGTTTTCGCAGTGAAGGTCGAGCCCGACATTATCGATAGCCATGACGTCCGCCGTCAGTTCACGGACGCCGGATTGGTGAAAACCTTCAATCTCCAACCCAATGACCACACGGCGGTACTGGACACCACACCCGAATCCAACCAGCTGCTGCGCAACCTCCATTCGCGGGGCCGTAATGCGGTCCGCCGGGCCATCCGCGAAGGCGTCGAAGTTCATCGGGCAGAACCCACCGATGACAACTTCCGCGCCATGTACAGGTTGATGGCCCACATCGAGGATCGCTCGGCCGCGCGGCTCCGCTCCTACGAGTACTACCAGCGTTTCTGGAACAACTTCGTCAACGCGGGGCAGGGGCGGCTCTACTTTGTTCATGAGGACGGCGAGCCGTCGGTGGGCGCTTTTGTCATCAACTACGGGCGCAAGGGCACGTACAAGGACGGCGGCTCCAAACCGGGGCGCAAGCAGTACGGGGACTCCCATCTGCTGCAGTGGACCGCGATCAACGACCTCAAGGATGAGTGCGGAATCGCGGAGTACGATTTATGTGGCACACCGCCCAGCGACCAGCTCAAAGACACCTCCCACCAGCATCACGGTCTGGGGTTGTTCAAGACGAGCTTCACCAAGACAGTGACGGACTTTGTGGGCTGCTATGACCTGGTGGTCAGTCCGTTGAAGTATCGTGCGTGGAACATTGCGGGGGAGCGGGTAGCCCGGCAGATTTACTGGCGGCGGCATCGCCAGCCGTTCTACTGACCAGGGTCGGAAGGCCCAATAGAGCAATGTAAGGGGTGAAGCTGTGCCAGACAAAACCGGCCCGGGCAATGGCCGGAGCCCGGACACCAACCCGTCACCGATGGCTGGCCAGCTGCCGGTGGTGAAGGGTAGCGCAACCCCGGACAGAGCCAAGTCAAAGATTGCCAAGTCCCAGCCGGATA
>NZ_KI915000.1:51097-73886 GCF_000520595.1 Arthrobacter sp. H5
CGCAGCCCAACCCCACCGACGCGCTTCCCACCACGCCACGGTCCGTCCGCCCCGACCGTTCCAGCATGGCCGCCCGGAAGGTGCTTCGCAGGCTGGTGCAGGGGGAGGCTCCACCCACACAGGCGATGAACATCGTGGAGCGGTTGGCCGGAAGCCCGTACGCCAACCCGACCATCCAGTCAGTCGGACCGGATGCGAACGCACGCCGCACGCTGGACTTTGCCCTGAGCCTGGCCGAAACAATGTTCCGGTACGGTGCAGGTGCCCTTGAAGTTGAGACCAGCATCATTGCGGTCACGGCGGCATTTGGCCTGGACAACATCGAGGTGGACATCACTAACCAGTCGGTGGTTCTGAACTACTCCGCAAAGGACCAGACCCCCACCACGGTGCTGCGGGTGGTCCGCTCATGGACCAACAATTACGCGGGACTCACCGGCGTGCATCGCCTGGTCACCGAGATTGTGGACGGTGGCGTCGACCGTTCGGAAGCGATCCGGCGCCTCGATGACATCACCCGCAGGCCCAAGCCGTTTCCGCGCTGGATGGTCACGGCTGCCTTCGGTATTTTCGCGGCCGCGATCGTTGCCTTCATTGGCGGCGGTCCACTCGGTTCTTTGATTTCCTTTGCGAGCTGTATCGGCGTGGACCTCCTCTCGCGCCAGCTAGGGCGCTGGCGGGTGCCGGAGTTCTTCGCGGTGGCAACCTCCGCCGCGCTCGTCACGCTGACCGCCATGTTGTTTTGGTGGCTGCGTGTTCCCATTGAGCCTGCCCTGGTGGTGGTGGGCGGTATTCTCCTGCTGCTGCCTACCGGCCGGCTGGTGTCCGCCACCCAGGATGCCATAAACGGATTCCCCGTGACGGCCGCGGGAAGGTTTCTTTCCGCCTTCCTTGTCTTCGCAGGAATCGTGTCGGGTATCGCTGTCGCACTGGTTATTGGCGCCATGATCGGGGTGCCGGAACTCGACGTGACAACCTCCGATGGTTCCCTGTACCCCGTCCCAGTGGTTGTTCTCCTGGTTTTTGTCGCCGTCGCAATGATCTGTGTCGCGGAGCAGACGGACATCAAACTGCTGCTTCCCACGGCGCTGATCGGGGTGGCCGGGTATGTGCTGTACATCGCCGTGGTGAGCCTTGGTGTCGGGTACCGGTTGGCGCCGGCCATTTCAGCGGTGCTTATCGGCATGCTCGCGCGGGTGATTGCGCTTCGGATGGGGGCGCCGCAGTTGGTGGTGGCCGTTCCGGCAGTCATGTTCCTTTACCCCGGACTGACAATCTTCCGGTCCATGTATGACCTCACCATAGAAACCGATATCGCATCCGCAGGCGCCATCGGCTTGTTCAATGCGCTGACAATCATTCTGGCCGTGGCCGGCGGCATTGTCCTCGGTGACAACCTTGCCCGCCCGTTCACCAAAAAACTCAGCAGCAACGAACGCCGCAACCGGCGGCGGTGACCGTCAGCGCCGTAGCCAGTCGACCGGCGTGGCGCCCTGGGCACGCAGGAGGTCATTGGCGCGGCTGAAGGGGCGCGAACCAAAGAATCCCCTCGATGCAGAGAGCGGGCTGGGATGCACGGACTCGATCACCGGCGTGTTTCCGAGCAGTGGTTTCAGTTGCTGTGCGTCGCGGCCCCAGAGCACTGCGACGAGGGGACGATTCCGGGCGACCAGCGCCCTCACTGCTGCATCCGTCACGACTTCCCAGCCGAGGCGTCGGTGCGATCCGGCTTCCCCGGCCCGAACGGTGAGCACGCGGTTCAACAGCAGCACGCCCTCCTCGACCCAGCCCGAAAGATCGCCGTCCGCGGGTGCCGTCTCGCCCAGATCCGCGGCGAACTCTTTATAGATGTTGGCCAGGCTCCGCGGCAGCGGTCGGATATTGCGAGCCACGGAGAAGGAGAGCCCCACAGCGTGACCGGGAGTCGGATAGGGATCCTGACCTACGATGAGAACCTTGACCCCGTCGAGGGGACGCCCGAACGCGCGGAGAACATGCTGGCCGTCCGGCAGCAGGCGGTGACCGGCGTCCTGGTCCGCAGCCAGAAGGCGGGCAAGCCGGTGTATCTGCGGAGCCACGGGGCTCAATGCCTCCGCCCAGCCCGGTGACATTACGTTCTCCAGCAGGGCCGGCGCTGCAAAAGGAAGATCCTGCGCAGGTGGGGCGTCCGGCAGAGGGAACAGTGCGCCGTCGTTTTCCATCCTTCTATCCTTGCCGAAGTCACCCCTGAGCGTCGACGTCACCGCGCATGCGGGGTGATCTCGGCCGGGAGGGTGACTTCGGCAAGGGAGGGTGGGTACTCTAGCGCAAAGATGTGACGCGCGTCATAGTTGATCTTAAGTGCAATTACTGTCTGCCGTATCAAAATTCTCATCCACG
Organism: Arthrobacter sp. H5; assembly: GCF_000520595.1. Lineage (GTDB taxonomy): Bacteria > Actinomycetota > Actinomycetes > Actinomycetales > Micrococcaceae > Arthrobacter_D. Next base: position 53,477 of record NZ_KI915000.1, read on the forward strand.
TTCCAACCTCTGAGGACCCTATATGGAACCGCAAGACGAACCTGGTTTCTCAATCCGCTTCTACACGGAGCGATACGCACCCAATCACGAGGTCACCCTAAGAACCGATATCGGTGGCTGGGACTATGACATATACGGCGACTACTCAAGAACTTCAGACGGCCGCGGATTTTGGCTGTTCACCTTGGATCCGTCGAGGTACTTCCCCGTTGCGGGATCAACAGTGCAAGTTTCTCTTGTTGTCGACCGCAGCTACCGCATGGAGCACGAGCCGCTGCGTTTCCCTAGCTCGGGCGATCACCACATACAAGAAGACGAGGTTAAGTTCGGGGAGGTGCCAGACCGATTCCTCCACGGCCACGACAACCTACATGTGTTTGAAACGCCAGTGCAACAGCACCACTTCCGCGCTAATCACAATCAAGATGTCGTCTATGACGCGATAGTCGTGGGATCGGGGATGAGCGGGGGCATCATTGCCGACGAATTGTCAGACCGCGGCGCCAACGTACTTCTACTTGAAGCCGGCAGCCTGCTGTTCCCGACGCACATATACAACTTGCCCGGGGACTGGGATCCGTTGAAGGACCGATATTTCGTGTACGGCCATAAGACTTCGACAGATTCGACATTCGAAGGAGGAGTCAAGATCAACCTCGGTGGGGGATCTCTTTTCTGGTCCGGCATAATTCAGCAAGCCGAGCCCTGGGAGTTTGGAGGCCACTGGCCACAAGCCGTACAGGACTACCTCACAACCGAAGGCGGCTATGACAGAGCCCTCTCCCTCATGCGCAGGCAGCTCACCCGGGGGCCCTACGAGGAGCAATTAGTCGCTGAGGTCACGACGCAGTTTCCTGAGTACAAGGTAGCGCGATTGCCGCGGGCACGGCATCAGCCCCATTTGGTGGAGTTGCGCGACGGCCGAATCATTCAGCAAAACCTAATCAGGGAGTCGAATGGGCTGTTCTCAACGGTCGACTTGTTACTTGACTCGATGGCGTTCCCGGGTTCCGCAGGAAACGCGAACCTCACAATAAACACAAATCACATGGTGACCCATGTCGAAGCGGAAGGAGGCCACGTCAACGCGGTCATTTGCGAAGACCTGTTGGCAAACAAGCGCCGTCGTTTCAAGGGCAAATTCGTGATCCTAGCTGCCGGATCTCTTGGGAGTACTCGCATCGCCTTGGCGAGTCAGCTTCACGACCCGAACCATCTGATAGGGAAAGGGTTGACGGACCACCCCAACTTCTCCGTGCGGTTCGAGTGGCCGGCCGAAGATGCTCCGCTCGGCACCCAAGACCACGCCAAGCTTATGATTCAGCACGCGGACGCTGCAGACCAGAACCACCCATACAACATAGAGGTCATGGTCAACTACCAGTACTGGGACCGACGAGTTGCGGACGAAGACCTATGGCAACAAGTCATTGTCCAGGCAATGAATAAAGTTAGTGTGGACGTTCAGTTCTTCTTCCCCAGTCACCTGAATGACAACAATCAGGTTACTTTCGATCCAGCGGTCGGAAAGCTATCGGTATACACCGAGGCCAACGAGGGCGGACTGCGGTACGAATCTGAAGTGCGCGAGGCCGCGGTTGAACTCCAAAAAGTGATTGGCAAAGGTAGGCAAGCGGCAATCTCCCGCAGCCTGCGCTACTTCAGTGGCGCCCAAATAGGCCACTCAGGTGGAACGATGCGTATGGGTCGTGCTGCTTCCAGCGTCGTGGATGAAACGCAGCGCGTGCACTCCTACGATAATCTATACGTTGCTGACCTATCGGTGTTCCCAAGCATTTTGGCAGCCAAACCCTCTCTGACGCTTGCCGCCCTCAGCCTTCGGCTCGCAGATACAGTCCTCGGCCAACTGCAACGGCCCGCGGGTAACCCTGAGTACAGAGGAGTCAGGCGCCGTGCCGCCTCTTTAGCCGAAACTTCCACAGCTGAGACCGGGGCCCCCGAATTGTAGGCACACAAGATGTCTCTGGAGCTTGGGGCGGGCGCGAGCGCTAGGTTTGTGTGCGAAGGCCGACATGAGTACGTAGATATCTTGGCTCATGCCGTGAACATGCTCGCTCCAGGGCCAAATCTGGCGCTTTCATCTCAATCACCCGCTGAGTGACAGAGAAGGTTCCTCGGAATTTAGTAGCTCCTCGTAGATCACAAGTAATGCCCGAGCGGTTCGGCTAGCAGAGCCCTCTTCGGCGAGGCTGAGCGCGCTACTTGACATGCGCTTGCGGAGCTCCTCGCTGTCGATCACGTTTCGAAGCTTCTGTGTGAACGTACCGTCGTTGCCAGCTAGATAGGTGTCGCCCAGTAGCTGGCGATAGCAAGCTAGGTCGCGAAGAACGAGCGGCAAACCATGGTTTGCCGCTTCGAGGACTGCCATCGGCGCTAATTCGTGATGGCTAGGGTGGAAATATACGTCGGAGGCACAGAAGTACGCTTTGACATCATCGCGGCTTAGCTGTCCGCTATGCACAACATTGCCGGGCCTTGACCTCAGTAACCGGCGCATCGCGAAGTATCGGGAGGTTAAAATTCCGAAAGGGAACCCACCCACCCACACAAAAAGGGCATCCGGCATGCTTGCCGCAACTTCATGAAACGTGGATACGCCTTTACGAGGTTGCACCTGGCCGACGGTCAGAACCACTGGCTGTCCTTGCGGCAGCGCCAGAAGCTTTCTGGAATCCGCTTTAGTTGGAGTGCTCGCAACGGTCGGAGCCTTATTGGGCACTACTGAGATGGCTCTCTTGACTCCCATTCGACGCAACTCCTCCCGCGTGTGCTCGCTAACTGCAATTACATGATCTGCTTTGTTGTAGAACCAGCGTAGATAGATCTCAATTGGCTTCCGAAATGGGCGGCACCCTGCGATGCTGCCCACGAGGGAACCGGCCGTAAGATGGGCCGTAACCACGGTGCACGGCGCTGTATACATGCAAAGTAGGGCCAGTGGACCTACTGTGTGCAGGTGAACGAGGTCTGCCTTCCTGAAAGGGTCGCTAATAGCCTCCACACCCTCGGCCCCTCTTAAACTTTCGAGGTTGTCCTCATATACCGAATGGACACCGTGTCCGCCGACGGTGAAGGCAGATTCCGATAACACATTGACCTTCACATGCATCTCCTGTTGCGCTCATCGGCCAACACGAGCCTGTATAGCCTGACCATCTCAATAACTTGTCGCTGCCGCGAATACCTCATTGCTAATTGCTTGCCCGTCTTTCCGGCGTCTAAAAGATACTCGGGCTCACTGCACGACACCAGCATCGCAAGTATGCTTCTGGACAGCGCCATCGCAGATGCTTCGCTCACCAAGGCGTTCCTTCCCTCAGCTATAACCGCTGGCAGCTGCCCATCAACGGTCACTATGGGCAGGCCCGAATGCGCGGCCTCATGTAGAACGAGCGCCTGCGTATCGGTGGTCGACGGAAAGACGAATACGTCTGCGTTGTCGTAGTAGGTATGAAGAAGGCAGGGGTCGACTTCTCCGGCTAGGGTGACTGCGGAATCGGGACGTAGTCTCCTAAGCCTGCGTCGCAAAGATCCCGACCGGGACGCGTCTCCAACAAGTTGCAACGTTGCCCCGGGTATTGCTTCTCGGACTAAGGCGAATGCATCCAACAACAGTTCAATTCCTTTTTCGGAGGCTATGCGACCAACATAGAGTAGGCGCGGAAAACTCAATGCTCGATCAGAATTGATGGAACGTTGCGCCGGCCTCGAGATTGCTCCGTCCACGCCAGCGGGAACTATACATATCGGGGTGTCAACGGTGAGGCGCTTCAGCTGACAAGCGACCTTATCGGATGGCGCCGTAATGAGGTCAGCGGCTCTTAGAACATAAGATATTCCGTGGAGAAGGTTGAGCGCCGGCTTACTTCCGGCCTCGCCAACAGGAGCCCCGGCTCTGTCGACACGGCGCGATCTACCAGATGTACAAAGAGACTTGACCGCCCAAAGCCAAAAGGGAATTAAAGGCCTAAGTAGAGGGTAGTAACGTAAGTAGGATAGGAGATCTGTATGCCACGTAACCACCAACGGGAGCTTACTACGCACCGCGAGGAAAACTCCCAAGAGTCCTATAGGGCCAACGCTGTTCACGTGGACTACATCAACTCGGGCGTGTGCCAATCGGCGCAAACAACCCCGAAAACCATACCCAGTTGCAATGGCTGGATGCACTCCTGGCAATCGCAGCGCAGGAAGCAGAAACCTTGTAGTACTCTCCTCGCCAAGCTTCCCTTGCCCGCGAGGAGCCACGAGAATTACGTCATGACCAGTCGATAGCAGCTCATCTCTCAACTGCGCCACCGCGATGGTCAATCCGTTGTAACCCGGCCCGATGCTGTCGGTAAAAAGCGCGATTCTCAGAGCTAGGTGGGGGCTATGTGCGAGGGCATCTTGACCAGTAGAGGCAGCGGTCACTGTGGTTCTTGCTTCGACCAAGCGCCTCTTGCAGCTGCTATGGCATTAGCTTCAGCGAACCTATTTTCATTGAAGGCTCGGCACATCACAAAGATGGCGAAGGCAACGATAAGGCCGAAGACCCAAATGTATCCCTCTTTTCCTGGCCCCGAAGTGGCGTCCCACGTCAGGACTGTCCTTCCACCCAGCACAACTGTCCCAATCCAACAAATCGCCACCAAGCCCGACGTCAACCCTACGCTAGGACGCCTAGCATGCTTTTTTGCTACATGTGTTTGCCCGACAAGCACGGTTTGACCCAACTCGTCTTCCAAATGGAGCTCAAGCGCTTCACGATGGCCACTGTGCATACCAGCGTCAGTATAGATCTGCATCATATAAAGCATGATTATGGCGATGCCGACGGGCAGGGCAATAAGAATGGGTTTCTGACCCTCGGCTAAGCCCAACGTTAAGCCCACGCCGGCCAACGTTCCAGCTACCGCAATAAAGCGTTCCGCGGCGGCATGGCGTTCGGCGATTGCGTCACCTAATCTGGACGCCTCCGCTGCCATGGCTTCCAGTGCTAATTTTCGCTCGTCATCCATAGCGAGACTCCCGTCCTGTATCCGCATCCGACGAATTTCAGTCTATTCGGGAAGACCTCCTGAAACGAGAGCCGCGTTCAGGGTCGGGATATTTATGTCCAAGAGTTAGTACCTGGTATGACATGGGTACCTAAATATCATCACCCAGCCGGGCACGTCGCCCCGCTCGCGCTCATCGGTCGATCGGTACGCCGCGCCGCTGATGCGCAGAGCGAGCAGTGCCACATTCAGTGCGGCAAAGGCCTTGATGGTGCCGGTAAAGTGTCGCATCTCTTGATCCTTGCTGTTTGTGTTGGAGGTTGTCATAGTCCGAGATCGATCAGGGCAATCCCGGGGTACACGGCAAAAAAGTACGGTCAGTGGGAGGACTCCAAAGACAAGTGGAACCGCCATGGGGCATTGTTTCCATTACTAATCCTGACGGAGGAAGCCACCATGACACCCAAAGAATCCAAGGCCCGGTTCACCGGTAAGCGCGTCCAGTTTGTCGGGATGTTCGGCGATACTGCCGGGCCTGTCGGGCCTGTCGGGAAAGTATGGCGTGTAACCAGCCGCGGCGTATGGGTCACCCTCTCCGACGGCTCCCGTCAGCAGTGGCACCCCGAAGGCATCCGTACAGTCTGAAAATGTCCTACCCGAGCACTACGCTCAGCATCAACCCGCCACAACAAGAAAGACAGGTTCAACCATGAACGCAACAACCTACCCCGCCACTGTCCGCGACCTCTTCGAAATGGCCGACGCGCAGGGCGTGACGCCATCTGAGCTAATGCCGCCCGAAGGGTTCGTCCAAGCCGAGGATGCGTTCAATCCGGATCTGCTGGCCGATTACTTCGATGGACCGTCTGAGGCTGGCGACGGATGGCGGATCGAAACCACGTTCACAGTTGATCGCGGCGTGACCTTCGAGCTCCTAGCGCCGGACCTGTCCGTAATCACCATGCTCACTACCTCTCAGGCGCTCGCTGCGGGCAACGCGCTGGCAAGGCTCGCCACCAAGTACGCCTGACAGCGGCTCCAACCGCCTAGGACTGCCCCGGCTCCGCTTGTCCGGGGCTTTTCTGTGTGGTGAACGCGGGTCTCTGGGTCGCGCCTGACGGTCACGTCCATCCTGTGCAACATTCAGATCGTTTGACGATGCGTAGTCAGTTGGCTCAGGCAATCCCTAGCGTATCGAGAGGCTGGCGCTGTAAGATCACATCCACCACATCACCAGGGGGACACCGTGAAGAAGTACCTTGCGCCGCTCGGCATCACCGCACTTCTGCTCGCGGGATGCAGCTCACCCACCGCGGCAGAAGCACCGAATGTCGACCCCGCCTCACCCGAAAGCACTGCAGCGGCCGACAGCACCGCCACCGAAACGCCCGTAGTCTCCGAACCGTCACCGCTGCCGGAAGAGACCACCGAAGATCCCGCCGACGCCCGACCTGAGGGCGAGTACTCGGATAGAGGCAATCTGGTCCTCACTCCCGGCGACGGCGCGGCCATTACAAATTCGGAAGGGGTGGACACCGCGACCTTCGTCGTAAACTCCATCACCGTCGACGCGCCGTGCACCCGGCTAGACGCGGAGCCCGCGGAGAACGGGCACCTCATCACCCTCGACGTTTCTGTGGAGACGCTGCCCGCCCTTGCAGAGGATGGGGGATCCTTCTACATGGACGCCTTCGGGTTCAAACCGATCGCAGCGAACGGGACGACATCGAACCTCGACGCAGGGACGATCGCCAGCATGTACTGCTACGAGGACGGTGCCATGCTTCCTTCAAGCATCGGTCCGGGAGAAAAGGCTACGGGCCTCGTCGTCCTCGATGTCGAATCGCCCTCCGGCATCCTCGTGTATAACGACTTCTCGTCCATGTACGGGTGGGAGTGGGCCTACTAAGCGCGGAGAGGCCTCACCCTCACAAGGAGGGTGGGGGCTCCGGCTCCGCGTACCGCTCGGGGCTTTTCTGTGCCGTGAGAGCTCAGAATTCCCGTGTGTGAAACCCTAGACCATGGGGAAAGAACAGGAGATAGGGTTAGCGGGTGTCGTGCGTGGGGGTAGGTCTACCCGAGTTTCGAGCTACCGATAACGTAGACCTCTCCGGAGCTTTCCGGTGACAAGCGAGACTAGGCAGGGATGGCGCAGATATGGACAAGAACACTGAGCTGTTGCAGAAGATCCTGGACAAGCTGGACGCTATAGATAGTTCGGTGGTCAGCATCCAGAACGACGTTGAGGCAATCGCTGATCGTGAAAAGTCCGGAGGAGCTATAAAGGCTGCGCTCCCCCACAACCACGCCGATTAGCAAAAGCGGTCCCGGATCTCTTTAGAGGTTCGGGACCGCTTATGCTGTGCCGCTGTGGCCGTGAGTGGACGAAAGGCTTACCTCTTCAAATTATGCTCCGGCCCATTTCCGGCGGCTGGCGCTGACGGATCACTGCGCAACGAAGGAACGCTAACCGCCATACTTCGGCACTTGCACTGTTGCAGCCCGCCGTGAGCTTCACGCCATGGTCTGATTAGATGTCCGCCTGATTCCAAGGCCGGGAAGGTAGGACGGGCATCTTCTGGATGAGTTCATCGAAGCCCTTGGGCATGTGCCCGTCAGCCCAATCTCTCGCGGCGGACCACCAGTTATCCCACTGTTCCCACGGCTGCACTCCCGGCCAGTCGTTCGGGTGGAACGCCAGAGCCCAGCCCGGAATAGTCCCGTCCCACGGCTTCCCGTCGTCCAGTAAAACAACCTTCGGCCGGCGTCTCACCGGACCGCCGATATGGAACGGATGCTCACGCGCTTCTGCGGCGTCCGTATGGCTTCCTGTTCATCCTCGATTGGAATGCGCAGGGAAGCAACGAGTTTTGCCAGCGTCACGCGCTGCTGGCGAGCCTCCACAAGGGCAGGATGCGCCCGGACGCCCTGAGGGCTGACGTTGGTCACGCCTTCATCCCTGACTATCCGCTCCAGCTCATCCAAAGCGTCCAATGTGCGTGCGGCTTCGAGCAGAATTGATAGCTCATGTTGGCCTAATTCGTAGTCATCTGTGACGGATCGCCACAATTTGCGGCCTCCAGATTTCAGCCCCGACGGGGTTTTGTGTTCCATTACATTGTCCTTCTGTGGAAATGGGTGTTGTGGGAGGGGTGGAATAGGTCGATTCATCCAGCGCCGAGGGGATGTATAGCTATACCGGGGGGTGCTAGAACGGAAATACGGTCGCGGGGCTGGGGCCTGGGGTACTTCATGGGCCGGTCGTGGTGACCGGCCCACGTTGGTTAGCTGGCGTTGGCTTGCGCGAGGTTGTGGGCGAGGTTGCCCAGTGCTCCCTTGTTGCCGGCGATCCGGGCCGCTTGTCCGCCGTGTCCCCACTTCTCAGCCTCCAGGGCTTCGGCATCGTACTGCACTGCTGCCTGCTCGAGTGACTGGAAGCGGGCGGCGACTTCCTGTGTGCTTGTGCCTAGGCTGAGCTTCACGCCGATGATGACGAGGTCCCAGGCTTCGGGGTTGGCGCCGCGTAGCCGGTTCTCCATCCATTGTGTGGATGTGGGGTTCCCGATCACGAGGGCCTTGGAGTATGGGTTCTCCGTGAGGCTGGGAAGCATGTGATGGATGAGTCGCCAGACCGCGCAAACCTGGGAGATGTGCTTGTTGGCGTCCAGGATCTCCAGCGCCGCTTTCCCTGCGTTTAGGTTCATGCTGTCGGGTTCGAGGTAGGCGAGGGGCACGGCTCCCACGGTGTCCTTATGCCGTTCGAGGGTTTCGGCGTCGGCGGCGAACATCTCGGCCAACTGGTTGTTGATGCTGGGCGCGGCTTCCAGGAACACTGCCAGAACCTCTTGGTCCCGCTTGGCTTCGAGGGCTTCAGTGACGCCGGGGAGGTTTGCTAGGTAGGCGCGTGTGACGAGTGCCTGCACGGTCTTGTCTGTGCCGGGGTCTTTGCCGGCGGCGAGTAGCTGAGTCACGATTTCTGTGATTTCGTCGGGGCCGGGTGCGGTGATGGTCAGCGGCGGGGGTGTGGTGGCTGCGGCTTCGGGGATCTCAAGGCCCAAGTGCTTACTCTCTTGCCTGATTATCTGATTATCTGATTATCTGAATAGCTGTGCGCTGGTTTGGGTTGAGTTTGGTCTGCATGGTGTTGCCTTTCGGTTTGGTGTTGCTTGTGGTTGCGGGGGCTTCGGTCACTGCTCGAACAACTCCCGGGTGAAGGCGCGGAGCGGGCTTTCCGTAACCTGGTCGGGGGTGCGCTCCTGGCCGGGAATGACCGGGGCGGAGACGGGCTCCTGCCGGACTGCTGGCGCTTGTTCGTCCTCCGGCTCATCACCTTGAAAAAGTGCTTTGACGTAAGCCCGGTTTGTTTCGGTTATTTCGTCCATGGTTGCTATTTCTTTTCTTCGGTAGCGGGAGTTTCGAACCAGCTAGTCCAGCGTCGGAAGTGCGCGATGACCTGCCCCTTGCGGGTGATCTTGAGCACTGGCCCGGTTTGGCTGACTTCTTCGGGCTTGGCATCGAACTGGTGTGTTCCATCGGGGGTGATGATCGTGATTGGCATGGGTGCTATTCCTGTTCTGCTGTGGTGCTGGGTAGGGGCTGTTCGGGGTTGCCGGCGGCGTCGGTGAGATCCACGAGACGATCCGCCATGCGCAGCGCCTCCGCATAGGTCAGGTGGGCTTTGACGCTGCCGCCGTGCATAAGTGCGATGCCGGGCGTCTGATTGCCGTCGCGGTCGCGCCACGTCCAGGTACGGGCCTTGATATAAGGGCGGGTCACTGGATACTCCGTTCGGCGATGTTCCGGTGGTGTTGCTCCGGTCTGCTGCTGAACATTCAGGCCACACCCTTTCCCCGCACTGATAAGGCGGCATGGATGCGTGATGCGGCCGCTGATGCCTCAGTGACCAGGACGGTCAAACTCCACCCGCTGCCCTTCGTGATGTTGGGCGGGTACCTTCTTGGCATGTTCGGCGGCCGGTGTTCGGCGTTCCAGTCGCCACCGTGGTAGGACAGTGCGTCTCGCTGCTGTCTGCTGAGTTTCTCGACTTCCTCAAGGGGGATGAAGTAGTTGACCCATTCCCCTTCCTCCGTGACCTGGATCATCGGGATACTCCGTTCTTATGTGGCGAGTTAGGGCAATCGGGCTGGTGAGCGTATTCGTAGGTGCAGCGGCCCATACCGCCGGCGGTGGTCTCGGTTTCGACGGGCAAGCAGCTTTCACACTGGGACGGGCGGATGTAGTCGGTCATTTGTTGGCCTTCTCTCGTGCGTCGTAGAGGGCTAAACGGGCTTCGGCCAGCAGTGCCCGGTTCATCCATTTACGGGCGTCCTGGTGGGCTTCCTGGGCTTTCCGCATGTGGTGTTCAGCGAGCCATTGAAGTTCATGCTTGGCGAACTGGCAGACAAACTTGGTTGGCTCGTAACCGATCGGGACGACGGGCTGTCCGGTGGTCATTGCCTGGGCTCCTGACTTTCGGAAATTCCGCGTGTTTCCGGGGTTTTTGGGGCCGGAGTGTAGGGTTGTGTACCCATTTCGGGAACTTTTCTATATCCCTGCTCATGAGAGAGTTTGCAAAAGGGGTACATAGCCCTACACCCGCCCTTCGTTTTCGTCGTCTTCGGCGCGTAATCCAATGCCACCTCGGACCATTCCGGCTTTTGTTCTCCGGGCTTCGTAACCGAGCCGTTCAAGCTCCTTCGCGAAGGGGGTTTCTTTCAAGGGGTCCGCTCCATCTGACGCTGCCCACGCTGTCCAGGCGATGAACAAGTCCCGCGTCTTTACATGGACGTAGGGGCCGGTGACGCATTCGGACTGAATGAACCGCTTCACGGCATCGGACTCGGTCTGGTACCTGTCCGTCGCGTTGCGCACACTGTCGGGCTCGTTCATGCCGTCGTGGTCTTCGTAGTCGAACCATCCTTCAACCACCCATGTCAGAATCGCGTCGGCGGATAGCTCCAGCCGCTCCGGCAACGTCTGGTCCCGCTGCGCTTCGGTCACCACGACATCGAACGGCACGACGCGCACGCGCCGCCACACTGCCGGGTCGTTGCCTTTCACCTTGGGCAGGTGATTGGTGACGTAGACAAGCTGGTGTGTGGGCATCCATTTGACGGGTTCCTGGTAGAGCCGCCGGGCGGTGAGCTCGTCGCCGCCGGTCAGCCGCTTCATCGTGGCCGCGTCCAGCTGGCGGCCCTCTTCGGTTTCGGAGCCGATGACAAGGCGGGCATCAAGCAGGGTCATCATTTCCGGTCCCCCGCCGCCGCGCTCGGAGCTCATGAGTAGTTCCGGGTTGATGATGGTTGCGTAGTCCCCCAGCGCGTTTGTTATGGCACCGTAGGCGGTTCCCTTGCCGTTGGAGCCGCTGCCGGTCAGGACCGGGAACAGGTGTTCCCTGACGCGGCCGTAGGCGCTCTGCCCGATGACTCGCTGGAGGTAGGCCCGTTCCTCTTCATCCGGTAGGACTCCGGATAGGAAACCGTCCCATGCGCTCCGGTCGGATTCCGGGTCATACGCTCCGCGGGTCACGCGGGTGATGCGGTCCACCGGGTCGTGCCCCCGCAACTGACGGGTTCGGAGGTCGAGGGTTCCGTTAGCGCAGTTCAACAGATAAGGATCGGCGTCGAGCTCGTCTATGGATGCCCGCAGCGCCGGGAGTGCTGAGGCGAGATCCAGGACGCCGGCGACTCCTGCAGATGACTCACATTTGCGAACGTCGGCGCGGAGATCCTTGTCATCGAGCGATTGGGCAAGGGCACGCCGTAACACGTCGAGCACGGCGGTTTTCGCGGTGTCCTTCTCATCCTCGGCCCACCGCTGCCCGTCCCAGACGTGCCAGCCGATGCCGCGGATGTACATCAGCTCGGAACTGTAGGCGGCGGCTAGACGGTATGCCATGCGGGCCTGGCCCCGGTGCTTCTCACCCTCGGCGGCTAGGTTCTGTGCGGCGGCGAGGTCATCGAATGCTTCGGCCAGGAAGTAATCGGGAATCGTCACTGTCCACCACCGCCGACAGGCTGCATGTAGCGGGTGTCACCGTCGCGGGGAATGTAGGACGATCCCGGTTTGCGCCGGTACGCTTCCACTTCCATCGCGGAAACCGTGGCGGGCACAAACTTGGACAACCATTCCTGATGCGCTTCGAGGGCGTAGAACCGGCGGGCGGCGAGGTCGGCGGCTTGTTCCTGGGAAAGGGTGGCGTGATCGCAACCGGCTAGGAAACCTGATTCGTAGGCCGACATGTAGAGGTCCAGCCGTAAATGACAACGGTGTGATTCCCCATTACCATGGGCAGGAAGGCTCGGGCGGAATTCAACGAAAGGACGGTGTGTCGTGGCAGCAAACGGCGCGGCCGCGCAGACAGAAGTCAACGCCGACGGCGGGATTGATACCGGTGGCCTCGGCGACCGGGAACAGAAGATACTTGCCCTGGAGAGGCAGTGGTGGAAGTATTCCGGGGCCAAGGAGCAGGCTATCCGGGAGATATTTGATCTGTCGGCCACCCACTATTACCAGATCCTCAATGCACTGATCGACACCGAGGCCGCGCTTGCCCACGATCCCATGCTGGTCAAAAGATTGCGTAGACTACGTACAACCCGACAACGTGCGCGTTCCGCACGCCGCCTCGGCGCTGACATTTAGCCGGTCGATCCAAGGACTTCCACCACATGAGCCAGTACCCCCGCGACGAGTTCGACAAGGTTCCCGAATCCGCCGCACGGCAGGGAGTACACCGGGAACGCCTGGGCAGTCCACGGTCAAGCGGCCTGGCCTTGAAAATCTTCGTTGGATTGCTTGTGCTCGCCGTGGGGCTTGTGGCCTATTTCATCCTTCCGCGCCTGGGTATCGGCGAAGCCGCTGAACCAGCCTCGGCAACCACCGCCGCTCCCACGCCGGATGAGGCCTCCACAGAACCATCAGACGCAACGAGCGAATCGCCTGAGGCCACTGAAGGCGCTACCCCCAGTGCATCGCCGAGCGCAACTCCTGAGCCAACCGGGGAAGGGACCGAGCCTGCCGCCGCCGTCGATAGGGCTCAGCCGGTTACCGTACTCAACGGCACCACGGTGAGTGGTTTGGCAACCACCGCCGCGGGACGCCTTCAAGTGGACGGCTGGACGGTTGCCGAAATCGGTAATTGGGCGGGAGAGCCTCTCCTGGGCTCGATCGTCTTCTACAACGGGGAGGAGCAGCGTGCCAATGCTGAGGCGCTGGCGGCGTTGCTGGGCATTCCAACCGTGCAGGGCGGATCGGCACTCTCACCGAATGTGACAGTGGTGGTAGGGGCCGGCTTCCAATAAGGGTGCGGCGGTTTCATCAACTGGCCGACGCCGTCTCTCGTCTCCGTGGGCAGCTGGACGCCGGTGAGTGACCGGAGTTGCGCCAGCGGGTGGGCATCGCCCAAGCAGTGGACCGATTACCTCTTTGGGGCCACCGATATCCGACGGCTCGACTTCGCGACCTGGTCCGGTAACCACGCTATGTGCCGGGTGGGCCTCCGGCTTGGCTGGCGGGAGGAGGCACGTTTCCGGGACGCACGGATGGTTGATGGGGTGGTCCACGATTCAGTGGTTTACGGAATGCTTCGCCGTGAGTGGAAGACGCGGCGGCAGCTTGCACTCGACCCTCCAGAGTGCTAATTATTGACTTAGCACTCTCAGCCGTCGACTGCTAGCCGACGGCGTGGGTGAACAAGGCAAACCTCTGTGGTGAGGGTAGCGCAGGGACGTAAAGAGATCGTTCCTGCAAAGCCCGTCCGTCGCGGGCATCGCAGCACGGTGAGCAGCTGACAAGCATGACTGTCCCCGAAAGGACCTGAGCCGCTATGGCCAAGATCATTTCTTTTGATGAAGAGGCACGCCGTGGCCTCGAGCGTGGACTCAACATCCTCGCTGATGCAGTCAAGGTAACGCTGGGCCCACGTGGCCGCAACGTTGTTCTTGAAAAGAAGTGGGGCGCCCCCACGATCACCAATGACGGCGTTTCCATCGCCAAGGAGATCGAGCTGGATGACCCGTTCGAAAAGATCGGCGCAGAGCTGGTCAAGGAAGTTGCCAAGAAGACTGATGACGTAGCCGGTGACGGAACCACCACCGCCACCGTTCTCGCCCAGGCGCTGGTCAAGGAAGGCCTGCGTAACGTTGCCGCTGGCGCCGACCCCCTCAGCCTCAAGCGCGGCATCGAGAAGGCCGTCGAGGCCGTCACCAAGGAACTGCTCGCCTCCGCCAAGGAGATCGAGACCAAGGAGGAAATCGCGGCTACCGCTTCGATTTCCGCCGGTGACCAGCAGATCGGTGACCTGATCGCTGAAGCCCTCGACAAGGTTGGCAAAGAAGGCGTCATCACCGTTGAGGAGTCCAACACCTTCGGTCTTGAGCTGGAGCTCACCGAGGGTATGCGCTTCGACAAGGGCTACATTTCCGGCTACTTCGTTACTGACGCTGAGCGCCAGGAAACGGTGCTCGAAGACCCGTACATCCTGATCGTCAACTCCAAGATCTCCAACGTCAAGGACCTCGTTGCTGTCCTCGAGAAGGTCATGCAGTCCGGCAAGCCGTTGCTGATCATCGCCGAAGACATCGAAGGCGAAGCGCTGGCAACCCTGGTTGTCAACAAGATCCGCGGCACCTTCAAGTCCGTTGCCGTCAAGGCTCCAGGCTTCGGCGACCGCCGCAAAGCACAGCTCGCAGACATCGCCATCCTCACCGGTGGCCAGGTCATCGCCGAGGAAGTTGGCCTCAAGCTTGAGAACGCCACCCTTGACCTCTTGGGCAGCGCACGCAAGGTTGTTGTCACCAAGGACGAGACCACCATCGTCGAGGGTGCAGGAAACGCTGAAGAGATCGCCGGACGCGTCAGCCAGATCCGCGCCGAGATCGAAAACTCGGATTCCGACTACGACCGCGAGAAGCTGCAGGAACGCCTGGCCAAGCTGGCCGGCGGCGTTGCAGTGATCAAGGCCGGTGCCGCGACCGAGGTAGAACTCAAGGAGCGCAAGCACCGCATTGAGGACGCCGTCCGCAACGCAAAGGCTGCAGTCGAAGAAGGCATCGTTGCCGGTGGCGGCGTTGCCCTCATCCAGGCCGGCGCCAAGGCATTCGCCAACCTCACCCTCGAAGGTGACGAGGCAACCGGTGCAAACATTGTCCGGATCGCCATCGACGCTCCGCTGAAGCAGATCGCTTTCAACGCAGGCCTCGAGCCCGGCGTTGTTATCGAGAAGGTCCGCGGACTGCCTGCAGGCCACGGCCTCAACGCCGCAACCGGAGACTACGAGGACCTGCTTGCGGCAGGCGTCAACGACCCCGTGAAGGTAACCCGCTCTGCACTGCAGAACGCGGCCTCCATCGCCGGGCTGTTCCTCACCACCGAAGCCGTAGTGGCGGACAAGCCTGAGAAGGCAGCCCCTGCCGGCGGCGGAGGAGACGACATGGGCGGCATGGGCGGTATGGGCGGCTTCTAAGCCCGGCCAGTCCATCGAAGTTCGTAGCGAGAAGGCGTGGCCCCGAAAGGGGCTACGCCTTCTCTGTGTTTAAGAACCTTCGTACGTCTTGGGTGGCATGCTCTGACTCGGAACCACTGGTGCTGCACGGATGGCCCCACCGCCGCGGTCAGTGCATGAACATCCGTGCGTTGCTGGTCTCCGCTTCGGTGTACTGCTGGGTTGCAAGCGAGAGCGCCTCATTGATGCTGGCCAGTGATTCCTCCACTCTTGCCTGGGTGGCCCGCCAGTCAGTGACCAGCTGCTGAAAGTTCTCAGCGGCCAGCCCGCGCCATTCGCCTTCAAGAGACCTCAGACCTGACTGCATGGCGTTCACCTCGGCCTGCAAACGGGCGATGGTGTTTTGGACGTCCGCGCTTTTGGCGGCAAGGGATTCGGTGTTGACGTTGAAAATTGCCATGGTGTCCTCCTGTTGTTAGCCCTGACCCTTCGACGCTAGGTGATCCGGCAGGGGCCGGCGGGAGAATGCAGCGATCTGTGGATAAAGCGCTCGGGTCGCGGCCGCTGTGCAGGACTGGTCATGCTTGCTTCGCGGAAAAGCCGCGCCGATTGCCCGTCAATATCGGGGAGGAAGGCGATGAGTGATTCGTATCAACGTCCAGTGCCCGACGGCGCGTCTGAACCGGCGTCCTCATCTTCGTCTTCGTCTGACTCAACGGTGGGATTCGGATTGTGGGGCAACCTGATGGACAAGGTTGCCCCACCGCCTGCGGTCTCCTCGAGCCGCACGCTGCCGTCATGTTGTGCTACCAGCGCAGCGACAATGGCGAGGCCCAGTCCGGTTCCTCCGGTCTCCCGGTACCGCGAGGAGTCGGCCCGGTAAAAGCGTTCGAACACGCGGGCTGCATCCTCATCCGAGATTCCCGGGCCGTGGTCCCGCACCTCAAGCACCGAGTCGGAACGGTCATGGATGACGGGTGCCACACCCACTGCGATCTCGATCGGAGTGCCGTCAGGGGTGTAGCGCAGTGCATTCGTGACCAGGTTGGCCACCACCTGGCGCAGGCGTGCCTCGTCGCCAACGGTGGGAGCCGTGCGGGCCGCCCCGCCGTCCAACCCGATCACCCGAATACTGCGGTCGGGGGCAATGGCGCGCGCGTCCAGTGCAGCGTCCGTGCCGAGGATGAACAGGTCGACGGGCTGGGCTTCCAACGGACGCTGCTCGTCGATGCGGGCCAGGGTCAGCAAGTCTTCCACGAGTTGCCCCATTCGCTTGGCTTCGCTTTCGATGCGCCCCATCGCTGCCTGGACGTCTTCCTCCTTCTGCAGCGCACCGTGACGGTATAGCTCGGAGAATCCGCGGATGGTCACCAGCGGTGTGCGCAGTTCGTGGGAGGCATCGGCGATAAATCGCCGCATCTTCCGCTCGGAGTCCGTCCGGGCCGCGAACGCGGACTCGATGTGCGCAAGCATCGCGTTGAGGGAACGTGACAGCCTCCCCACTTCCGTGGCTGGACGCTCCACCTCGACACGGCGTGACAGGTCTCCAGCTGCAATGGCGGCTGCCGTCTTTTCCACCCGGCTGAGCGGACGGAACTGACGGGTGACTGCAATAAAGGCCACCAGGGATGCGGCAGCAATTGACGCAAAGCCGCCAAAGAAAATGATCCGTCCCGCCTCGCTGACCGAAGCATTTACCGTATTCAACCGCGTGGCTACGGCAACGGAACTCTCGCCGTCCGAAAGCGGGAACGCGATCACCCGCCACCCTTCGCTGTCCGGCGCAGTGCCCGGAACAGTGAACCCCTTCAACTCCCGGTCCCTCACCTCTTCAAGGGAGAGATTTTCAATCCGGGGCACGTCGACGAGCTCACCGGAGTGTGTGGCGCGCACCTGCTGCCCGCGTTGGTTCATCCACTCCCCGTAGAACCGCAACAGGTTATCTCCGGAAGCGGCGCCCAGGGTGGAGACGCTGTTGGATACCGACTGCGCGTTGGCCCGGATGTCCTCGTCGATGCGGGTGACCAGGCTGTTCCGGAGGAGGCTGATAGTGATGAAGCCCGTAGTGGCAACAGTAACCACCATGAGCAACGTCATGATGGCTACGAGTTGGGTGCGCAGCGAAGCGGATTTCCAGCGGAGGGCCAACGTGCGGCTGCTTACCTTTTATCGGCTGTGCGCAACAGGTAGCCCACGCCCCGCTTTGTCTGGATCAGTGCAGCCGCGTCGGGGTTCTTGTCGATCTTGCGGCGCAGATAGGAGATGTAGGACTCAACAATTGACGCGTCACCGTTGAAGTCGTATTCCCAAACGTGATCGAGGATCTGCGCCTTCGAGAGCACACGGTTGGGGTTCATCATCAGGTAGCGAAGGAGTTTGAACTCGGTGGGGGAGAGGTCAATGGTCTCACCCGCCCGCCGAACCTCGTGGGCATCATCATCCAGTTCCAAATCATCGACACGGATGACGGCGTCGTCGTCATCCGTGGGTTGAGTGCGCCGCAGGACGGCGCGGATGCGAGCCACCACCTCATCGAGGCTGAACGGCTTGGTGACGTAGTCATCCCCACCCACGGTGAGGCCGGTGACCTTGTCTTCCGTATCATCCCGGGCGGTGAGAAATACCACTGGGAAATGGCGGCCCGCAGCACGCAGCCTGCGTGTCACGGTAAAGCCGTCCATATCCGGCAGCATGACATCGAGCACCGCAAGATCGGGGTTGTGGGTTTCAGCGGCGGCTAGGGCCTCACGTCCGTTGGCGGCTGCCACCACGTCAAACCCGGCGAAGCGCAGGGAGGTGGATAGCAGTTCGCGGATGTTTGGCTCATCGTCGACCACGAGGAGTTTCGCTTCAGATCCTGACTTATTCACAATTTCTAGTCTGCTCTCAGTTTCTGGGAGTTTGCTGGACGGTTGTGGGGAACGATCGGGACGTCAGCTGCAGGTCAGGCTTGAGGAATGTCGGCCGCGTCCATGATGCTGTAGGCGTAGCCCTGCTCGGCGAGGAACCTTTGACGGCGTGCAGCGTAGTCCTGATCCAGGGTGTCGCGGGCAACCACTGTGTAAAACCGTGCAGCCCGCCCATCCGCCTTCGGCCGCAGCAGGCGGCCCAGCCGCTGGGCTTCCTCCTGCCTGGAACCAAACGAACCGGAAACCTGAATGGCGACGGCGGCTTCCGGCAGGTCGATGGAGAAGTTAGCCACCTTGGAAACGACGAGCGTATGCACTTCGCCGCTCCGGAATTCATTGAACAGCCGCTGCCGTTCCTTCACGGAGGTTTCACCTTTAATGACGGGAGCGTCCAGACGCTGTCCCAGCTCGTCGAGCTGGTCGATGTACTGGCCGATCACTAGAAGTTGCTCACCCCGATGGGACGCTACGAGTTTTTCCACCACAGCGGTCTTGGTCTCGGAGGTGGCGCACAAACGGTACTTGTCGCCGTCGTCGGCCATGGCGTACGCAACCCGCTCATCCCGCGGCAGGTCCACACGGACCTCCACACAGTCAGCCGGAGCGATATAGCCCTGCGCCTCAATGTCCTTCCACGGGGCGTCGTAGCGCTTGGGCCCGATCAGCGAGAACACTTCGCCTTCCCTGCCGTCTTCGCGCACCAGGGTGGCGGTGAGACCAAGCCGGCGCCGTGCCTGCAGATCCGCCGTCATGCGGAAGATCGGGGCGGGCAGCAGATGAACCTCGTCATAGACAATAAGACCCCAGTTGTTGGCGTCCAGGAGCTCCAGGTGCGGGTAAAGACCGCCGCGTCGCAGCGTGAGCACCTGGTACGTTGCGATTGTGACCGGGCGCACTTCCTTCACGGCGCCGGAGTACTCCCCGATTTCATCCTCGGTGAGCGAAGTCCGCTTGAGCAGCTCTTCCTTCCACTGCCTCGCGGAGACCGTGTTGGTCACGAGAATCAGGGTTGTGGTCTGGCTGGTGGCCATCGCGGCCGCTCCCACCAGCGTTTTTCCGGCGCCACAGGGCAACACCACCACGCCGGATCCGCCAGCCCAGAAATTCTCTGTGGCCAGCTTTTGGTATGGACGCAGGGTCCAGCCGTCCTCGTTGAGCATGATCGGGTGCGGCGTCCCGTCCACGTAGCCGGCGAGGTCCTCTGCCGGCCAGCCAAGCTTCAGCAGCAACTGTTTCAGCTGGCCCCGCTGCGAGGAGTGGACCACCACGGTTTCGCCGTCGATCCGCGGGCCAAGCAGCGGCTGGATCTTCTTGGCATGCAGCACTTCTTCAAGCACTGGATAGTCATTGGTCCGCAGCACCAGCCCATGCTGCTCATCCTTCTCAAGACGCAGCCTGCCGTAGCGGGACATGGTGTCCTCGATGTCCACCAGCAACGCGTGTGGCACAGGGAACCGGGAGTACTTCAGCAATGTGTCCAGCACTTGCTCCGCATCCAGTCCCGCGGCGCGCGCGTTCCACAACCCCAGCGGCGTCAGCCGGTAGCTGTGGACGTGTTCCGGCGCCCGCTCAAGCTCCGCAAACGCGGCAATTGCGTGGCGCGCCTCGGTGGCCTGCTCATGATCCACCTCCAGCAGGATGGTCTTGTCGCTCTGGACGATCAGCGGCCCGTTAGGCATCCGTTGTAGCACCTTCCACTAATTCAACATCCATCACCCGGTGGATTGAGATGACGCGTTCCACTTCCTTGCCCGGATCAAACACCCGGACTCGTCCACCCGTGACGGAGAGGGGAACAAGGACCTCATGTGCGTGATTCCCATGACTGTCCACGAACCCCAGCCGCACCGGCTGCTTGAGCCGGATCGCCGTACGCAGCGTCTCCATTCCCAGGAGGGATTCGCTTTCAGCCGGTCCGGCCTGCGGGCGCTGGCTGGCGCCCCTCAGCACCGACAGCTGCTGGGAGACGTCCCCTTCGGTGAGTACCCAGGGGTTGGTCCGTACCATCGGCGAGGACGACGACGGCGGCCCGCCGGTTGCCGGACGAGCGGCGGCCC
>NZ_KI915000.1:73986-83885 GCF_000520595.1 Arthrobacter sp. H5
AAAGGGCCGGCGCATAGCCGAGGTCGCGGAGCGCCGCAGCCAATTCCGTGGGCGTGGCCTGGGAAACCACCACAGTGGGCGACAGCATGGCCAGACCGAGGCCGGCGGCGCGGTTGTCGGTCATGAGCGCACCGAGTGCGGCGTCGTCGTCGCTCTTCACAAAACTGAACGCCTGCCCCACGGTTACATGCCCGTAGCGTGCCGCCGTGTCCTCCACGAGATACCGTAAAGGCTGTGGAAGCTCCGTTGCGGAATGGTGCGACAGGAAGGCAAGGATGGATGCTGCATCCTGCCCTTCATCGAGCGCGTTTCTGATGGAAGCCGCGGAGAAGCGGTACATGGTGGCGGGGCCTTGGCCCTCCGGCGTGGACAACAGGGCAAGCTCACGCGCCACAGACGGTTCAAGGTAGCCCGGAGCAACCGCCGTCAGGTCAGCCTGCAGCATGAAGTGGCTGAGCGGTTCCGGAAGCGTGTCGCGGAGGTTGGCGGCGGCGTCGTCGTATTGCTCCTCGGCAATGAGCGCACCCAGCTCCGTCAGCGCGCCCGACCCCAACAGGCCCAGTTGCGCGGCTTCCACGGTCATCCCGGGGACCAGCCGGGCAAACCGACGGCCCAGCCGTGGCTGGTGCCAGGTGAGCCGTTCAATCAGGCTGACCGGTTCAAGGGCGGGCGAGGCGGCGCCGTCGTTGGTTTCCCGCGTCATTGCCAGCGCAGCCCTGAGCATCCGCCGCCGCACCTGCGGAGCGTCCGGACGGTTGACCTCGGCCGCGAGGGTGTTGACAGTGGTTCCGCTGGGGACCCGGGTGCCAACCAACGACGGCGCCCGTTCGGCTTCCAACCAGGCGGTCACCAGGCGCAGCCACTGGTCTTCGCGTGTAGCCGCGGACCAGTTGTCCGGTACCGATGCGGCCCACCGGGACGTGTCCACGTTGAGCGCGATCACTCCGGAGATGGCTGCCAACTCCAGCAGCCAGGAGAGCTGACCCGTGTCCACCCGGAGACCCTCGGCAAGCCTGCGCAGCTCGCGGACACCGACACCGCCAGTGCGCAGGGTGGTCACCGGAGAGCCGCCGACAATGTTGACGAGTTCGGTGATGAGGCGCAGGGTTTCGGCGATGCTGCCGTGTGCGGCGTTGTCGCGTATGCCCACTCGGACGGAGGCGGAAATGACTGCGGGCGGTGTAAGACGCAGCTCCGGCACAATGACGTGGCCGCGCGCAGCCTTGCCAACTGGGCGGGGTAGTTCCACATGGGAGGCATCGATACGAACCAGCAGCCCGCGGTCGAGGAGCCATTGCAGGGCAGGTGCCGCCGGTGTGCGGTCCGAGGCCAGCGCACTTCCAACGGGTGACGCATTCAACCGGGACAGCATTTCTGCCGTACGGTCGGGTGCAGCGAGCATGATGCGTTGCCAGAGTTCGGCCGTCGAGACAACCTGATGCAGTGCGTGGGCGGCGCCCATGGGCGTAGCCTCCTGGGCCACCCCCACACCGTCCAAGCCGAACTGCACCAGCGCGCCAGGCAATAGCTTCGCGTATTCCGGATACAATCTTGCAAGCTCGGGGACGGACCTGCCGAGACCGGCCGGATAGGGACCCAGCGCCTCATGCAGCGTGCGCGCCGGTTCGTAGAACCGCCGCCCGCGGTCGCCGGCGGCTGCACCCTCGGGTGGCTCCGCCACCCTCAATAAGGCGAGTGCATGGAGTTCCGCCAGCAGGGAATCCAGCGCCTTGATGGTGGCTCCCTGGATGACTCTCCTGAGCCAGGCAGCGGTTGTGCTGAGCCCGGAATCCGTAGTGCAGCTCAAATGTACTGCCTCAAGGACGCGCAACTGCGGCTCCGTGAGGTTTTCCAATGCCCGCTGGACGCTGATCCGGGTGGAGGCCCGGGCGGCCAATGCCGCGAAATCCGGGACCGGGGGGAGGATCAGATCCGGGCGCGCCTCAAGGAGATTTCGCAGCTGGAGGTCGCTGCGTGCGGCCAGATCTTGGGCCAAAGCGCGGATTGCGGACACCGTCTTAACGTTACCCCGTTGGAACAGGTCTGCCCTCGGCCGGCGCTTAGGTGCGGTGCCGCCCGCGCACTCCTGCGATCACCAACACCACCATGAGAAGAAACGCGGCCGGGAGGCAGAAGTAGGCAATGGCAATGAATCCCAGCCATACCTGCCCCTGAAGAAACTCAGTCAACAGCACTGCGGCCAACGAGAACAGGCCGATCAGAGAGAGCACGACGGCGGCGACGGTGAGCAATCTGAGCGCGCTGCTTAGGCGGCGGGGTACTTCCGTGGATGATTGACCATCAGGTGCGGGCTTTGCGCCGCTGGAGTTTTCAGACATAACGCTTTTAGCGTACAAGAGAGCCTGTGCGCAGGGAGCATCCCGTCCAGGGGATATCCTATTAAGCACAGACTTCCCAGCGCTACCGCGAGGCGGTCCGCCCCGCAAACCGGGTTGAGACCTCGCGGCGGATGCTGGGTCCACCCAACGCAGGCGCCGGACGCCGCACAGTGATCATCAAGAACGAGGTAATTACGTGCCCATCGGCAAGGTCAAGTGGTTTGACACGGAAAAGGGATTCGGATTCCTCGCAACGGAAGATGGCCAGGAGGTTTTCCTGCACGCATCGGCGCTTCCCGCCGGAGTGACCGAGGTCAAGGTTGGAACAAAACTGGAGTTCGGCGTCGCCGACGGCCGAAAGGGCCTGCAGGCCCTCTCGGCACGCATCCTGGAATCTCCACCGTCGGTTGTGAAGGCCACCCGGAAAAGCGCCGATGATATGGCCGTGATTACCGAGGACCTGATCAGGCTCCTGGACGAAGTGTCCAATGGACTCCGCCGGGGCCGCTACCCGGATAAGTCCCATGCCGGCAAGGTCGCGGCAGTGTTGCGAGCTGTTGCCGATGACCTGGACGCTTAGGCCCTTATTATGAGTTCCACGGAGCCCCCCGAATCCCCCGGCGAACTTCAGTCGTTGCCGGACAGCCCGTCGAAGAGGCGTGCGGTCCGGCGCCCGTCCAAGGCTGATGCCGTGCTGGCGGCTGCCGTTGATACTGCACGGTCCGGTGTACTACAGATTGCCGGCGACAATGCGGTCGGAGAGCACCTGGGCGCGTTCCCGGAGGCGGAGCGGCTGGTCACCCACCGGTTCGCGGCTGATGTTCCCGGGTACGGCGGCTGGGTGTGGTTTGCCACGCTGGCACGCGTGCCGCGTGGTAAGGATGCCACCGTCTGCGAGCTTGGCCTCCTCCCGGCGGAGGGCGCGCTGGTTGCCCCCGACTGGGTGCCCTGGGCTGAACGGGTTCTCCCCGGCGACTCACCGCAGGGCGAGGACGCTGCGCCTAATGGTTCATCTTCCGGAGACGTGCGCGCCGCGGAGAGCCCTGAACCGGAAACCACTGAACCCTCCGGAGGCGATTCCCCAGTTGCCTAGTGAGTTGTGCGTATGCGAGGGAGGGACTGCCTGATGGGCATGTTTCGTTCCCTGCATATACACAACTACCGGCTCTGGTTCATCGGTGCGTTGGTTTCCAACGTGGGAACCTGGATGCAGCGCACCGCCCAGGACTGGCTGGTGTATGACATCCTCACCGACCAGGACGCGGCTGCCATGGGAATCGTGATGGCGCTCCAACTCGGTCCGCAACTCCTTATGGCGCCCTGGGCAGGCTTGATCGCCGATTCCGTCGACCGGCGGAAACTTTTGATCATCACGCAGGTATCCATGGCCGTGCTTGGTGTGGGCCTCGGTGTCCTGGTTGTGTTTGGCCATGCAGAGCTATGGCATGTCTACGCCTTCGCCTTGGCGCTGGGCTTCGTCTCGGCTATTGACGCCCCCGCACGGCAGACTTTCGTCTCTGAACTGGTGAAGGACGATTATCTGCCCAATGCCGTTGCCCTGAACAGCGCATCCTTTAACGGGGCACGGATGTTTGGTCCGGCGGTGGCCGGGCTTCTCACCGTGGTGGTTGGACCAGGATGGGTCTTCATGATCAACGCGCTCACGTTTGGGGCGATGGTCTTTGTGTTGGTCACTATTCGACGGAATGAATTGAGGGTGCTCCCACGGTCCGCGCCCGGCCGGGGGCGGATCCGGGCAGGGTTCCGATATGTGCGGGGGCGCCCCGACCTCATGATGGTGATGCTCGCCATCTTCATTGTGGGCACGTTTGGACTGAATTTTGCGGTGTTCATCGCCGCGATGGCCAGAACCGAATTCAACACCGATGCCGGAGTGTTCGGAACGCTGTCCTCCGTCATGGCCGTTGGCTCAGTGGCGGGCGCACTGCTTTCAGCGCGTCGGGACCGGCCCCGCCTGCGGTTTGTTTTTGGCGCGGCCGCCGCGTTTGGAGTGGCCTGTGCGATTGCCGCCATTGCACCCAACGTCTGGCTGTTCGGGCTTTCGCTGGTGCCGGTGGGGCTGTTTGCTCTGACTCTCATGACAAGTGCCAACGCGTACGTGCAGACCACCACGGAGCAGGTCATGCGCGGCCGGGTGATGGCCCTCTACTTCGCAATCTTCCTGGGTGGGACCCCGCTGGGTGCACCGATTGTGGGCTGGGTCTCCAATGCCTACGGGCCCCGCTGGAGCCTTGCGGTTGCCGCCGCGGCCGGGTTCGCCGCCGCCGCAGCAGGGCTCATCTGGGCGTGGCGCTCGCACCACATGAGACTTGGATTCGACCGCACAATGTCCCGGCGGAGACTCAGGCTGACCTTCGCTGGACGCGATCTCACGGACGGCCGCGACCCTGCCGACGGGCAGAAGACGCCGGCCGACCGCCGGTGATTGCTAGCCGTTATCGATGACGAAGTCGATGCAGGCGAGCAGTGCCGAAACGTCGTCCGGTTCTATGGCCACAAAAGTGGCAATCCGCAGCTGGTTGCGGCCGAGCTTGCGGTACGGTTCCACATCAACAATGCCGTTGGCCCGCAGGGTCGATGCCACAGCTGCGGCATCGATCGATTCGTCGAAGTCGATGGTGGCAATGACGTTGGACCGGTCCTCCTCGCGCCGGACAAAAGGAGTCGCGACAGGCGACTCCTCCGCCCAACGGTAGATGCGGCCCGCTGAGTCCGCGGTGCGACCGGTGGCGAAGTCCAGCCCGCCGTTGCGGTTCAGCCACTCAACCTGTGCGTTCAAGGTAACCAACGTGGACAGTGAAGGTGTGTTGTAGGTCTGGTTCAACCGGGAGTTGTCCACGGCGGTCTGCAGGTTCAGGAAGTCGGGAATCCAGCGGCCCGACGAGTTAATGCGCTCTGTTCTCTCCAACGCTGCTGGAGAGAACAGCCCAAGCCAGAGACCGCCGTCGGACGCGAAGTTTTTCTGCGGCGCAAAGTAATACACATCGGCCTGGCTGACGTCCACCGCGAGGCCGCCGGCAGCGGAAGTTGCATCAATGGCGATCAGGGCATCGTGATCCGCGCCGGGCACCCGCTCTACGGGTGCCGCTACCCCTGTGGATGTTTCATTCTGTGGCCAGGCATAGAAGTCCACCCCGGACTCTGCCTTGGACACGGGCCTTGTGCCCGGGGCAGCGGAAATGATCGAGGAATCCTGCAGGAAGGGGGCGTTGCTGGTGGCCGAGGCAAACTTCGACCCGAACTCCCCAAAGGACAGATGCTGCGCCTTGGACTCAACCAGCCCAAACGCCGCTACGTCCCAGAAGGCTGTGGAGCCACCCACGCCCAGGACAACCTCATAGTCCGCCGGTGCTTGGAAAAGGTCCATCAGGCCGCTCCGGACGGAACCCACCAGGCTGCGGACGGGTGCCTGCCGGTGTGATGTGCCGAGGAGGGTCCGGCCGGACTGGACAAGAGCCTCAAGCTGTTCGGGGCGGACCTTGGACGGTCCGGCTCCGAACCGGCCGTCCTGGGGAAGCAGATCGGCGGGAATACGGATGGTTGCGGGATTGCTCATGGTTGCTCCAGACAGGTTGCTTCGACGGAGGACTTCGATACATTCTGCCCCAGGCCGGCAGGCATCCCGTATTTGTTAACATTGCCGCCGGCGCAAGGCTGACGGGCTGCGCAGGAAATGAGTTAACCTTGTGGGGCGCACGGATGACAACGGCGTTCCTACGATTATGCAGCGACGCATCCTTGTCAGCTGTCCGACCCCGCACCAGTGCCTAGGAGCTGAACCGCAAATGACGGACCTCATCGATACCACCGAGATGTATCTGCGGACCATACTGGAGCTTGAAGAAGAGAACATCGTGGCACTGCGCGCGCGCATTGCGGAACGTCTTCGTCATTCCGGACCCACCGTGTCCCAGACTATCGGCCGCATGGAACGGGACGGTCTGGTGGTGGTCTCAGGCGACAGGCACCTTGAGCTGACGGATGCAGGGCGTCTGCGCGCGGTGGGTGTTATGCGGAAACACCGGCTGGCCGAGCGGCTGCTGGCCGATGTCATCGGGCTCGATTGGGCCTATGTCCATGACGAAGCCTGCCGCTGGGAGCATGTGATGAGCGAGCGGGTAGAGCGCCGGCTCTACGAACTCCTGGGCCAGCCCACGGAGTCGCCCTACGGAAATCCGATTCCCGGCCTTGAAGCATTGGGCGGGCCACCCACGGAGGATTTCACGTTCGGTGTCAGCAACCTGCTCCAGATCATGCCGGATTACACCAGTGATTCCACGGTGACCCTGGTGCGGCTGGCAGAGCCAATTCAGGTTGAGCCGGAGTTGCTCACGCAGCTTGACGAGGGCGGGCTGCGTCCGGGTGCAACGATAACCCTGGAGTCGGTCGGCGATTACATTTCAGTCCGTGTACCAGGCATCGAGGGTGCTCTTGAACTGCCTCCGGACGTAGCGGCGCACGTGTTTGTGGCGGTTGTGCAGCCGGTCTAAGGCGCACGGAAACCGCAGGTTATCCACAGCTTCGGTTACGGGACGGTAACTTTTGCGTCTTTGGCCCTATAGTGGAAAACTGGCGTTGAAACTTCAGCGTTATCTAAATTCGTATGCTCAACCCTGTCAGCGGATCTGGATGCTGAGAACCCATGTGACAGGGGCGGAGGACCCACAAACGGCGGCGCAATGCAGACCGCCTTGGGGTTAAGTCCGGCTCGCCGAACCCTTACCGGTTCGCGGCCGGGCCGAGTTTTCTCATAACTCGAACCCGACAGCTAACTTCGTAGGCAAATATGAGAGAGGGACATTTTTGTCGAAGCACACCGCTTCGGGACGCCGTCGTGCCGGTGCTCCCGCTGCCCAAACGCGACCGCGTGACGCACATCGGCTTGAACGATGGGCGCGGGCAGAGCCGGCGCCTCCCCCCGCACCCAGTCACCCGGACGTTCGGCCCCGGGACCTCCAGCGACGTGACCGACGGCGTCGTGCCGCGAGTGCACGCAAGGATATTTCCTTCACCGGACTCAGCCAGAAAGTGGCCATCGCCGCCGCCGCAACGGGCATGGTGCTCACGGTGACGGTCCCCACCACAGCAGCTGTGGTCAGCCCCAGTGTGCAGGCGGACGAACCGACGCAAACCGCTGAACCAAGCGTTATCGAGGCCGCGGCGGAGGCAGCGATCACCTTTGACCGTGCAGCCCTGCATGGAAAATTCGACCCCGAGGCAAAGCTGCAGGAAATTGTCACCGCTGCGGGGGGTGAGGTTAGTGCGGGAGAGGCAAAGGGGTCACTTTCCGCCCCCATGGATCAATTGGTCAAGACCTCGCCGTTCGGATACCGCGTTAGTCCCATTACCGGATTTGGCGGCGAGTTCCATGAGGGGCAGGACTACAGCCAATCCTGCGGGACACCAGTGAAAGCTTCAGCTGCCGGTACCGTGACGTTTGCGGGATGGCATGCCTTCGGCGGAGGTAATCGCGTGGTTGTGGACCACGGAAACGGGCTTGAAACAACCTATAACCACCTTTCGGTGATTGATGTGTCCGTGGGCCAGGTTGTTGCCCGCGGAGAGCTGGTGGCAAAGGTGGGCACAACCGGCGCTTCAACCGGTTGCCACCTGCACTTTGAGGTACTCGTGGACGGCCAAACCGTGGACCCGTTGGGCTGGCTGTGAACGCCGTCGTAATCAACGACATACCGTTCCGTAATCGGAATGTGACATTCATTAAAATCTGTTGTACCGTCTAACTCGTGCCAAATCCGCAAGAGGTTTGGCACCCTCAGCAGCTTGCCGAGCTCTGCCACTGCTGGAGGTCCGTTCGCAACAATCGCATGGCAGAGGCGGGGGAACCAATTTTGGGTTTCGAAAGAAACCCTAGGGGTTAAGTCGCTGGACATTTTGGACCAGCGGCCGGGTGACTCCCATCCGAATCCGACAGCTCACCCCGCAGGCATTGGGAGAGGCAATCACACGTGTCAACTAGCTCTTCTCTGGGCCGCCACAGGGCAGCCCCCGTTCACACCAGCCCACTAACGGCCATCTCCAAGGCTGTTTCCTCAAACGCCGGATCAGTAGGCCGCCAAGCAGCGGTCATCGTTGCTGCATCCGGCCTTGTGCTGACTGCAGGACTGCCCGCCCACGGCGCAGCCGACGCGGAGCGCACGGTCCAGTCAGTCACGCCGTTGAGCTCGGTTACTGCCGAGGCAGCAGTTGTGAGTGCCCCCTCAGACGCCAAGGTCACTTTCGAGCGGGCAGCGGTCGCAGCCACTCCGGCACCTGTTGTTGTCGAGGCCCCAGTAGTTGCCCCGCTCGCGGAGGCACCTGTCGCAGAGGTACCAGTTGCGGAGGCACCTGTCGCAGAGGTACCAGTTGTAGAGGCACCTGTTGTAGAGGCGCCTGTCGAAGAAGCAGCGACAGTGGTTGCACCGGAGCCAGCAACGGTAGAGGCTGCAGTAGAGGTCAAGGTTGAAGCCGAGAAGCCTGCACCGGCTGCCGAGGCTCCTGAATCAAGCAATGTGGGCGCTGCGCTTGTCGGCTCGGCTTACTCCCAGATCGGCGCCACGCAGGATTGCACGATTCTTGTGGAGGTGGCCCTTCGCTCAGTAGGCAAGTCGGTCGGTGACCTTGCTCCTGAGCAGTTCTACGCGTATGGCGACGTGGTGTCCTCTCCGCAGCCGGGGGATCTGGTTATCCGGCCTGGCCACATAGCAATCTATGTGGGTAATGGGCAGGTCATAAGCAGTGGGATGAACGGTATAAACGAGACCATCCTGCATTCATTGTCGGATCTGTCCGGTTCGAGTTTCGTCCGCGTCCGCTAGCGCCAACAAATAACCTGGAGAGTGGGTGAACGGTTAGCTCAGGTAGGGTTTATTCATGGCCAAGCCAGATTTTCCGCGGACGATATTGGATTTCCAGGCCAGATTCGGCGATGAGCAGGCGTGTCTGGACTATCTGTTCCAGTGCCGGTGGCCTGAGGGTTTCGTCTGTCCGCGGTGTGGCGGCACAACGGCGTGGCCGATAGCAGCACGACGACTATGGCAGTGCGGTGGCTGCGCCTATCAGGTGTCTCTGACGGCCGGTACAGTCCTGCACAAGACCCATACCGCGCTGCATTTGTGGTTCTGGGCTGCTTACCTGATGTCCACGGGAACAACTGGAATTTCTGCCAGGCAGTTGCAGCGTCAACTTGGCCTCACCCGACATCAAACGGCCTGGACCATGCTGCACAAGCTGCGTCGGGCCATGGTCAACCCTGAACGCTCTCTACTGACAGGCGAGGTCGACGTCGATGAGTGCCAGGTCGGCGGCCGCGAGACCGGACGTCGCGGCGGCAGGAATCTCACCGCCAAAGCGGCGCAGGTGGTCGTTGCGGTGGAACATCGGGGCCAGGGTTCAGGGCGTGTGCGGATGAAAGTGATCGCTGATGCCTCCGGCGACACGCTGACCGGATTCATCACCGACACCGTCGCTCCCGGTGCGATCGTGCATACCGATGGCTGGATGGGTTACGCGCCATTGGCCAAGAAAGATTACGACTACCGG
>NZ_KI915000.1:83985-88130 GCF_000520595.1 Arthrobacter sp. H5
GGCCCGTAGGGCCGAACACCTTGGTGAAGATCTCCAGCGATTGCCGCCGCTCGCCTTTCAGCGCTTCGCCGAGCACTGTCTCCGCGGCAGTGTTTGCGTACACATCGGCGGTGTCAAAGGTGCTGATCCCGTTCTCGAGCGCTGCGCGCACGCATTGGGCGGCGACGTCGTTTTCCACCTGTGAACCATGCGTGAGCCAGTTGCCGTAGGTGAGCTCCGAGATTTTGAGTCCGCTGTTTCCGAGATATCTGAATTCCATGGGTTTCTCCTTCGGTTTATGGTGAACGGGGATTTAGAGCTGGCTGAAGGCGGCTTCGGCGGGATCCGCGCCAATCCGGGCGCCGGACTCGAGCCCGCTTACCGCGTCCAGCTCTTCAGGGCTCAAGGTGAGGGCTGCCGCGGCGAGGTTCTCGCGCATGCGGGTGGAATCCGCTGATTTGGGGATGACGATGTTGTCCAGGCCGAGGTGCCAGGCGAGCACAATCTGGGCTGGGGTTGCGTTGTGCCGCTCGGCGAGCTCGGAGATGGCGCCCGCTGCGAGATCCTGTCCCTGTCCCAGCGGACTGTACGCCTCGACGGCTATGCCATGCGCACGGCTGGCCGCAGCGAGCCCCGACTGCTGAAAGGTGGGGTGCAGTTCAATCTGGTTCACTGCCGGTATAATCTTCGTCCCGGCTAACAGAGTTTTCAGATGGTCCTCCAGGAAGTTGGAGACACCGATTGCGCGGACGGCGCCGTCGACATGGATCTTTTCCATTGCCTTCCACGCGTCCACAAACAGCCCTTGGGAGGGGACAGGCCAATGGATGAGATACAGGTCAACGACGTCGAGGCCAAGTGCCCGCCGACTGGTTTCGAAAGCAGCCGCCGCGCTTCCCTGCTCCCCGTTACGAAGCTTGGTGGTAATGAAGATTTCTTCCCGCGGAATGCCTGAGGCCGCTAACGCAGCACCGACCCCCGCTTCGTTGCTGTACCCGGCCGCGGTGTCGATGTGCCGGTACCCCGCAGCAAGGGCGTCTTCGACAACCCGTTGGGTTTCATCGGGCGGAACCTGGAAAACACCGAAGCCGAGCTGGGGGATGGTAATCCCGTTGTTCAAGGACAGGTTGGGCACGGTAGCCATGAAGTCTCCTGTGTGATGTGGAAGTGACATCCTCAGCCTACGCACGCAGCGCCACCTAAACACCCATGAGCCTGTTTCTGCCTTTCCTAGGTCCAGCAGACACAGTCACGCTATGGAACATGGGACCGGCGACCGGCAGAATAGGCCTATGGGTCAAAGTGCGGAGTTTGGACAGTTCCTGCGGATCATGCGCGCCAGGATGCGGCCGGAAGGCATCGATGTTGCACTGACCGCGGGGACCCGGCGGGTCCCTGGGATGCGGCGGGAGGAGATCGCCCACCTGGCAGGGGTTAGCACCGACTATTACACGCGGCTGGAACAGGGACGGCAGATGCGTCCATCACAGGCCGTGGTCGACGCCGTCGCCCGCGCCCTGAAGCTCGATGCCACCGAACGGGCGCACATGCTGGACCTCCTGCACAACTGCGCACCGTCGTCGAAATCTCCGGCGCCGGTCCAACGGGTGCGGCCCGGCCTCCGGCAGCTGCTCGAAACCGTGACGCACAGCCCGGCACTGGTGCTCGGGCGGCGCACGGATATTCTCGCCCGCAACAGGATGGCGAGCCTGCTGTTCACGGATTTTGCCGAACTGCCGGTCCGCGAGCGGAACCTCGCCCGCTGGATCATTCTGGACCCGGCTGCGATGGAGCTCTTCAGGGACTGGAAAGCGGTCGCGGCGGAAACGGTCGCCGCCCTGAGGGTGGATGTGGGACGGCATCCCAATGACCCGCAGACCAACCAACTGGTAGGGGAACTGGCGGTGACCAGTGAACAGTTCCGGCAATGGTGGGCGGGACACCGGGTGACCACCCGATCCTTTGGCTCACTACGGCTGCACCACCCCACAGTGGGTGAGCTCGAGCTGGATTTCGAGTCACTTGCGCTGCCGGACGATTCCGATCAAATACTCCGGATCTTCTCGGCCAAACCCGGGTCGCCCTCCGAGGACGCACTGCGGCTGCTCAGCAGCTGGGGACATGATGCCCAGGCAGCGCCGCGAAAAACGCTGCGCGCCGTAGAAACAAAAACCGACTGAAAATTTCACACGTCAACCGAAAAGGAACTGGTGACATGCAGTACACAAATCTGGGCCGATCAGGCCTGTCCGTTTCCCGTCTGTGCCTGGGAACAATGAACTTTGGGCCGCAGACAGAGGAGGCGGACGCGCACTCGATCATGGACTCCGCCCATGCTTCAGGGATCAACTTCTTTGACACGGCAAATGTTTACGGCGGCGAAGACCACCGGGGTTGGACCGAGGAGATCCTGGGCCGCTGGTTCGCTCAAGGCGGGGAACGCCGCGAGAAGACGGTTCTGGCCACCAAACTGTACGGAACAATGACCAACCGGCCCAATGAGAGCAAGCTCTCAGCCCTGAACATCCGCCGGGCACTCGATGCCAGCCTGAAGCGCCTTCAGACCGATTACATCGACGTGTATCAGTTCCACCACGTGGACCGGAACACACCGTGGGATGAGATCTGGCAGGCCATTGACGTTGCCGTGCAGCAGGGCAAGATTCTGTATTCGGGCAGCAGCAACTTTGCTGGCTGGCACATTGCACAGGCACAGGCGGCGGCCGCCCGGCGCAACTACACGGGGCTGGTGAGCGAACAGTCCATCTACAACCTGTTGACCCGGGCCGTTGAGCTTGAAGTGATTCCAGCCGCGCAGGAATATGGGCTGGGAATCATCCCGTGGTCGCCCCTGCACGGCGGTCTGCTGGGTGGAGTGCTGAAGAAGGAAACGGAGGGTGTACGCCGGGTTGAGGGCCGCTCTGCGGAGACGCTGAAGAAACACCGCGACCAGATCCAGCGCTATGAGGACCTAGCGGATGAGCTGGGTCATGCTCCCGGTGATGTGGGTCTCGCCTGGCTGCTGGCCCAGCCGGCAGTCACGGCACCGATCATCGGCCCTCGTACGCAGGAACAGCTCGACGCCGCCCTGCGCGCCCTGGAGGTCACGCTCGACCAGGATGCGCTGAAGACGCTCGATGAAATCTTCCCGGGACACAAGACTGCGCCGGAAGACTACGCCTGGTGAGTCTCTCAATCCTTTTCATCGGTGGGACGGGCGTGATCAGTACTGCCGCGGCGCAGCGCGCCATCGCCGTCGGGCACTCGCTGACCCTCCTGAACCGTGGGAATACGTCTGAGCACCCGGTCCCGGATGGTGCGGAAGTGATGATCGCGGATATTCGGGATCCTGCAGCCACCCGAGCTGCGCTCGGCACCCGGCGGTTTGACGTCGTCGTTGATTTCATCGCCTTCACGCCGGACCATATTGCGGCCGATCTGGAGCTCTTCCAGGGCCGGACAAGCCAGTTCGTGTTCATCAGTTCGGCGTCTGCGTACCAGAAGCCGCCGGCAAACTTGCCGATCCGTGAATCCACGCCGCTCCGGAACCCTTACTGGCAGTACTCGCAGCAGAAGATTGCCTGTGAGGAACTGCTGGTGCGGGCCTACCGGGACCATGGGTTCCCGGTGACAATCATCAGGCCGTCCCACACCTACGACCACACGAAGATTGCCCTCACCGGCGGCTGGACCGACATTGCACGAATGCGGTCCGGCAGGCCGGTGATGGTCCACGGGGACGGCACCTCGCTATGGACGCTGACCCACAGCAGCGACTTTGCCAAGGCGTTGGTTGGGCTGTTCGGTCTGCCTCAGACCGTCGGCGACAGCTTCACGATTACCTCGGATGAATTTCTGCCCTGGAACCGGATTTACCAGGTCTTCGCGGAGGCGGCGGGCGCACCCGAGCCGGAGCTGGTGCACATCGCGTCAGACACCATCGCCGCCGCTGTTCCGGAGCTTGGGCCGCAGTTGTTGGGGGATAAGTCCCACTCGGTGATCTTCGACAACAGCAAGGTGAAGGCGCTGGTTCCGGAGTTTATCTGTACTACTCCGTTTGCCCTCGGAGCGCGGCAGGTGATCGAGTGGTTCGACGCCAACCCTGCCCGGCAGCAGCTAGACCGGGAGCTGGACGCACACTTCGACCAGCTCATCGCGGCGGCGCG
>NZ_KI915000.1:88230-104744 GCF_000520595.1 Arthrobacter sp. H5
CCCGCATGCGGGGTGACCTCGACCCAGTGCTTCAGCGCTCCTCGATGCCCCACGGAGAGTTGTACCCGCTGGGCGAAGCGAGCAGTTCCAGGAAGGGCCGCGCATCGAAAGCTTCCGGGCCGAGTACGCCGGCGCCCTTCCACGTGCCATTGGCGAGCAATTCCAGCGCAACCACAGGATTGACGGCGGTTTGCCAGACAACCGCCTGGGAATTGTACTGGGCCATTGACCACTCGTTGTCCACCACGTGGTAGAGATACACGGCCCGCGGTTCCCCGTCCTTGCCTGCTCCCGTGACGTAGACACCCGCGCAGGTCTTCCCCTTCATACGGTCACCCAGCGTCGCCGGATCGGGAAGGGCTGCAGCCACCACATCCCGCGGTGAAACGGAGACACCCTTCACCGTGAGCGGCTCAGTGGAATCCAGGCCGAGCTTGTGCAGGGTCTTGAGCACGTCGATGAACTCGTCGCCCAACCCATATTTGAAGGTGACTTTCCGGGCCGAGGTCCAGCGCGGCATCAGGATCACTTCCTCATGCTCCACGTTGACGCACTCCACCCGGCCAATGCCCTCCGGAAACTCAAACGTTTCCGGCTCGCTGAAAGGCTCGGTGGTGTACCAGCCGCGGCCGCGCTCGAAAATCACCGGCGGGTTGAGGCACTCCTCGATGGTGGTCCAGATGGAGAACGAAGGAGCAAAATCGAACCCTTCAACGGTGAGGTTGGCGCCGTCGCGCACCCCGAGCTCTTCGATAGAGGAGAACAGCTCATCTTCGGCGTAGCGCGCAAACACATCGGACAAGCCGGGTTCAACGCCGATTCCCACCAGGGCGAGCCGTCCGGCCCCTTCCCAGGCCGACGCCGCCGCGAACTGCTCGTCGCCCAGCATCACACCGGTCTTCTCGAACGGTGCCTCCGGGTGGCGTGAGGAGAGGCTCATTGCCATGTCCAGGTAGGTTGCCTTGGCTTCGAAGCAACCGTTGAAGATGGGCATGACAAAGCGTGGATCAACCGCATTCAGCACGTGCGTAATGCCGTGTTCGCGCACGACGGCGGCAACCGCTTCCGCGGACGAGGCATCCACCTGCGCAGCCACCAGCCGGCCGTCGTCGAGCGCGTCTATCAGCGCCTGGGGGCGCGCCGGGTCGTAGTCCGCTATCACCAGCAGGTCGAAGAACTGCCGGCGCACCGCAATCCGGACAGCTGCTGATCCGACGCCGCCGGCGCCGATAATGAGTATTCGCATGGATGTCTCCTGGTCTTCCTAGGCCAGTCCGCCGTCGACGGAACGCTTGTAGGTTTCGGGGGAGTCGGGGACCAGCACCGCAGTGTCCTCGTTCAGGCTTTCCCCGCGGAAGAATGCGCGGGACCGTGGCGCAAACCGCCAGGCCACCATCAGCACCAGTCCCAGGGCCAGTGAGCCGATGCCCACCACAAACGTGCCGCCGATCCCGAAGATCACGCTGAAGCCGTATTCGACGTCGCCATGTCTATCGCGGATTTGATGAACGCTGCAGTGAGCATCAACGCGCCGAGCAGCGGCAGCAGGAATTTGTACAGGAAATTGTGGCGCGAGGCAAATAGTTCGCGGCGGAAGTACCAGACGCAGGCGTACCCCGTGATGGAGTAGTAGAAGGCGATGGCGAGGCCCAGCGAAAGGATCGAGTCCGCCAGGATGTTTTCGCTGATCAGGGTCATGAGCACGTAGTACGCAATGGCCGCGATTCCCATGACAAGCGTGGAGAACGACGGCGTCCGGAACCGTGGGTGCACCACGCTGAAACGGCGGGAGAGGGCCTTGTAGACGGCCATGGAGAGCGTGCCCCTGGCCGTGGGAAGGATGGTGGTCTGCGTTGACGAGACTGCCGAAATCAGCACGGCGACCACCAGCAACCATGCCCACGGCCCCAGGATTGCATCCTTCAACGCGAAGAACACGTCCTCCGCGCCGTCCTCGTTGGCGAGGCCCAGACCGGTGTCACCAACGCCGGCGTACATCATGGCTGCGATAGTCACACCGACGTAGGTCACCAGGAGAACAACGGTTGAGATCAGCGCCGCACGGCCGGGAATGCGACGGGCGTCTTTGGTTTCCTCATTGAGGGCCAGGCACGCGTCCCAGCCCCAATAGATGAAGAGGGCCAGCAGTATCGACTCGGTGAACCCTTTGATGCTCTCGAAGGCGAACGGATTGAACCAGTCGAGGCTGGGAGCGGTTGCGTTCTCGGCCGAACCGTTGGCAAACGCGACGACCACGAGGATGACAAAGAGAACCAATGCCACGTACTGGATTCCCAGCAGGACGTTCTGCAGCTTTCGGCCTATTTCCACTCCGCGGTAGCTGACCCAGGTCATCAATGCAATGAACACGACACCGGTTCCGGTCACCAGCGCGGGGCTCTCGGCAAGCGAGCCGTCGCCAATCAGCAGCCAGAAGTAGAGGCCGGCAATCTGGGCGAGGTTGGCCAGGACCACAATTCCCGCGACGGCCACACCCCACCCGGCCATCCACCCGACCCAAGGACCAAAGGCCTTGGTGGCCCAGGTGAAGGAGGTGCCGCAGTCAGGAACGTCGCGGTTCAGTTCGCGGTAGGCGAAGGCGATGAAAAGCATGGGGATGAACGCGAGGATGAACGCGATCGGCGCCTGGGCTCCAACGGCCAGCACAACAAACCCGAGGGTGGCGGCCAGCGAATAGACCGGCGCGGTGGACGCGAGTCCAATCACCACGGAGCCGAAGACGCCCAGCGTTCCGGTGGCAAGGCCCTTGCCGTCGGAACCCCGGTTGCTCT
Source organism: Arthrobacter sp. H5 (assembly GCF_000520595.1). GTDB lineage: Bacteria > Actinomycetota > Actinomycetes > Actinomycetales > Micrococcaceae > Arthrobacter_D. The sequence goes on from NZ_KI915000.1 coordinate 91,023, forward strand.
CGACTGTTGTCTCACTCATGGTGGGCCTCGAATCTTCTGGAGCTGCCGCCGTCGTCGGTGGCGGGAAAGCAGTGTGATCAGTACCACTAAACCGACTAGTCGGTTTGTAAGATAGAGCATAAACTTGGCCTTATGGGTCACGCTCCAACCACACTGCAACGGCTGATTGATGCCTATGAGCACATCCTGATTAACGACGGCGAACGCAGCGCCACGCTGACGCCATTGCACTGCGTGCCGGGGTTTCAAAGGGCGGGCTCACCTACCATTTCAAGTCCAAGGATGAGCTTGCACAGGCGCTGTTCAACAGGCTCCGCGAGCTGGTGGACGCGGACATCGCGATCATGAAGGCCGCGCCGGATCAGGCGGCAACCAATTACGTCAAGAGTTCGCTGGAGATCGAGAGCCCGCTCGAACGGTGCAATATGGCCGTCACCCGGTTGGCGCAGGGCTCGCACCCCGAGGCCAACGAACTGCTGGCCGAGTGCCGTACCCAATGGTTCACCGTGCTGATGGACGCGGTGGACAACGAGGATATGGTGCACCTGGTCATGTTGCTGGGTGACGGGATCTACTTCAACGCGTCACTCACCGGCACTGGGGCCATGCCGGAGGAATCCGACCCGGAAACCATTGACCGTATTATCGACCTGATCGGAACCATCAAGTACTAACACCGCACGTGCGTTCTTACCCGGTCATGTTGAACAGCCGCCGCACCACCAGCCCATCGGCGAGGTCGTCCAGCGCCTGGTTGATCTCCGACAGTGGACGGGTGTCGGTATGCAGCAACTCGACGGGCAGGTCACCTGCGCGCCACAGGTCGAGGTACCTGGGAATGTCCCGGTCCGGAATGGAATCGCCCATGTAGGATCCCAGGAGTCGTTTGCCAGCACCGGCGAACTGGAGCGCCTGGGTGGTGATGCTCTGGTCCGGATGCGGTAGTCCCACTGAAACCAGCGCCCCGCCCCGGGTCAGCAGTGCCAGACAGGACTCCATGACGGCGGCACTGCCCACAGCTTCTAGTGCCACGTCAACCCCATCTCCGGTCAGTTCTGCCACCAACGCGGCGGCCTGCTCCGGTGAGCCGGCCACCGAAGCGCCGCAACGCAGGGCGAGCTCCCGTTTTTGTTCCAGCGGATCAATGGCTATGACCGTAGTTCCCCGCAGGTGTGCCGCAGCCATCACTGCGGTCAGCCCCACGGCGCCCATCCCAAACACAATGACCGACTGGCCCTCCATCAGCTGAGCCGTATTCAGCACCGCGCCCATTCCGGTGAGGGCGGCGCAACCAAACATGGCCGCGACGGCGAACGGGACGTCGTCGTCAATCACCACCACGGACTCCCTCGCCACCACTGCATACTCGGAGAAGGCGGACACGCCCAGATGGTGGTTGATCCGGGCGCCGTGACAGGAGCGCAGGATGGCCGGACCGTGCAGCAGGTCACCGCTGCCGTTGACCTCGGCCGCGCGATGGCAGAGCGATGGCCGGCCGGCATCGCAGGCACGGCAGGTCCCGCAGCTGGGAACAAAGACAAGCACCACGTGGTCGCCGGGGGAGACATCGATCACGCCGGGTCCGACGTCGTCAATGACGCCCGTGGCCTCGTGACCCAGCGCCATGGGCAGCGGCCGCGGCCTTGAGCCGTCGATGACTGACAGATCGGAGTGGCACAGGCTTGCGCGCTCGATCCGCACCAGTACCTCGCCTGCGCGCGGCGTTGGCACAGTCAGCTCCTCGAGTTTCAATGGTGCGCTGGCCGCGTAGGGTCGCACCGATCCGGACCGGTGAAGGACTGCGCTGCGCATGGTTGAAGGCCTCATGGCTTCAATCTACTTGGGTCCCGTGTTGCGGCCGCGCCAACGCGCAAACTACGGTGAGACTCAGCAGTCCATCCTAAGGAGTCAGCGCATGGAAGTTCCCACAATCGTTTGGATATTCACGATCGCAGGGATTGTAGGGCTGCTGCTGTTCGATTTCTTCTTCCACGTCCGTAAGGCCCACACGCCCTCCCTGAAGGAAGCAGGCGTCTGGTCAGCCATCTATGTAGGAATCGCCCTGCTGTTTGGCGTTGGAGTTCTCATCTTTGGCGGCGCGACCATGGGCACGGAGTATTTTGCCGGCTACGTCACCGAAAAGGCGTTGTCCGTGGACAACCTCTTTGTGTTCCTGATCATCATGGCCAGCTTCCGGGTGCCACGGGCGGACCAGCAGAAGGTGCTGCTCTTCGGTATCGTTTTCTCGTTGATTGCACGGACGGGTTTCATCTTCCTGGGTGCGGCCCTCATTAACCAGTTTGCCTGGGTGTTCTACATCTTCGGCTTGATCCTGCTCCTGACCGCGGGCAACCTACTGAAACCCAACGCACATGACGGCGAACAGGACGGGCTGGTTGTGCGGCTCGCCAAGCGTTTCCTGCCGGCCACAGAGCATTACGACGGCGACAAACTGTTCACCGTGGAGAATGGCAAGCGCGTGCTCACCCCGATGTTGCTGGTCATGGTGGCGATCGGCGGCACTGACATCCTCTTTGCGCTCGACTCTATTCCGGCCATTTTTGGCCTGACGCAGAACGTCTTCATTGTCTTCACCGCGACTGCGTTTTCACTGATGGGCCTGCGCCAGCTGTACTTCCTGATCGATGGACTGCTTGACCGGCTCATCTACCTGTCCTACGGGCTAGCGGCGATCCTCGGCTTCATCGGCGTGAAGCTGATCCTGCACGCGCTGCATGAGAACAATCTGCCGTTTATCAATGATGGCGAACCGGTGAACGTTGTGGAGATCTCCACTGAGCTGTCCCTGAGCGTCATTCTTGGCGCACTGGTGATCACTGTCCTGGCCTCGCTTTTCAGCCCCAAGGGAAAGGCCAAGAACGCCGTTTCCGGAGCAAAGCGCCATGCGACCGAGTACCTCGACCTCGGTTACGAGACGGATATCAACGAACGCGAGAAGATCTACAACCGCATGGTCGCGGAAGAGAAGATGCTGCGACAGCTTCCCGAGAAGTACAAGCGGCTCATTCGTCATGAGACTGAGTTCATGGCCCTCATCAAGCGGGCACATGATGAGCACGAAGCCGCGGTTGAGCGGGAGCCAATCCGCTAGCCGAATTCACAGAACGACGGCGCTACCTCCCTTAATCGTCAGGCAGGTGGCGCCTTCGTGTGTGGTGTTGTTTGTTAAGCCGCGAGACCGGCTTCGACCGGCGCTGTGCGGATCTGCCAGATGGCGTATTCGTCAGCGTGGAGAATTGCGCGCCGTCCATCGGCGTCGTCGCGGATCCAGACCACGCCGATGCCGGGAGCGGTGTCCTCGACCTTGCCGCGGTAATGGACTTCCTTGCGGCAGTGTGCTTCGACTTCATCGCCCCGGCGAAGGCCGCCGAGGTCGCGGATGCGGATGATTTCAGTGCTGGTGAGCAGAGACATGGTGAGTCCTTATGCCTTGGCGGAATTGGGCAGTTTCGGCCGGTAATTCAAGAATGCCCCGCGGGTGTTGCGGGGCGTTTCGCCGTGATTATTTGTTCGCACCGGACACATTGCGGCTGGGCTTTGTTACTCCTGATTTCCTGCCCGCACTGCCGCTTTGCCACATGGTTGCCTAAGCTACCTAGATGACCGAACCAGCTTTGCCGGACCCGGCATACCTTCAGCAGATCGCGGCCGAGACACAACTAAGGGCTGCAACTCTGGCCACAGCGACGCCAGCTCAGGCGCTCTACACGGGTGCGCCGGAAGCACTCAGGGCGTCGATCGAACGGCATGTCGCAGCCGTCAGCGAGGACCTCGACCATATTGTCCACACGCTTCATGCCAACCCCGAAACCGCGTACCAAGAGCACCACAGTGCTCATGTTTTGGGGGAGGTCCTGGCAAAGCACGGCATCGACGTGACAACCGGCGTCCATGGAGTCGATACCGCGCTCCGGGCAGAAATCGTGGGCGGAAAGCCCGGGAAGACCATCGCGATCCTCAGCGAGTATGACGCTCTACCGGACATCGGGCATGCCTGCGGTCACAATGTCATCGCAGCCACCGGCGTCGGAGCGTTCCTGGCGCTGACCAGTATCAAGGACCAATTGAAGGGCCGGGTGGTGTTTCTCGGCACCCCGGCGGAGGAGGGGCATTCCGGCAAGGAAGTGATGGCTCAGCACGGTGCGTTTAACTGCATCGATGCAGCCATCATGGTCCACCCCTATGGCTACGACCTTGCCGACCAGGTCTGGCTGGGCCGCCGCCTGCTCACCGTCACCTTCACGGGCATCGCCGCACACGCGTCCGCCCAGCCGTTCATGGGACGCAACGCGCTCGACGCCGCCAATCTCGCCTACCAGGGCATTGGGCTGCTCCGGCAACAACTTCCGCCCTCCGATAGGGTGCACACCAACATCACCGAGGGTGGGGAGAGTCCCAACATCATTCCCAGCCGCGCGGTCATGAAGCTGTACGCTCGTTCCCGTCACCCGGAGACACTGAAGGACCTCAGCAACCGTCTGGCCGACGTGGCCCGGGGTGCCGCCCTGATGACCGGCACCGGGGTTGATCTGCGCTGGGACGAGCATCCGCCGTCGTTGCCAATTCGGACCAACACCGCACTGACCGGCCGCTGGGTGGAATCCCAGCAACGGAGGGGCAGGCAGCCGCTGCCCGCTGGCGTTGTCTCCGACACCCTCGCCGCATCCACCGACTTTGGGAACGTTAGTTACCGCATCCCCGGGATTCATCCGCTGATCAAGATTGCCGGATCGGAGACCGCCTTGCACACCAAGGACTTTGCGGCAGCGGCATGCACGGAGGCAGCGGAACGCGGAGCGTACGACGGCGCCGCCGGCCTTGCGCTCACAGCGCTGGATTATCTGTGTGACCCGGAATTGCAGCGCGCTGTTCACGAGGAATTTGAAGCCCAGGGCGGGCCGATCGATGTACCCGCCTTCTTTGATTAGCAGGACCAGAGAAGGAGCACCACCATGTCAGCGAACGCAGGCACACGGCGCAGCTTGACCGACCGATTTCTGAACGGTGTGGAAAAGGCAGGCAACAAACTGCCCGAACCGTTCATGCTGTTCCTCATCCTGTTCGCTATCACGGCAGTGGTCTCGACAGCCATGGCCTGGGCCAACGTCACCGTCCAACTGCCGGGCAGCGATGAGATCACCGAGATCCGTGGCCTGTTCACGGCTGAGGGGCTCACCTGGCTGACCCAGAACCTTGGACCAAACTACCTCGGCTTCCCACCGTTGGTGACCGTGCTCCCGATCCTCCTCGCTGTTGGAGTGGCCGAAAAGTCGGGACTGCTGGCCGCTATGATCCGCAAAGCGTTCGGTTCTGCGCCTCGCTGGGCGCTGCCCTACGCCGTCGGAGTGGTTGGCGTTCTCGGATCGATCATGTCCGACGCCGCGTTTGTGGTCATCCCGCCGCTCGCCGCCCTGGTTTTCAAGGCGGCCGGGCGGCACCCTGTCGCAGGCCTACTGGGCGGGTTTGCAGCGGCCGGCGCAGGCTACTCCACCAACCTGCTTGTCACCAGCCTGGATGCGTTATTTGCCGGGATTACGACGGCGGTCACAGAGACTCTGCCCAACGCTGGGTCCCCGGTCACCCCGGTATCAAATTACTTCTTCAACGTTGTGTCATCGCTGGTGTTGATGGCAATTTCCGGATTCATCATCGACAAGGTGCTGGAGCCGCGCCTGAACCGGCAGGGCATCTCGCTCGACGAGGTTGCGGATGAGCCGGACGCGCCGAAGGCTGCGACACCGAACCTGAAAGCGGAACTGGAGCCGGTCGAGGCACGCGGGCTGAAGTGGGCGCTGATCACCGGAGCTCTAGTCGCCGTCGTCATGGTGTTGGCATTTGTTGTGCCGGGTTCGCCGTGGCGCAACGAAGAGGGTGAGTTCCTGCCTGATTCACCGCTGCTTGGCTCAATCGTGTTCATTGTCTTCACCATGTTTGTGGTGCCCGGCCTGGTGTACGGGAAGGTTGTGGGCACTATCGCCACGGGCAAAGACGTTCCCCGCGTCATGGGGGAGGCCGTCCGGGACATGGTGGGGTTCCTGGTCCTGGCGTTTATTCTTGGGCAGTTCATCGCACTGTTCAACTGGTCCGGGATCGGTCAATGGATTGCGGTGGCGGGCGCCGGCGGGCTGGAAGCGATTGGTCTCACCGGATACCCGGCGATCCTGGGCTTCATTGTGCTGGCGTCACTGCTGAATCTGTTCATCATCTCCGGCTCGGCCATGTGGACGCTGATGGCTGCGGTGTTTGTTCCATTGTTTGTCCTCCTCGGCTACGAACCGGCGTTCATCCAGGGTGCCTTCCGCGTGGGCGACTCAGCCACTCAGGTGATCACGCCGCTCAACCCGTACATGATTGTGCTGCTGACCATGCTGCGCCGGTATGAGCCGGAGGCCGGGTTGGGTACGCTCATTGCCCGGATGCTGCCCTTTGTGGTGCCGTTCTGGCTGGCCTGGGTTGCGATCCTCAGCGTGTTCTTCTTCCTGGATCTACCGCTGGGACCGGGCAACGGAATCTTCCTCCCCACGGAATAGGTTGCCTGAGCACACGGTTACATTGCCATGACCACAATTTACGCCCTGCATGAGAATCCCGAGTGGTTCCCGCCCTTTGCCCACGCCTTTGAACAGGAGGGCGTCGAGTTTGAAGAGTGGCTCTTGACGGACGGAGTGCTTGACCTTGATGCCACTCCGCCCGAGGGAATCTTCTGGTCCCGGATCAGTGCGTCGTCCCACACCCGCGATCATGGTTTATCAAAGGACTACGCCCGCGCCGTGCTTGCGTGGCTGGAAGCCCATGGCCGTCGAACGGTTAACGGCAGGCGGATCCTCGAACTGGAGATGAGCAAAGTGGACCAGTTGACGGCTCTTCGTGCCGCCGGCATCGAAACGCCGCGCACCGTTGCAGCCATTGGCCGGGACAGGGTTGTTGAAGCGGCGCGGAATTTCCCAACGCCTTTCATCACCAAGCACAACCAGGGCGGTAAGGGACTGGGCGTGAGGAAGTTCGAGAGCCACGAAGAGTTGGCTGAGTACGTTTCATCGGATGAGTTTGAGGAGCCGCAGGATGGCATCACTCTCATCCAGGAGTACATCCAGGCGGCCGAACCCATCATCACCCGGGTGGAGATTGTGGGCGGCGAGTTCGTTTACGCCATCCAGGCGGACACCGCACGGGGCGGCTTCCAGCTGTGCCCGGCCGATGCCTGCGCAATAGACCCGGAGACGGGGAAGCCGATCATGCCTCCCGGAGCCACCATCCAGCCTGAGGCTGACCAGCAGCTGTTCAGTCTGCGCCAAAACTTCAATCACCCCATCATCGCCAAGTACGAGGAATTTGCCCGGCGGAACAACCTCGAAGTGTGCGGCATCGAGTTCATCGAGACCGCTGACGGCCGAATCCTCACCTATGACGTCAACACAAACACCAATTACAACGCGGCGGTGGAGGCTGAGGCGCCACGTTCGGCACCGCGGGTGTTGGCCAGGTATCTGGCCGGGATTGCCGCGCCGGCCGAGCCCACATTGCTTTAAACTCTTGCGGGTCACTAAGCAGGCTTACACTCTCACGAAGAGCAGTCGTTACGGACGGAGATGAGCACATGCCTAAAACAACCAGGAATGGCAAGGTCAAGACCGGTGAGCTGCCCAGCACTCTGCAGCGGTCCGGGAAAAAGGCCCAGGAAACCTACGCAAAGACGTTGGACTCCGCCGAGGAAGAATACGGCGATGGCGAACGGGCGCACCGCACTGCCTTCAGCGCGCTGAAGCAAACCCACGAAAAGGTTGGCGATCACTGGGAAAAGAAAAACGGTAAGGGTCCGTCGGATGAACAAGCCACGGGCGGCAAGAACACGTCACGGGAGACCGCCGGTGGTGTGGATGCGAACGCCAGCAAGGAGCATCTGTATGGCTTGGCCAAGCGGCTTGACATTCCAAAGCGCTCGACGATGAGCAAGAGCGAGCTTGTGGACGCCATTCAGCAGGCCAACGACAAGAAAACACGCGAGGCTCGTGATAATTAGGCTACACAAACATTTCGTAATTTTGGAAAGCGTAGGCTAACCTTACTTTCGTATCATCCGGACGGTCTGCCCATGACCCGTCACACGAAAGCCAAGGAGCCCCGTGGCCCTCTCACGAATGCGCGTAGTTAGCCGCGCCGCCGCCGTAGCAGCCGTTGCCGTACTTTCCCTCTCTGCCTGCTCCACCGGTCCAGCCGGTGGTGGCAGCGGCGCCGAGGGTGGAAATGATGCGGGCTCGGCTGATGCGTTCCCCGTCACCGTTGAGCATGTCTTCGGAGAAACAGTCATCGAAGAGAAGCCGGAGCGCGTCTCCACCGTTTCCTGGGTCAATCAGGATGTTGCCCTGGCGCTGGGCGTTGTCCCGGTTGGGATGCCTCTCGACGAGTACGGCGCCAACGAGAAGGGCTCCACCCCGTGGAAGGACGCCAAACTGGAGGAGCTGGATGCCGCCATCGGGAGCGAGAACGCACCGGTGCAGTACTCGGAGGCCGACGGGATAGCGTTTGACGAGATCGCGGCCACCAACCCTGATGTCATTCTGGCCGCATACTCGGGCCTGAGCGAAGAGGACTACAACACGTTGAGCGAAATAGCTCCGGTGGTGGCTTACCCGGAGGCGCCGTTTGGCACCGCATGGCAGGACTCCACGCGGATGATCGGTGAAGCGCTTGGACTCTCGGAGCAGGCGGGCGAGCTTATCGCCAGCACGGAGGAAGCGGTCTCCGCGGCAGCGGCGGAATACCCGGCCATCGAGGGAAAGAGTTTTATCTTCGGGAATCTGGCACCCAATACCCCCGATGCCGTCAGCATGTACACAGCGGGGGACAACCGGCCGCGGTTCCTGAGCGCTCTTGGTATGGTGCAGGCGGACGTTGTCACGGAGAATACGCCGGAAACGGGCGAATTCTTCATCCCGTGGTCTGCCGAACGTGCCAATGAACTTGAGTCCGATGTCTTTGTGACCTGGGTTGCCGACGAGGCCATCAAGCAGGCCATCCCGGAAGACCCGCTGCTGAGCCAGATCCCTGCAGTCGAGTCGGGTGCTTTGGTGGCGGATGCCGACAACACGTTGACACTTTCGATCTCGGCCGCCAGCCCGCTGAGCCTTCCGTGGGCTTTGGACAAGTGGCTGCCCATGATCAATGAAGCAGCCGAAGTCGCCGAAAACTAAAGAGTACGACGGCGCAGCGCCCCGCTGGAGGGCGTCCCACCTGAGGGTGGGGCGCCCTTGTTGTGTCCCGCCTCCGGCTTAAGGTCGGGATTTCTCTGAACCAGCTAATGAGTACTGGTGTTCGGATAAGAATGTCAGAGGCGGATGATGAACTGGTTTTATGAATTCGGAAGAGACAGGCTTTGCCTGTTGGGAACGTATTGACCGCTGGTGTGGCGGCACGGGTCCGTGCTGCCATCCGGAACCTCCACGGGAGTGGGAGGACCCGGAGGGCATGGTTGAGCAGAGGGAGTATATTGACGCCGCGAGCCTTCCCGAAGACGTGGATGCCCCGGAATTTATGGAGGACTCGGAGTCTTTGAATGCCTCGGAGTTTTTGGAGGACTCGGAAGACGTGGATGATCCGCAGTACGCCGAGGCCGCTGGGATGTTGGTGTGGTCCTCCGACCAGCCGGCCGTGGGCGCAAATCCGCAGGGGCTGGACGGTCAGGCGGTGCATCCGCCGGTGGGAGAGCTGGACTTCGAAGCTGCACTGGATGGTATGCGGGAGCTTGCGATACTGCGTTCGTGGGTAGATGCCGTGGAGGTCCGGCTAACGTCACGGATCAGGAGTCTTGCTGGTGAGCGCGCTGCTGGACATGGTTTCACTGGTGTGTCCGGGGATCAGCTGACGGGTTCACTCGCCGCGGCAGAGATAGCCTGCGTGCTGCGGATCCCCATGGGGTCGGCGAAACGACTGGTTGAGGAATCAGTGCTGCTGACGGCGTATAACAAGCCCACATTGGAATCGCTTCAGGAAGGTCGCCTCTCTCGCCGGCATGCGGTGGCCGTGGGTGCAGGAGTGCGCCGGTCTGCCTGCCGCAGCGGTTCCAGAATTCGAGCAGCAACTGTTGACGGTCGCTGAGGATTCCACAGTTGCCAAGCTCGGGAGACGCGCACGGCGGCTGCGGGAGGAGTTCCATCCGGAGTCCATCCGGACCCGGCGGGAGAAGGCGGTCAGGGATAGGAATGTCACGGTGGAGCCTGAGCGGGATGGGATGGCCTGGCTCGGCGCCTACCTGCCGGCGGAGCAGGCGTATGGAATCTACAATCGCGTTGACTCTGCTGCACGCTCCGTGCAGTGTCCGGAGGAAACCCGGACCCTGGCCCAACTGCGCGCCGATGTGTTCACCGATGTATTGACCCACACCTGCGCAGGAGCCGCGGATGCGCAGGAGCCGCGGAAGCTGGTACGGGTTTCCGCGGCATCGGTGCCAGCGTTTCGGTCAGTGTTCCGGTGATGACGTTACTGGGCCACCGCAAGGACTGCCCTGTGATGGGCAGCGGCTGCAGCCGTGCGGATGCTTCCGGTCCGCCCGCCTGCAGTTGTGCCGCTACCAACGGCCCGGTTGGCGACGGTCGTGCAGACTCCGACGGCCCGGCTGGGCAAGGCTGCGCAGACGAGGATGGAACGGCCCACAGTTCACCGAAGTTGAGTTTTGAGGGGTGCGCGCCAGGGGAATTGGAGGGCTATGGCCCAATCGATCCGGAAATAGCCGCCATGCTCGCGGGACACGCAGCCTCGTTCACCAGAATCCTGACGCATCCGGAGAGCGGCGTGGTGCTGAGCGTGGGGCGGGATTCCTACCGTCCACCTGCCGGGTTACGGAAATGGGTGGTTACCAGGGATCGGGCCTGCAGACACCCCGGCTGCAACCGTCCGGCCTCCAAGGCTGAGATCGATCATACAATTCCATGGGCGTCCGGCGGGAAAACCACGCACGGTAACCTTTCCGCGTTCTGCAAACGCCACCATATGTTCAAGACCGAAGGATTCTGGCATTACAGGCAGCCGGAACCGGGACTAATCCTGGCCGCGTCGCTTGCCGGCAAGACCTACACCACCCTCCCCGAACCGCCGTTCTAGCTCTTTCGGACGGCTGGCGCTGGGGCCGGGCGGGGGTGGCTGGGCGTTGGGGTAGGGCGTCTGACGGCTGGCGTTGGGGTCAGGCGGGGGCGGCTGGGCGCTGGCGCTGGGGTCGGGCGTTGGGCGCTGGGGTTGCGTTGATTGGCAGTACGCGCTGCTTGGACTACTGTGCCGCTATGACGCGTTACGTGATCGACGCCCCCACCGTTCTGCATCTCCTGGTCAATGAGCTCCAGGTCAGTGCCAGGAATCAGCTTGTTGCGCCGACCATCATTCGCTCGCAGGCGCTCTCGTTGCTGCTCGCGGCGGTCCAATGCTCCGAGTTCACCGAACAGGAGGCACTGCAGCACCACGACCGTCTGACCGAACTGAAGATCCGCCTGCTCGGGGACAGGGTGTCACGCCGCACCGCCTGGAGGATCGCCCGTGAGCAGCATTGGGACACGACTTACGATGCGGAGTACCTTGCCGTCACCATGCTGCAGGCGGACGCGCTGGTTACTGTGAGCCCCGATCTGCGGGCCAAGGCCGAGGGGATTGTGCCGTTGGCACCGGTTGAGGCCCTCTGTGGGGGATGAGTCCGTCCGTGATGTGCATCCACGGTGCCGCCAGCTCATTGTTGTCCACCACAACTGTGGCGGACTGCAACGGCTGAGCTTCCTGCAAGTACAGCTTCTGCCCTTCCAGATACCGGTGGTTGGAGCGGTGCTGCGGATCCGCCGGTGATCCGTCCCGTTCTGCCATCCGGGCATAGGACGTCTCAAACGAGACGTCGAGGAAAACTGAAAAGTCCCAATAGCCCCGCAACTCTGTCCGATGCAAAAAGATCCCTTCCACCAACAGGACGGCATCATCCGGTGCAACCCGAAATGGTGGATATACCTCAGCGTCGGTGCCAAGATCATGGGCGGACGTCCGGTAACGGCGGTTTCCGGAAGCGCCGAGTGGCTCCAGCAGCTCGCCGACAAAGCGTGCGTAATTGAAGGAGTCAAGCCAGAAGCCAAGAGGTGAGGACACACCGCGCCGGTATCGAATCCGGCGCAGGTGATGAAAATCGTCAACCGATGCCCTGATCACGGCTACTCCGACATCCATCAACTCGCCAGCCAGTTCGTCAGCAAACCGCGTTTTTCCCGAACCGTCCACGCCATCCACAGCAACCAGCGCTGGCCTACCCAGATCAGGCGGCACCCGAGAGGCCACAGCCGCGATAAGTTCACCGCGGATCCAAGAGCCGATCGTCAGATTTCCCACTCCGAGCGGGAGGGCGAAGGATTCTGAGAGTCCTTGGGCGTCCAGGACATGGTGATGTCTACGCCGTCGTCCGTTTCCCGCACAAACAGGTGCAGGTCCTCGCCGTACAGGTTCTCATGTTCAACCACGTCACCGGCTTCGCGGGCAAGATCCACCAGTTCGCTGATAGCCATGGCCATGGCCCGCCCCCAATCGGGCGGATGCTTGCTGGAAGATTCCTGCGTGACGGTGAACTTCTTGTCAGCTGTTGCCATATCTGCTCCTCATTGCGTCCGATGAAGGGCGCGCCGGACAGCCTGTGTCCTACGCCCAGATGCTCGATAATAAGTAAGCTTTCTAGTCGATTCTGCTTCTCACACTAGCAGTCGGCGACGAACGCCGCCTTAAGATCTCAGCAGGTTCCGAGCCGCCTGCCCGATAATCGAACTGTACGTCGGATAGGCAAATTTCACACGTGCCAACGTTGCAACATCGGTTCCCGCTGCCATGGCTGAGGCCACCGCCTGAATCACTTCTACAGCGTTTTCACCCACCGCATGCGCGCCGAGAATGAGCTCGCGGTGCCGATCGGTGACCAGCTTCAGAAAACCCTGCTCCCGGTCGTCGATGATGGGCCGCTCCACGGCCGCGTAGGGGACAACGACGACGGCGATCGACGCGTCACGCACCCTCGCCTGCGCTTCGGTGAGCCCAACTCCGGCGTAGTCGGGATCCGTAAAGCCTCCCTCCGGCAGCAGGTGGTGCGGGGTGGTCCGGTGGGCCCCAAGAACGGCGTTTTCTGCGGCCGTTTCACCCTCAAATACAGCGGCTTGAACCAGCATCGACGTTCCGTTGGCATCCCCGGCCACAAACACATGCGAAGCGTTGGAGCGTAGATAGTTGTCTACGGGAATTGCCCCGCGCCGGGTCGATATGCTGGCGGCGTCTAGGCCAAGGCCTTCAACGTTGGCGGGCCATCCGGCTGCCATCACCACTGCGTCCACGTCTTCGGGCGTCGAACCGGACCCGCCGCTCCATTGGATCCGCAGCCCGCCGCCGTCGTTCTCTTCAATCCCGGAGATGCCCGCGATCCCTGTTTCGACCCTGATTCCGCGCGAACGGAAACCTTCCGTCACCACCGCGGAAACGTCCTCATCCTCGGTGGTGAGAATCCGGGGAGCGAGATCCAGCAGCGTCACCCGCGATCCCAGGGCATCAAAGATCGTGGCCAGTTGCGCACCTGTGTGGCCACCGCCAATGATCGCAAGGGAAGACGGGAGAACGGGGAGGTCCAGCACCTCGTGGGGAAGGACAGCGTGTTGGGCGCCGGGGATCGGCAGGCGTCTAGCGCTGCCGCCCACGCACAAAACA
>NZ_KI915000.1:104844-165383 GCF_000520595.1 Arthrobacter sp. H5
AGCGCTGCCGCCCACGCACAAAACAAACGATCCAGCCGTAACGAGCCGCCCGCCAACATCCACGGTGTGCGGATCGGTAAAGACGGCGTTTCCCTGGATAAGTTCGATGTTTAACCGTGCCATAACGGCGCTGTAACCCTTGGCTTCCAGCACCCGGTCCACGGTGGACCGAACCCGCCGCACAAGCTGCGGCCAGTCGACGGACGGCTCGCCAACCACAATGCCGTAGTCGCGCGCAGTTCGAACCTCGCGGTACAGCCTGGCGGTCTTGGCCAGGACCCGGGTGGGCACGCAACCGGAATTGATGCAGGTGCCACCCAGCCTGGCGCGCTCGACGACGGCCACCCGCGCTCCCAACTCTGCCGCACGGACCGCTGCGGCCATGCCCGCGGGCCCGCCGCCGATCACCAGAACATCAACGTCGTATGTCATGAACCCCATCTTGCCCGGTCCGGAGCATCGGGTGGAGTTCCCGGGCAGGTGCCTGGTGGATTCAAGGCGGGTAATCTCGATGGTATGAGCAAAGTGCAGGACCCGCAGCTGGCCACCAGACACAGCACGCTCAATCTCATCCCGGCGGTGTTGATCTCCCTTTCCGGGTTTGTGATGTTTGCGCTGGAGCAGCGGCTGATTGGCTACGCCATTTTGGCCGTCGCGTTGGTCACTGCCTACTTCACCGGCAGGCAACTCTTCAAGGACTTGTTGCTCCTGGCTATTGGCCTGGCGGCGATCAGCGCGGTCCCGATCACCACGGACATCAGCTTCAGCCACATGACGCTCATGGGCGCGGCAATGATTATTGCCGTCGGCCTGCCTTACTCACTGTCGCGGTGGGTCTTCAAAGATCACGCGATCCGCTTTCCCGTCCTCACTGGACAAAAGTGGACCAGGACCGAGCGCTGGTACCTGCTCGCCGTCGTCGTCATCGGCTTCTTCCTGCTCCCGGTCTACATGATTCCCACCGGCGTCTTTGAAAACTGGCCTGCGGCGTCGGACCCTGACACCGTTGCCCGGTTGTTCCTCGGGACCAACGTGCTGGGTATCTGGGACGAGCTGTTCTTCATCTGCACCGCGTTCACGCTGCTGCGGAGGCACATGCAGGACTGGCAGGCGAACCTGCTGCAGGCTGTGCTGTTCACGTCCTTCCTTTGGGAACTTGGCTTCCATGCCTGGGGCCCGCTGATGATCTACCCGTTTGCGCTGGTGCAGGCGTGGATCTTCAAGAAGACCAAGTCGCTCAGCTACATCGTCAGTGTGCACCTGCTCTTCGACTTTGTGCTGTTCCTGGTTCTCATCCACGCGCACAACCGGGAATGGTTTGACATCTTCCTGTACTAAGGCGTGCAAGGCTGAATGCCACGTGTGAATACGGGCACCGGTTGGACACACCCCCGGTACCCTCTGACACCGTAGGACCATGGACTTTCTCAACACGATCGCACCCTTGGTTGCCGTGGCAGGTGCGGTGGTTGCAGCTGTCGTGCTCGCCTGGATCATCCGCCGGGTGGCTGCACGCACGCTCCGCAAGGTCCCTCAAGTACAAGCGGTTACCAGCAGGGCGCGTGGGCCGCTCATCGCGGTGCTCTCCATCGCAGGTACACGGGTGGCCCTGGCAATGACGGCGCCGGACACCCCTTGGTTCCCCGTTGTGGACTACATCCTGGTGCTGGGCATGATTGGATCGCTGGCATGGCTGCTCGCCGTACTACTGGTGATTGTCGAAGCCCTGGTGCTCCGAAAGTACAGCGCCGAGACCAAAGACCACCGCCGGAGACTCAGGCTGAAAACCCAGATCATGCTGGCCCGCCGCGTGGGCGTGGCAGTGATCATCACGCTGGCGCTGGCGAGCGTACTGCTCACGATCGATGAGGTCCGGGCGCTTGGCGCAGGGATTCTTGCGTCCGCCGGTTTGATTTCGATCGTCGCGGGCCTGGCGGTCCAGAGCACGCTGAGCAACGTGTTTGCTGGCGTGCAGTTGGCCTTCACCGACGCCATCCGGGTGGAGGATGTGGTGCTGGTCGAGGAACAGATGGGCACCATCGAAGAGATTACGCTCACCTACGTGGTGGTGCAGATCTGGGACGAACGCCGACTGATCCTGCCGTCCACCTACTTCACCAGCACACCCTTCGAGAACTGGACGCGCAGCCGCTCCGAACTGTTGGGAACCATTGACCTGGACCTCGACTGGCGGGTTCCGATTGAGCAGATGCGCAGCCATCTCCAGCTGATTCTGGACCGCTCCGACCTCTGGGACCGCCGCACCGGCACCCTGCAGATCACCCAGGCCACCGACGGCCTGGTGCGTGCCCGCGTGTTGGTCAGCGCCGCCGACAGCGGCGCACTCTGGGACCTTCAGTGCCTCGTCCGCGAGGAGATGGTGGGCTTCATCCAGACCCGGTTCCCCGACGCGCTGCCGCGCCAGCGCTGGGAGGCGGTGGCGCCGTCGTCGTCGGCGATCAACCAAGCGAACGACGACGACGCCGCGCCCCCCGCGTCCGACGCACGCCTCTTCAGCGGTTCACCCCAGGCAGACCGCCGCGGAAGCGACTTCAGCGGGCCGGACGAGGATGTCATGGACGAGCGGGAAGGCGTCACCTCGCGCTGAGCCACCCGATGCGTTTTAGAGGCCGCCCAACGCCTGTGCGATGGGAATCGACGACGCCGCTGCCCACGCCTGCGGCCTGCAGGAGGCGGGGTAGGGGACCGGCGGCCACATCTCGTCCGCGGAATGTCCCGAGAAAAGTTCGGGGAGTCGCCAGTCGAACCCTTCGGCGGCACGAAGCAAGCCACCGGCCAGCATCGCCGCTGAATCCACAAACCCGTCCTTGAGCATGCCGCTGATGATCATGCCGGTGTCGTGGCTCCAGACCGATCCGGCATGGTAGCGGGTAGGCCAGTAACCGCCATTGGTGGTGGATACCGTGCGGATGCCGTAGCCGGAGAACATGGTGGGGTCCATCAGTCTGCGGACCACTGCTTCCTTCTCTGCCTCGTTCAGGATCCCGGTTCCCAGCAGGTGACCCATGTTGCTGGTCACGCCGTCAACGGCGCGCTTGGATGCATCCAGGGCGATGGCCGGGTAAGGCCCCTGGGCATCGGTGCACCAGAAAGCCTCACGGAACCGAACTTCAAGCTTTTCCGCGTACCCGCGCCAGTTGTCAGCGCCTGGTCGCCCAAACGCCTCGAGCAGCGCGGCGCCGCCCTGGGCCGCCTCGTAGGCGTAAGCCTGTACCTCTGCGAGGGCAATCGGGCCGTCGGCCAGCGTTCCGTCATGCCAGCGGATCGAGTCGCCCGAATCCTTCCACCCCTGGTTGGCGAGCCCATGCCCGCTGGTGTCGAGGTACTCAAGGAAGCCATCGCCGTCGGAGTCGCCGTGGTCGCGCAACCACACAAGTGCCGCCTCCAAATGGTCCAGCAGCCCCTCCACCTCGACTGCGGGCAGCCCGGCCCGCCACGCATCGTGCAGCAGGCAGATCCACAGGGGGGTTGCGTCGATGGTGCCAAAGTAGACCGGTGGCAGCGCAATGCCGCTGGTTCCCTCGGTGAAGGAGAGCGTCCCCCGGCGCACCTCGTGCAATATTTTTCCCGGTTGTTCGGCCGTGGCAGGATCGCTCGAATCACCCTGCCGCGAGGCCAATGCCCGCAGCGTAGAACCCGCCAGGGCAGTATCCACTGGTAGCAAAAGGCGCGCGGCAATGAGCGAGTCACGCCCAAACATTGTGAAGAACCACGGTGCCCCGGCCGCGAGGAAGGTGTCCTGCGGCCGGTCTGCTGTTGCCATCCGGAGACCGTTCAGGTCTGACATGGATCGGTCCACCAGTTGCCGAAGACGCTGTTCCGTCACTACCGGCGCCGCGAGCGGCGCACTGTGCGGAGCAACCATGGGGGCGGCGGCATCGCTCAGGTCAAGACGCCAGGGAAGCACGACGGCGCCGCCTGGCTCCACATCCACCATCCACGTCAGCTGGATGCGGTTGCCGTTGTAGTCCGCGCCGGCGCCCGGCGCATCGAGCTGGGCGGAGGTAGCGGGACCGCGCCAGTTCCACGTAGGACCGGTCAGCCCCAAATCCACAGTGTTGGCCGCCCCGGACTTGACCTTCTCCATCGGCGTGCTGTCAGCCGTGAGCGCACACTGCACGTCCAGATGAACCAGGAAGCTGTAGGCCGATTCAATCCGGATACTCTCGCTGATTCCATTGGCATCGGCTGTGCGTGTCCGTGTCAGATACATCAGGGGGTCGGCCACGGGGGACTGGATCCGCACAAAGTAAAGGTAGTCGACCTGGCTTGCAGAGCGGACCTGGGTGGAGACCCACTCCGGTTCCACACCGTTGACGGTGAGTACGGCGTCGCTGATAACGCGGTCATCACCGCAGTGGATTCCCTGCGCGCCGACGCCGCGGATCTGCCCCTGCGGGTCTGCCCATGCCTGGACTGGCGCACTGAAAACGCCGGTGAGGTTGTGCAGGAAGGGCTGTAAGTGCGCCACGTAAATCTCCTTGGGTTTGGTGCGGTTCCTCGACACTACTCGCCGAGTTCGTTATTAGATCGTTCAAATTTACTGTTGACATCATATTTGAACGTTCATATTATTGTACAGAGATGACGTGAACTTTGATCAAGGAGGTGCGCATGGCCAAGGCCACGCTGGTAAGTCTGGCGGAGTCACTTGGGGTGTCCAGGCAGACCATCTCCAATGTCATCAATGCCCCGCACCGGGTGAAGCCTGAGACCAGACTCCGCGTGCAGAGCGCCATCGAGCAAAGCGGGTACCGCCCCAGCGCCGCCGGCCGGCAACTGCGCACCCGCCGTTCCATGAACCTTGGCATCCGCATGATGCCGGTGGTGGACGGCATTAACGGGTCCATTCTGGACCGCTTCCTCCACGCATTGACGGAGGCCGCCCAGCAGGACGGCTACCGGCTGACACTGTTCTGCGCCGACTCGGATGCGGATGAAATCGGCCAGTATGAGGAGCTGCTCAACGTGGCTGACCTCGACGGTTTTGTGCTCACGGGTACCCACTACGGCGATGACCGCACGGCCTGGCTGCTGGACAACGATGTTCCGTTCGCAGCGTTCGGCCGTCCATGGAGCAGCATCGAGGACCCTTTCACTTCACGCCACGCCTGGGTGGACGTGGACGGAGGCGCAGGCACCGAACAGGCCACCCGCCTGCTGATCGAACAGGGCCACACATCCATTGGCTTCCTCGGTTGGCCCGTTGGTTCCGGCGCGGGAGATGACCGCCGCGCCGGTTGGCGCCGAGCCATGCACCACGCACGGTTGGCCACAAAGGGACTGGACATCCAGGCCGACGACGGCGTCGCGGCAGGCGCGCTGGGAGCGGAGCGCCTCGTTGAAGCCGGGGCAACCGCCGTCGTCTGCGCCAGTGACTCGCTGGCGCTCGGTGCAGCAGCCAAGCTGCGCCAACTCCTGCCGGAGCAGAAAACCCCCGTAGTCATCGGGTTCGATGACACCCCGGTGGCTGCCGCCGTCGGGCTGTCCAGTGTTGCCCAGCCAATCGAGGACGCGGCGCGCCACATCATCGCGGTCCTAACCCACCATCTGTCCGGCGGACGCGACGGCGGTGACAAGCCCAGGAAGCACCTGCTCCTGGAGCCAACACTGACCCAGCGCACGCCGTACTCATTCAGCAGTATCTAACCGTTCAATCACCACCACATCAATATGAGGAATCAGACAATGAAGACTGGCAAGCCTACGACAATCCGAAAGAAGATGGCCGTCGCCGCCACGGCGGCAGCGGCACTCGCCCTGAGCGCCTGTGGAGGCTCCGGCTTCTCCGAGTCAGCCGACGAGGGCGCTGACCCCGCCGCCGGACCGAGTGATGCACCCATCAGCGTGCTCATCGGCTCCTCCGGTGACGCGGAAACCGACGCGGTCAACGCAGCGGTGGATGCCTGGGCCGGCGAATCGGGCATGGACGCCTCCGTTGACGTGGCGTCCGACCTGACCCAGCAGCTCAGCCAGGGCTTTGCCTCCGGCGAGCCCGCGGACGTGTTCTATCTCTCGACCGACGCGCTCGCCGGCTATGCGGCGAACGGATCCCTGGAACCGTACGGCGACGACCTCACGAACAAAGATGACTACTATCCCGCACTGAAGGAAGCCTTCACCTATGAGGATCAGTTCTACTGCGCACCGAAGGACTTCTCCACTCTGGGGCTCGTCATCAACACCACCATGTGGGAGGAAGCGGGATTGACCGACGACGACATCCCCACCTCCTGGGAAGAGCTCGCCGCTGTCGCTGAGCAGCTGACCACCGAGGGAACTGTTGGTCTGGGCTTCAGCCCCGAGTTCCAGCGGCTTGGCGTGTTCGCCGCACAGGCAGGCGGCGGTCTGGTGACGGACGGCGCAGCCACCGTGAACAGCCCGGAGAACGTTGAGGCTCTTACCTACGTGAAGCAGATGATGAACGACGGCGTCGCCTCCTATTCATCTGAGCTTGGTGCTGGCTGGGGCGGCGAAGCATTCGGCAAGGGCCTGGCGGCCATGGTCATCGAGGGTAATTGGATAGCAGGCGCCATGACCAACGATTTCCCGGACGTTGACTACCAGATTGCGGAGCTTCCCGCCGGCCCTGCCGGCCAGGGCACGCTTCAGTTCACCAACTGCTGGGGAATCGCTGCGGACAGCGACAACATCGAGGGCGCCAAGCAGCTCGTTGAGCACCTGACGTCCGCTGAAAGCCAGCTTGGCTTCGCAGAAGCCTTCGGTGTGATGCCGTCTATCCAGTCGGTTGCCGAGGAATGGGCCGCGGAGTACCCGGACCTGGCACCATTCATTGCCGGTGGCGAGTACGCACAGAACCTTCCCACGGCGCCCGGAACCATCGATGTCCTGACCGAGCTCAACGCACAGCTCGAATCGATCAAGACCGGTGACCCCCAGCAGATCCTCGACAGCGTCCAGGGTGACATGGAAGCCGCACTCGCGGGCTAACGCCCGCCCCAGATCCCGCGGCAGCGTCCGGCCCGCAAGACGGGCGCTGCCGCGGACCTTCACAACGCTCTGCCAAAACAATGAGGTTCACGTGGCAAACACAACGGTATCCAAACCCGTAGGGTCTCCGCCAGCGCAGCGACCCAAGCGCAAACGCACAAGCATCCAGGGGCAACAGGGCCTGGCCGGGTGGCTGTTCATCGCCCCGGTAGTGGTGATCCTGGGACTTTTTCTGGTGATCCCGGTGCTCATGGCGGCGTGGGTCAGCCTGTCCGACTGGACCGGCCGCGGCAGCCCGTTGTCCGGAGATGTCAACTTCATCGGCGGCAGCAATTACAGTGCCATCCTGGGTGGCGAGGGCCTGGCTGCCCGCGACTTCGGCACGTCCATCCGCAACAACTTTTACTACGTGCTGCTGGTGGTTCCCCTCCAGACTGCCCTGGCACTGTTCCTCGCCGTGATGGTGAACAAGCAGGTACTCAAAGGCCGCGGGATCTTCCGCACCGCCTTCTATTTCCCTTCGGTGACCAGCTCCGTGGCCATTACGGTGCTGTGGCTTTTTCTCTTCAGCGCCACGGGCGTGGTCAACAAGGTCCTCTCCTTCTTTGCGGTGGAAGGCCCCAACTGGTTCCAGGATCCCCGCGGCGTGATCCACATAGTCCTGTCCGTCTTTGGCGTGTCACAGGCTCCTGAGGCACTCCAGTCGCCGGGCTTCCTGGGGATTTCCGGGTGGGAGTGGCTGGCCGGGCCATCCGTGGCCATGAGCGCTTTTGTCCTGATGGCAATCTTCACCACGTCCGGCACCTTCATGCTCCTGTTCATTGCCGCGCTGCAGAACATCAGCGGCGAGGTGCAGGAAGCGGCAATGGTGGACGGCGCCAGCGGCTGGCAACGGTTCTGGCAGGTCACGCTGCCCATGCTCCGTCCCACCCTCTTTACGGTGCTGACGCTCGGGTTGATCGGCACCTGGCAGGTATTCGACCAGATTTACACCGGCACCCAGGGCGGTCCCGGAAAAACGACGCTCACGCCTGCCTATCTGTCCTTCAACTCGGCCTTTAATAATCAGCGCTGGGGAGAGGGCGCCGCCATCGCCTTCATTCTGTTTGGGATCATTGTGGTCCTCACCCTGCTGCAGCGTTGGGCGCTCCGGGAAAAAGACATACCAAAACGACGGCGGATGGTGCCCGTGGGTGCCAACCCACAGTCAATGGCCGCGCAAGCCTCAGCCGAGAAGCACGCACGCCGCACAGGCACTGACAATGGCAATCGCGAGGGGAACAGCAGATGAGCACCGCAACAGCACCCGCCCCCGAGACCGAGGCGCCCAAGCCGCCGTCGAACCGTCGCAGGAAGGTCACCCGCGGCGCATGGATCTCCTATGGCGTGCTCATAGCTTTGGCCCTGATCTATATCTTTCCGTTCCTGGTGCAGGTGGCCACGTCCTTCAAGTCCGAACCCGAAGCCGCGGAAAACCCATTAGGCCTGGTGCCGCAGCACTGGACCTTCGCGGCGTATGACCAACTGTTCGCCAATTCGGACTTCCCCATCTGGGGAATGAACTCCTTCATTGTCACGGTGTTTGTGACCCTCGGCAGGGTGTTCTTCAACTCCCTGGCCGGTTACGCCTTGGCGCGGATAAATTTCCGCGGCCGCGCACTGGTGTTTGCGTTGTTGGTGGCGGTGATGGCGGTACCGGGTGTTGTACTGCTGATTCCCAAGTTTCTGGTGATCAACCAGTTGGGCATGTATGACTCCTACACCGGCATGATTTTGCCCTTGCTCGCCGACGCCGCCGGCGTGTTCATCATGAAAAACTTCTTTGAATCCATCCCGGCAAGCGTGGAGGAACAGGCGCGGATTGACGGCGCAGGGACGTTCCGCACGTTCTGGTCCGTAGTGCTTCCCATGGCGCGGCCAGCGGTCATGACCATTGTGATCCTGTCCTTCCAGGGATCGTGGAACGAGCTGAACCATTTCATCATTTCAACGCAGGACCCGGCGCTCACCACTCTCACCAAGGGCGTGGCCCAGCTGGCGTCCGGTCAACTGAGCCAGGGCACGCAGTATCCGCTGAAGCTGGCCGCAGCCGCGCTGATGACCATTCCGGTGGCCATCGTCTTCTTCATTTTCCAGAAACGGATCATGAACGCTTCAGCGGGAGCGGTGAAGGAGTAAGCCTCCAGCCCGGCTATTTGCTGGGGTGCAGCAGTGGCGAGCCTTTCAGCCCCGATCCGCTGTCTATGCCGTCCAGCACTTGCCGGATGGCGTCAATCGAGGTGTACTCCGGTTTCCAGCCCAGCACCGCGCGCGCGTGGTCGGTATTCATGACGGGAGCCTGGGCAGCCATGTCTATCCAGCCGGGATCGGTGGTCTGTAACCGCAGCGTCCACGACGCCGCCACCAGGGAACGCAGGAGCGGAACCGGGATATTCAGCACACGGCGCGCGCCAAGGATGCCCGCAACCAGCTCCGGGGTGAGCACCGGGTTTGCCGCAATGTTGAAGGCCCCGCTGGCCCGGTGGCTGACGGCCAGCCAGTAGGCCTGGGCCACGTCGTCAACGTGCACCGCCTGGAAGACAAGCTGGGCGGGAATGGGCAGCACCTGCAGCAGCCCCAGCCGCTTCACCAGCCCCTTGGGTACAAGCGGACCGAGGAAATAGCGGCCTATTTCACTGCCTGCTTCGGTGTTGAAGCTCAGCCCGGGCCGAAGCCGCGCAACGGGAATCTCGGGGTAGTTCGTCTCGAACTCGTCCAGCAGCTCCTCCTGTGCGGCTTTGAAGCGGCTGTAGTGGGAGGACGCGATCCCGCTGGTTGGCCAGGTCTCGTCCACCGTCTCATCCTTAGGCGCGGGACTGTAGGCAGCCACGGAGGAGGCGCAGACAAAGTGCCTTACGCCGGCGTCGGCCGCCGCGCGCAGCGCATTCTGGGTGCCAATGACGTTGGTCCGGTGCATCGCTGCTTCGTCGCGGTTCGGCTGGATTGCCCAGGCCAGATGTACGACGGCGTCAGCCCCTTCCAGCGCAGTAGTCAGGTTGGTGCGGCCACGGTCGGTGCCCACGTCGGCGCTGTGCCACTCGACGCCGGAATAGGGCTCCTGGTCCGTGGACGGCAGACGCCGCGCGATTCCGACGATGCTGATCGATGGATCTTCCTGGGCCGCGAGCCGTAGCCGGCGCAGCAAGGCCGTGCCCACGTTTCCCGTTGCCCCGATGACAGCTATTCGCATGAAGTTGAGTCCTTTTATCGTCAGTGCCGTGCCTGCAGTGGCTGGACCGCACTCAGAGCGCCGTGGCGATTTTGCGGACCTCAGTCAACAGTAAACTGTTGAACCCCTATTGCCATAGTAAGTATCCTTATGGTTCCGTTGGGGGAGCACGTTACCGGGAGGCACCATGAACAAGAAGAGCCCTGCCGACGCTGATTCTCCTGAAGCGGCCACGCAGGCGAAGGCGGCAGTCAGCCCCGCTCCGGATGATCCGCGCAAACCTGACGATCCGACGGATATCCGTCGGCCAGCGTGGGGGTATGTCTTCAAAAGGACGCTGCGGGAATTCAGCAAGGACCAGTGCACCGACATCGCGGCAAGCCTCACCTATTACGCGGTGCTCTCGATCTTCCCGGCACTGCTGGCTCTGGTATCCATCCTCGGTGTGGTGGGTCAGGTTGAAGCGACCACCGCTCAGCTGGTGACCATTGTTGACGGCGTGGCGCCGGGCGCCGACACTGCGCTACTTGAATCAACGGTGCAGCAGCTGGCTTCGTCGTCCACGGCGGGGCTGACCCTTGTAGTCGGCATTCTGGGCGCCGTGTGGTCCGCCTCCGGGTATGTTGGCGCGTTTGGCCGGGCCATGAACCGCGTGTACGAGGTGGAGGAGGGCCGCCCGTTCTGGAAGCTGCGCCCCACCATGCTTGGCGTGACGGTGGTGGTGCTGCTGCTTGTGGTGCTGATGGCGTTACTGCTGGTGCTTTCCGGGCCGGTGGCGGAGTCGGTGGGCAACGCCATCGGGCTTGGTGCAACGGCCCTGCTGGTGTGGAACATAGCCAAGTGGCCGGTGCTGGTGGCATTCGCCGTCGTGATGATTGCACTTCTTTACCACTGGTCACCCAACCTGCAGCAGCCAAAGTTCAAGTGGACTAGTCTGGGCGCATTCATTGCCCTGCTGGTCATGGCGGTGACCACCACGGGCTTCGCGTTCTACGTGGCGAACTTCAGCAGCTACGGCGCAACCTACGGAGCGATCGCCGGCGTGATAGTCCTGCTGCTGTGGTTGTGGCTGATCAATTTGTCACTGCTGTTCGGCGCCGAGTTCGACGCCGAGCTTGAGCGGGGGCGCCAACTGCAGGCAGGTATTGAAGCCGAGGAAACCATCCAGTTGCCGCCGCGGGACACCAAGCAGAGCCGAAAGAAGCGGGACAAGGAGCTCATGGACATTGAGAATGGCCGGGAACTTCGCAGAAAATACGGAAGACAAAAGGAACGGAGTAAGTCATGAGCCACATTAAGAGCATGATCGACGCCCACCCCAAGCAGGCCGGTGACCTTCCGGCTGATCAACTGGCGCAGGCCATCAAGGCATGCCTGGACTGCGTTGCCGTGTGCGGCAGTTGCGCCGACGCCTGCCTGGCGGAAGAAGGCATTGAGGAACTGCGGCACTGTATTCGCACCGACCAGGACTGCGCGGACATCTGTCTGGCCACGGCACGGATGCTGCAACGGCAGGGCGGACACCATACCGCTGTGCTGCGGCCACTTCTGGAGGCCTGCGTCGCAGCCTGCCGTAACTGCGCTGACGAGTGCGAGCGGCACGCCGGCATGCACGAGCACTGCCGCATCTGCGCCGAACACTGCCGCAGGTGCGAAGAAGCTTGTGCGGCGTTGCTGGTGGCGTTGTCCAACTAACCCATCGACTCTCCCCAAAATGACCCTTTCAGCTTCATTTTGGGGTTGAGAAGGTCATTTTGGGGAGAGTCGATGAAGCGGTCCGGGCCACCAGCGAGGATTAAGGTAATCAGATGAGCGATTCCGAGAACAGCACCAACGGCAGCTACGTCGACGCCGGTCAAGAGTTCACACGCGACACCGCCTACATCGAAACCCGGATCACACGCGACGGCGCTGACGGATTTCCCGTCGAGGCCGGCCGCTACCGGCTCATCGCCGCGCGGGCATGTCCCTGGGCGAACCGCGCCATCATCGTGCGGCGGCTGCTGGGACTTGAGGACGCCATTTCGCTGGGCACCCCCGGACCCACCCATGACAAGCGATCCTGGAAGTTTGACTTGGATCCCAGCGGCAAGGACCCGGTTCTTGGCATAGAGCGGCTGCAGGATGCCTACTTCAGGCGGGATCCCGATTACCCCAAGGGGATTACTGTGCCTGCAATAGTCGACACTCGCTCGGGTGCTGTGGTGACCAACAATTTCCCCCAGATCACCCTCGACTTTTCGTCTGAATGGCAGGAGTTCCACCGCGAGGGAGCCCCGGACCTGTACCCGGAAGCACTGCGTGCTGAGATCGAACAGGTCAACAAGCGCGTTTTCACCGAAGTGAACAATGGTGTTTATCGCTGCGGGTTCGCCGGTTCGCAGGAGGCGTACAACGACGCATACGACCGTCTGTTCGCGGCCCTGGACTGGCTGGAAGAACGGCTCATGCGACAGCGGTTCCTGGTGGGTGACACCATCACGGAAGCCGACGTGCGGCTCTTCACTACGCTGGTGCGTTTTGACCCGGTGTATCACGGGCACTTCAAGTGCAACCGCAACAAACTCACCGAGATGCCGGCACTGTGGGGCTACGCCCGCGACCTGTTCCAGACACCCGGATTCGGCGACACCGTGGATTTTGACCAGATCAAAAAGCACTATTACGTGGTCCACGAGGACATCAACCCCACCGGAATCGTGCCCAAGGGACCCGATCTGGCGAACTGGCACAGCGCGCACGGACGGGAGCGGCTGGGCGCGAGGCCCTTTGGGGACGGCACCCCGCCCGTCTGATACCCGAGCGACCGTTCTGATAATTAGGCAACAGAAGCGTTTCCTAATCCCGGGAAACATAGGCTAGCCTTACTTAAGTCGGAACAGGACCAAGGGAGGCGTGCGTGGCGGTTGATGCTGTAGCTGCTCCTGTGAGGAGCCCCCGGGCGGTTCCGGGCGGCAAGTCGGTCAAGGTGCACCGCGGCTGGAAACTACTGGCCGCCGTCGTCGTGCTTGTACTGATCAGTAGTGCTTCCCTGGCCTTCGGTGCCCGGGCCGTCAGCTTTGAAACCCTGATTCAGGCACTCACGCAGTTCGACCCCGCCAACGGTGATCACGCCGTCGTTCTTTCGCGAATTCCACGCACTGTGACCGGGCTCCTGGTTGGTGCAGCCCTGGGAGTCGCCGGTGCAGCCATGCAGGGAGTTGCCCGCAATCCACTCGCCGACCCCGGCATCCTCGGGGTCAACGCGGGTGCCGCGCTCGCCGTGGTGCTGGGAATCTACGTTCTCGGGGTCACCGAGGTCACCGGCTACATCTGGTTTGCATTTGTCGGTGCCGCAGCCGCAGCCGCCCTCGTCTACGCCGTGGCCAGTCTGGGGCGGGAGGGCGCTACACCCATTAAGCTGGCGATCGCGGGCGCCGCACTCACGGCCGGGCTGAGCAGCCTTATGAACGCCGTGCTGGTATCCAGCAGGCAGACGTTCGACAGTTTTCGGTTTTGGCAGGTGGGGTCCGTGGCCGGGCGTGGCTGGGACATCATTCTGCCGGCTGTACCGTTCCTTGCTGCCGGCCTTGTCCTGACGCTGCTTACCGGCCGGGTGCTGAACAATCTCTCACTGGGCGATGATATTGCCCGCGGACTCGGCCAGAAGGTTGCGCTGTCGCGGGCAGTCGCTGCCCTCGGCGTCGTCGTGCTCTGTGGTGCTGCCACTGCTGTTGCCGGGCCCATAGCATTTGTGGGGTTGGTGATACCGCACCTGGTCCGGGCGTTCACCGGCCCCGATTACCGCTGGATTCTTCCGTTCTCGCTGGTTTTCGCGCCCATGCTGCTGCTCGGCGCGGACATCATCGGCCGCGTGATCCTGCCTCCAGCAGAGGTCCAGGTTGGCATCATGACGGCGGTCATCGGAGCGCCGGTCTTCATCTGGCTGGTGCGTCGGCGGAAGCTGGCCCAGCTGTGAGCGCCGCCACCACTGAGGTCATCATCGCTTCGGCCCGCGGTCAGCAGGGCACTGCGCGTAGAAGGAAACTGGCCGCACTGGCTGCGTTGATCTTTGTGCTGTTCGCCGTCACTGTCCTGCTGGGCCGCTATACGGTGACCATTCCGGACTTTTTCCGCATCCTTGGCGGAGCGGACATTCCCGGTGCCAGTTTCATTGTCATGGAAAACAAGCTTCCGCGGGCGGTCATTGGCGTGCTGGTGGGCTGTGCGTTTGGCGTGGCCGGGGCTGTCTTCCAGACCATGCTGCGGAATCCGCTGGCAAGCCCCGACATCATCGGAATCAGCTACGGAGCCAGCGCATCGGCCGTCGCGGCGATTGTGTTGTTCGGCGCCTCGGGGCTGGTGGTTTCCGGTGCGGCGCTGCTGGGTGCGTTGGCTGTTGCACTGGCCATTTACGCTATTTCACGCCGTGGAGGAGTAGGCGGCTATCGGCTGATCCTCGTGGGCATCGGCTTCTCGGCGGTGTTGCACGCCTGCGTGAACTTTCTGCTGACACGCACAGACATCACCGTTGCAGGTGAAGCCCTGATCTGGCTGAACGGGTCGCTCAACTCCAGCAACTGGGACCGGGCCACTGTGCTGGTCCTGGCACTCGCCGTACTGCTTCCGGCCGTTGCCGCTCTTTCCCGCAACCTCCGCGGCCTGGAACTCGGGGATGACACCGCGGCTGGCCTCGGCGTTCCGGTGGAACGGTCGCGGCTTGGCCTGATCATTGTGGGGGTTGGACTGGCGGCTGTTGCTACGGCGGCCGCCGGGCCCGTTGCTTTCATAGCCTTCCTTTCAGGCCCAATTGCCCGCCGGATCCTCACGGGACACAATTCGTTGGTGGCCGCCGGTCTGACCGGCGCCGCTATTGTTCTTGCCGCCGACTTTGTCGGGGCCAACCTGATTCCAGACGTTTCCCTGCCGGTCGGAGTGATCACGGGTGTGCTCGGCGCTCCGTTCCTCCTCTGGCTGCTGGTAACGTCCAACCGTTCCGGCCAAGGAGGCTGAAATGTCATTAGAGGCGCAAGACCTGACGTTGTCCTATGACGAACGCACTGTGGTCGAAGGACTCTCGGTGGAGCTCCCGGCCGGCAAGGTAACGGTGATTGTCGGTGC
This sequence comes from Arthrobacter sp. H5, assembly GCF_000520595.1. Taxonomy (GTDB): domain Bacteria; phylum Actinomycetota; class Actinomycetes; order Actinomycetales; family Micrococcaceae; genus Arthrobacter_D. The sequence goes on from NZ_KI915000.1 coordinate 120,125, forward strand.
GAACGCGTGCGGCAAGTCCACGCTGCTGCGCGGCTTGGCGCGCCTGCTGAAACCCGCTGCGGGCACCGTCATGCTGGATGGGAAGGACATCCACTCGCTGTCCACCCGCGCCGTCGCCAGAACCCTTGGCCTGCTTCCCCAAACACCCGTGGCACCGGACGGGATTACGGTGGCCGATCTCGTGGGCCGCGGCCGCTACCCCCACCAGGGCTGGTTCAGACAGTGGAAACCAGAGGACGACGACGCCGTCGCTTCCGCTCTGCAGGCCACCGACACGCTGGAACTTATCGACCGGAACGTGGATGAACTCTCCGGCGGGCAGCGCCAGCGGGTGTGGATTGCCATGGCGCTGGCCCAGCAGACCGACATACTCCTGCTGGATGAGCCAACAACGTTCCTCGACGTCACCCACCAGATCGAAGTGCTGGACCTCATCACCGACCTCAACCGCAGGGCAGGCACCACGGTGGCCATCGTCCTGCATGACCTGAATCTCGCGGCGCGCTACGCCGACCACCTGATCGCCATGAAAGGCGGCCGCATCGTGGCGGAGGGCACCCCGGCCGAGGTGGTCACGGAGGCAAACGTCGACAGTATCTTCGGGTTGCGGTCGAGGGTGCTGCCGGACCCCGTATCGGGGACTCCCATGGTTGTGCCCATCGGGCGGCACGGCACATTTAACGCAGGACCGGTGACCGTGTCTCCGCGCGCTTCGCTTGGTCGACAACCGGACTCTGAGGACCCGGACTCTCCGGTGACCGGCCAAGGGCCGCCAGGCCCGCGTGGAGATCGGCCAACGCAGGGCTACCTGCCCAACCCCCAGGACGAAATCCCGGCAACGAACATGGAGAAGGCATCGTGACCGAACTCAGCACACAGCCCACCGTCCGCCGCACCACAGCGCAGGGTGCCGTGTCAACGGTGCTTGCCTTCGACGTCGTCGTTACCCGGGTTGAGCGGATCAGCGCCAATTTCCAGCGGATCACGTTCGGGGGGTCCTGCTTGAGCGATTTTGGCGTCCAGGGCAGCACGCTGGACCTGCGAATCAAGGTCATGATTCCCGCCTCCCATGGGAACCGCGCGGACATGGCGTCCCTCATGGACTCAGAAGGGACGGGCTGGTACCAGCGCTGGTTGGCGATGGACGCGGACGAGCGGGGCGCCATGCGCACCTACACTGTGCGCGGGGCCCGCTGCGGTGGTGAGGCGCCAGAGGTGGACGTTGACTTTGTCATGCATTTCGACGCCGAAGGCAATGGCGGTCCCGCATCGCAATGGGCTGCCGCGGCGGCTCCAGGGGACCGTGTCTGGCTGATCGGCCCCAACGTGCAGGCTGCCACCTGTGCCACCGCCGGCTCCTATGGTGGCATTGAATGGCGCCCGGGGATGGCGCAGAATGTTCTGCTCGCCGGGGACGAAACAGCGGTGCCTGCCATCAGTGCGATCCTTGAGTCGCTGCCCGCGGACATCAAGGGTCATGCGCTCCTTGAGGTCCCCGATGCGGAGGACTTTCAGGACATCGCCACTGGCTCCGGTGTTGAAATAACCTGGCTGGCGCGGGGCGTGCGCCCGCAGGGGGAGTTGCTGGATGCGGCGGTGCGCCAGGCGGTCAGGCTTCCGGGCTGGGTTTCGCTCTCGTCACCATTCAGCGTTGCGTTGGGTGCGGATTCGCCGGCCGGGCTGGCGCTCGCCGCCGCAGCATCAGCCCGCACCGCGGCGGGCCCTGAGCCTGAGGAGATCGACGTCGACAAGACCATTTTGTGGGAAACGCCCCAACTGCTTGATCAAGGCGCCGTAGGAAATTCCCTGAATCCGGATCGGCCACCGGGCGCGCTCCCGTTCTACGCCTGGATTGCGGGCGAGGCAGCGATGGTGCGCGGGCTCAGACGCTATCTGGTGCGTGACGTGGGCATTGACCGCAAACAGGTTGCTTTCATGGGGTACTGGCGGCAGGGCAGGGCCGAGACCTCCTAGTTTTTGATAACGGAATTGTAACTTTTCCGTGGTTGCCCTATTCTTGATGGGAGCCATTCGCAACATCGTAGCTCCTGGCCCGCACGCCAAACCCTGTCAGCGGCCCAGTCCGTCAATATTTTATGACAGGGGTGGAGGACCCACTTCCGGCAGCATGCTCGCTGCCTTGGGGTGAAGCCCGCCGCGCAATGCCGTGTCTGACGCATTGCAGAGCGGGCCGAGTCAACTCTTGCTCGAATCCGACAGCTAACTCCGCCGGCGTTACAGAGAGGTCTATTTTGTCCCAGCCGGCCAAGACCGGGCGCCGTCGTGCGTCCGGACCCGCTTCACCCGTCAAACCCGCGGGGCCGCGGCGCCGCCTGCATGCCCTGCTGGTTGCCGCCGGTGTAGTCACGGCCGGCGCTGGCGTTGTTCTGGGGGGCCTTTCACCGCTGGAGTCCGTTGAGGAATCGCGGGTAGACGCCGCTGCCTCCGCGCCCAAAGTGACCGCCGAGCCCGAGGCCGCCATGGATTTCAGCCGGGAGCGCCTGAAGGCGACGCGGAGTGAACGCGCGGCGGGTGCCGACGCCCAAACCGCCAAGTCACTGTCCAGTGGTGTGACCAAGCAGGAAGAGGCTGAGGAAGAGCAGGGACTGGGTGCCCCACTTGAGAGTCTGTCGATCGCCTCGCCGTTTGGCTACCGGGTCAACCCGTTGGGCGGGACAGGCACCGAACTGCACACAGGTACCGATTACGCCGGATCCTGCGGAACGCCGGTGTTGGCATCGGACTCGGGCACTGTGGTGGAATCGGGATGGCATGCCTACGGCGGCGGTCAGCGCATTGTGGTGGACCACGGTGAAGGCATCAAGACCAGCTATAACCACCTCGGCAGTCTCGGAGTTTCAGTAGGGCAGGAAATCGGACGCGGAGACAATGTTGGAGCTGTAGGCACCACGGGCAATTCCACCGGCTGCCACCTGCACTTCGAAGTGATCGTTAATGACGCCCCCGTGGATCCGCAGGGACATTTGTAGGGCGGGGCCCTACCAGTACGAAGGCAGCAAAGGTGCGCAGATTGATACTGATCTGTGTTGTGCAGCCTGAGGACCTCATCAGGACACCAATTGTCCACGTCGGTATTAGCATGTTTGGTTATGGGCTCTGACACGGATGACGGCGGGATGGTCGTCTTGCCCGCAAACTATGCCGCCTGCGAAGATCTGGAAGCGATTTTCGGTGCGCGCGGCCCGGCCCGTAATTGCCAGTGCCAGCGGTACAAGCTGCAGCCACGGGAATCCTTCGCATCATTTCCAATCGAGGAACGCACCCATCGGCTACGCCGACAGGTCTCGTGCGGCCAGCCGAAATCGGAGAGCACCAGCGGGCTGGTTGCCAACCTTGATGGCGAGCCCGGCGGCTGGTGTGCGGTTGAGCAGCGCACTGCGTATGCGGGGCTGGTACGAAACTGCCGTGTGCCCTGGCTGGACCGGGCGGAGGACAAAGCAGACCACACCGTTTGGGCGGTGACCTGCATCTTTGTTCGGGCTGAATTTCGGCGGCGGGGGGTCAGCCAGGCGCTGGTAAGTGCCGCCGTCGATTTCGCCCGTCAACGCGGCGCCCGCGCACTCGAGGGATACCCGATCATCACCACGGATGTCCTCTCCGAAGAGCTCCACGTCGGGATACGCAGCGTTTTCGCCGCAGCCGGCTTCACCGAGGTCAGCGCCCCGACGCTGCGCCGTGTGGTGATGCGGATCGACTTCTGATCACACGTCGTGCGCGGGCCGGGCAATCCCACGCCCTCATCGGCGCCGTCCCGCCGTCGTACCGCTGTTAGAAGAGCAAACCCACGCCAATGGTGGCGATGATGCCAAACGCCACTCCCCAAAGGATGATGGCTATGGTCTGCCAGAGCAGCACGGCATTCTTTTTCGCTCCGAAGGAAATCATGGCCACTGAGGTGATGTGGGTGGGCAAGATAGTAGGGCCGAGCAGACTCACTCCTGGCACTCCGAACTTGTCGAAACTCCGGCGCAGTTTCTGGCGTTTGGGTGAGGCTGACTCACCCGCAGGGCGCGCCACCTTGCCGCGGATATTCCCGCTGAGGCTGATGAGGAGCCACACGGCGATGACGTTGCCGACAATCGCCGCTGCGATCGCGATCGGCGGGTTGATCCCCGAGATGACCCCGATCGTGGCGGCACCTTCGGAGTCGACGAATGGTATGGCCCCAGCGACCATCACGCCGACCCACTGCAGGGGCAGCGGCAGGGATTCGGTAAAACCTTGCAGGGACTCAATCACTATGAGCCTTTTGAGTTGAAGGTTGGGCGTTCGAGTTGAGAAGCACCCACTACGGGTGTCCGCGATTTCCGTGGACAAATTCATCACACACCCGGCCCTTAGGTCACACTCAAGCTCTTACAAGGGTGATCTCGGTCACATGGAGTGAAAGGGCTTGACTGTGCCCCAGGGTCACAGTCTGAACTGGCACAGATCGCGGCAATGGGCGAGGCAGACGAGCATCCTGAGGAGGCACTGAAGGTCCTGGACGCAGAGTTGGCCGCCACCATGGACCGGCTTCAGCGGATCCGCGCGGAATTGGCGCTGATGATGCAGAGTCAACTGCCCACGGACCTGCCGCCGGAGCTGGCCTCGGTCACCGGCGATATGTCTCAGAGTGACCGGGCACTCATGGTTGTGTACGGCCGCGTCCTCAGCTCGGCTGGCATTGACGCCATGAGACAGATGCTGAAGGACTACCCCCAGGATCCTGCCGACGTCGAGCTTGACGAGCTGCCGGCGGACGCTGACGAGGATACCAAACGCGACCTGGCAGCCAGGCTCCTACCCCATGTCCTCAAAATACACAGCGCATACCCGGACATGATCACCTCCCAGCTGAAAGCTCCCGGTGGGGCCGAGCACGTGGCCGGCACCATCAACCTGGCTATGAACGACCTCTACAATGCCGCCCAACTCGATGTTTTCCGACGCGTAGGGAATGAACTCCTCAAACGTGCCGGTCAGATCGATGCCGGAGAGCCGCCACCCGCGGGCACCCGCGCGGACTAAAGCGGAGACGAAAGTGAGACTATGCAGAACCAAATGCTGAACAACAGGACGGACCAGTATCTTCGTCCACTCGGTGCTTTCGAACGCACTATCGACCTGTACATGCACCGTAACCCGGTTCAGCTCTCCCTGACGATGGAGCTGAACCGTGACGTCTCCGAAGAAGAGCTGGCCCGGGCGTTGCGGGACCTCCAGAGGCTTCACCCGTTGCTTGCTGCCGACATTGATCGGACCGACCATGGCCATCTTCCGGCGGGCGCCGTGTTTCGACACTCAGCCAACGCAATACCCGTGCGGCTTGCCCGCAACACAACCTGGACGCGCGAAGCCGCCATCGAGCAGACGGATCCGATGAAGCCTGCGCCGGGTCCGCTCGCCCGCGCCGTCCTGATCCCTGCACACAACAGGCAGGCGGGAGCCACCATCGTCATGACCTTCGCCCACCAAATCACGGACGGAAGTGACGCCTTGCGCGCCATGGAGGATCTCGCAAGTCTCCTTGCCGGTTCAACGCCCACCCCGTCGGATCTTCCTGCGGCGCAGGAAGATCTCCTCGTCAACCTGGCGCCGGCATTCACTGCCCTCGACAAGGGCGCCGCCGCAAACCAGTCCGGGGACCTGGTAGCTGACGCGATGCCGCCACAGCCGGGCGGACTGCGTCCCTTTGACGGATCGCTGCCAATCCTCCAGGCGGACGAACTCGACTCTGCCGCGACCCTGCAGCTCGTCGGGCGCTGCCGTGCCGAATCATGCACGGTGCAAGCCGCCTTGTGTGCGGCGGTGGCTTCAATTCTGTTCGAGCCGGCAACGCGGGCCCGGGTGCGGATCAACGTGCCGATTGACCTGCGCCGCGCCGCGGACCTGGAGGACGGCGTAGTCGTTCGCTTCGGCGCGGCCGTGATCGTCCTCGACTACTTCGCCGAGGTGGGCTTCTGGGAGCTCGCGCGGAGCGCCGCCGTTCAGCTCCGGGCCGCACGTAGTTTGGGGACGGTCCGAGCCTCCGCTCTCATGCTCGCGCAGGCCGCTCCGTCAACCGCTGATGATGCGGAGGCAGCGATGCTCGCAGCGACCACGGCCGACATCGAAATCACCAACCTGGGAGTTGCCGACGTAACCAACGCGAGTGGCATGCGGGCGGTGTGGGGTCCAACCATGACCACGCAGGTCGCCGGGGAGCAGATCCTTGGCGTTGTCACCCACGGTGACGTGCTGCGCATGGTTAACCTCACCCTGTCGAGGAACTCGTCGGGAACATCCGCCGCGAACTGGACGCGGCATGCCGGCACCCCTATACGGGCCCACCACCAGAGACGTCACAGGGTGGGTGAGGCGAGGATCCGGGCCAGAGTGCGCTGACCCGTGGCGTGCATTGCCGGGTTAGTCTCGACGTAGTACCAAACGAGGCCCATCGCCTGCTCAAAGGCCCACGCCTGCCCCCGCGACCATTCAAGATCGGTGCAGACAAGCTTGCGCCGGAACGCCTCGCGGGGAGCATGCTCAAGGAGGTGCCACGCACTCACCAGGTCCAGCGCCGGGTCAGCGGCCGCGAGACCGCCGACGTCGAGGATCCCGCTCAGCCGTCCCGCCTGAACAAGGACGTTGCCGGGAATGAGGTCCCCGTGATTCATCACATCAGGGTGTTCCCGGGGGAGGGCACGCAACTTGTTCCAGAGAGTGTGGGCACGTCCGACGTCGATGAGACTCTCACTTCTGCGGAAGCATTCCTTCATCCACGCATCATGACGGGGAAAATCACCTCCGCGTCCTTTTCCATTGAAACGCCGCCCGCGGGTGGGGATGGAGCGGACGTCACAGATGAAGTCCGCAATATCTTCAGCGAAACCGTCCGAAACTGCCACGTTCTCAGTAGCGACCGCGCCCTCCAGCCACGTCTGAACCGACCAGGGCATTGGGTAGCCATGGCACGGAACGCCGATGGCAACCGGCTCAGGAGTCGGAACGTGCGTGTGGCCCAGGAACTCCCGGGACGCGAATGCCTCCTCCTCCAGGCGTTCCCGGGCTGGACCGGGTTCTTGGGGTTGCAGAGGGAACCTTGCGGTCAGTTTGCTGCCGATCCGGTAGATGGCGTTGACCGTACCCTGCGATTCGATGGGCGAGACGGGGAGGTCTTTCCACTGGGGAAACTGTTCCGCGATCAGGCCGCTGACCACCGTCAGCGGTAAATCGAGTTGATCAGCGTGCATTCTGGTGGGTTCCGCGGTCATTGAGTCTCAGCAGCGTGCCCGGGTTCTTCCGCAGCCTCGTGCACGGCTGCGTTGGGCGCGCAGCAGGAGTCACCTTTCCAGGCCGCTACGCCTTCCTTCACCGCGACCGCAGCGATCGCCAGAGCTGCCAGCGGGTCGGCCCAGGCCCAGCCCAGGGTGCTGTTGAGGACAAGCCCCACCAGCAACACGGCGGAGAGGTAGGAACACAGCAGCGTCTGTTTGGAATCGGCCACCGCGGAGTGTGATCCCAGTTCCCGGCCAGCCCGCCGCTGTGCCCAGGAGAGCACAGGCATGACGGCCAGGCTGACCGCGGCAAGCGTGATTCCTACGGGGGAGTGGTCCGGCTGCCCGGCGCCGAACAGACCTCGCAGGGCGTCAATCGTGACGAACAGCGCCAAACCGAAGAAGGAAAACGCGATCAGCCGCAGCGCTGTTCTCTCCCGGCGCTCCGGATCGGGGGCCGCGAACTGCCACGCCACTGCAGCGGCGGACAACACTTCAACAATCGAATCCAGTCCAAACGCAATCAGGGCCGACGACGACGCAATGGTCCCGGCGGCAAGTGCAACAACTGCCTCAATGACGTTGTAGATGATTGTCGCCGCGACAAAGAGCCGGATCCGGCGGGACAGGATCGCTTGCCGTTCCGGACCCAGGTGAGCGGTACGCACCGCGTGTGAATTCATCGGCAACAGCTTTCAGATTTCGGGGCCAGGTCTGCCGGGCCGATCCCATGGTACACGGTTGCGTGTATCGAATTCGGACCTGGAACGACGACGGCGCGCACCCACTTGGCTGGGTGCGCGCCGTCGTCCTTGGCTGGTGCTCTCTTGGTCAATCACCGGTTGTGGAGGGCTTACGCCAGCTTCACCGCCAGCACGTTGCAACGCGCACCGAGCAGGATTGTCTGCGCCGTGGAATCGATGATCAGCTTTCCAACGGGTGTGCGGTGCCGCAGTCCGATGACAATGAGCTCGGCACCGCTCTTTTCGGCCGCGTCCAGCACATCCTCGGCAGCTGTGTCTTTCGACGTGCCGTGGTGCACTGCGTACTCAACACCGGAGGACCTGAGGGTCTGCTCCAGCCTCGCCATGTCAGCGTCATCGGCATAGCCGGGATCAACCAGCCGGTCAGCCCTGGTGGTATTGACCACCACCAGGGAGGCTCCACGGCTCCGCGCTTCGTCGACGGCAGCTGACGCAGCGCCGTCGCCCAGTTCGTTGGGAACGTAGCCCAGCACTATGACGCTCATCGGCCGCGCTCCTCGGCTCCGCGGGAACCGTCTCTGTTTCCATCGCCCGCTGACGGCGCCTCAACCAGAAGAACAGCGCAAAGATGATGATGAGGACAATGTAGATGCCTGCTGCGATCGGGGTGCTGACCAGGGCAACCGGGTCACCCTGCGAGATCGCCAGGGCGCGGCGCAGCTGATCCTTGAAGATCGGCCCCAGGATGATGCCCACCACCAACGGGGAAATGGGGTAGCCGTACCGGCGCATGAAAAAGCCCAGTATGCCAATGACCAGCAGGATAAACACGTCCACAGGGGTGAACTTGACTGAGAATGCACCCATTGCGGCGAAGACCAGGATCCCCGCATAGAGGTAGGGTCGCGGAATCTGCAGAATTTTCACCCAGATCCCTACGAGGGGCAGGTTCAGCACCAGCAGCATGAGGTTGCCGACGTAGAGGTTTGCAATCAGAGCCCATACCAGCGCGCCCTCAACTTCGAACAAGAGCGGGCCGGCCTGGATGTTGTAGCGCTGGAACGCTACCAGCATCATTGCGGCTGTCGCCGTCGTCGGAATACCCAGGGTCAGCAGCGGCACCAGGACACCGGCGGCTGCCGCATTGTTTGCGGACTCCGGTCCGGCAACCCCTTCGATGGCGCCCTTGCCAAACTGCTTCTTGCGCTCGCCCTTGGCAAGCTTCCTTTCAGACGCATAGGAAAGGAAGGTCGCGACGTCGGCGCCGCCGGCGGGAATGGTTCCCACCGGGAATCCGATGAACGTTCCGCGGAGCCAGGGCTTCCAGGAGCGCCGCCAATCGTCACGCTTCATCCAAGTGGTCCAGTTACCGGTCACCGGAATGACCTTGACCGGACCATGGCGAAGACGCGAAGCTGCCGGACATCTCAGGTATCGAAGTTCTCCGTGCGGCACGGAACCTGCCGGGCGATCCCGTGGACGTTATTGCGATCACGGCTGCCCGGGAGCTCGAAACGTGCGCGCAGCGATGGCGGGCGGAGTGCTGCACTATCTGGTCAAGCCCTTCAATTCAAGGGTGCTGCTGCAGCGGCTCGATGATTACGTTGGGCACCGTTCGAGCATTCTGCAGCACAGCTCGGGGGAAGGGGGGCCCCTCGACCAGGACCGAATCGACCGTTTGCTTGCCCCTCCTCCCGGCTCACGCTCATTGGCGTCCGTGCAGGTTCAGCAGCAGCTGCCCAAGGGGTTGTCCGGGCCCACGCTTGAGGCCATCGTGGGGGACCTCCGCTCGTCCACCGTGGGAGCTTCCGCGTCGGAGGTAGCCGGAAGGCTGGGCCTGGCGCGGGTGAGCGCCCGACGTTACCTTGAATTCCTGGTGGCACAGGGCAGCGCACGAATCACTCCGAAGTACGGCGCGGCGGGCCGTCCGGAAAAGTTCTACCTCTGGACGGGAAACTAGGGTTCCGGGTTGGTCAGGATCGCCGGATCCTTTTTCCCGTATGGCATCTTGAGCTTCAGCGAGCGGGCATCAACGCGGAAGGCCATGTGCGTCCCTTTGCCCAGCGGGTCGCCGTCAAGCTGGATTTCCAGCGGAGAGTCGAGTTGCACTTCCGCTTCCTTGCACTGGAAGTATTCCAGCGACGGGTCTTTGCTTTTTCCTCGTGTGAATAGATTGCCTAGCACCCCAAACCATCCGAGCTTTCCGCTCGGCGCGATGGTCATGAGGTCCAGCAGGCCGTCGTCGATTTTGGCACCGGGGAAAATCTCCAGCCCGCCCTGGACCTTCCCGCAGTTGCCTCCCATCACGCTTCGGAGCCTGCGCGTGAACTGTTCGCCGCCGTCGAGCGTGATTCGCGCCTTGGCGGGCTTGCCCTGAAGGTTTCGGAGCCCGGCGTCGACGTAGGCCAGCCAGCCCACCTTGTCTTTCAGATCATCCCGGGTATCCGCCATGATCGACGCATCAAAACCAAGGCCCGCCATCACCAGGAAGACATGGGCATCCTGTGCCCGGTCCACCGTCACATAGACAACGTCAATGTCCCGTTCAGTACCCAACAGCGCCGCCTTCGCGGCTTCCTCCGGATTGTCGACGGCGATGCCGACGTTGCGCGCGAGCAGATTTCCCGTACCGAGGGGGACAAGTCCCAGCGCGGTCCCCTTGCCCGCCAGCTGCTCTGCCACGCATCGGACGGTGCCGTCACCACCGGCAGCGATAACGACGTCGACACCTGCCTTGAGTGCCTCCTGCGTCTGTCCCCTACCCGGGTCGTCTTCAGTGGTTTCGAGGCACAGCACCTCGTCCCAGCCTTCGCTCTCACACAGCGCTGAGACGATGTCCCGGATGTCGCCGCCGGTGTCCTTGATCGGGTTGACGATGAGGGCGGCGCGTTTGCGTCCGGTATCTGAGGAGGTGGCCATGGGATCCTTAGGAAGTTCGGACGTTTCCCACGAGCCTATCCGAGCGCCGGCGGATAGTGAGACTGGTTATGCTGGATTTCCCAGCAATCCATCAAGGAGGAACCGTGGACAAGGATCAGGAAGAACCTCAGGACAAGGATCCGGAAACCATCAACCCCAAAGGCGGATCGCCCACGTTTCCCAACCTTCCGTCGTCGCACCCTACCGGCGACACGAGGGAGTTTGGCGGCTCATTTGATGAGACGGAGCACCACTCCCAGAATGACCTCGCCCATCAGGAAAAAGACACAGGGAAGGACGCCTAGAAAACGTGGAATTCTCTCAGCGGTATGTGGCCCTCGGCGACTCCTTCACTGAAGGGGTAGGCGATTGGGATCCGTCCAGTCCCAATGGCGTCCGCGGATGGGCGGACCGTGTGGCGCAGCAGCTGATCCTCGCGGAGCCGTCCTGGGGGTATGCAAACCTGGCGATCCGCGGACGAAAGTTGCGCCAGATCATGGCAGAGCAGGTAGACGGAGCGCTGAAACTCGAGCCGACCCTGGTCACCATCTATGCCGGAGCCAATGACATCCTGCGTCCGCGCATTGACATTGATGCGCTGATGGCAGAGTACGACGCCGGTATCGCCAAACTTGTTGCGTCCGGTGCCGCGGTGGTCATGTTTACCGGCTTCGACTCGTCGGGCTCTGCGGTGTTCGGCCGGACGCGTGGCCGCACTGCGATTTACAACGAGCTGGTGCGGGAAATAGCAGACAGGCACGGCGCGGATATTGTGGACTACTGGCGGCTGAGGGAGTTCCAGAACTGGGATTACTGGGATACGGACCGCCTGCACATGGCGTCCTCGGGCCACACCCTGATGGCCATCAGGGTGTTGGAGGTGCTCAAGTCCTCGCATTCGATCGACCTGCCGGAACTCGAAACCCGGCCCGCGCTGTCGCGGCTCAACCAGCTCCGCGCCGACGCCAAGTGGGCGCGCGATTACCTCACGCCCTGGGTTGGGCGGCGGCTGAGGGGCATCTCCTCGGGAGACACGATTACCGCAAAGTATCCCCAGCCGGTCCGCCCGGACTGGTCCAGCAGTTCTGTACGCAGGTGATCATGGTCAGCTTGCTTATTTTTGTGCCAGAATTGCGTCATGACAGCCGTTAAGTGGTTAAGTCCGGCGGAACGGCAGGCATGGCTGGCCTTGTACGCGGTGGCAACCATGTTGCCGGGAACACTGGATGCCCAACTGAACAAAAGGGCAAAAATCACGCTTTTCGACTACCACGTGCTGGCCATGCTCTCGGAAGCCGAGGGCCACACTCTGCCGATGAGTGAACTGGCGGGCAGGTCCAACGCCTCCTTGTCGCGGCTCAGTCATGTGGTGACAAAACTGGAGGACCGCAGCTGGGTGCGGCGCAGCCAGAGCAACAAGGACGCCCGCGTGACGACAGCCACGATCACGGCCGACGGTCTGCAGAACCTGCGCGTCCTGGCCGAGGGCCACGTGCAGCATGTGCGGAGCGTGGTATTCGACGCCCTCGACGCGGAGGATGTTGCCGATCTGGAACGCATCGGCAGGAAGATCCTCTCCCGGATGGATGAACAACACTGGATCCTGCGCCAGGCCCTGCCCCTGTAACAGTGCCTCCCAGCGAAGGGTGGGCGATTGGTCTTAATCCAGCCCAGCTCCTAGAATGGAAGGGCATCAGGTGGCAGAGCGTGCGCAATTGCTCCGGTTTTCAGGAATCATTTTCCTGACGATCGGTAGTTAGGGGCTCAAGTTGCGCGGAAACGCAGGCATCTCTCGATAGTCATCGAGCAACGCTCCTGAACGCATTTCATGGCAGGTCACACTGCCGAACATTTATTTTTGGAGGATAGTCATGGCAGCTCACTGCCAAGTGACTGGAGCCGAGCCGGGCTTTGGGCACAGCATTTCGCACTCGCACCGCCGCACCAAGCGCAGGTTCGACCCGAATATTCAAAAGAAGCGCTACTGGGTTCCGTCCCTGCGCCGCAACGTGACGCTGCAGGTTTCGGCCCGCGGTATCAAGACCATTGACGTGCGCGGAATTGACGCCGTCGTCGCCTCGATCCTGGCGCGGGGAGTGAAGCTCTAATGGCAAAGGACAAAGACGTACGTCCCATCATCAAGCTGAAGTCTACGGCCGGCACCGGTTACACCTACGTAACCCGGAAGAACCGCCGTAATGACCCGGACCGCATGGTTCTGATGAAGTACGACCCCAAGATCCGCAAGCACGTCGAATTCCGAGAGGAGCGCTAAACACATGGCTAAGAAGTCAAAGATTGCTCGCAACGAGCAGCGCAAGGTCATCGTTGAGCGTTATGCTGCAAAGCGCCTCGAGCTGAAAAAGACCCTGGTTGATGAAAACGCAACCGATGAAGCACGTGAAGCTGCACGCCTCGGCCTGCAGAAGCTGCCACGCAACGCTTCGCCGGTCCGCCTGCGCAACCGTGACCAGATTGACGGACGCCCCCGCGGCACGCTCCAGAAGTTTGGCATTTCCCGTGTGCGTTTCCGCGACATGGCACACCGTGGCGAACTGCCCGGCGTAACCAAGTCAAGCTGGTAACCACCACGCAGCCTTGAGGGCTGGAGCGGCGACTTTGAACAAGTCGCCGCTCCAGCTGTTTAACGCCACATCGAAGGGTCGCCCCGTGCCGAGCCGTAGCCTGATGCAGCCGCCCCTGCTCCTGCTGTCCGCCGGCGGATTCCTGGCCGTTGCTACGGAAGTCCTCCCCATCGGACTGCTGCCGCTGATGGCAGCCGATCTGGGCGTGTCAGGGTCCGCGATCGGACTGCTGGTTTCCGCCTACGCGGCGGTGGTGGTGTTCGCCTCCATCCCGCTGAACTCCTGGACCAGCAAACTTCCGCGTAAGCCGCTACTGGTTGGGCTTCTTATTGGCTACGGCGCAAGCAACCTGGTGGTGTGCCTGGCAGACAGCTACGCCGTCGCGCTGACCGGCAGGCTGCTGGCGGGGGCCTGCCACGCATTGTTCTTCGCGGTGCTGTTTGGGTATGCGTCACGGCTGGCGCCAAGGGGCCGGCTTGGCGGTGCGGTTGCCCTCGTGAACGCTGGGAACGCCGTCGCCATTGCAGGAGGCGTGCCGCTCAGCACCTGGCTGGGCGCGACGGTCGGCTGGCGCTGGGCATTCGCATGTGCCGCAGGCCTGGCCTTTCTGCTGGCTCTGGGCGCCGCGCGTTTGATGCCCCCAAGCCCCGGCTCCTCGCTATCCGGAGGTGCACAGCTGCGTGTGGTTCTCAGAGAGAAGTCCCTTCACCGCGTCATCGCAGCGGTAATAGTACTGGTAACCGCCCAGTTTGCCCTTTACACCTTCATCACCCCGCTGCTGCTTGAATCCGGCTTTACCCGCGATACCGTCGGTCTCGCGCTACTGGCGTACGGCGCGGCGGGAGTGCTGGGCCTGAGCCTGCTTGCCCGGTTTACCGATTCCCATCTGCGCCGTGGCCTGCTGGTGTCCGTCGCGGTGATGGCCGCCGCCGTCGTACTCATTGCTTTGCTGGGCGGAACGCCAGGCTGGACGCTGGTACTCGTTGTTGTCTGGGGGATATTCTTCGGCCCTGTGCCGTCCTACGTGCAGACGGCGGCCATGAATTCCGCGCCCAGCCAGCCCGAGACGGTCTCCGCCATCCACAATTCCACCTTTAACATCGGCATCAGCGCCGGCGCGTTTATTGGGGCGCAGACCGTGCTGGTGGCTCCGCCGTCGGGGATCGGATATGTCAGCGCTGCGCTGATGCTGGTGGCTCTTGTAGTTGTGCTGACCGGCCACAAGGACGGCTTTCCCCCGGCAACAACGTTGAATTTCCGGCGATTTGGGCGCAAAAACCCCTAAATATGCGCCAATCTGCGGGAGTTTCCCGTTCAAGCTGGTAAGTTTTCGCACAGAAGCTTTTCGAAACCGTGAAGCTCTGCGAAATCCAACAAGTCCAGGAGGACATACATTGGCTAAGAAAGAGACCAAGAACCGCAGCGAACTGGTTGCCGAGGTAGCAGCAAAGGCTGACACCAGCCAGACTGCAGTTAACAGCGTGCTTGATGCCCTGTTTGATGTACTTGCATCCTCCGCAGCTTCCGACGTCAAGGTCACCATTCCAGGCTGGTTGGCAGTCGAGCGCACCGAGCGTGCAGCGCGTACCGGCCGCAACCCCCAGACCGGTGAGACCATTCAGATTGCCGCCGGCAGCAGCGTGAAGCTGACCGCAGGCTCCAAGCTGAAGGCTGCAGTCAAGTAGTCTGCCGTCCCTCAGGACAGCTGGCCGTCACCGCGAAGGTGGCGGCCACTCCTGTTTAACGGCTCGGGACAGTTCGCGCCGGTTGGCCACAGTTCAACGGCGGGTAGACAATGGAAGGCGTGGCAACAACAACCAAGGATTCCAAGCCGTCAGGCAGCACCACCGCGTCCTCCGCGATAAAGCCCGGCCTGCTGATCGCGGCCGGGGCCATCGTCCTGCTGGCGCTGGTCCTGGCATTGACCTTCTCCGGCGCGGCCGCTCCCAGACAGCTGGGTGACCCGGGAGCATTGACACGGTGGGGTCTGCCCATCTCGAAGGCTGTGCTTAATGTTTCGGTGGCAGCGGTCATCGGTTCTCTGGTGTTCGCCGTGATCATCCTTCCCCGGCAGCAGGGCAACAACCGCAGCACCGAAACCGGCGGTGAGCACCCGGCGTTTGCCCGCGTGATGGTGCTGGCATCAGCCGCTTCGGTGGTCTGGACCATCGCGGCCCTCGGCGTCCTGGTGTTTACCTATTCCGACGCCGCCGGTCTGCCGCTCAGCGGGGACCCCGCCTACACCGAGGGTCTTGCCTCCTACCTCACCGACTTCGACACCGGACGCGCCTGGCTCTCCACCACCATGATCGCGGCGATCGTAGCCACCATGACCTTCGGCGCCCGCTCGGGCGTCTGGCTGGCCCTGACGGGCCTTCTTGCCATCGGCGGGCTGCTGCCCATGTCCCTGATCGGACACTCCGCCAGCGGCGACGACCATAACGCGGCGGTTAACTCAATCCTCCTGCACCTGGTGGGAGTGTGCCTGTGGATCGGCGGCATCATTGTGCTCGCCGTCATCGGGGGGAAGCTCGGGCCGCTGACACAGACTGTCCTCAAGAGGTTCTCCGCCCTGGCCGGCTTCGCATTTGCCCTGGTGTTCTTCTCCGGCATCATCAATGCCAGCCTGCGCATCACCGAACTCCCGCAGCTGAGCTCCGAGTGGGGCCTGCTTGTAACCTTCAAAACTGTTTCCACCATCCTGCTGGGTGGCATTGGATTCATGCACCGTCAGTGGATCATCCCGCAGCTGAGCGGAGCCAACCTGTCCGCGCGCCGGGTGTTGTGGCAGCTCATTACCGTTGAGCTCCTGATCATGGGCGCAGTGTCCGGCGTAGCGGTCGCTTTGGCCCGGACCGCACCGCCGCGGTCCGAGGAGCTTGCTCCCGAGGCCTCGCCGGCACGCCTTCTCACGGGCTATGAGCTGCCACCGGAGCTCACGCCGGAGCGCTGGTTCACCGAATGGCGTCCCGACTGGCTGTGGATCGCCTTCGCCGTAACAGTCGGGGCTGCGTACATCCTGGGAACGATCAAGGTGCGACGACGCGGGGACAGCTGGCCGATTGCCCGCCTCCTTTGTTGGCTGGTGGGGCTGCTTGCCCTGACCTACGTCACCTCGGGCGCGCCGGCCGTCTACGGAATGGTGCTCTTCAGCACCCATATGGTGGGGCATATGGCGCTCACTATGGTGGTGCCGCTGTTCCTGGTCCTGGGTGCGCCGGTGACGCTGGCGCTCAAGGCACTGGTCCCACGTGGCGACGGCACCCGGGGGATCCGTGAATGGACCCTGGTGATTGTCCATTCCCGGTTCTCGAAGATTGTCACGCACCCGTTGTTCGCCGCAGGAAACTTTGTGGGATCGATCATCATCTTCTACTACTCGCCGCTGTTCGGGTTTGCCCTGCGCGAGCATGTGGGACACGAACTGATGAACCTCCACTTCCTGATCACGGGCTACCTCTTCGTGTTGAGCATGATTGGAACCGATCCTGTTCCCCGCCGGGCGCCCTTCCCGCTGCGAATCCTCCTCCTGTTCGCCACGATGGCGTTTCATGCCTTCTTTGGGGTGGCGCTGATGGGCAGCACCTCTCTGTTGCAGGCGTCCTGGTTCGGCAACATGGGCCGCGACTGGGGGCCATCCGCGATCGCCGACCAGCAGATCGGCGGCGCAGTGACCTGGGGTATCGGAGAGGTGCCCACGCTGCTGGTCGCTATTGGCGTGGCGATTATGTGGTCCCGCAGCGACGCGCGGGAGTCCAAGCGCACCGACCGCGCGGCGGACAGGAATAACGACGCCGACCTCACCGCTTACAACAACATGTTCGCCAATCTGGCCGAACAAGACAAACACCATAAGCGGCGGGAAACGCCGTCGGAAGAAACTTCTGGGAGACGTGAATGACTGAGACTTCGCTGCGTACCGGCTACCGCGTGCGCGCCTCCGAACTGACCGGCCGCAACTGGCTGAACACGGGCGGACGGCAGCTGCAGCTCGAAGACCTGCGGGGCAAGATTGTCATTCTCGATTTCTGGACGTTCTGCTGCATCAACTGCCTGCACGTCATCGACGAGCTGAGGCCGCTGGAGGAAAAGTACTCCGAGGTGCTGGTCACGGTGGGCGTCCATTCGCCCAAGTTTGAACATGAGGCGGACCCTGTTGCCCTGGCATCGGCGGTCGAACGGTACGACATCCATCATCCGGTGCTCGATGATCCGGAACTGACCACCTGGCAGGCCTACACGGCCCGGGCCTGGCCAACGCTGGTGGTGGTGGATCCGGAAGGTTACATCGTTGCCCAT
The DNA here is from genome assembly GCF_000520595.1 of Arthrobacter sp. H5. GTDB lineage: Bacteria > Actinomycetota > Actinomycetes > Actinomycetales > Micrococcaceae > Arthrobacter_D. The sequence continues at coordinate 137,891 of NZ_KI915000.1, forward strand.
CTCTCCGGCGAGGGACACGCTTCCGGCCTTGAGTCGCTGGTTGAGGAACTGGTGGAGGAGCACTCAGCCAAGGGAACCCTCCACCGGGGCAGCGGCCCGTACGTGCCCGCGGAGTCCACAGCGGGCGATCTGCGGTTCCCGGGCAAGGTTCTGGCGCTGCCGGAGACCGGGACGTTCCTGGTCGGTGACACCGGCCATCACCGTCTGGTTGAGCTGGAAGCTGACCTGGTGACGGTGCGGCGCACCATTGGTTCGGGAGAGCGGGGATTCGCCGACGGCGGACTGGACGAAGCCCGGTTCAACGAGCCGCAGGGCCTTGCGCTGCTTCCCGGCGCCATCGCCCGGCAGGTGGGGTACGACGTCGTTATCGCTGACACGGTCAACCACCGGCTGCGCGGGCTGGCCCTGGCGGACAGCCGCGTATCCACGATTGCCGGCAACGGTGTGCAACGGCTCCTCGATGCGGAAAACCAGATCAAGGCACGCCCGGTCGAACTGCAGGAAACGTCACATGACCTAGGCGGCTACACGGGCGAACCCCCCGAAGACGCCACTCCCCGGCTGGAGGACACCCACCTGGGCATCAACCCCACAGCCATCTCGCTGTCCTCGCCCTGGGACGTCATCTGGTCCTCAACGCTTGAGCGAGTGGTCATCGCGATGGCCGGGACACACCAGATCTTCACCTTTGATCCGCTGACCGGATCGGTAGATATTCTTGCAGGAACGGGTCTTGAGGGGCTGCTCGACGGCGATTCCTCCGCAGCCTGGTTTGCCCAGCCCTCTGGGCTCACCGAGGACGCCCATGGGAACATCTGGGTGGCCGACTCCGAAACTTCGGCGGTGAGGATCCTCAGCTTCCTCTCCGTGAACGGACGCGTACGCGTTCAGGTTCAGTCAGCTGTTGGCACCGGCCTCTTCGATTTCGGCTTCAGGGACGGCGGCGCTGACCAGGCCCGGCTTCAGCACCCGCTGGGCGTCACCGCGCTGCCTGATGGCTCCGTGGCCATCGCGGATACCTATAACGGTGCCGTGCGGCGCTATGATCCCGCAACGCGGCAGGTTTCCACGCTGGTCCGGGGGCTGGCCGAGCCGTCGGACGTGCTCGTGGACCAGGCGCCGGTAGCCGACGGCGGCGAGCCCCTGCTCATCGTCGTCGAAGCGAACAAACACCAACTGGTCCGCGTGCCCATCCCTAAGGAAGCACTCGCCGTGGACGAGGGTGCCTCGCAGACGCAGCGGCCGAAGACCGCCGTCGTGCCCGGACCGCTGGCAGTGACCATCCGTTTCAGCGCGCCCAAGGGCCAAAAGCTCGACGACCGGTGGGGCGACCCTACGCAGCTGAAGATTTCATCCTCCCCGGAATCGCTCCTGGTATCCGGGGGTGGTACGTCTGTGGGGCTGCAGCGTGAACTGGTGTTGTCGGACGAGATCACCGAGGGCGTGCTGCACATCACCGCGAGGGCGGCTGCCTGCGACGGCGAGTTGGGCGGCGAGATCCCCGACCATGCGGCCTGCCACCTGTACCAGCAGGACTGGGGCATACCGGTGAACTTCAGCGCCGACGGCGAGACGGAGTTGACGCTGGACCTGCGCGGGCTGGACTAGCGGCTAGTACTCCACCACCGGAGTAACCGTGATTTCCTCATCGGTGACCGCCAGCCTGGCAGTGAAGCCGAAGTCCTGCGGCACGCTGATGGGCTCGATGGTGCCGGTGAAGAGGTCCTGAAGGCTGGTGTCCAGCTGGGCCGTGCCGGTGAGGGGGGCCATGACCCAGTCGCCGTTGAAGGGTTCGATGGACACCGTCGGATACTCGGTGATGGACCATTTGATCTCGCCCGCCACGCGGTTTTCCGTCTGGAACGCGAAAGGGCAGTTGGCCGGCTGGAAGACAGTCTGCGTGGCACACGTATCCAGGAAGCTCCTGATTTGCGCGTCCACTGCTTCGGAGAGCTCTTCGGTGGCCTGTGTCGCGAGTGCTATGCGCCCTGCCGATCCCTGCCTGGAGGTCACTGACAAAGTCTGGGCTGGGGCAGCGAAGAACTGGCTGGTGTAGTGGGCTTCCAGCCCGCCCGGATAGAACACGGCAAACTGATTGCGGCCATCCGGCATGAGTACGCGGGTTCCGTTAACCGTTGCCTCGTTCTCGTTGATCACCGAAACCTCCACAACCGGCAGGACGGCAGGAACAAACTCCCAGCGGTTGAAGAACAGCCACTCAGTGCCGGTCTTCTCCAGCACAAACCCGGTGGAGTGCTCCACTTCGCGGATCATGTACGTGACGGGAACGTCAACCCGGCCGTCTCCCGCTTGGAGCGGCTCTCCAATCTGGACGCTCTCTACCGCAGCCGCGGACTGCTGAAGGGCCGGTCCATCAAGCAGCGCCGCATTTGCTTCCGGCATTGACGCGTTGAGCAGCCCCAGCGCACGCTCCCCGTCGCCGTCCTTCAACGCTTCGAGGTAGCTCTCAACCTGCTGTTCCGGGCTGAAGACGTGAACGTTGACGATGTAAATGGTGGTGATGGCACCCGCGATCGCCAGCATCAGCCCAAGCAGCCATGCTGCAAGGACTTTTATCACGCGGGAGGATTGCACGCTATTACGTTACCCGTAGTAACAGGCAACATTACTAACTGTGTGACACACGCCGGGTTCAGAAAAGCCGACGACGGCGCCTGCGCTTGGTGCCGAACAGGCCGCGCATCAGCTCGCTTCCGATCACGCCTGCCGCCTTGAGTGCGAAGTCCCTCATCTCGGTGTTGTTCTCCGTGCGCTGTGCCGGCGGTGCCTGTTCTGGCTGCTTTCGTGCTGGCTGTTCCGGCATCTGCGGGACACTTGCCGGGCGGGTGCTGGGCCTGCCGAGGATCTCTTCTTCGATGCGGCGTGCCTCGGCATCGATCTCTGCCTGGGACATCGGGCGATCGGAATTTTCTTCTCCGCCGGGTGTTGGTGCGGTTCTGCCGCTCCCGGCGCCCGCCGGCAGGTTGGCGGCAACGCCGTCATTCGTTTTTCCACTGAGCTTTTCGAACGCGGAATGGCTGTCGACGGGCGTGCCATAGTCCGTCAGGAGTGGAGAAGCGTCGACAATGGCCTGCACCACTGATGCCTCCGATGGTCCCATGGTGGACACCGGTGAGGTCATCCTTGTCCAGGCGACGGGTGTGGGTGCACCGTTCTCATTCATGACGGTGACCACTGCCTCGCCGATGCCGGCTGAGGTGAGCACCTCTTCCAGGTCATACGGACTGGTGGGAAATGTGGAAACGGTGGACTTCAGCGCTTTGGCATCGTCGGGGGTGAAGGCCCTGAGTGCATGTTGCACCCGGTTGGCCAACTGGCCCAGCACGTCCGCCGGTACGTCCTTGGGGGTTTGGGTGACAAAGAAGATGCCCACACCCTTCGAGCGGATGAGCCGGACAGTGGCCTGGATGGAGCGGAGAAACTCCTTGGACGCGCCGTTGAACAGCAGATGCGCCTCATCCAGGAAGAACACAAGCTTGGGCTTGTCTGTGTCTCCCACCTCCGGGAGTTCAGCAAAGAGGTCCGCGATGAGCCACATCAGAAAGGTGGAAAAGAGCTGGGGTTTCTGCTGGAGGGTTGGAAGCTCCAGACAACCGATGATCCCGCGCCCGTCATCTGCGGTTCGGAGCAGATCCCCCGTGTCGAACTCCGGCTCGCAGAAGAATTTGTCCATACCTTGCGCCTCAAGGGTGATCAGCTCCCGGAGGATAACTCCCGCAGTGGCCTTGGAGAGTCCCCCGAGTTCCTCCAATGCGGACTTCCCGGTAGTGGAGGTCAGGAACGTGATGACGGCGCGCAGATCCGCGAGGTTATACAGCTCGAGGTCGTTCTTATCCGCATAGTGGAACACCAACTGCAGGCTGGATTCCTGGGTCTCATTGAGGTCAAGGACGCGGGATAGCAGCAGCGGTCCAAACGCTGAGATAGTGGCGCGGACGGGCACTCCCATGCCGTCGCCGCCCAGGGAGTAGTACTCCACCGGAAAGCTCTTCGCTTCCCAGGCCTGGCCTACGCTGACGGTGCGCTTAAGGAGTTTCTCGGAACCGTTGCCCGGTGTGGATAATCCGGTCAGGTCTCCCTTGATGTCCGCCAGGAAAACCGGCACCCCGTGGGAGCTGAGCTGCTCCGCGATCACCTGCAGGGTAATGGTCTTTCCGGTGCCCGTGGCGCCAGCCACCAGGCCGTGCCTGTTCATCATGGCCAGGGGCAGCCGCACGGCCGCATCCTTGTGGATCTCACCACCAATGATGCTTGCACCCAAGTGGACCGAAGCACCCTCGAAGGTGTATCCCGACGTTATGTCAGCTGCATGCTCCGCGGTGTCTTTGCTCGCCATAGCTCACAGCGTACACAGCGGAGCCCGGTGATCGACCAGGGCCGCCGGGGGCGGGCGGATCGGTGATCGACCAAGTGCCCGCTGGGGCGGGCGTGGAGATCCGGTTGGTTGGTGGGTCTCCACGCGGTCGCGAGCGACCTTGGCCGACCACTGTTAGGCCTAGCTGGCCGCTGCGTGCCTGCCGCCCTCTTGCCCGGTTTGAGACCCGCCTTCGTGCCCGTTCGACGCGTCGCGCTCGCGGGCCTGATCGATCTCCTCGGCGCGCTCCTGGTTGGCCTCTTCGGTGAGCGCAGCACCCGCTTCCGCATCGCGGGTAAGGTTTTCGCCGGTCTCCGGATCGAAGAGGTGCAGTTTGCGGGTGTCCAGCCAGATCTCTGCCTCGCGGCCGCCACGGATCCGACTGGCGGCATCCAGGGTCACTACAATCTGCGGACGCAGTTCATCGGCGTCCATGTCGCGTGCCAGGTTGTTCAGCAGTTCGCGGACCTCCGGCGAAGGATCGAAGTTGATGTACCCGTACTGCTCATTGCCCAGCCATTCGGTGTGCGTGAGCGTCGCGTTGAAGGTGGAGCCGTGTTCGCGTTTGGACTCCTCGACCAGCTTGGCGTCTTCAAAAAACTCGGGCCGCACGCCTACCAGCACCACCTTCTTCCCCTCCGCCTTGGCTGCCTTTTCCGCGGGAACATCCAGGTCGCCGAGAGCAGTCTGGAGCTTGTCGTTCTCGATGGTTGCCGGGAGGAAGTTCATGGATGGCGAGCCGATGAAGCCCGCCACAAACAGATTGACCGGCTGTTCGTACAGCTCGCGCGGGGACGCAATCTGCTGCAGCTCGCCCTTCTTGAGCACGGCCACGCGGTCGCCGAGCGTCATGGCCTCCGTCTGGTCGTGGGTCACATACACCGACGTGACACCCAGCCGGCGCTGCATCTGCGATATTTCGGACCGCATCTGTCCGCGGAGCTTGGCGTCCAGATTGGACAGCGGCTCGTCAAACAGGAATGCGTCCGCCTGACGCACAATGGCCCTTCCCATGGCCACCCTCTGGCGCTGCCCACCCGAAAGGTTGGCCGGCTTGCGCTGCAGATGATCCGTGAGTTCCAGGGTGGACGCGGCTTCGGTCACCAGCTTGTTGACCTGCTCCTCGCTGTGCTTTCCCTTCGCCAGGCGCAGCGGGAAGGCGATGTTTTCATACACTGTGAGGTGCGGGTAGAGCGCATAGTTTTGGAACACCATGGCCAGGTTGCGGTCGCGGGGAGCCTTGTCATTGACGCGCTTGCCGTCAATCAGGAGCTCACCGTCGGTGATGTCCTCCAGACCCACGATCATGCGCAGGAGGGTGGACTTGCCGCAGCCGGAAGGTCCAACCAGAATGATGAATTCGCCGTCTGCGATGTCAATGCTGATGTCATTGACGGCAGGGAATCCATCGCCGTATTTCTTGACCAGGTTGTTGAGGGTAATCGAAGCCATTTTTTGAGAATCCTTTTCTTAGACAGGGGCAGTTAGCCCTTGACCGCGCCCTGGGTGAGGCCTGAAACAATCTGACGTTGGAACAACAGCACCAACAGGACAATCGGAATGGTGACAATAATGGCCGCCGCCGAGATGGCGCCTGTGGGTGATTCGAACTGGGACGCGCCCGTGAAGAACGCCAGGGCTGCTGGAACCGGTCTCGCCGCCTCGGTCGACGTGAGCGATATGCCGTAGACAAAGTCGTTCCAGGCGATGAAGAAGGCGATGATCGCCGTCGTGAACACACCCGGCGCGGCCAGTGGCACGATCGCCTTCCGGAAGGCCTGCCACGTTGTGGCGCCGTCCACCTGCGCCGCCTGTTCAAGTTCCCACGGAATCTGGCGGAAGAATGCCGCGAGGGTCCAGATGGAGATGGGCAGAGTGAGGGACAGGTACGGGATGATCAGGCCGAGCCAGGTGTCATACAGGCCAATGGTCCTCCACAGGTTGAACAGCGGGGTCACAATCGAGATCACCGGGAAAATGGAGACAGCCAGTGCGGTGGTGAGGATCAGCTTCTTGCCGGGGAAATCCAGCCGCGCGATCGCGTAGGCGCACAACGTTGCGAGGACGACGGCGATCGCCGTCGCGATCAGCGAGATGCCGATGGAGTTCCGCAGTGAGCTGAGGAACAGGTCCTGAGCGTCGCCGACAAGGATCTGCTCGTAGTTCGATGTAGTTGCGGCGCCGGGCGAGGGCAGGAAGCTTCCATTGGTCAGGTCGCTGGGGGATTTGAAGGACGTGGCCAGGATGGACGCCACGGGGAACAGTGCGTACACCAGTACCAGGACGGAAATGACTGCCCACCAGACTTTTTCGCGCCGGGAAGAGTTCTTCATTATTTTTCTCCTCTCGTGCCAGCAAGATCAACCTTGAAGATCTTGATGGCCGCGAAACTGATGAGTATGACGCAGATGAACAGCAGCACCGACACGGCTGAACCGAGTCCTATCTCCAGCCGGCTGATCGAGGTGCGGTAGGCCAGGAGCGAGAGCACCTCCGTGTTGTTCTCACCGTTGGTCATGATGAATACGTTGTCGAATATTCGGAAGGCGTCCAGCGCCCTGAAAAGCACAGCGACCATGATCGCTGCTTTCATATTGGGGATGACCACCTTGCGCATCTGTTCCCACCAGGTGGCGCCGTCCACCTTGGCGGCCTCGGTGAGCTCGTCCGGGACCTGTGCCAGCCCGGCCAGCAGGAGCAGCGAGATGAACGGAGTGGTCTTCCAGATCTCCGATGCCATGATCACAAACAGGGAAGTCCCGGTCTGCGCGAACCAGTTCAGGTCCGAGTCGATGCCGGGCACCCAGTCGAACCAGGCGTTGACGTATCCCGAGTTGATGTCGAAGGCGTAGAACCAGGCGTAGGCCGAAACCACCGTAATGATGCCGTACGGCACCAGGATCGCGGTCCGGAGGATGCCGCGGAGTGACTTGAGTGCCTTGCTCATCACCAGTGCCAGCGCGAACCCGAGGACAAGTTCGACGGCGACTGTCACCACCGTGATCAGCAGGGTCACCAGGAGGTCCCGCCACCACACCTCATCGGAGAGGATGGTGATGTAGTTGGCGAACCAGATGAACTCGCGTTCGTCCGGCGCCGTCAGTCGGAAGGCGAAAAGGGACTCGAAAACCGCCTGCAGGATCGGGTACAGCGTGACCAGCAGCATGACGATGAACGCTGGGCCGGCCAGATACCAGCCCAGGCGTCGTTCAGCCTTGACCCGGTCGCTGTGCATTTTCTTCGCTGACTTGTCCGATCGTTTGTTGCCGGTGTCCGGTTTGTTGATCGTTGAGCTACTCACAGCAGCTTCTCCCCTCTGAGCACGGCAGTAATGAACTCCTGGGACTCCTCGGGGGTGACATCAGGGTCCACCTCGTTGGGCGGGCTCCACTCCTGCTGCAGTCCAGTGGAGATTTCGTTGTAGAACGGGGTTTGGGGCCGCGGAGCCGCGAGCTCCAGGGAATCTCGGATTGTCTCAGCCATTGGGAACTGTTCTTCGATAGCCGGGTCTTCGTAGGCCTCGGAGTTGGACGGCGGGTTCCCGTTGGTGATGAAGTATTCGGTCTGATTCTCCGGCTGAACAATACACTCGATCGCCTCATAAGCCAGCTCAGGGTTCTGGCTGTTAGCACCAACCCCGAGGTTGATGCCTCCCAGCGGCGGCGCGGTGTCCTCGCCCTCGTAAACCTGTGGGTAGAGGGCCCAGCCGATATCGTCGATGACCGATTGCTCAAGTGTCCCTGCTTCGACGCCGCTCAGGGTCGCGGGCCAGACGAACGGATAGTTGACCATGAAGGATCCCTCATTCCCTTGGAAGAGGGTCAGCGATGTGTTCTCGGTCGAGGTGGGGAGCCCGGGCCCGCCAAGCCCTTCGTCGCCGATGGTTCCGATAATCCGGGCGGCTTCCACTCCTGCTTCGGAGGTAAGGCCCAATTGCAGTTCGTCGGCTGGCGCTTCGGGATTCTCGAGGATCTGGCCGCCGGCGGATTCAATCAGCGCATTGATCCACACGGTCATCGACTCGGCGGGAGAACCCTGCACGCCCAGGAGCTTCTCCTGTTCGGTTGCGGCTTCCATGAGCTGGTCCCAGGTGACTGGCTGGGACATGTCCAGCCCGGCGGCCTCGGCCACGGATTTGCGGTACCAAAGAATCTGAGTGTTGGCCCAGAAGGGCACCGTGACCAACTCGTCCTTCCAGGTGGCCCCGGCAAGGGCGCCATCCAGGGTGTTCTCCGTGGTGGCCTGTGCGACGTCGTCGGGAACCGGTGCCAGGAAGCCGGGTTCAGCGAGCTCGGGGATGAACGGCGGGTCGATGCTCATGATGTCCATCGAATCGTCGCCGGCTGCGAGCCTGCGGGCCAGCTGTTCACGCTGCGCCGCGGCATCCGTCGGAAGCAGCGAGGTTTCGATCCGGTAGGCCCCGCCGGCTTCCTCCGTGCACTTCGCCGCAATGGCTGCCTGTCCACCGGCGTCGGGATTGATGTACCAGGTGAGCGTCTCCACGCCGCCGTCCGCCGGGCCGCACCCGGTCATCGCCATGGTCCCTGCAAGCAGGGTTGCACATGCCCCTGCGTAGGTCCGGCCTTTGGCCAGACGTTTTTTCCTTCGATTTCCCGGCAATCCCACCGTGCCTCCACATCGTCGTAGACAGCCCGGTCAGGCGGCAGAGGTTAGCCAGCCAGACCAAAGCAGCCTTGTCATTGTGACCATATGCCCTGCACGGAAATTACGCTAGGACATAAGGCGGTGCGGTGGGCCGGTGTTATCGGATTGGGGCTTTTTAGATCAGCGTTGAGTTGTTGAGCGCGTGCGGTGGGCGTTCCAGACCGGCCGTCAGGCCTTCCGCGGGATCGTTTCCCAGCTCGATGATCCTGTTCTCTGCGTTGACGTGAACAACGATCGGCACAAAAGCGCGGGCCTCATCGGTGGTCATGTGCGCGTAAGTAATCAGGATGACGGTGTCGCCTTGATGGATCAGGTGCGCGGCCGGTCCGTTGATGCCGAGCACTCCGGAACCACGCTCGCCGGCGATGGTGTAGGTTTCCAGCCGGGCACCGTTGGTGACGTCCACAATGGAGACCATTTCGCCGGGCAGGATGTCCGCGGCGTTCAGCAGATCCAGGTCAACGGTGACGGAACCGACGTAGTGAAGGTCTGCGTGGGTTACCGTGGCGCGGTGGATCTTGGATTTAAACATTGTGCGGTTCATCAGCATCAAGTCTACCGCCGGGCAAAGTGTCCGGCTATGTGGGCTTGGTCTCCACGCGCTCCTTCGTCGCTTGGTCGACCACCGAGGTCAGCGGTCGGGGCACGGCGTTCAGTGCGCGCCAACGGTCGCCTCCGCGGCACTCAGGCGGCCGTCCCGCATAGTTGCGACGGCATCCGTCAGGGAAATGAACTCCGTGTCATGCGTGACCATGACTGTGGCAACGGCGAAGTCACGAGTGAGTGCTGCCAGGAGCTTGACCACGGACTCGGACCGGGCGTGGTCAAGTGCGGCAGTCGGTTCGTCCACCAGCAGCACCTTGGGATTGCCCATGAGGGCGCGGGCTATGTTGACGCGCTGGCGCTGCCCACCGGAGAGCTGGTGCGGGCGGCGCGACGCAGCGTCCGCGAGTCCGACGACGTCGAGCAGTTCCAGGGCCCGTTTCCGGGCATCACGGGGCGGGTGTCCGCGCAGATGCGCCGTGATCAGCAGCTGTTCCACGGCTGTCAGTGATGCCAGTAGGTTGGGCTGCTGGAAGACGATTCCCACCGTGTCGCGGCGCCGTCACATCCCTGTCGCTGAGCGCTGCGGTGTCCGTTCCGTCCAGGACCACCAGTCCCGACGTCGGGCGGATGAGCGTGGAGCCAACGGCCAGAAGGGACGACTTCCCGGAACCCGAAGGACCGGCCAGCGAAACTATATCCCCGGTCCGCACCTTGAGGTTCACGTTGTCGAGGGCTTTGATGGTGCCGGTACCGTCCGGGTATTCGAGGGTCACATTCACGAGGTTGAGCATTGTTCTTCCATTTCTGCCCACTGAGCGGGGCTGATGAGTGGGCATGTCCGTACATGCCCGGTGGGAATCGGGTTTCGGTGGGCACTCGAGGAGTTGCAGCGTACGCGCCGAACTCGCCGAAACACAGCACCGCGCCGGTGTGCTCGCCGAGCGGGAGCGGCTCGCGCGCGACATTCACGACACCCTCGCGCAGGGGCTGTCCAGCATTGTGCTGGCTTCGCGTTCGGCCGGCTCGGCGCTGGGATCGGGAAATGTGGAGGCGGCGCGGGAGCGGCTGCAGACAGTGCAGGACACCGCCGCGGAAAACCTTGCGGAGGCGCGGCGGTTTGTCCGTGGGGTCACCTCGCCCGAGGAGTCACTGGCGTCCAGCCTGCGCCGGCTCTGCGAGAGCACCGAGCGGCAGGCGGCGGCACGGGTTGCGTCGCTGCGGCGCCGGTTCGCCGTGAACGGCGATGCCGCCGGGCTTCCCGCACCGTACGAGGTCACACTGCTGCGTGCCGCGCAGGCGAGCCTCGCGAATGTGGCTGCGCACGCGGGCGCAGCGGCCGCCGTCGTTACTCTTGGGTTCCTGGACGATGATGTCACCCTGGACATTTACGACGACGGCGCCGGCTTCGATCCGGCAGCGCTGCCGGAGGTGCCGCGCGCGGATGGGACGGGCTTCGGGCTGCTGTCCCTTCGAGAGCGTGTCCGGGCTCTGCGCGGAACGCTGAGCGTCGAGTCGGCTCCGGGTGAGGGCACCGTCGTGGCGGTGCGGCTACCGCTGGGGGAGGGAACCCTGTGAGCGAGATCCGGATGCTGCTCGTGGATGACCACCCCGTGGTGCGCGCCGGGCTGCGGTCCATGCTCACCGACTTCGAAGGAATGACGGTGGTGGCGGAGGCGGCCGATGGAGCGGGCGCCCTTGCTGAGCTTGGACGGCTCACCGCGCTCGGCGAACCGGTGCAGGTGGTGTTGATGGACCTGCAGATGGGGACCGGGATGGACGGGGTGACCGCGACGTCGCGGATTCGTGCGCTGGACGGACCGCCCGTGCTGATCCTGACCACCTACGACAACGACGCCGACATCCTCGCCGCGGTGGAAGCCGGGGCGGCGGGCTACATGCTCAAGGATGCTCCTCCGGAGCAGATCCGGTCGGCGGTGCTGGCCGCGGCCTCGGGGCGGACCGCGCTCGCTCCTGAAGTTGCTGCGCGGCTCATGGGGAGGATCCGCAACCCCGAGCCAGCGCTGTCCGCGCGGGAGGTGGAGCTGCTCGAGCTGCTGGCAACCGGCCTGGGGAACAGGGAGCTGGCGCGGCAGATGTTCATTTCAGAAGCGACCGTCAAGACGCATCTGGTGCATATTTATGGGAAGCTCGGGGTCGATAACCGGACCGCCGCCATCTCCGAGGCGCGCCGGCGGAGGATCATCCGCGGGGACTGATTCTCATACGTCCGGGGCCTTGCGGAGCGCCCGGCCCATGATGGCGGTGCTGAGCGCGTCAACGAGTTCCTGGTTTGCCAGCGGATTGCTGAGCAGGGTGAAATCCACCTCGCCGACAGGCGGCAGGTTGAAACGGTTGCTCACCTGGACCAGGTCCTCCGGGATGAGTGACTGCGGGAAAACAGCGAGGCCTATTCCTGCCCGTGCCGCGGCCAGGACCCCGTTGATCTCCCGGGTGTTGCAGGTAATCCGCCAGGTCCGGCCGGCCTTCTCCAGAGCGTTGATGGCCATTTGGCGGCTCAGGCTCGGCGCCTGGTAGACGATCAGGGGAACGGGCGCTCCTTCTTCAAGGGAGGTCTTGCCGTGGCCCGCCCAGACCAGTTGATCGCGCTGAACCAGCGCGCCCTCTCCGGTGCCGGTCATGTACTTCATGAAGATCAGATCCAGCTGGCCGGCCCTCAGTCGACGCAGCAGCAATGGGCTTTGCGTCACCGTGAGCTCCAGGTTGATCTGCGGGTACAGCTGCCGGAAATGCCGAAGGATGCGGGGGAGTTGGGTGATGGCAAGATCGTCGGCAACCCCAAACCGCAGCCGTCCGCGCATGGCTGATCCGGAGAAATAGCTCATTGCCTGCTCCTGGGCGGCCAGGATGGTGCGGGCAAAGCCGGCCATGGCGTCACCGTTGTCGGTCAGGCGGACGTCCCGGGTGTCGCGGGCTATCAGCCCCCTCCCCGCCGCGGCCTCCAGCTTGCGGACGTGCTGGCTGACTGTGGGCTGGCTGAGGCCCAGCCGTGCGGCGGCGCCCGTGAAGCTGAGGGTTTCGGCGACGGCGAGGAAGGTCTTGAGTTGGACGGGTTCAAACACGATGAGGGCTCCCGAAGATGTTCTATTACGTTATCCAATACTAGTTATAGCCAGCATACGCTTTGATAATGGCGGGGTGCTGCGTAGCGTTGAACGCGTTCCCATCAGCCTATTCAGGAAGAAACCTTGGCACCCCCACGCCCCTCCGTCCACGCCGGAGACCCCACGCTGACCGCACCCATCCCGATTATCACCAAGCGCCCCGCTTGGCGCGACACCTTCATTTCCCTCCGCATCCCCAATTTCCGGCTCTTTGCCATCTCCCATCTGATTGCCGTCGTCGCCGTCTGGATGCAGCGCATCGCGCAGGACTGGATGGTTCTGCAGCTCTCCGGCTCGGTCACCGCCGTCGGAATCACGGTGGCAATGCAGTTTGCGCCGTTCCTGATCCTGGGACCCTGGGGCGGAATCATCGCCGACCGTTATTCAAAGCGGATCCTGCTGATCATTACCCAGAGTGTTGCAGCGCTGTCGGCCACGGCAATGGCGGTCCTCGCCCTGTCCGGGGTGATTCAGGTCTGGCATGTCTATGTCATTGCGCTCGTGCTTGGCCTGGTGACTGTGGTGGATGCACCTGCCCGGCAGGTTTTCGTCAATGACCTGGTGGGACCAACCCACCTCCGCAACGCAATCAGTCTCAACTCCTCCATCTTCCAGGTCGGCGCAATGGTGGGCCCCGCGATCAGCGGCGTGCTCATCGTGGCCATCGGTGGAGGCTGGGCATTCGCCGTCAACGCCGTTGCCTGCGCGTACACAGTGCTGACCCTCGCAATGCTGAAAACCGATCAGCTGGCTGTCGCGGTGCGCGCACCCAAGGCAAAAGGCCAACTCCGCGAAGGGGCGCGGTATGTGCTCCGCAAACCGGCAATTTTCTGGAGCACCCTAGCGGCTGGATTTGTTGCCGTGTTCGCTTTGAGCACGCCTGTACTGATGGCAGCGTTTGCGGACAACGTGTTCAACTCGGGGGCAGGGGGTTACGGCTTCCTGAACTCGGCGCTCGCGGCCGGTTCATTGGTGGGAGCACTGGCATCTACCCGTCGGACCACGCTGCGGCTTCGCGGAGTCCTTGGCGGCGCGGCCGCATTTGGTGGCTTTATGGTGCTCGCGGCCTTCGCCCCGAACCAGGCGGTTTTCGCGTCTCTCATGTTCTGTGCGGGAATTGGCTGTCTGTGGTTTGTCACCGGTGCCAACCAGTTGGTTCAGGTTTCCTCAAACCTGGCCATCCGGGGACGCGTCATGAGCCTCTACATGATGGTGCTCATCGGTGGTCAGGCGATTGGCGGACCAATGATGGGGTGGGTGGCTGAGAACCTCAGCCCGCATACCGCCCTGCTCATTGCAGGAGGTGTTCCCGCGATTGCGGCGGGTGTCATCGCCGTTGTACTGGCTCGGCGTGGCCAGCTCACGCTCCGCTTCCGCTGGACAGCAGAGCCACATGAGCGACGGCGGCTGGTTGCCATCGTGCGGAAATCGAACGTGCGCGAACACCAGCCTGCGTAGGTTGGGCTGCCTGCCCGCATCCGCGAACGTTTCTGCCCACTGAACAGCCTTATTCGGTGGGCATGTTCGGTTATGCCCACCGAATCCGGGCGCTCAGTGGGCAGATTCAACTGCGGGCAATAATGGGGCATGACCACAATCCGCATTATTGTGCTATTCGTATTTGCTGCACTCGCCGAGATCGGCGGCGCCTGGCTTATCTGGCAAAGCGTGCGCGAGGCGAAGCCTTGGTGGTGGGCGGGGCTCGGGGTCATGGCGCTGGGCACGTATGGTTTCATCGCCACACTGCAGCCGGATGCGAACTTTGGCCGGATTCTTGCTGCCTACGGCGGGGTGTTTGTGGCGGGGTCGTTGGCGTGGGGGATGGTGCTGGACGGTTTCCGGCCGGACCGATGGGACATCATCGGCTCGATGATCTGCCTCATCGGGGTTGCTGTGATCATGTTCGCACCACGGCCGGGGGCGGCGTAGGCCGGGGATTCCTGGAGCGGGCGACGGGAATCGAACCCGCGTATCGAGCTTGGGAAGCTAGCGCTCTACCATTGAGCTACGCCCGCACTGCGGCTTAAACCGCTTCATAAACCCTACAACATCCGGGTGCCTGTCCGGGACGGGCACCGGACGCGGACACCGGAGCGGACAGACTGCACCCGGCTATCGGCGACGGCGTTGCCGCGGCCGGGCAGGGAGCCCACCGGTTCAGTGCTCAGCAGTCCGGATCCGCCGCCTTGTCCTGATCTGATTCCCCTTTGGCACGCTCGATCAGCTCCTTCCATGGCCCGGCCACAGCACTCTCCGTCACAGTGACTTCCCGGTAGCCCACGCTGATCTGGTAGACAAACCGGTCCCTCTGTGCGTCGTCGTCGGTGGACCCTTCGGCCTCCGCCAGGAGCGGCAGCCACCGTTCCTCCGCTTCCGTCCGGCTCACCTCCACGCTCCAGGTACGGGTGATGCCCGCGAATCCACCGGACTGTGACACCACAATTTTCACGTCACCACCCCCACTTCCTTCCAGGCGTAGTCGACAGCCAGCGCTTCCTCGGATCCTTCTCCAAACCGTTCCACTGCCGCATCAAAAGTGACGGAGGCAAACAGCTTAAAGTCGCAGTCCTCGGGTACTTCACCGCCCACCGCGGCGTCATACCAAATCTGGCCCGCCCGCTCCCAGGCCCTGCCGCCCAAGCGCGTAGCCGCAAGATAGAACGCGTGGTTTGGGATGCCCGAATTGATGTGGACGCCGCCGTTGTCGGACGTTGTTTCGACGTAATCCGCCATGGTGGCGGGCTGGGGATCCTTGCCCAGCACGTCGTCGTCGTACGCGGTTCCGGGCGCCTTGAGCGAGCGCAGGGCGTTTCCCTCCACCTGCTCCGTGAAGATTCCCTCGCCCACGAGCCAGCTTGCAGTGTCAGCCGTCTGCGCCTTCTCCCGCTGCTCCACCAGGACACCGAAAACGTCGGAAATGGACTCGTTCAGGGCGCCGGACTGCCCGCGGTACTGGAGGTTGGTGGTGTATTGCGTGAAGCCATGGGTGAGCTCATGGCTGATGACCGTGAGCGATCTGGTGAAGCGGTCAAAGACGTCGCCGTCGCCGTCGCCGAAGACCATTCGGGTACCGTCCCAGAACGCGTTGTCATACCGTTCGCCAAAGTGGACGGTGGCGTCGAGGGGATGGCCGGCGTCGTCAATCGAAGACCGGCCATAGATGTCGCCGAACAGCGAGTAGGTGGCGCCCAGGCCGTCATACGCTTCATCCACTGCGGGATCGCCGGTGGGCTCCCCGCCTTCCCGGCGCACGGTTTGGCCCGGCAGCTCCTCCAGCCCGCCCGCGTCCGAAATGGTGCGGCGCAGGGCGAGGACGACGGCGGTGCCCGCGCCCGGCGTAGGCATGACGGGTGTCGCGGAACGCGCGGCGTGCAGCGGATCCAGCTGCTGCAATGCGTGGCGCGCGGCCGCTGCTGCGCCTGCGTGGCCGGGATCCTGCAGGCCGGCGAGCCGGGTGAGCAGATACGGCGGAACAATGCTGCAATACATATGGCCTCCTTGGTTGCGTCCAACCTAGCCGCCCGCGCTGACAGTATTCAACGGGCCTGCGGGTGGTCGGCGGTGCCCGCTGGAACGGTGGGTACGCTGAGGGTATGAGCGTGGAGCGGAACACCCGCAATCTTGAGGCCGGAATCGAACGGGACTTCGCGGCAAGGATGAGCTACGGCTCCTATTTATCGCTGGATGAGCTGTTGAACGCACAGCATCCGGTCAGCCAGCCTGAGCACCACGATGAAATGTTATTCATCATCCAGCACCAGACCTCCGAATTGTGGCTGAAGCTGGTGCTGCACGAACTGCGTGCCGTGCGGTTGCGGCTCCAGGCCGATGACCTGCGGGCGGCGATGAAGGGCATAGCCCGGATCAAGCACATCCAACGGTCGCTGACCGAGCAATGGTCGGTGCTGGCCACCCTCACGCCGTCGGAGTACGCGGAGTTCCGCGGATCGCTGGAGGCTGCGAGCGGTTTTCAGTCCTACCAGTACCGGGCGGTGGAATTCCTTTTGGGCAACAAGAACCAGGGGATGCTGCAGGTCTTCGCCGACGACGCGCAGGCGTACCCCCTGTTGTGCGGGCTCCTGGAGGAAACCAGCATCTATGACGAGTTCATCCGCTATCTGCACCGGAGGGGCTACGGCGTTCCGGTCGAACTGCTGGAACGGGATGTCCGTGCGGCCCATGAGTTCAACGGCGGGCTGGTCCAGGTGTACAAGGTTGTCTACGAAAATGCGTCCGATCACTGGGATATCTACGAGGCGTGCGAGGAACTGGTCGACCTGGAGGATAATTTCCAGCTGTGGCGGTTCCGGCACCTGAAAACCGTAGAGCGGACCATCGGCCACAAGAAGGGAACGGGCGGGTCTTCAGGGGTCGGTTTCCTGCAGAAGGCTCTTGAGCTGACGTTCTTCCCGGAGCTGTTTGCGGTGCGCACGGAAATCGGAAGGTAGGGTTCTGGGGTATTTTTAGACCGTGCTGATTTCAGACCGCGACATCCGAACCGAAATTGCCGGCGAGCGAATTGTGCTCGATCCCTATGACCCGGCGATGGTCCAGCCGTCCAGTGTGGATGTGCGCATTGACCGCTACTTCCGGCTTTTCGACAACCACAAGTACGCGCATATCGATCCGGCCGAGGACCAGCCGGATCTGACCCGGCTGGTTGAGGTTGCCCCGGATGAGCCGTTCATCCTGCACCCGGGCGAATTTGTGCTCGGCTCCACCTACGAAACGGTAACGCTTCCCCACGACATCGCTGCCCGGCTGGAGGGCAAATCCTCGCTGGGACGGCTTGGCCTGCTGACCCACTCCACCGCCGGTTTCATTGACCCAGGGTTCTCTGGCCACGTGACACTCGAGCTGTCCAACATGGCTACGCTGCCGATCAAGCTGTGGCCCGGATCCAAAATCGGCCAGCTGTGCTTCTTCAAACTCACGTCTCCCGCCGAATATCCCTACGGATCCGGCAAGTATGGAAACAGGTACCAGGGGCAACGCGGCCCGACGGCGTCGCGGAGCCACCTCAACTTCCACCGGACGGACATTTAGCCTCCCTCCCCGTGTCGCACTCGATACCGGTCAGCGCACTTACTTCCGGCAGGCGCGCCGCATATATCGGGTGCGGCAGCGGTCGCGCAAATCAGGCGCGGCAACGTGGAAGAGGCGCAGCAGGGGGAAACGCTTAGTGGGAGGGCACGACGGCGGGAGTCACCTTGGCGGGTGGCTTCACGGGGAGCAGCACCAGTAGGCCGGCGAGCAGGACCACCAGAATCCCGACGATTCCATAGAGTTGTCCGCCGAAAATGGTGATCGAGAGAGCGAAGAGGGCGGGCGCGAGGAAGCTGACTGCACGGCCGGTTGTCGCATAGAGCCCAAAGAGCTCGCCCTCTTCGCCGGCAGGTGCAAGCCGGGCCAGGTACGCCCGTGAAGAAGCCTGGGCAGGGCCAACAAAGAGTGTCAGCATGAGACCGAATATCCAGAACGTCGTGTCGCCGGTCCACTGAAATCCGAAGACCTCGAACGTGGAGACGCCGAGCACCAGCACGGCAGTCCCGGCTATCAAAAGTCCAATCAGCGCCACGATAATCACCCGCTTGGGCCCCAGCCGGTCATCAAAGTAACCACCGATCACCGCGCCGATCGCGGCAATCACATTGCCGACAATCGCAAACACAATGACCTCACTGAGTGAAAATCCGAAGGTTCCCGCGGCGATCACGCCGCCAAAGGTAAACACAGCGGCAAGTCCGTCGCGGAAGATTGCGCTCGCCAGAAGAAAGTAAATGGTGTGCGGACTGGATTTGAAGATCGCCTTCACCCGGCGGACCAGCAGTCCGTAGGAGGCAAGGAATCCCAGCTGCGCCGCCTGCTGCTGCCTCGGCACTTCGGGAACCACAAACATCACGGGCAACGCGAACGCCAGGAACCAGATTGCGGAAAAGACCGCAACCAGGCGGATGTTCAGGCCATCGGCCGTGTTGGAGCCAAACCAGTCGACCACAGGCTGGACAAAGGCCACAAGCACCAGGATCAGCGCGATGATGCCGCCCACATAGCCCATGGCCCAGCCGAACCCGCTGATGCGGCCAACGCTGGCAGGCGTGGAGATTTGGGACAGCATCGCGTTGTAGTTCACTCCCGCAAACTCAAAGAAAATACTGGCGAGCGCAATCAACGCCACGCCGAGGATGAGCAGTTCCGGGCGGGGATAGACGAAAAAGCACAGTGCCATCAGGACTGCCACCACAAGGCTGTTGACACCGAGCCACAGTTTGCGCCGGCCACCGGCGTCCGACCGCTGACCGGTCACCGGCGCAAGGAGCGCGATCAGAAGTCCGGCAACCGCGAGTCCCCAGCCAAGCACAGTGGACGCCTGAGCTTCTCCGCCGAACGCGTCGGAGGTGAGGTACACGGTGAAGACAAAGGTCACCATGACGGCGTTGAAGGCAGCCGAGCCCCAGTCCCACGACGCCCAGGCGAGCACTGGTCTGGAGAATATGCGGTGGGAAGCAGGTTTGGCAACGGAAGTGCTCATATCGTGCATGCTATCCGGTTCACGTACCCCAACCGGTGCAGCACGCTGTTTATTCCCAACGGCAGGTGACTTTTGCACTGGGCTGATCACGTCCACCCGGCTGTATGCCAAGGGTAGAATAGATCAAAGCCCTTGACCGTCAGCTGACCGTCTCATGTGAGAGATCAGGAGATCATCGTGCTCATCGTGCTCATCGCCTTGTTTGCGGTGGCACTTGCGGCGCCCCTGATCTTCCAGCGGATGGGTCGTTCCGCCTTCTACGTCCTGGCCGCCGTACCGGCCGCGGGTTTCGTCTGGCTCATTGGAACTTACAGCCGGTACACCGGGGACAATCAGGCCCTGGCCAACGGGCAGCCCAATGCGCCGCCGTCGTCGGTGGTTTCCTGGATACCGGGACTGCAGCTGGAACTCGCGTTCCGTCTGGACGCGCTATCGGCGCTGATGTCGATTCTCATCCTGGGGGTCGGCGCCCTGGTTCTCTTCTACTGTGCCCGGTACTTCAAGCAGGACGACCCCAATATCGGCCCGTTTGGCGCACAGCTGCTGGCGTTTGCCGGTGCAATGTTCGGGCTGGTCATCGCCGATAACCTCATTCTGTTGTTTATCTTCTGGGAACTGACCACGGTTCTGTCCTACCTGCTGATCGGATACTCCCGCCACCGGCTTGCGGCCCGGCGTGCGGCCCTCCAGGCGCTTATCGTCACCACCTTTGGCGGTCTGACTATGCTGGTGGGCCTCATCATGCTCGGAGAGACGGCCGAGACCTACCGGCTCTCCGACATCCTCGCCCGCGCGGAAAGCCTGACGGGCCCTCTTCTCGACATCGCCGTTGTACTTGTTCTGGTGGGGGCGGTTTCCAAATCGGCCCTCGTTCCGTTCCACTTCTGGCTTCCGGGAGCAATGGCGGCTCCCACTCCTGTCAGTGCGTACCTGCACGCCGCGGCAATGGTCAAGGCCGGCATCTATCTGATAGCGAGGTTTGCTCCGGGATTCGCCGAAACAACTTTCTGGCTTCCCATGGTGATGGTGCTTGGCCTCGCAACCATGCTCATTGGCGGCTGGCGGGCGCTGCGCCAGCATGACCTTAAGCTCCTGCTCGCCTACGGGACGGTCAGCCAGCTCGGCTTCCTCACCATGGTGGTGGGACTTGGCGGGCCGGAAGGTGCGCTCGCGGGGCTGGGCCTCCTGCTGGCGCACGGGTTTTTTAAGGCAACGCTCTTTCTGGTGGTCGGCATTATTGACCATCAGTCGGGAACCCGGGATATCCGGAAGCTGGCCGGCCTGGGTCGTTCGGCGCCCATCCTCGCCGGAGTCTCCGTGATTGCAGCCGCGTCGATGGCGGGTGTTCCGCCACTGTTTGGCTTCGTGGCGAAGGAATCGGTGTACGAGACCTTTGTGCACGCCGCCGAAACGGGGCCGGCGGGCGTGGTCCTGCTCAGCGGAGTGGTCCTGGGTTCAATTCTCACCTTCGCCTACAGCGCACGGTTTGTCTGGGGCGGATTCGCGGGGAAGGGCCGGGAGGCAACGCCGTTCAAGCGCGTGGAGGGGGCCTTCCTGTTTGCGCCGGCGCTGCTGACTGTTGCCACAGTGGTGTTTGGGGTCTGGCCCACTCCGTTGGATGCCATCATTCAGCCCTACACCACCTTGTTCGAGCCCGACGGCGAACCGGCGCACCTTGCGCTGTGGCACGGCGTGACGCCGGCGCTCATCCTGTCCCTGCTCACCATCGCTGCCGGACTGGCGCTCTTCTGGTTCCGCGAGAGAATGGAAAGGACCCAGAGCCGGCTTCCACTGTTGGTGGACAACGAGCGGGGCTACAAGAACATCATCGGCGCGCTCGATGACGCGGCCGTGTGGATCACCGGCCGAACCCAGCGTGGTTCGCTCGCGTTCTATCTGTTTGTCATTCTGACCATGGCTATCGTCACCCCACTGGCAGCGTTGGTGTTCTACGATGCGCCCCTGCCGGATCAGTGGCACTGGGCCGACTCGCCCGCCCAGGCCGTTGCCGGCGTCGTCATTATCCTGGGGGCCTTCGCCGCCGTCCGGGCCAACAAGCGGTTTATGGCGGTCCTGATGGTCGGTGTGACCGGCTATGGAATGGCGCTGGTTTTTGCGCTGCAGGGGGCGCCAGACCTCGCGCTGACCCAGCTGTTGGTTGAAACAATCGTCTTGGTGGCCTTTGTGCTTGCGCTCCGCTCCCTGCCGGCACGGCTGTGGCAACGCGAGCCGGGGCGGAAATACAGGGTACTGCGCGCCGTCCTCGGATTGTCTTTTGGGCTGGTGATGGCCGCTATCGCGATGTCCGCGATGGCTTCGCGGGTCGCCACACCCATTTCGCTCGAGTTTCCCGGCCTTGCCTACAACGACGGCGGAGGCGAAAACATAGTCAACGTCACCCTCGTGGATATCCGGGCCTGGGACACCTTCGGCGAAATCTCAGTGTTGGCCATCGCCGCAACCGGCGTGGCGAGCCTGATCTTCATCCGCGGACGAGGGGACGGCCGGATCAGGGCACATGGGGTGAAGAGCGGTTCTGTAGACCGCGGGCAGGAGCACATCGACGAGTTCGGCCGGGAAGCAGCCGCGCTGGCGCTGGCGAAGAAGTTCTCCACCGTTGCGCGCGACGCGTGGCTTGTTGCCGGGCGCACCCTTGCCCCGGAGCGCCGCTCCATCATCTTCGAAGTGGTTACCAGACTGCTGTTCCACTCGATCATCATCTTTTCAATCTATCTGCTGCTCGCGGGCCATAACCTGCCGGGAGGCGGCTTCGCAGGAGGTCTGATGGCGGGGCTCGCCTTGACTATCCGCTACCTGGCAGGGGGGCGCTTTGAACTTGCCGAGGCAAGTCCCATCAGCGCGGGACTGCTCCTGGGCGCGGGCCTGGCGACGGCCTCCCTCACAGCGATCACACCGGTGATCCTCGGCGGCGCGGTATTCCAAAGCGCCATTATCGAATTCACCTGGCCGGTCTTCGGGGACATCAAATTTGTCACCTCAACCATTTTCGATATCGGCGTCTACATGGTGGTTGTGGGGCTGGTGCTCGATGTGCTCCGCAGCCTCGGCTCCGAAATAGACGAGCGCAGCGAGGGCCAGTCCGCATCCGCAGACCCGGCAGGGATGAAGGCCCAACATCAGGAGCATTCCGAGTCCGGCGAGGAGGTTGTGAGGTGAGCGTCAACATTACGTTGCTCGTGGTGATGGCAGCCCTCTTCGCGGCCGGGATCTACCTGCTGCTCGAGCGAAGCCTGACCCGTGTGCTGCTGGGCCTGATCCTCCTGGCGAACGGAGCCAACATCCTGCTGCTGTCCACCGGCGGTTTCGCGGGCCTGGCACCGCTCTATGACGCCGATATCGCACCTGAGGAGTACAACGATCCGCTCCCGCAGGCATTGATCCTCACCTCCATTGTGATTTCCTTTGCCGTCACGGCATTCATGCTCGGCATCATCTACCGATCCTGGATCCTTGGCCGGCAGGACGAGGTCCAGGACGACATCGAAGACCGCAGAGTGGCGGGCCAAGGCAGCTTCGACGCCGAGGACGACGCCGATGTGCCCATCGAAACCACCGAGTTCACACCGGTCGAAGAGGCAGAAGAAGCACCCGGTTCGCAACGGCCCGGACTCGCACAGGATACAAAGGAGTCGCGGTGAATATCTCCAACCTGGCTCCACTGGCAGTGGTCCTGCCGTTCCTTGGTGCGGCGATCGCCTTCGTGCTCATCCGCCACTCACGGTCCCAGCGGGCTGTCAGCATCTCGACGCTCAGCCTGACCTTGCTGGTGGAACTGTTCCTCCTCTTCAACGCGGCCGGGCACGGAACCACCGCAGTCTTCATTGGCGGCTGGCCCGCTCCTTTCGGCATCACCATGGTGGTGGATCAGTTTTCGGCTTTGATGCTGGTTGTCTCTTCGGCAGTGAGCCTTGCTGTGCTGATCTATGCCACAGGCCAGGGTATGGCGGATGGTGATGAAGACGGACCCATTTCCATCTTCCATCCCACGTACCTGATCCTGGTTGCCGGCGTCTCCAACGCGTTCCTCTCCGGGGATCTCTTCAACCTCTACGTTGGATTCGAGATCCTGCTGACGGCAAGCTATGTGCTGATGACTCTCGGTGGAACCAGCCCACGCATCAGGGCCGGGGTCACCTACGTGGTGGTGAGCGTTGTCTCCTCCTTGCTGTTCCTGATAGCCATCGCGATGATTTACGCGGCAACGGGCACCATCAATATGGCGGATTTGTCATTGAAACTGGCCGAAATAGACCCGGCAACCCAGCTGATGCTCCACCTCATGCTCCTCGTCGCCTTTGGTATCAAGGCGGCGGTCTTCCCGCTGTCCTTCTGGCTTCCCGACTCCTATCCGACAGCGCCGGCACCGGTCACCGCAGTGTTCGCGGGGCTGCTGACCAAGGTGGGCGTGTACGCCATGGTCCGCACGGAAACCCTCCTGTTCCCGGGCGACCGCATCAACACCCTGCTCATGATCGTGGCACTGCTTACCATGATCGTTGGAATACTGGGAGCGCTTGCGCAATCGGACATCAAACGTATGCTCTCCTTCACCCTGGTCAGCCATATCGGGTTCATGGTCTTTGGTCTGGCCATCTCCACCGTGATCGGCCTCGGCGCAGCTGTGTACTACGTGGCCCACCACATTATTGTTCAAACCAGTCTTTTCCTGGTGACCGGACTCATTGAACGGCGGGGCGGCACCGCAAACATGGACCGGCTGGGCGGGCTGGCCAAGCTGTCACCGATCCTGGGCGTGCTCTTCTTCATCCCCGCCATGAACCTGGCCGGCATACCGCCCTTCTCCGGTTTCCTGGGAAAGCTGGGCCTGCTGCAGGCAGGGGTGGAACTGGGAACGCCGGTTGCCTATTTGCTGGTCGGGGCCAGCGTGCTCACCAGCCTGATCACACTCCTCACCATCGCAAGGGTCTGGAACCGGGCATTCTGGCGCAGGCCCGAGGATGCCACCCACCCGGATCCCATCCTGATGGCCAGCAAAGAAGACGGCACCGCGGTGAGGACCTCACGGCATGTGATCTCGCGCAGCAGCGGGCGGTTCGCCGGCCGTGCAGCAGTCAACCTGCTGCCGCGCACCATGGTGGGTCCCACCATTGGCCTTGTCGCGATGGGTGTGTCCCTCACACTGCTTGCAGGACCGCTGTTTTCGCTCAGTGACCAGGCGGCACAGGAGATGCTTGAGCGCACCCCGTACATCGACGCGGTACTTGGCGAGGGGACGGCACCATGACCCGCCAGCGGATACCATTCATCACCGAACTGCCGCTGATTATCTGGCTGGTAATTGTGTGGGGCGCGCTGTGGCAGGACTTCAGCCTCGGTAACCTGATTTTCGGTGCCCTCATTGCGTTTGCCGTGGCCAACCTGTTCTACCTCCCGCCGGTGGAGCTCAGCGGCCGGTTCAACCCGCTGTACGCGGCGGGCTTTGCCGGACGGTTTCTCTACAAACTGGTGGTTGCGAGCTTTGAAGTCTTCTGGCTTTCGCTGAGGTATGGGCCGCGGCTCAAGAACGCAGTGGTGGCGGTCAAACTACGCAGCCCGTCCGACCTGTTGGTCACCGCGACGGGGCACGCCATCTCCCTGATCCCCGGTTCCCTGGTGGTGGAGGTGGACCGGTCCACGTCAACTCTTTACCTCCATTGCCTCAATGTGTCCACGCCCGCGGAAGCCGACCGCGTCAGGCGGGACGTCCGTAGAACCGAAGAGTGGTTGATCCGTGTGATGGGTACCCGGGAGGATCTTGCGATTCTGCGCACGGAGGAGCGCTTCGAGAAGGAAAGGGCGGCAGGAACATGACCATCGTGGTTTGGATTGTGGGGGCAATTCTGGGGGTCGCCGCCCTGTGCGCCGTCTACCGTGTGGCACGCGGCCCGTCGATTCTGGACCGGGTGCTAGCACTGGATGTGCTTCTCGCCATCATCGGAGGAGCGCTTGCGGTGGACATGGCCGTCAACGGTCACCTCGATAATCTGGTGCCGCTGGTGGCCATCTCGGTGATCGGTTTCATCGGATCGGTGACAGTTGCGCGGTTTGTCACGGAAAGGAAGTGAGTCGTGGCTGATTTGGTCTCTGACGTCATGGTTGCGTCCCTGATGATTGGCGGGGCTCTCATGTCCCTGGCCGCCGCCGTCGGGCTCCTGCGTTTCCCTGACCTGATGGCCCGCATGCACGCGGCCACCAAACCGCAGGTGCTCGGCCTGCTGTTCTTCCTGCTGGCAATTGCGGTACAGCAACGCAGTTGGCAGGTGCTTCCCGTGCTGCTCGTGGCCTGGATATTCCAGATCCTCACGGTTCCGGTCTCCGCCCATATGGTTGGCCGTGCGGGTTACCGCACCAAACACCTTCGCAAGGACCTGCTCAGTATCGACGAGTTGGACGAAGTGGTGGAGCGGGCGGCAACCAAACGACGCGAGAGTGACCCTGCGGGGCAGTAAAAGCATCCATCCGGGACAGTCACGGACCTCGGGCTTCACGGCACGGAGGAAGCTAGCAGCAGGCCGGGGTGGCAGCTGCCGGGGCTTTCTGTGCCGCCGGCCGGGCTGCCCTGACCCCAAGCCAGCGATACTAGGAAATGTGGCGGGTTTTCGCAAACCGATCGATGGCCCTTTGGGTGCTGCGGTTGGTTAGTACACGGATGGTGGTACTGACCGCGCCGGAGATCACTGCGAAAATCAGGGCCGAGCGCAGACTGTTTTCCAGACCGTCCTTGTCCTTGGGCGGCGGATTTCCAGTGGCCTTCTGCCAGATAAAGTCCACCAGTTGCGTGCCGACAAGGCCTGCTCCGATGCCCAGTCCGACGCCCAGCAGTTTGAATATCACGTTCATGGTGTCTCCTTCGATTGGGGATGCCTGTTCCTAGCCTAGCGCGGTGGGGCGGGCGGAACGACGCCGTCATGAATGCACCGGGATGGACCGCAGGTGTAGAGTTGGAGGCGCTAATAAATACGACAGGGGAGCGCTGTCAAAGCATGCACCATTGCTTTGATGAGGCGCTGAGAGTGCGGACCACCGCAGACCCTCGAACCTGATCCGGCTAGTACCGGCGAAGGGAGTCGAGTTCTCTTAGGTGCCCGGCGGCCTGCTGGAGCACCTCCCCTCCTGTACCTCAGGAGGAAATTTCTTATGGCTACTATCAAAGCCCCTACCCGCAACCGCTACGAGTGGCGGATTGTGGACATTGTTGTTGCATCGGTGATTGCTGTAGCAGTGGGCGTGGTGTTCTTTGCCTGGTCCGCCGGTTACGCCGGCATTTCGGCGATCACCGCCGCGTTCCCGCCGCTGGCTGGCCTCTACACGGGCGGCTGGCTGATCGCAGGTGTGCTCGGCGGGTTGATCATCCGGAAGCCGGGCGCCGCCATCTACTGCGAGGTACTCGCCGCAGCCGTCTCCGCGCTGTTGGGAACCCAGTTTGGCCTGGCAGTCCTGCTTTCCGGGCTGGTCCAGGGCATTGGCGCGGAACTGATCTTCGCGCTGTTTCTCTACCGCCGGTGGAACGTCGGGGTGGCTCTGCTGGCCGGTTTGGGCGCGGGCCTGGCCCTCGCCATCAGCGAGAACATCTTGTATAACGTCGAATGGGCTCTGGAGTGGAAGCTCCTGTACGGCGTGTTCGCGGCAGTCTCCGGCATAGTCATCGCGGGCCTCCTTTCCTGGCTGGCCGTGCGCGGATTGGCAAAAACCGGAGTGCTGTCCTCCTTCGCGGCCGGCCGCACGGCCGATGTCTAGCGGTGGAAACCACACCGGTAGCG
Organism: Arthrobacter sp. H5; assembly: GCF_000520595.1. GTDB lineage: Bacteria > Actinomycetota > Actinomycetes > Actinomycetales > Micrococcaceae > Arthrobacter_D. The sequence continues at coordinate 164,912 of NZ_KI915000.1, forward strand.
GTCACTGCCGACGGCTGGGGCTGGCGTCATGCAGGGCGACGGAAGTGGGCCGTCCGCGATATTGACCTTTCCATTGAGCCCGGTCAGCGCGTTTTGCTGCTGGGTGCCTCGGGTGCGGGTAAATCGACGCTGTTGCACGGTCTTGCCGGAACCCTGGGCGACCACGGGGAAGGTGAGCAACAGGGCACGCTGTCCCTTGACGGACAGTGGCCTTCCCACTCACGGGGCAGGTCCGGGCTGGTGCTGCAGGATCCGGATACGCAGATAGTCCTGGCGCGTGTGGGCGACGAAGTGGCGTTCGGCGCTGAAAACCTCGCCGTGCCGCGCGCGGAGATCTGGCCGCGGGTGCGGCAGGCGCTCGACGACGTCGGGCTTGATGTCTCCTTGGAACGCCCGACGACGGCGCTCTCCGGTGGGCAGAAACAGCGCCTTGCGCTCGCGGCGGTCCTCGCGATGCAACCGGGGTTGCTGC
>NZ_KI915000.1:165483-175374 GCF_000520595.1 Arthrobacter sp. H5
GAGCCGACGGCAAACCTGGACCCGGCGGGAGTGCTCGAGGTGAGGGACGTTGTCGTGCGCGTCCTTGACCGGACCGGCGCCACGCTGGTGGTGGTGGAACATCGGGTGGAGGTATGGGCAGACGTTGTGGACCGCGTGGTGGTGCTCGCTGCCGACGGCGGGATTCTTGCCGACGGACCTCCGGGTCAAGTGCTGCAAGAGGTGGGTACCAGAAAGCGCCTGATCGAGGCCGGCGTGTGGATCCCGGGATACCGCCCTCCCGTCCCTGAGCTTGATGCGTCTGCGGGGTCTCCTCTTCTGGAGACCGAGGGTATGTCCGTCGCCCGGACCAGACGCGGTCCGGCGGTCCTGGAGGACATCACCATGGGGCTGAGCGCAGGATCCTCACTGGGCATTGTGGGGCCCAACGGTGCCGGAAAATCCACTCTTGCCCTGACGCTGGCCGGGCTGCTACCCCGCCGGGACGGGTCGCTGGCGGCGTCGCCTCAGCTGGCGAGGGGAGCGGCGGCAGACCCGCACACATGGAAATCGGCGGAACTGGTCACGAGGATCGGGACGGTCTTCCAGGAACCGGAGCACCAGTTCCTGACCCACCGCGTCATTGATGAACTGGAGTTTGGCCCGCGCCTGGTAGCGGAACACCGCGAGGCGGACATCAAACGCCGAGTGGAAAAAATCGCTGAACGGCTCAGGCTGACGTCCCTCCTGGAAGCCAACCCGTTCACCCTCTCCGGCGGGGAAAAGAGACGGCTTTCGGTTGCCACCATGCTTGCCACAGGTCCGGACATCCTCGTGCTCGACGAACCCACCTTTGGACAGGATGCCAACACCTGGGCCGAGCTTGTTTCGCTGCTTGCGGACCTCATCCGCAACGGGACCTGCGTTGTCTCGGTCACCCATGACCGCGAGTACACGCGGACGCTGGGCAGCCGCGTGCTATCGGTCGAGGACAGCAAGGCAACCCTGGGTGCAACCGTATGAGTGTTGACGTGCTGAACCCGAACCTCACCGGCCCGGTGCTGCTGCGAGCCAACCCGCTGTCCAAGCTGCTGGCCGCGGTCCTCGTGACCATCGTGGTGATGCTCAGTGTGGACTGGGTGAGCGCCGCCGTCGTGCTCGGCAGTGAAATCCTGCTGATGCCGCTGCTGGGAATCAGCGTCTGGAAGCTGTTCCTGCGCACGTGGCCCTTTGTGGTGGCTGCCGCAGTCGGTGCGTATGGGACCGCTCTGTTGGCCGAGAAAACCGGCGCGGTACTGTTCGAACTGGGGCCGGTCCTGTTCACCGAGGACTCCGTCAACGCGGGCCTTGCGATCGGGCTACGGGCTCTTGCTATTGCGCTGCCGGGAGTATTCCTGTTGACCACCACTGATCCCACGGATCTTGCGGACGCGCTGGCGCAGAAGCTCCACCTGCCGCACCGTTTTGTCCTCGGCGCGCTCGCCGGCATGCGGCTTGTAGGCCTGCTGATGGATGAATGGCGCACGCTGGGACTCGCGCGCCATGCCCGGGGCGTTGGCTTCGAGGGTAACCCCGCGGCCCGGTTCAAGAACTTTTTGGGTCAGGCATTCGGCCTCATTGTGCAGGCGATCCGACGGGCGACCCGGCTGGCGGTGGCTATGGAAGCGCGTGGGTTCGGCGGCCGGGAGCGGACGTGGGCGCGGGAGAGTACCTTCAGCGCAGTGGACGGCGGGGTAGCCCTGGCCGGGGTGGTTATCTCCGCGGCGGCCGTGCTGACAGCCGTTTACGCCGGGACCTGGAACTTTATACTTTCCTGACTTCAGGCACTCGGAGGCGCTGAGGCGGTGGCAGAGGCTCTGAGGAGGGAGCGGGTTCGCTAACGATTCCGCCATCATCGACAGGATTCCTGTTGCGTTTGTGCCGAAGGGTTGCATTATTAAGGCCACAGGCTTTTCCACAACCTCAGCGGCGGCATTGGTTTAGGAATTTTCCATGGGAATTGGTCAGGCGGAGTGGTTGCGTTCCATCAGTAACGATCACACGTTCGCCCTGCGGCGGTTCGTTGCGCGCCTGACCGGAGACCAGGCCCTCGTGGACGATGTTGTGCAGCTGACCATGCTGCGGGCATGGGAGCATCCGGTGATGCTCGACCACAGCGAAGGCGAGGTCCGTGCTTGGCTGTTCGCGGTAGCCCGCAACCTTGTCATTGATTCGTTCCGCAGTCCGCCCCACCGCCACGAGTTCGGGGTAGAAAACGTCCCTGAAACCGCAGGGGCAGACCCGACCGATCAGATCCTGGACGCCTGGCTCGTGGCTGATGCGTTGAGCTGCCTGTCACCCCAGCATCGCGACGTGGTGCTGCACTTCTATTTCCACGGCGACACCATGGCGGAGATCTCACGGTCCCTTCGGATTCCCGAGGGGACCGTGAAGTCCCGCCTGCACTACGCCCTGCGAGCCATGAAGACGGCGCTTCAGGCGAAGGACGTGACCCTTTAGGCGGCTATTGGATCATCTCGCCATCTGGAGCCACGACATACCAGACGTCGTTGACGGCTTGGCCGTTGACGTCACCGGCTGCTTCATCTTCGACAAAGTAGTAGATGGGCATCCCGTTGATGGTCACCTGCAACTCACCGTCGGGTGTTTCGATGGTGCCCACCTCGCCGGTGACACCTTCCACCTCCGGGGCATCGGTTTCGCTGATGACCGGGGGCCAGGCTTCAAGGCAGCCACCTTCGCAAGCGCTGACGCCTGAATCCGGTTCATCGTTGGTGAAGTAGTAGACGGTCATGCCTTCGCTGTCTACAACTATTTCGCCAAGGTCACTCTCTGCGACACCGAGCGGGCCGGTGGCGGCAGCGCCTTCCTCAGGAGCTTCCGCTCCTGTGGTTCCACCTTCCTCCGGTTCCTCTTCCGCCGGCGTTTCCTCGGCGGTCTCCTCCGCAGGCTCCTCTGCTGCGGGGGGAGCTTCCGTTTCGGGTGGGGTAGAGCTGCAGCCGGTCAGTGCCAGCAGGCAGACCGCAATAGCGGCGACAAGTATGCGCAGTGTCTTACTCATGGTTGAATCCTCCCGTGTTCAGTTCCTGGCGGCCCAGGAAAGGGAGTGGCCAATCGACCCCTCTGCCTCTAGGACGGGATGTGAGGAGGAATGGTTCAAACGAACGTAAAACTCACAGGTAGGTCACAGGCTGGAGAGTGCTTTGCCCAGATCGGACTGCAGATCGGACACGTCTTCGAGGCCCACCGAGAGCCGGATGAGGCCGTCGGACAGCCCAATCGCAGCGCGGCCCTCGGCACCCATGGCACGGTGCGTTGTGGTGGCCGGGTGGGTGATCAAAGACTTGGAGTCGCCCAGATTGTTGGAAATATCAATGATGCTGAGCGCGTCGAGCAGCTTGAAGGCGGTCTCTTTCGCGCGGCTTTCCGGAGCGTTCAGTTCGAAGGTGACCACGGTTCCGCCCGCGCTCATCTGTGCGGCCGCCAAGTCAAACTGCGGATGCGATTCCAGCAGCGGATACCTCACCCAGTTCACAGCCGGCTGCGCCTCAAGCCAGCGGGCAATGCTGAGCGCGGAAGCGGCCGAGTGGCCCACGCGCAGGGACATGGTCTCCAATCCCTTGAGGAGCGTCCAGGCGTTGAATGCCGATAACGCCGGCCCGGTGTGGCGCATCAGCGTCTTGACGGGGCCGTCAATGAAGTCTTTGCGGCCAAGGATTGCGCCGCCAAGCACGCGGCCCTGGCCATCGAGGTGTTTGGTTCCTGAATAGACAACGACGTCGGCACCCAGTTCGGTGCAGCGTTGCAGCAGGGGGGTGGCAAAGACGTTGTCCACCACCACCTGCGCACCGGCTGCGTGGCTGAGTTTGACCACCGCCCGGATGTCCACGATTTCCTGCATGGGGTTGGAGGGTGACTCGAAGAACACCGCCGTGGTGGGAACGCTGAGTGCCTCCTCCCACTGGTTGAGGTCCGGCCCGTCAACAAAGACCGTTTCAACGCCCCAGCGCGGAAGAATTTTGTTGAGGATGACAAAGCACGAGCCGAAGAGGCTGCGCGACGCAACCACCCGGTCGCCGGCGGCGAGCAGCGCGCCCAGGGCGGTGAACACCGCTGACATGCCGCTGGCGGTGGCAAAACATGCCTCGGCACCTTCGAGCAGCCGCAGGCGTTCCTGAAACATCGCGACGGTGGGGTTGCCGTAGCGGGAATACACAAACCGGTTCACATCGCCTGTGAAGGCCGCCTCTGCAGCGGCCGCGGAATGGTACACAAAACCTGAGTTGAGGAACAACGCCTCCGACGTTTCCTCGAAGTTGGTCCGTGCCAGCCCACCACGGACGGCGAGGGTGTCCAGGCCCCAACTGCCGGCGTCGTCGTTCTGCCCGATCAGCGGATAGCCGCCGTTGGTCACCTCAGACGCGGACGACGACGGCGTGGGCTCAGTCATCAGCATCGCCCAGTGCGGGGGTGCCGGCTTCGGTGCTGGTGTGCGCTGTGGTGGCGAGCCCGCTCAGCCGCCAGCCGCCGTTGGCCTCGAAGCCGTACAGGACGTTGTAGACCGTGTGGCCTGCGGAAGTGGCACTCTGGGCAGCCGCCACGGAACGTACTCCCGACCGGCAGATGAACAGCAGCTCCCGGCCCTTGTACTCGTGAAGTTCGTTGAGGAACGATTCGTTGCGAACGCCGCCGGCCCGGTTCCATTCCACGAAGACGGGTGCGGTTCCCGCGTCGCTGAGGTCAGGGACGCCAACGGTCTGCCATTCTTCGACCGTGCGCACATCGACGAGGACGGCGCCTTTTTCCACTCTTTCCACGGCCTGGCGCGGAGTGATGTCTCCTGCATAGCCGCTATGGGAATGGGATGGGTGCTGTGGCATTGTGTCTCCTCACACTTGCACTGTTCGATCACTGTTAGATGCGGATCCGGTGCCGAGTATTCACCTGAGGCACCCCGCCGTGAAGGAGGGTTGCCGGCCAGCAAGTCAGGGCTTGGCGCTGGCGCTCATTACTCTCAAGCAACGTAGCACCGTGATGGGCGTGCGCGCCACGCGGAACCGTAATGTTGGGTAACCGCTGAGGATCCGGAGTCTTAGAGGGAGCCCAGGCGCCGTTGAAGGTGCCTCCGTTCGGCATCATTGCCGCACAGCGCGATTGCGGTCTCAAAGAATCCGCGCGCCTCTGAAATCAGGCCAGCGCGGACCAAAAGTTCGGCGCGGACAGCGGGAAGCCGGTGATGGCCTGGGATGAGTTCACTTAGCCCGTCAAGCAGCACCAGTCCATCCTCCGGCCCGGTCACCTCCATCACCGCCACTGCCCTTGCCAGGCGGACCACCGGGGATCCGGTGGCGGATTCCAGCTCCGCATAGAGCGCCGCAATGGCGACCCAATCGGTGTCCTCTGCCCGCGCAGCCGTGGCGTGTTGTGAAGCGATGCCCGCCTGGAGCTGGTATTCGAGGGCCTGTCCCGTGAGGCCGGCCGGCAACCCGGCAAGCAATTCTACGCCGGACGCTATTTCCTCCTGCCGCCAGACGGAACGGTCCTGCTCGGGCAGCAGGATCAGTTCTCCACCCGAGTCAGTCCGGGCATCGCGCCGGGAGTGCTGGAGAATCATCAGGCTGAGCAGGGCGCGCACAACACTCCGGCCCGGCAGCAGTTCATCGAGCACCCGCCCCAGCCGGATCGCTTCAGCAGCGAGGCCTACGCGCAGCAGGTTCGGACCGGTTCCGGGCGAATAGCCGGCGGTAAAAATCAGGTAGATGACGGTCGCGACGAGGTCCAGCCGCTCATCCAGCCAGTCCGGGGCGGGAAGGGTGAACGGTATTCCCGCAGCAGCGATCTTCTTTTTGGCGCGCGTCAGCCGGGCGGCCATGGTTGCTTCCTGTACCAGGAAGAGGCAGGCGACGTCCGGTACCCCAAGGCCTCCCACAAAGCGAAGGGTCAACGCCGCCCGTGCGTCAGCTGCGATGGCTGGATGGCAGCAGGTGAACAGCAGGCGGAGCCGTTCATCAGGTACGTGTCCGCCTTCATCGACCGCAGCCTTGCGGGCTTCAGCGTCCACAACAACCAGTGGCTCCTTTCGCGCCGCGACGGCCTCTGCCCGAAGAATGTCCAAAGCACGACGGCGCGCGGTGGTCAGGAGCCACCCGGCAGGATTGCCGGGGACGCCGTCCCGCGGCCAGTTGTGCGCTGCAGCGGTGTAGGCGTCGGCCAGAGCGTCTTCCGCCAGCTCGAAGCGCCGGAACCTTCCGACCAGCAGCGCCAGCAGCCGCGCCCAGTGACCCCGCCAGGCCTCCTCGACAGCAACCGCCGCGTTGGCCGCACTGTTGTTCGTTGGGTCCGGCGGGGCATCCGGAGCCGGGTTAGAAGTAGGCAACCGGACGAAGTTCGATGGTGTATTCCGGGAGGAGCTTCACCAACTCGACGGCAACATCGAGATCGGGCACTTCCAGGACATAGAAACCGCCAAGCTGCTCGGTGATTTCGGCGAATGGTCCATCGGTCAGTCCCACCTGCGATCCGCGCCGCCTGACGGTTGTTGCAGTTGCCACTGTTTGGAGTGCCTCCCCGGCCAGGATTTTTCCCTTCTCCTGAGCAGCGTCTGAGAAGGCATTGTGTGCTGCCATGTACTTCTCCTGCACTGCCTCGGTGGCGTTGGCCCACACCTGTTCGTCCTCGTACATGAGCACTACAACCTTCATGAGGGTGCGTCCGTGACTGTCTCGCGCAATTCAACGGGGGAGCTTGTCCCCGTCAGCAGCTCATTGAGCAGATCGATAAAGGCTGCGCTGTCGTCAGTTTCCACCACGTAGAACCCGCCGAGCTGCTCCGCGGTCTCAGCGTAGGGGCCATCGGTCACGCCGACGCCCGGACCCCTGAGTATTTTTGCGGTTGCCGCGGGCTTCAACTCGGCGCCGCCGGTGATCTTATGTCCACCCTCGGCGCAGCGGCGCGCAAACTCGCCGTGCCGTTCATAGGTCTTGATCCGGTCGGGTCCGGAGGTGTTGGCCCACTCATCCTCATTGTCGTGCAGCAGGACAACGTATTCGGTGCTCATCTCTTCTCCTTGTGTTGCAGTCGTCGAAGACGCCTTTCCGGCTTCCTCACTATGATGACGCGCGACCACCACCAAAATCGACACCTCCTTTAGACAGATTCGTTGCCTTGTCGCAGAATTCGTTGGGTCGAAGCGGCGAACCCTGCGACAAGCCAACGAATCTGCGGAGCAGGCACAGGAGCAGGCACAGGCCATCGGATCCGTCAGGAGACGGACGCTACCAGCTCCGATAACTCGGCGGTGAGCGCCGGTGAAACCGAAACTGGCTCCCCATCCAGGGAGAGCACCGGCGCGAGGAGGCGCACACTCGAAATCAGCCACACGCCGTCGGACTCGAACAGATCCGCAGGAACCAGCGGTCCGTACCCTAGTTTCCAGCCGGCTTCACGGGCAGCCGCGAAGAGCGCACCCTGCGACGTCCCCGGAAGAATCCCGCTCTCCAACTGTGGGGTGATGAGTTCCTTGCCGCCGTCGCGCACCCGGGCGATAAGCACCGTGGACGTGGGTCCTTCCAGAACCTTGCCGTCGGAGGAGGTGAAGATGACGTCGTCGGCGCCCTGCTCGTGCGCGTGCCGGATCGCGGCCATATTCACCGCGTAGGACAGTGTCTTGGCGCCCATCAGCAGCCACGGAGCACGCTGCGCCACCGTGCTGTCATAGCCGCGTTCCAGCAGGAGCACTGCGAGGCCCCGGCCGCGTTTGGCGCGCACGGACTCGGAAACGGGGGAGACCTGCACCCACGCGGTGGGCGCTCCTGCTCCCTCAACCCCGCGGGTGACCACCAGTTTGACCACCTGCTCATCGGCTGGACCGGCCTCCCGGAGCGCCGTGTCGATGGCCCGCTGCCACGAGTCGGCGGCCGGAAGTTCCAGCCCCAGCAGAACGCCCGACGACGCGAGCCGGTCCAGATGGGCCTGTACCTTGCGCGGGCGGCCGTCGACCGCCAGCAGCGTCTCGAAAATTCCGTCCCCGCGCGTTGCGCCGAGGTCTGTGGCCATCAGTTGGGGTTGTGACGCGTCGGCGATCCGTCCGTCGTCATAATCAGGGTCAAGGAACACCAGAACAGTCATGCAGCCAGCTTAGTTGGGCTCCCGCTGCATCGAAGGGAGCGAAATAACGGTTTTCCAGCACGAAAGTGGTCATTTCCCTCCCTTCGATGAGGGATTAGCCCGGGAACTCGGCACCCAGCGCCGACAACACCCCAAACGCCTTGGTCCGCACTTCCTCCCACTCCTCGGCCGGGTCGGAGTCCGCGGTGATCGCTCCTCCTACGCCGAGCGTGAGCTGTGTGCCGCCGTCGTTCTCTTCCATCACCAGGGTGCGGATCACGACGGCGAGATCAGCCGCGCCGTTCAATGAAAAGTAGCCGACGGCGCCGGAATACACGCCGCGTGGCGTACCTTCCAGCCGGTCCAGGATAGCCATGGTGCTGATCTTCGGTGCGCCGGTCATCGACCCGGCCGGGAAAGCGGCCGCCACGGCTTCGGCGCGGGAAGAGCCGGGACGGAGCTGCGCGTCGATCGTGCTGACCATCTGGTGGACGGTTGCGTACGTTTCGATGTCGCACAGCCTGCTCACCGTGACACTGCCCGGCACCGCCAGATGTGACAGGTCATTGCGCAACAGGTCAACGATCATGATGTTCTCTGCGCGGTCCTTTTCGGAGTTTGCCAGTTCCTGCCGTAGGGCGGCGTCCGCGTCCGGATCCAACGCACGACGGCGGGTTCCCTTGATGGGTTCGGCACGCATACCCCCGCCGGCGTCCAGCCTGAGGAAGCGCTCCGGCGACGTGCTAGCCACGGCAAAGGTGGGGAACTTCAGGTAGTGGGCAAAGGGCGCGGGGTTGTTGTCACGGAGCCGCAGATACGTTTGAAGCGTGTCCATGGGCGCGTTGGCTGTGGCGTGCAGTGAGGTGGTGAGGCACACCTCGTAGGAATTTCCTTCGGTGATCTCAGCCTGTGCATCGCGGATTTTGTCCAGGTACGTCTCACGACGGTCGCGGGAAACAAACTTCGGGCGCACGGGCGCGGGTGTCCGGGGGAGCGGCAGCGCTTCCACCACCGCGGCCCGCGCGCTGGCCAGCCATTCGGCCAGCTCCGGGTCCCGTCCACCGTCGCCCAGAGTCAACAGGTACGTTCGTTGCTGTCGGTGATCCAGCACCACCGCCCGGCCTGCGAACAGGAGCGAGGCGTCCGGGAGGGAGCCGGTGGGGAGGGAAGAGCCGCCCGTTTCACGCTTCAGCTCGTAACCCAGGTAGCCAAGCCACCCCAGGGTGAATTCGCCGGGGTATTGATCGGGAGGTCGGACAGCCCGCCGGCCCCAGACGCTGTCGAGCCAGCGGAAAAAGGGTCCACGGATCCGGGCCGTCACCGCTCCGCCGGTCACCAGCGTGGTGCCGGCAGTGTGCCGGGCTCTCTGGCCAAACCTGCCGCCGCAATCGGTCATGATGGAAAAGCGGCTGCGGTCCTGTCGGTCCTCAGCTGTGGAACTGTCCAACCACGCGGCCGTGTCCGAGGTGCCGTACAGGGCGCTGAAGAGCGCAGGCCCGTCGGGGCATACTGGCAGGGTTTCCACACTCAGGGTCAAGCCGCGGCGCGCTGCCCGCTCCACCGCAAGAAGCGATTCGCACTGCGGGAGCCCCGTCAGTGCCAGGCGTACCTGCTGTGGAGTCCCGTCCCCGCGGTGCCCTTCGACCACCACATCGGCGTGCTCTGCGGGGTTGTCGGCCGCGAGCCAGCGGTCCTCCTGGTCGGCCCACCGTTGCCAGAAGGGGGCGTAGGTGCTGCCGTCGCGCTCGAGGGCGCTGCGGCGCCGCCGGGTTTCGTCTGCTTCCACCCACACCGTGACGTCGAGGAATTCCCGCGCTGCGGCGCAGC
>NZ_KI915000.1:175474-205686 GCF_000520595.1 Arthrobacter sp. H5
CGCCCTCCACAATCACAATGTCGGCGGGCTCGCTGACCTGGTGCGCGCCGTCGTCGTTGGTGGTCCAATCCCAGGCCCGCCAGCGCGCCGTCTCTCCGCCGGCAAGTGGGGTAAGCACCCGCTGAACGTAACGGTTCATGCCGTCCGCCAGCCCGTCCCAGCCGGGATAGATGTCCTCCAGATGGAAGAGTGTCACGCTGTGGTGCTGGCGCAGCAATGCGGCGAGCTCGACGGCGAGAGTGGTTTTGCCTGCGCCCGACCGTCCGTCCACGGCAATGACCAGGGGTACGACGGCGGCGGCGGCTTTCAGTGCCATGCAGGGCTTTCGGTGTTCTTAGGCGAGCGCGAGCAGTATGCCCACGGCTACAAATAGTAGGCCAAAGGTGCGGTTCAAAAATACTTGTCCGCGGCGGTCGCGGGTGAAGCGCTGGAAGGACCGGGCGGTTGCGGCGAAGAAGAACCACATGACCAGCACGTCGATCGCCACAACCGTCCCGGCGAGGACGCCGTACTGGCCCAGGAGTGGCTCCTCCGGCTGGATGAACTGCGGCATGAAGGCAAGGAAAAAGACGATCGCCTTGGGATTGAGGAGGTTGACCCACAGTCCCCGGCGGAACATCGAAGCGGCACCTTCACTGCCAATGGTGCCGGCTTCCTCGGCGAGGTTGGGCGGTTGGAGGAATTTCCGGATGCCGAGGTACACCAGGTACGCGGCGCCGGCATAGCGGATGACGTTGAAGGCCAGGGGGGAGCCGGAAACCAGCAGGCCAACACCGGCGGCAACAACAACAATGTGGATCAGAAGGGCCAGCTGTTGTCCCAGAATGCCCCACAGGGAGCGCCGGAAACCCGCAGTAAGCGCGTTGCTCATGGTGTTCACCGCGCCGGCGCCGGGCGTAAAGCTAATGAGGGTGCCGGCACCTACCAGGCCCAGCCAAACGGAGAGAGTCACCGGATCATTCTAGGTGCCCGCGGCCCGTGTCCTCCACCACTGGACTGTTGATGCGACCGCCTCGGTCAGCGGTGTGGGCACGAGTCCCAGTGCCTCATTGCTGCGCCCTGAGTCCATCACAAACGGGCCGTCGAACTGGTAAAGCATCTCGCCGATTTCTTTGGCGTCCGTGGATACCAGCCCCGCGGCCCGGAGCAGCCAGCCCGGGAGTGCTTTCACCCTGGCGGTTGGAGCGCCGGCAGCTTCGGCAAAGCGGTCGGCAAGCTGCCGCTGGGTCAGGGCGGGACCTGTGGGGGCGTGCAGTACGGAGTTCCACAACTTCGGATTGTGTGCCGCGGAAATCATCGCTGCCGTTAGATCGGGCACGTAGGTAAAGGAATGTGGCTGGTCGGCGCTTCCCAGGACCCGCACGGTCTTTCCCGCCAGGACCCGGGGCACCAGGCGTTCGCCCGCATGGGCATTCATCACCCGTGGACCAAAGAAATCCGACGCGACCACGCTCACTGTGGGTGTGGCTGATGCTTCGCGTGCGGCAAGTAACGCTGTGCGGACACCGCGTTTACCTCCCTGCGCTTCGCGCGGGCTATCCTCCGTCATCACCTCGTGGCGGCGGCTGTAGGAATACAGGCTTTCGGGAAAGACGACGACGACGCCGGCCCGCTGCCTCCAGTACCGTCCCTTCCGCGCGGGGCAATTCCGCCTCCCAGGACGCGGCGCTGTACACAGATCCGTGAACGCAATGGAACACAGCGGCGGCGCCGTCCAGGTGCCCGGCTAATTGCGTTGGATCCGACACGTCCACCCGGGCCCTTTCGATCAAGAGGTGCTCTGGACCGGTCCCTGATCGGGTCAGGATACGCACCCGGTCTCCGCGGGCCGCCAGTTGCTCGGCAATGGTCCAGCCGACAGGTCCGGCGCCGTTCACTACGTAATGCTGTGCCACATCTTCCTCGTTTCCCGTGTGAATGAGAGCAGTGCTCTCTGTTTATAAGAATGACCGGATTGATTCATCTTGTCAAGAGCAGTGCTCTCTTTAGTTGACAATGCTCTCGTTAGCGCAAATTATTGAACCATGCCAACCACTCCCCGTGACCGGGCGCGCGCGCAGACCATGGAAGAGATCACCCGTCTGGGCCGCGAGCACCTCGCCGTTCACGGCGCGGCCGGGCTGTCACTCAGGGCCGTGGCCAGGGACCTTGGGCTGGTTTCGTCAGCGGTTTACCGGTACGTAAAAAGCCGTGACGACCTCCTCACCCTCCTGGTGGTGGATGCTTACACGGAGCTGGGTGATCAGGTGGACGCAGCGGTCGCCGTAGTGGACCGAGCGGACCACGGCGGCAGATTCCGCGCGCTCGCCCGGGCGGTCAGGGAATGGGCGCTGCGGGAGCCCGCGGGCTACGCGTTGCTGTTTGGCAGTCCCGTGCCCGGCTATGATGCTCCGGCCGACCAGACAACGGGTCCGGGTACGCGGGTTGTTACCGCGTTGGTCCGTATTTTCGACGACGCACACCGCGCCGGGGTGCTGTCTCCGCCGGGGGCAGCCGGATTGCCTGCCGACCTCTCCGCGGACGTGCACCGGATCCGTGAGGAGATGGGCCTGGCAATGCCCGAGGAGGTCATTGCGACGGGGGTGCTCGTGTGGGCTGCATTGTTCGGAGTCGTCAATTTTGAGGCGTTCGGCCAGTATGGGCCGCATACATTCTCTGCTCCCGACCAGCTCTTTGAGCACCATCTGACGGTTCTGGAAGCCGCGATCGGGCTGGGCTGATAGATTGAAATGCGTAAGTGTTTTAAACAGTAGTTGCATTACAGGTAAAGTCTACGTACTGTTTCAGTAGAAACACTACTGGAGGTGATCCTAATGTTGCTTACTGATGTTGCCCGTATCAGTTCCGGGGTCACAGTGCGCGAACGCCTGGACCGGAGCTCTGAGGGAGTGTTGGCCATTCAAATGGCAGATATCTTCATTGGCAACGCTTTGGAATTGCGGCACATGGCCAGGATCTCCTCGCCGCATCCCCGCTACCTGGTCTCCCGTGGCGATGTGCTCCTGCGTTCGCGGGGCCAGGCGACCATAGCCTGGGCAGTCCCTGAGGACCTGCCGGAGCCAGCCGTGGCTGTCTTGCCACTGTTCATTATTCGTCCCAGCACCGACACTTATGATCCGGATTTCCTCGCCTGGTGGTTGAACCAATCGGCGGCGCAAACCCATCTACGGCGTGCAGCACAGGGGCAGACCATCCAGATGGTGGCGAAGGCAACGCTTGAATCGGTGCCGCTGCAACTGCCGCCGCTGGCGCAGCAGCGTCTAATTGCCATGGCTGCTCACTTGGCATCAGCTGAGGCTCAGCTGATGCACCGTCTGGCGGATTCTCAGAACACACTTCGACAAGCTCAACTGATTTCCGCAGCCCTCGCTGGGCAGTCCCACCAGAAAGCAGGCCGCAGATGATCACGCAGAAGAGTTCCACGCAGGATCAAGTCACCCAGAATCAGATCAATAGCGCTGCGTGGGCGGCTTGTGACACGTTCCGTGGTGTGGTGGACGCCACCCAGTACAAGGATTACATCCTGGTGATGCTGTTCGTGAAGTACATTTCGGACATTTGGACCGAGCATGCCGAGCAATATAAGAAGCAGTTCGAAAACAACCCGGACCGCGTGGACGCGTTGTTAAAACGTGAGCGGTTCCCGCTCCACCAGACGGCTACCTTCAACCATCTGTATGAGAACAGAAACGCTGCCAACATTGGCGAGCTCATCAACATAGCTCTGGCCGCCATCGAGGATGACAACCGCGCCAAGCTGGACGGCGTATTCCGCAATATTGACTTTAATTCGGAAGCGAATCTGGGCCAGCCAAAGGACCGCAACCGGCGGTTGAAGAACCTGCTGGAGGATTTTGCCAGGCCGGCGCTGGATCTTCGCCCGTCGCGGGTGAGCGATGACATCATTGGTGAGACCTATATCTACCTGATCTCAAGGTTCGCTTCGGACGCAGGCAAGAAAGCCGGTGAATTCTATACGCCACGTTCCGTCTCTGAATTACTGGCTCGTCTTGCCTCTCCATGCGAAGGCGACAGCATCTACGATCCCTCCTGTGGATCGGGTTCACTGCTCATCCAGACCGCGGGGCAGGTGGGAAGCAACAATTACGAGCTGTATGGCCAGGAGGTCAATGGTTCCACCTGGGCTCTGGCGCGGATGAACATGTTCATGCATGCCAATGACAGTGCGCATATTGAGTGGGGCGATACCCTTAATGACCCCAAACTGCTGCAGGGCGATCAGCTCAGGCAGTTCCAAGTGGTGGTGGCCAATCCGCCGTTCTCTCTGGACAAGTGGGGAGCAGAGGTGGCGGAGTCGGATCGTTTTGGTCGCTTCTGGCGTGGTGTCCCGCCGAAGAGCAAGGGGGACTACGCCTTTATCTCCCACATGATCGAATCAGCACGACGCCGGACGGGCCGGGTTGCGGTGATTGTTCCCCACGGTGTGTTGTTCCGAGCCGGTTCCGAGGGGCGCATCAGGAAGTCGCTGATTGAGGAGAACCTGCTGGACACGGTGGTGGGTTTGCCAGCGAATCTCTTCACCACCACTGGCATTCCGGTGGCCATCCTGATCTTCGACCGTTCGCGTGAAAAGGGCGGCGCCAATGAGGGCCGCGACGACGTCCTATTCATCGATGCCAGCCGGGACTTCACCCCGGCCAAGGCGCAGAGTTTGCTGGACGAGAACCACATTGAACGGATCGTTGTGACCTACCGCGGTAGGTCACAGGCTGAGCGCTACTCACGCCTGGTCCCGCGGGCGGAGATCAGCGAGAACGACTACAACCTCAACATCCCGCGGTACATCGACACCTTCGAGGCCGAAGCCGAGATCGATGTTGCTGCCGTGCAGCGTGAGATCGACCAGATCGAAGCAGAGCTGGTGGAAGTCCGGGCCCGCATGGCGGGTCACCTGAAGGAGTTGGGTCTCGATGACTGACAACCCCGATGCTAAGTCCGGCGGCGCGGCGGGTGAAATTGTTCTGTACACGAGCGACGACGGTCTGGCTCACGTTCAGCTTCGGGCCGTTGACGGCTCGGCCTGGGTGACGCAGGCGCAGCTTGCCGAGCTTTTTCAGACGACAACACAGGCTATGACGCAGCACATCGCCGCAATATACGCAGAGGGTGAACTTAGCGAGGCGGCAACTTGTAACGATTACTTACAAGTTCGCCAAGAGGGCGGTCGTGAGGTCCGCAGGAACTTGAAACACTACAATCTGGACGTGATTCTGGCCGTTGGCTATCGGGTGCGCTCGCCGCGTGGCGTGCAGTTCCGCCGCTGGGCCACCACCGTACTGAGCGAGTACCTCATCAAGGGCTTCGCCATGGATGATGCCAGGCTCAAGGATGCCAAGCAGTGGGACTACTTTGACGAGTGGCTTGAACGCATCCGTGACATCCGCGCCAGCGAGAAGCGTTTCTATCAGAAAGTGCTGGACCTCTATGCCACGGCCGTGGACTACAACCCGAAGTCGGACGAGGCGGGCGCCTTCTTCAAGGTGGTGCAGAACAAGATGCTCTGGGCAGTCACTGGAAAGACGGCGGCCGAGCTCATCAAAGCCCGCAGCGATTCGGACGCCCCGAACATGGGCCTCACCAGCTGGGCCGGAGGACGGGTCCGCAAGGGCGACGTTTCCACGGGCAAGAACTACCTGTCCGGCAAGGAACTGGAGGGGCTGAACAGCATCGTCACCATGTACCTGGACTTCGCCGAGAACCAGGCGAAGCGCCGTCTGGTGGTAACCATGGCCGACTGGAAGGAAAAACTCGACGCCTTCCTCCAGTTCAACGGACACGAGTTGCTTGTGGACGCTGGCAGTGTGCGCGCGGAAGTTGCGAAGAAGCTTGCGGAGGGCCGGTACGGGGAGTTCGACGCGAAGCGGAAGGCCATCGAGGCGGGCGCGGCAGACGAAGCCGACTTTGCGGAGATCGAGCGGTTGAGTAGGGACGGCAAGGAATGAGAGCTCAGGCAGGATGGGCGGATTCAAAGCTCGATGAAGTCACGCTGCGAGGCAGCGGGCACACTCCAAACCAACAGCATCCTGATTACTGGGATGGCGACATCGGATGGATCTCGCTTGCTGACAGTGGCCGCTTAGATCAAGGCTACATATCATCATCCACCCGTCGTATTACAACGCGTGGCATGGAAAAATCGTCAGCGGTTCTACATCCCGCGGGCACGGTCATCATGTCGCGTGACGCTGGCGTGGGCAAGAGCGCTGTACTTCGAGAAGCTATGGCGGTGAGCCAGCATTTCATTGCCTGGGATTGCAGAGCCATGGGCGTGCTGGAGCCTTGGTACTTGTACTACTGGCTGCAGACTCATAAGGGGTATTTCGAGCGAATGGCCGTTGGATCGACGATCAAGACAATTGGGCTCCCACTGTTCAAGAGGCTCACTATTTCGCACCCGCCCCTCCCGGAGCAGCGGAAGATCGCAGAAATTCTCCGCACCTGGGATGACGCGATCGAGCGTGCAAACACGCTTGTTGTCCGCCTACGGGGGCAGCACCGGCTGCTACTTCAGGGACTGATTGCGCGGCACGCTCACGGATCGCATGTGGCATTGGGTGATCTTGTTGAACCCGTTAAGGCGAAAAACGCTGTTGGCGAGACGAACGTACTTACTTCGTCGGCGCGCGAAGGACTGGTAAGCCAGACAGAATACTTCAACAAAAGTGTGGCGGGGAAGAATCTCGCGGGGTACTACCTGTTGCACAGAGGCGATTTTGCGTATAACAGGAGTTCCTCGGCCGGGCACCCGTTCGGAGCCATACGAAGGCTCGATCGATACGACCGAGGCGTCATCTCCACGCTGTACCTGTGTTTTAGGCTGCAAGAAAATTCGCCGATGTCAGGTACGTTCCTGCAGAATATCTTCAATTCAGAATTGCTCGATAGGCAGTTGTCTCCCATATGTCACGAAGGAGCACGAAGCCACGGTCTTCTGAACATTGCCCAAGCCGATTTCTTCGAACTCGTAGTTCCAGTGCCTTCGAGAGAAGCGCAGGAGATCGCGAACAGGGCGCTCGCCGCCTCTTCCTCTGAGATCAGGCTCGTCAAACGCAAAGCCGAACTCCTCCGCACCCAGAAGCAGGGACTCATGCAGAAACTACTCACAGGGCAGGTACGTGTGAACGTGGCTGCTGACATCAACGCAGGGGGACAAGACAATGGCTGAGCACACTTTCGACGCCTCCGAGCTCAGCCAGTCGCAGGGTCCGGCCGTGCAACTGCTCGAAGCAGTCGGATTCACCCAGCTCACCCCTGCAAAGGCATTGCAGGAACGCGGCGGCAGGCAGAGCAACGTACTCTTCAACGGAATCCTGGCGACGCAAATCCTCAAGATCAACCAGTTCACCCACAAGCAGCGCCAATATCCCTTTGACATGGCGGACGCGGAAGAGGCAGTGCGGCGGCTCGCGCCCAGGCTGGAACAGGCTAAAGGCCCGCAGGCCGCCAGCCTGGACGTGTACGACCGCCTCATTCTCGGCACCACCATCACCAAGACCGTGGACGGCGACAGTAAAAGCTACTCACTGCGCTACATCGACTGGCAAAACCCCGCCAACAACGTCTTCCACGTCACCACCGAAATGCGGGTGGAACGCACCGGCAGCAGTGCAACCCAGCGCCTTGACGTCGTTGGCTATGTGAACGGCATCCCGTTCATCGTCATCGAAAACAAACGCCCCACGGAGGAACTCAAAAAGGCCGGAAGCCAGCTGATCGCGTACCAAAACAGTGACGGCATACCGCAACTGTTCCACTACGCCCAACTGCTGATCTCCGCCAACCGCCAGGAAGCCCGCTATGCCACGGTCGGGACGCAGCGGAAGTTCTGGGCAAGCTGGCAGGACGAGGAGGACACCGACGCTGACATCCAACCGCTCGTACCCGGACGGACCGTCAGCGCACAGGACCGCCTCCTCTACGCGCTATGCCGGCCCGAGCGATTGCTTGACCTGGTCCGCCGCTTCACCGTGTTTGACTCCGGAACGCGCAAGATCGCCAGGCACCAGCAGTACTTCGCCGTCCGCAGAACCGTGGAACGCGTGCTGGCGAACGGCGATGAAGAACACCGCAACGGCGGCGTCATCTGGCACACCCAAGGCTCCGGCAAGTCACTCACCATGGTGATGCTCGGCAAAGCACTGGTGCTGGACCCCCGGGTGACGTACCCCCGGATCATCATCGTGACCGACCGGGACGATCTCGACAAACAGATCCGCGACACCTTCCTCGCCTGCGAGCTGGAACCCGTCCGCGCCAAGAGCGGCAAACACCTCGGCGAACTGGTACGCGGCGGAACTCCGCTGATCACCACACTGATCAACAAGTTTGATGGCGCCGCCAGCCGCGAAGGCCGAGACGATTCCGCTGACATCTTTGTCCTGGTCGACGAAAGCCACCGGAGCCAGACCGGCCGGTACGGCGGCTACGGCCAGTTCCATGTGGCGATGCGCCGGGTACTGCCCAACGCCTGCTATCTCGGCTTCACTGGAACACCGCTGCTGAAACGGGAGAGGAACACTGCGGACACCTTTGGCGGAATTATTCACAGCTACACCATTGATGAGGCAGTGCGTGACGGGTCAGTGGTGCCCATCCTGTACGAAGGCCGCCTCGTGGAACAACAGATCACGGCCGGTGTGATTGACGCCTGGTTCGAGAAGATCAGCGACGGGCTGACCGACCAACAAAAGCGCGATCTCAAGCGGAAGTTCAGCCGCGACGATGCCCTCGGAAAAACCGCGCAGGCCATCCGCGCCAAGGCTTTCGATACTTCCGAGCACTACCGTCAACATTGGCAGGACACTGGATTCAAGGCCCAACTGGTGGCGCCGAACAAGGCCGCAGCCATCCGTTTCAAGCAGGAACTCGACGAGATAGGCCACGTCGCCAGCGAAGTGATCATTTCCCCGCCCGATGACGCGGAAGACCGGGAGGAAGTAGACGCCGAATCACGGGAAGTTGTTCGGCGTTTCTGGAGAACGCAGATGGCCCGCTACGGCACCGAGGCAAACTACACCGAACAACTCATCAAACAGTTCAAAGGCTCAGGAGTGCCGGAGATCATCATTGTGGTCTCTAAACTCCTCACCGGGTTTGACGCCCCCCGCAACACCGTCCTTTACCTCTGCAAGCCGCTGCGGGAACACTCCCTGCTGCAGGCCGTGGCACGAGTCAACCGGCTCTTTTCGGAGGGAGCGGCCGAAAAACAGTTCGGCTACGTGGTGGATTACGAGGGTCTCCTCGGCGAGTTGGATGAGGCACTGACGTCCTACAATGCGCTCGGTGACTTCGACGCCCAGGAGATCGCCGGGGCTGTGCTGGACATCCGTGAACAGATCCGTCTGCTGCCGGGGCGATGGAGCCATGTGTGGGACCTGTTCAACACCGTTGCCGGGAAAGACGACATGGAAGCGTTGGAACAGCACCTGTTTGACGAACCGCTCCGACACGAATTCTACGAACGCCTCAAAACTTTTGGCCGCACACTTCACCTGGCGCTGTCCAGCGACAAACTGCTCGATGTCATGACCCAGGCACAAGTGGACCGTTATCGGAATGACTACGCGCAGTTCGCCGAGCTGCGTCTGGCGGTGCAGAAGCGCTACCAGGAGACAGTAGACCTGCGCGACTATGGACCACGCATTCGCCGTCTGCTCGATGACCATGTGACCGCGCTGCCGGCCCAGACAATCATCGAACAACTCAACATCAACAATCCCACAGCGCTGAAAGCCGTTGTGGATGAGGAAGGCACCACCTCCGGCTCTAAGGCAGACCGGATTGTCAGCGCCACCAGGAAGACCATCACGGAGCGGATGGCCGAGGACCCCGCCTTTTACGCGCGATTCTCGGAACTGCTGCAGCAGGCAATCGATGAGTACCGCCGTCGTCGTGATGGGGAGCGGTACCTGCTCTTGGCGCAGACAATCGCGGAGCAGTTGGTCAGTGGCGACCGTGGGGAACAACTTCCCGCCGCAATAGCGCACGACGACGACGCCGCCGCGATTTACGGTGCGCTCGGCACAAGCTTCCTCGAGTCGACTCTTAAGGAGTTCCTGGCCGTCCCCAAGGATGAAAGGGCGGAAACAGCTAAGACTGTTGGCGACATTATCCGCAGCCGGATGGTGGTCAACTTCTGGACCAAGCCAAATGAACAAAATGCTTTGGCCACTGCACTGGACGACTATTTTTATGACTTCGGTGAGCGTCGCGGAGTTCAGATGCAGCAGTCCGTGGTGGACAGTCTTACCTCGTCAGTCCTCAAAGTAGCCCGGGCGCGCTTCAAGACATGATGCCGGAAACGCGGCAGGTTCATTACGGGGAACAGATTATTGAGTATCGTTTGGAGCGCCGTGAACGCTCCACGCTGGAGATCACAGTTGAGCCTGACGGTTTGGTGCGTGTGGCGGCGCCAATCGAGGCTGCTGTCGAGGACATCGCTACCAGGGTCCGCAGGCGCGCGCGGTGGATCCTTGCACAACAACGCACTTTCGCGCGGTTCCATCCGCGCACACCTCCGCGCCGATATGTGCCCGGAGAGACGCATCTTTACCTGGGCAGACAGTATCGGATCCAGGTGTCGCCCAATGAGGCTGTGGATGGTCCTGATGCTCCACGGGTGAGGATGGTCCGTGGCTTCCTCGAGGTGACGGGTGTTGCTTTCCGGGACACCGCGGCAATTGAGAGGCACATAACCCTGTGGTTTCGCCAACGTGCACGCCTGCACCTTCCGCGCCGAGTCGAACTGAATCGTCAACGGTTTCCTGACCCCACAGCAGTGGAACCAGCAGGTCTCCGCCTGTTGCGAATGCCAACGCGTTGGGGCTCCATGTCTCCGGCGGGCAGGCTGCTCCTCAACCCTGACCTTATCCGCGCACCCATGGACTCCATCGACTACGTGATCACCCACGAACTGTGCCACCTGCTCATTCCAAGCCACAGCAGAAACTTCTACGAGCTCCAGGAAACGGTTATGCCCGACTGGCAGCGGCGCAAGGAGCGACTCGAACGGATCATGGCGTAGGGGAGGCAGGGGATCCTCAGCGATGCCTCCTGCGAAGCGCAGCCAACCCCCATGACTATTCAGATGCCCGGTGGCATACTGGGGCGCATGGAACAGCTCACCACCAAGCAGGTTCTCGATTCGGGTCTTGATGACTGGCGCAAGCTGGCCCAGGCCCTCCACGCACGGTTCCGGACGGGTAGTTTTGTGGCCGGCCTGAAGTTCGTTACCGCTGTTACCGACGCCGCCGAAGAGGCCAACCACCATCCGGACGTGACCCTGACCTACCCGTTTGTGGATGTGAAGCTGATCAGCCATGACGTCGCGGCAGTGACCCAGCGTGACGTGAACCTGGCCTTGCGGATCAGTGAAATTGCGCGCGCGCAGGAGATATCCGCCGAGCCGGGCGCCGTAGCCGAGATCGAACTGGCGCTGGACACCGCTGACCTCGCCGCCGTCGGGCCCTTCTGGGCCGCTCTCCTGACCGGCAGCATAGACTCGCAGGCGGGCGACGACGTCGCAGACCCCGGAGGCAGGGTGCCGCTTCTCTGGTTCCAGCACACAGATGCACACAAAGTTCCCCGTCAGCGCTTCCATGTTGACCTGTGGGTGCCGCATGATGTGGCCGAGATGCGTATTGCGGCCGCGGTGGCCGCCGGTGGCACGGTGGTTGACGACGAGCAGGCTCCGTCATTCGTTGTCCTGGTCGATCCCGAAGGAAACAAAGCCTGCGTCTGCACGTGCCTCGAACGCTGAATCCAGAGCGGGCCAGGCATAAAAACAGCTACCAGAGCGTGCTCAGCGGTTCGTAATCCCGCATTGCCTGGTCGCTGGTGATGACCGTTGCCCCTTCGATCAAGGCCTGGGCCGCAATCAGCCGATCAAACGGATCGGCATTATCCCAGTCAAGGGAAGCGGCCGTCAAAGCGTGCTCGGCGGTGACGCTGACGGTCAGGGGCGCCACCCGGCGCACATGGTGCTCATAGCCAACAAAGACTTTGTCCAGTCCGGGAAGCTTTCCCCGCTGAAACTTGTAGGCCAACTCGTAGGCGGATGCGGCGGAAGCATAGAGCGTTTCGTCCATGCTGCTGATGATCCGCTTGGCCTTGGGCGAGAGGGAGCGCGGGTTGACCATCGCGAATAGCAGGGCCTGCGAGTCGATCAGGTAAGGGGTTGTTCCCACAGGTCTTTCTCCTCTCCGGTCATCGGTTCAAACGCTTCTGCCGGAACGTCCAGAGGGCCCAGAAAACCGAGAGTACGCTTCAAGGGCCGCTCAAGCTTCACCAGCTTGGCAACAGGCCGCCCGCCGCGCGCGATGATCACCTCATCACCCCGCTCCACCATGTGGAGCAACTCAGATAGTTTGGTTTTGGCTTCTTGAACGTTGTACTGGCCCATGTTGACCAAGTCTACTTGGTCAACCTCTGCCGTATATGGTTCCGGCCAGTATTCGTATCGGTCAAATGTGGTCATGAAGCGACAGTAGGCGTCGGGATCGCCAGGAACAGCCGCACATCGGTCTATGTGGAAAAGGGTCAGCTTTTCGCGGTTCTGTGGAGGATTGGTGGGCGCTGTATCAACCGGTGGTTTCCTCCCGCGCCAACTCTTCCAGCACAAACTGCACGACGCCGGGCACCGCACCGGCGATCAGCGTGAACGTTGTGTCGAAATCGGTGTCGTCGCCGAACCAGGGATCATAAATTCCCAGGCCGGCGATGTCCGTACCGGCAACCGCTGGGTCGAATTCGCGCAGCATTCGCACTTTGCCACGTGAGCTGTTATCGGGCGCGTCGCGGCGCAGTTCCGCATAGTGGTCAACGTCCAGCGCGAGGATCAGATCCCGCTCGGAGTACCAGGACGCCTCGAATTGCCGCGCGCGGTGATCCGTGCTTACCAGGCTGAGAGAGGTCAGCTTCGCCGCTGCCCGCCTGTCGATAGCATTGCCGGCCTCCCACCCGGTGGTGCCCGCGGAGTCGATAGCGACGTCGTCGGCTAGTCCCGCGTCACCGAACGCAGTCGTCAGCATGATTTCAGCCATGGGCGAGCGGCAGATGTTGCCAGTGCAAACAGTGACTATCCGGTACATGGCTCTGAGTCTAAATGCGGATGGGATGAAAGCAGTGCTGGATGGTTGCGCGTCCATGGGCATGACTGCGTCAGGCGGGTCACATTTCCAGCAGTGCCATCGCCGCACTGTGCCCGCCGAGTCCGCTCACTCCGCCGCCGCGCCGGGAACCGGCACCACACAGCAGAATTCGCGGGTGGTCCGTCGCTACACCCCAGCGCTGCGCCGGTGTGTCCAACGGTTCGTCGTCCTCGGCAAATGGCCAGGAGAGCGGACCGTGGAAGATGTTGCCGCCCGTCAGCCCCAAAGCTTCCTCAAGGTCTAGTGTGGTCTTCGTCTCGATGCACAGGGCACCTGAGGGATCGTGCAGGATACAGTCTTCGATGGGCTCGGCCAGCACCCTGTTAAGTGACTCAAGGACCGCCTCCTGCAGGGACGCCCGCAGTTTGTCGTGGTCTGCACCGGAAACCAGCCGGTGCGGTGTCTGCAGCGAGAACACCGTCAACGTGTGCGCTCCGGAATCACGCAGCTCCGTCGACAAGATGGACGGATCAGCCAGCGAATGGCAATAGATCTCGATCGGCAGGGGAGAGGGAATCCGCCCGGCAGCCGACTCCGAATACGCAGTATCCAGCTGCGAGTACAGCTCATTGATGTGGAACGTTCCACCGAACGCCTGTTCGGCAGTCACCTCCGGGTCCAACAACTGCGGCAGACGTGAGAGGAGCAGGTTCACCTTGACCTGCGCGCCCTCGGCGTCAGGGTGCGACGACGGCGCGAACCCCGACGCTCCCGGCCCGCCCATCAGGCGCCCCAACACAGCGGGCGTAACGTTCGCGAGCACAAACTCGCCGTTGACGCTCGAGGAAGCGCCGCCGTCGTCATCGCGCTGTTGGGTGTAATGCACGACGCCGTTGGGCGCCACCGCGGTCACGTCCGCACCTGTGCGGATCACCACACCCGCCGCGCTGGCCGCGGCTTCCAGCGCACCGGTGACCGCGCCCATGCCACCAACCGGCACGTCCCAGTCGCCCGTTCCGCCCCCGATCACGTGATAGAGGAAGCACTTGTTCTGCTGCAGATCCTCATCGTGGGCACGGGCGAAGGTGCTGATCAGTCCGTCGGTGAGAATCACACCGCGGGCGAGGTCGCTTTCCACGGCTCTTTCCACCACATGGCCGAGGGGCTGCTCGATGAAATCGGTCCAGATGTCGTCGTCGCCAATCAGCGACCGCATTTCCGACCGCCGCATCAGGGGAGCAGTAACTGTGGGCCACACCTTTTCCGCAAGCATCGATGTGCGCCCGTAAAACTCAGCGAACCCGGCGGCATCCTGACCGGCACCCACGCGTTTGAAGCTTTTTCGCGTGGCCTTACGGTCGTCGTTGTCGACGAGCAGGCCTGATTCGCCGCCCGGCAGCGGCGTGTAGGAGGAGTAGCGTCGGCGGACCAGTTCAATGTTCAGTCCCAGGTCATCGATCACCTGCGCCGGGATCAGACTGACCAGGTAGGAGTAGCGCGAAAGTCGCGCACCCGTTCCCGGAAACGCTTCGGCGGAAACGGCTGCGCCACCCACCTGGTCCTGGCGCTCCAGCACCACCACGCTGCGCCCCGCCTTGGCCAGGTACGTGGCAGCAACCAGTCCATTGTGGCCGCCGCCCACCACCACCACATCAAAATGCTCGTGCTCAGCCGCTCTGGATTGACCCATCCAAATACCCTAACAACCTCACACCCGCGCGATGATCTCTCCGCACGGGATGAGGAACCAGCCGTCCGGCGCTTCTCCCCAGCGGAGCCAGCCGGCGGCAAGCCGCTCGAGTTGTCCCTGATCCGCGAGTCCGCGTTCCAGGGATTGCTCCGCAAATGCGGAGTGAACCACACGCTCCGACCATACTTTGGCGTGCCAGCGGCGGCGCTCGTCGGTGGCGTAAAGCCAGTTCGACGACGACGGCTCGATGCCCGTCAGGCCCGCCTCCTGCGCCCAGGCAATCAGGTGGCGGCCGGCGTCGGGCTCTGCCCTGTTGCTCCGCGCCAACTGCTGGTAGGTGTCCATCCACTCGTCCAGTTCTGCCGTGGGTGGATACCAGGTCATACCGTGGAAGTCCGCGTCGCGGATGGCGATGATTCCGCCTGGCCGGGCAACTCTGCGCATCTCCCGCAGCGCTGCCACAGGATCGGTCAGGTGCTGCAGCACCTGGTGGGCGTGAATAACGTCCAGCGATTCATCGGGAAAGTCGAGATCGTAGACATTGCCAGTCTGAAAAGTCAGGTTCTCGGTGTCGGTGTAAGTTTCATTGGCCAGCTTGACGACGTCGGCGGAGCGGTCCATCCCGATCACACGCCCGGGTGCCACCAAAAGCGCAAAATCGGCCGTGATGCTTCCGGGGCCACAGCCCACGTCCAGCACGTGCTGGCCGGGTTCTAAATGCGGGAGGACGTAGGCTGCCGAGTCCCGCGCACGGCGGGTGGCATGTGCTCCGACAACACTGCGGTGATGGCCATGGGAGTACACCTCGTCGCTCATACTTGAGGTTACTCTGCCGGATGGGTTGCTGCGCTGCGCCCGGCTGTATGGCGCGCCTGGATCGTGGCTTCGGTGACCTTGCCCATCATCGCTGCGAGCAGCGCGAGTTCCTCTTCCGAGAAGCCGTCCAGCGCCCAGTTGATGTGCTCGGCCAGCGGAGCAAAGAGCTTGCGCCCGGTGGTGACCGCCTTATCAGTCATTTCCAGATGCACCCGACGGCGGTCCACATTGCTTCGGGCGCGGGTCACATGACCCGCGTGATCCAACCGGTCGATGAGTGCCGTCGTGGCGGGCGAGCTGAGGTTCAATGCCTCCCGCAGCATTCCAGGAGTGACTGTTGATCCGGACCGCGCGGCCCCCATCATCACGCCCAGGGCATTCAGATCGGTCCGGTACAGGGCGTCGCGGGCGCTGACAGCGTCAACGTAACGGTCGGTTTCGACCGTGAACTGCTGCAGCAGGGCCATCAACTGCGGGCGCGCTTGGGGGGGCATGTCTCACCTCTTCAGATTTAAGATTAAGCCATCTGTCAATTTATCTCCATCATAGATATAGTCTTTAGCGGAGATAAGTTCGATTGAAGGGGTAAAACTGATGTTCACGAAGAAATGGGTCCGGGTACTTCTCCCGGCGGTCATCGTGTTGATCTGGCTGTTGGGGGCGGGCTTCGGCGGGCCGACGTTTGGCAAGCTGGAGGAAGTCTCCAGCAATGACCAGGCATCATTCCTCCCTGCGAGCGCCGAATCCACCGAGGCGGGTGAACTGCGGGAGAACTTCACCGATTCCACGGCAATTCCGGCTATTGTCGTGGTCGAATCCGAGGTCGAAATAGCGCCACAGGACCTGGGCGTCTACGAGGAGCTGGGTGTAGCCCTGGGCGACGTCGAGGGCCTCGAACCATCGACGGAAGGCGGGCCGACGGTCATCGGCCCCATTCCGGCCGAGGATTCCCTGGCGGTCCAGTTCATCGCACTGGTGTCCGGCGACGCGGAGTTGAGTGAGGTGGTTGCTGAACTCCGCGCCGTGCTGGATGAAGAGGTGCCGGCCGGCACTCAAGGGTTTGTCACCGGTCCGGCGGGTTTCACCACGGACTTGGTCAGTGCATTTGGCGGGATTGACGGAATTCTTCTGGCGGTGGCGTTGGGCGCGGTGTTTGTCATCTTGCTGGCCGTGTATCGCTCCTTGATCCTTCCTTTCCTGGTCCTCTTCACGTCCGTCTTTGCCCTGGCCACCTCAATACTCCTTGTGTACGCGCTTGCCTCCTGGGGGTGGATCCAGCTGAGCGGGCAGAGCCAGGGGATTCTGTCGATCCTGGTCATCGGCGCCGCCACCGACTACGCACTGCTGCTCGTAGCGCGGTACCGGGAAGCACTGACGGAATTCGCATCGAAATGGGATGCGATGCGCGTGGCCTACCGCGGTTCGATCGAGCCCATTGCGGCGTCCGGTGCAACGGTGATTATCGCGCTGTTGTGCCTGCTGTTCTCCGATCTCAACTCCAACCGGAGCCTCGGCCCGATCGCGGCCATCGGCATTGTCTTTTCGCTGCTGGCGGCGCTGACCCTGCTGCCGGCGTTCCTGCTGCTGTTTGGCAGGGCTGCGTTCTGGCCGCTGCGGCCGAAGGCCGGCACACATCCGGTGGAAGCCTATACAGAGAATGCGACAGGAATGGAGGGTCTCCGCGGTCTGTGGAAGCGGATCGCCCACGTTGTTTCAAAACATGCCCGTCCGGTCTGGATTGCCTCCTTCCTGGTGCTCGCCGCAGGGTCCCTTGGGCTCCTCCAACTGCAGGCCAACGGTGTGCCTCAGTCCTCGGTGATCCTCACTCCGTCCAACGCTGTGGACGGCCAGGAAGCACTCGCACGCCACTTCGACGCTGGTGCGGGCAGCCCCGTGGCGGTGATCGCTCCGGAAGAACAGCAGGATGATGTGCTTGCCGTCGTCGAAATCCAGGAGGGCATCGCCGAAGCCAGCGTGAGCGCTGAACCTGATGGCGCCGTCGTCGTGCGCGATGGGAACGTCCTGATTAACGGGACCCTCGACTTCGCGCCCGACTCCGATGAGGCAGGAGAGGTGGTCCGGGACCTCCGGTCAGCGCTGGACGCGGTCAGCCCCGACGCGCTGGTGGGCGGCGTGACCGCCATCGCGGTGGACACCAATGACACGGCGAGCGCGGACCTGGTCAAGATCATTCCGATAGTGCTGGGCGTAATCCTGGTGATTCTGATGCTGCTGCTGCGCTCGGTCCTGGCTCCCGTGCTGCTGATCGGCAGTGTGGTGCTGTCCTATGCAACCGCTCTTGGAGTATCGGCGCTGGTCTTCAATAACCTGCTGGGCTTCGACGGAGCTGACGCGTCGGTGCCTCTGTTTGGGTTTGTCTTCCTGGTGGCGTTGGGCGTGGATTACAACATCTTCCTGATGACGCGGGTGCGGGAGGAGTCACTGCGGCTTGGGACGCGGCCCGGGATCCTGCGGGGTCTCGGTGTCACCGGCGGGGTCATAACTTCTGCCGGAGTGGTGCTGGCGGCGACTTTTGCAGCGCTCGGGGTGATTCCCATCCTGTTCCTGGCGCAGATTGCCTTCATAGTGGCGTTTGGGGTGCTGCTTGACACGGTACTGGTGCGTTCGCTCCTGGTGCCGGCGCTGGCTTACGACATCGGGCCGGCAATTTGGTGGCCCTCCAAGCTGGGCCGGACGGGTGGTCCGTCCCACCGCGGTGCCCCTGATGCTTCGTCGGAGAAAGAACACGAGCGCCGGGAGGAACCAGCGCACCGCGAATGACGTCGGGGGTGGGCAAAATTCCTCTTTACAGCGGGATCCGCGAGGGCCATAATCGGTCACACCACAGCCGCCACTGACTTCAGCGCGCTGCCCTTCGACACCAACTGGAGTGCTGCCATGAATGGTGAATCCCATGGATCCGGGGCATCCCGCCGAGCACTCGCGGTGGCGGGCATTGGACCCTACCGGTCCCTGAGCACCTTCTTGGCCTCTTCAACCTATGCCCGTCGCCAAAACGAGCCTGGGATCTGCGATTTCACCCTGGGCAATCCGCACCAGATGCCACCGCAGGATTACGTGGAGGCATTGCGCGGGGCGGCAGTGCCCCACAGCGACCAGTGGTTTGCCTACAAGCAGAGCACTCCCGAGGCCCG
This sequence comes from Arthrobacter sp. H5, assembly GCF_000520595.1. Classification (GTDB taxonomy): domain Bacteria; phylum Actinomycetota; class Actinomycetes; order Actinomycetales; family Micrococcaceae; genus Arthrobacter_D. The sequence goes on from NZ_KI915000.1 coordinate 194,245, forward strand.
GGAAGCGGCGGCAGCATCCCTCCGCGGGCATCTGGGGATCCCGTTTGATCCCGTGGACATCCACCTCACCACAGGAGGATTTGCGGCGATAGCCCTGGCGCTGAAGACCATAGCGGATCCGGGAGATGAGGTGATCTACACCCTGCCGCCGTGGTTCTGCTATGAACCGCTCGTCGTGGAGGCGGGGCTGGTGCCGGTGAAGGTGAAGGCACGCCTGGAGACCTTTGACCTGGACATCGACGCGATACGGGCCGCGATCACTCCCCGGACGCGTGCAGTCATTGTCAACTCTCCGAACAACCCCACGGGAAGGATCTACCCGCCCGTCCTTCTCGAGGAGCTGGGCGCCGTCCTGGAGAAGTCATCAGCTGCGACGGGACGGCGGATCTACATCATCTCGGACGAGCCGTATAACCGCATCGTCTTTGACGGGGCGCACTTCCACAGTCCCGCCGAGTTCTATCCCTACACTCTCCTGGCCTATTCCTACGGGAAGACGCACCTCTCCCCGGGACAGCGGCTGGGCTATCTGGCGCTGCCGTCGGAACTGCCGGGGCGGGAGCAGCTGGGGGAGGTGATCACTGCCCTGCAGGTGGCCATGGGTTGGATCTATCCCAACGCGATCATGCAGTATGCACTTCCCCGGCTTGAAGAGTTCTCCATCGACATTGGTCTCCTTCAGCGCAAGCGTGATCGGCTGGCCGGTGCGCTGGAGGAGATGGGGTACCGGCTGATCCGGCCGGAGGGAACGTTCTACCTGTTTGTCCGGTCGCCGGTCCTCGATGATGAGGCCTTTGCTGGGATATTGGCTGCCCGGGACGTCTTTGTTTTGTCAGGGACCATGTTTGAGACACCCGGCTTTTTCCGCATCTCGCTTACGGCAAGCGAGGAGATGGTTGAGCGCAGTCTTCCGGCGTTTGCCGCAGCCTTCGACCAAGCAGCTGCCCTGGTGGGGTGAGTATCCCACTGAGCGGGGTGGCTCACTGGGAAGGAGCAGATTCTGCCCAGTGAGTCTCTGCGATCAATGGAATATTCCCACCCGGCCGCGGACGTGAACGACGACGACGGCGACCGGCTGGGCTCGTTCTCTCATGGCGGAACCGCCTTACGAACGCCCGCAACTGCGCGCTCCAACCCGGCCCGCCGTCGGCGTAAGAGCCAAGTTGAGCGAACTCGACTCAACTCTGGTTTGACACCCACATGAGCCTGGGTACAGTTGAGTGCAGAACGCTCAATCTACGTGCCCGGTCCTGAAACCAGACGTTGAGCGGACAGTTTTTATAACTGAGCTACCGGGCTTTCGAAAGGAAAACGCATGTCACGTGCAGTAGGTATTGACCTCGGAACCACCAACTCTGTTGTCTCAGTTCTCGAAGGTGGCGAGCCCACCGTTATTGCCAACGCGGAAGGTGCACGCACCACCCCATCCATCGTTGCCTTCTCCAAGGGCGGCGAAGTCCTGGTCGGCGAGATCGCCAAGCGCCAGGCAGTCAACAATATCGACCGCACCGTTGCTTCCGTCAAGCGCCACATGGGTACTGACTGGAAGATCGACGTCGATGAGAAGACCTACACCCCGCAGGAAATCTCCGCACGGATCCTTCAGAAGCTGAAGACCGACGCCGAGAGCTACCTGGGTGAAAAGGTCACCGATGCAGTGGTCACCGTTCCCGCATACTTCAATGACGCGGAGCGCCAGGCCACTAAGGAAGCCGGCGAAATTGCCGGCCTCAATGTCCTCCGCATTGTCAACGAGCCAACCGCTGCAGCACTTGCCTACGGTCTGGATAAGGGCAAGGAAGACGAGCTCATCCTGGTCTTCGACCTCGGTGGCGGCACCTTTGACGTCTCCCTGCTTGAGGTGGGCAAGGACGAGGATGATTTCTCCACCATCCAGGTCCGTTCAACCGCGGGCGACAACCGCCTCGGCGGCGACGACTGGGACCAGCGCGTAGTGGACCACCTGCTGGCCCAGGCAAAGGCAAAGGGCGCCGATCTGTCCAAGGACAAGATCGCCCTGCAGCGTCTGAAGGAAGCAGCGGAGCAGGCCAAGAAGGAACTCTCCTCGGCAACCTCCACCAACATTTCGCTCCAGTACCTGTCAGTCACTGCTGACGGCCCGGTCCACCTGGATGAGCACCTTTCGCGTGCCAAGTTCCAGGACCTCACCAAGGACCTGCTGGACCGCACCAAAAAGCCCTTCCACGATGTCATCGAGGAAGCAGGCATCAAGGTCGCCGACATCGACCACATTGTGCTGGTCGGCGGCTCCACCCGCATGCCCGCCGTTGTGGAACTGGTCAAGGAACTCGCAGGCGGTAAGGAGCCAAACAAGGGCGTCAACCCCGACGAGGTTGTTGCCGTGGGTGCGGCGCTCCAGGCTGGCGTGTTGAAGGGCGAGCGCAAGGACGTTCTGCTGATCGACGTCACTCCGTTGTCCCTGGGCATTGAAACCAAGGGCGGCATGATGACCAAGCTCATCGAACGCAACACAGCCATCCCCACCAAGCGCAGCGAGACCTTCACCACCGCGGATGACAACCAGCCGTCCGTGGCGATCCAGGTCTTCCAGGGCGAGCGCGAGTTCACCAGGGACAACAAGCCGCTGGGCACCTTCGAGTTGACCGGTATTGCTCCGGCTCCCCGCGGAGTTCCACAGGTTGAGGTTACCTTCGACATTGATGCCAACGGCATTGTGCACGTGTCCGCCAAGGACAAGGGCACCGGGACCGAGCAGTCCATGACGATCACCGGCGGATCCTCCCTCTTGAAGGAAGACATCGACCGCATGGTCAAGGAAGCCGAAGAGCACGCTGCCGAGGATAAACAGCGCCGCGAAGCAGCGGACACCCGCAACGGTGCCGAGCAGCTCGCGTACTCCACGGACAAGCTCATCGCCGACAACGCGGACAAGTTGCCGGAAGAGGTAAAGACCGAGGTCCAGGCCGACGTCGACGCCCTCAAGAAGGCGCTTGAGTCGCAGGACAATGAGGCTGAGGTAAAGAGTGCGTTTGAGAAGCTCCAGGCTTCCCAGACCAAGCTCGGTGAAGCTATTTACGCCCAGGCCCAGCAGGAAGGTGCCACCGGTCCCGGTGCGGCTTCCGGTGCACCTGCCGGAGACGCACCACAGGACGGCGCCAAAGAGGACGACGAAGACATTGTTGACGCCGAGGTAGTGGACGAAGACAACGCCGAAGAAAAGAAGTAGCCATGCCGCACCACGGAAACGAAGAAGAGCATCAGTCAGAGCCGGTTAGCTTCCGGGACAACCGGAAGATCGATCCCGAGACGGGCAAGGTCCGTGGGCAGCAGGACGCTTCGACAGACGGATCCGATGTCGACGCCGGGGCGGCAGGTCACGAACCTGCCGACCCCGCGGGTCGGGCATCGGACGAGGGGACCGACGACGGCGACGCACTTGCCCAGGCCGAAGCAATCCTGAACGAGGCGGGCATTGAGGTTCCCACGGAGGTGCCTGTTGCCACCGACGCGGAACTCGAACTTCGCAATGATCTTCTGAGGCTGCAGGCCGAGTACGTCAACTACCGCAAACGTGTTGAGCGTGACCGTGACGTTGCCCGGGATATGGCAGTAATCGGAGTACTGAACTCCCTGATGCCGGTGCTGGACGATATCGATGCGGCACGTCAGCACGGCGACCTCGCCGACGGACCGTTTGCGGCGATCTCCACCAAGCTGGAGAACGCGTTGAAGACCTACGGTCTGACGCGAATCGATGAGACCGACGTGGAGTTCGACCCGAACATACACGAGGCCCTCATCCAGCAGCCCAGCGCCGACGTGCAGTTCGACAGCGTCAGCCAGATCCTCCGTGCGGGCTATAAGAAGGACGACCGTGTCCTTCGAGCAGCCCAGGTGATTGTCGCTGTTCCTGAGTAGGTTCCAGGCCGGTGTGGTCTCCCCGGAGACCGCACCGGCCATAGCTTTACCACGTACGCTTCAGAGCCACAGATAAGGAGACGCCAATTGGCTAGTCAGGATTGGGTCGAGAAGGATTTTTATAAGATCCTTGGTGTCTCCAAGGATGCCTCGGGTGCCGATATCAAGAAGGCGTACCGGAAGCTGGCCCGGAAGTACCATCCGGACCAGAATCAGAATGATGCAGCCAAGGAGAAGGTGTTCAAGGACATCTCCGAGGCCTACTCGGTGTTGTCCGATGCCGAAGACCGCCAGCAGTATGACGCCATCAAGGCGATGGGCGGCGGCGCACGCTTCACCGCCGGAGGCTCAGGCGGCGCCGGCGGCAGCGCCGGATTCGATGACATCTTTGGCAATCTTTTCAACCAGGGCGGCGGACGCCAGAGCACACGCAGGCAGACCGGATTCGACAGTAGTAACCTGCCTCCCGAGTTTGCCGATCTGTTTGGTGCGGGCGGGGGCGGATTCCCCGGAGGCTACCAGGCGCCACCACGCAAGGGAACCGACCGGACGGCCACCACCAGCATTTCCTTCGCCGGCTCCATCCGCGGCACCACCATCGGTCTGCGTGAACCCTCCGGTGAGGTGATCGACGTCCGCGTCCCCGCAGGAATCAAGGATGGTCAGAAGGTTCGTGTTCGTGGAAAAGGACAGCAGGGTCCGGCTGGCGCGGGCGATCTCATGGTGGCGGTCAGCGTGAAACCACATCCGTTCTTCCAGCGTGACGGTGACAACATCCGTGTGCACGTCCCGGTAAGCTTCCCCGAAGCGACGCTCGGGGCACAGATTGAGGTGCCCACCCTCACCGGCGACGCTGTGAAAGTGAAGGTTCCGGCCGGAACGCCGTCGGGCCGCACCCTCCGGGTCAAAGGCCGTGGCGTCTCCACGGCCAAGGTGACCGGGGATCTGCTGGTGACGATCGACGTCGTCGTACCCCAGAACCTGAACAAGGAAGCCTCAGCCGCAGTGCAGGCTTTCGCCGAAGCCACCGCGGATGCCAATCCGCGTCTGGGCCTCGCGGACAAGGCAAAGCTCTAAAACGTGAATCGACTCTCCCCGAAATGACGTTCTGAGGGGCCAAAAGCAGCTGAGAACGTCCGTTTGGGGAGAATCGATGAAGAATGACGGAGGGAGGTCACCATGGGCGTTGACATCAGTCTGCCCGTCTATGTGATTTCCGTCGCCGCGGAGCTTGCGGACATGCACCCGCAAACCCTGAGGCAATACGACCGGCTGGGCCTGGTCAAGCCAAGCCGTGCACCCGGGCGCGCCCGGCGCTATTCGCAGCGCGACGTCAACACACTCCGGGAGGTGCAGCGGCTGTCCCAGGAGGGTGTATCGCTGGAAGGCATCAGGCGCATCCTCGAACTGGAGAACCAGGTTGCCGCTCTCCAGCACAGGGTGAGGGAGCTCTCCAGCGAACTCACGCAGCGGCGCAGCGGACCGGACCCCAGCCGGGTGTTTGCCGCCGGACTTGCTGGCGACGTCGTCACGCTCCCCCGGGGCAAGCGCCCCCGGCCCCGCAGCCAGGCGATGGTGATCTGGCGCGGAGAGCGCAGCTGAACATGGCATCACCATGGCGGCGGCATGGCGCGATGACCCGCAACAAGGCAGACTGGTTGCATGCCTGAAAATATCACCGCTGCTGATTCGCTGATTGGAGCTATGGCTGAGGCCGCGCTCATCGGCGGCGCTATCCTGCTTGGGCTGGGACTGATGGCGACGGCGGCCACCTGGCTCATTGTGCGCCGCATCCGCCGTTCCGGCATTGTGCGCCGCAGCCTGGACCGGGGCGCCACCCGCGTGCGGTCCTTCTCCACGGACGGTGCATCCCGTGAACTCGCAAAGCTCCGGCTGGAGCTCCAGCGTTCCACCCAAGCCACCCGGCGCTCGGTCGCCTCCGCATTGGCGCAAGGCTGCCCGGTGGGTGAGTTGCCCGCCGCAGCCGAGGATCTGAACCGTGCCGAACTGGCTCTAACCGACCAGATCCGGCTGGCCGAACGGGAGCCAAACCGGGCGTTGAAGCAGGAGCTTGCCGCTGCCATCGGCCGCCAGGTGCACTCGCTCGGCGATCTCTCGGCGGAGTTGCGCAGATCGTTGATGGACGTGCATAACGCCGTGGGCACCGCGCAGGTGACCCGGGCCAGCGCTCGTCTCAGCCTGGAAAGCGGAGCGCTCCAAAGCTGGAGCGCTGCGTATGGCTCCCAGCCGCGGACCGGGCAACCTTAGCTCGACTGAAAGGCACTAAGGATTTCAATGTCGATTGGCCGCCGCATCAAGCGGATTATCACAGCGAACCGGAGTGCCAGCGCGGAGCAGAAGGACCCCGGTGCATCCTTGGACAACGCCCACCGGCTGCAGGTTGACCAACTTGAGCAGGCACGCCGAAGCGTGGCCGACCTCGCTGTGGTGCGGCACCGGGTGGATCACCTGGCCCGCCAGGCGGCCGCGGAAGCGGATCAGCTTGACCGCGAGGCTGGGGATGCGGTGGCAAACGGGAACGACGACGGTGCGCGGCGGGCCCTGCGGCGGGGCATCGACGTCCGTCAGCGGCTCGGGGCCCTGACAAGGCAGCATGCTGACGTTGACGGCCAGGTGCAGCAGCTCGAAGGAAAGCTGCGACGGCTTGAATCCACCCTCCAGGACAACAGCATCCGGTATCAATCGCTGAAGGCCCAGCAGGGGGCTGCCCAGGCGGAACTCGGTATGCAAGGGGCGCTGGACTCCGCTGGCGGCGCGGCTTTCCGCGCCGAGGCCGCTGCACGCGAGGCGGAACAGGAGGCGCGGCGGGCAGGGCACCGCGCGGCTGCCCATGAGGAATTGTCCTGGTCGGATCCCAACTCGCGGCGGATGGAAGAAGCGTTCGAGGAGCTTGAGGCGAACAACGCGGCGGATCAGGAACTGGAAGAACTCAAGAAACGGGCCAACCCTTAGGTCCGAAGAGTCGCGGGCCAAGCATCTACGCTTGACCTATGACCTACAGTGCCGTGATCAGCAACGCCCGTCCCTGGGGCGGGAACCCTTCGGACGTGACCATCGAGAACGGGCTGGTTGCCGCCGTCGTTCCCCATGATCCGGATGCGGAAGATCAGGGTAAAATCATCCACGGCCGGGGCAGATTACTGCTCCCCTCGTTCTCCGATGTGCATGTGCACCTCGATTCGACCAGGCTCGGCTTACCGTTCCGCCCGCACACGGGCTCGCCGGGAGTCTGGGGCATGATGCTCAATGACCGCCGCAACTGGCGCACCGCCGAAGTTCCCTTGAACGAAAGGATCGCGGCAACCCTGGCGATGATGATTGAGCGCGGAACCACCAGAGTGCGCAGTTTTGCGCAGGTGGACGTGGACAGCGGCCTGGAGCGGTTTGAGGCAGTGCGCCATGCGCAGGACATTCACCGCGGCAGCGCGGAAGTCCAGATCATTGCGTTCCCGCAGGCGGGTCTGCTGCTGGAGGACGGGACGGTGGACCTCATGGAGGAGGCACTGCGGAACGGTGCCGACGTCATGGGCGGCATCGATCCGTGCACGCTGGACCGCGATCCGGTACGCCACCTCGACATTGTCTTTGGCCTCGCCGAGAAGCATCAGGTGCCCATCGACGTGCATCTTCACGAGCTCGGTGAACTGGGTGCGTTCAGCGCGGAGTTGATTATTGAGCGGACGCTTGCGCTTGGCATGGAGGGGAGGGTCACCATCAGCCATGGGTACGGACTGTGGACCATGGGCGAATCCCAGACCCGGCGGCTGATCGAGCGGTTCGCGGAGGCTGACATTTCGACGGCGACCATCGCGCCGGGCGGCCGCCAGACCCTGCCGCTGCAGCAGTTGGTCGATGCCGGGGTGCGGGTAGGCCTGGGGGAGGACGGTCAGCGGGACTACTGGTCTCCGTATGGGAACGCGGACATGCTGGACCGCACGTGGCAGCTCGCCTTTACCCACGGGTTCCGCGCAGACGAGCTCATTGAGCACTGCGTTGCGCTGGCCACAGTGGGAGGAGCCTCCGTTATGGGCTCACTGCCGCGACTTTCGTCCGTCAGTGACCGGCCGGGGATTTCGGTGGGTGACCCGGCAGAATTTCTGCTGGTTGCGGGGGAGACTGTCGCTTCCGCGGTGATGGACCGGTTGCCGGACCGGACCGTGATCCACGGTGGCCGGGTAGTGGCCGATCAGCTGGAACTTCTCTAGAAGCGCGTTGCTAGACTCGGCCCATGGATGAGTTGAGCAACAGACATTTCCTGATTGTCGGAGCCACAGGCGCCCTCGGGTCCCGGATTGCACGGGAACTGTCCCGGCAGGGGGCGGAGCTCACCCTGTCAGGACGCAATGAGGAAAAGCTCGGCGTGCTTGCGGCTGATCTTGGTGGAGCAGCAACGGTTCGCGCGGACATTTCGACGCCGGCCGGGCCGGCAGCAATTACCCAGGCGGTCAGCGGCAGACCCCTGCACGGGATTGTTTACGCGGCCGGCGTGGTGGCCTTTGGCCCGCTCACGGAGCTTGACGATGACACGCTGGACGAGCTCCTGCTCACCAACGTGGTTGGCTACATTCGATTGCTCCGCGCGGTCGCGCCGCACTTGGAGCGGGATTCCCTGATCGTGCAGTTGAGCGCCGTCGTTGCCGAAAGCCCAACCGCAGGGATGGCCGCCTACTCCGCCAGCAAGGCCGCGTTGAGCGCATTCGCGAAGGCCGCAGCCCTTGAGCTGAGACGGCAGGGCGTCAGGATCCTGGACGTCCGCCCTCCGCACACTGAAACCGGCCTTACCGGGCGGTCCATTGCCGGCAGCGCACCCAAGCTTGCGGAGGGAAAAGACGCGGACGCCGTGGCCCGCCGCATCGTGCAGGCAATGATCGACGGCGAACGCGACCTGCCGTCGTCGTCGTTCGCTTAGGCGCACTACCGGAAGCGGCGCCCCTGGTCCCGCCGGTTGGCCCAGAGCGCAAGCGCGCCCAATACACCCGTCCAGGCTGCAATGCAGAGGATGGACGTGGCATGCATTCCGTCTCCGCTCATCGACTGCACGGCGATGTCCCGTGCCGCACGGGACGGCAGGAAAAGCGACAACGTGTTCAGCCAATCCGGGAAAAGGAACGGCGGCAGCATCATTCCGCCGGCAAACGCGAGCGGGAAGAACACCACCTGCGTAACGGCGATGGCCACCTTCGACGTGCACAGGTACCCGATAAAAAGACCCAGTGCCAGGAAAGGCAGCCCGCAGAGCAGCCACACGGCCAGCGACATTGGAATCCGCCACCACGGGAGGTCTCCGCTGGTGAACGCCTCCGGCGCGGCTGTGAGCAGAGCCCCCAGAATCAGCACGGGAATCAGCGAGAGCAGGGCAAACATCATGGCAGTGAGCGCGCGGGCGAGGGTGGACGGAAGCGGCCCGGCGGGCAGCGTCCTGACGTAGCTGCTCCATGGATTTGCCCGTTCCTCGGCCACGCCAATGCCGTAGTTGAACAGGAAAGAGCTCATCACTCCAAAGAGCCCAAGCTGTGCAACCGCTGTCAGTGAGGCCACAGGGTCCTGCACAATCACCTGCTGCGGAATGACAAAGAACAGAAGCGCCAGTGCTGGAAAGATCACCGAAGAGATCACGGCCACTGGAATGCGTAGCTGCTCAAGAATCTGGGCCTTCGCGTGCGCCCTGATGAGCGATGACCCGGTGGGGGCCGGCTGTGTGGCGGTGGTGGTCATGACTGCTCCTTAGACTGAAGTTACGTTTGGGAGTTGCCCCGGGACCGTATGGTACCGGGGTTTTTCCATGGTTTTGGTCAAAATATGTAGCCACTAAAATTTTGACGAAAAGTCTTCCATTTCAATCTTGTTTGAAGTATTATATGGACATGGAGCAAGGTGCGCCGGCTATGCATGTAGCCATCAACACGTCCCGCCGAACGAACAAGGCCGGGGTTGAGGTCGTCTACGAATCGGCTTTGGTGCGCCGCACCTTCCGCGAAGGCGGGAAGGTCAAGCACGAGACCCTGGGCAACGTGTCGTTTTTGCCGCGTCGCTCGATCATGGACTTGAAGGCATCCCTGGCCGGCAAGACGCTGTTGGAAGCCCAGGATCAGATGGAGATCGTCCGCACCCTGCCCCACGGGCATATCGACGCGATCCACACCATGGCCCGCGGCCTGGGCTTCGAATCCCTGCTCGGTCCGGCCTGCCGACACCGCGACCTGATCATGGGGCTGCTGGCCGCGCGGATCTGCAAGCCGACTTCCAAGCTCGCCACCGAATCCGCCACCACGGGAGGTCTCCGCTGGTGAACGCCTCTGGCGCGGCTGTGAGCAGAGCCCCCAGAATCAGCACGGGAATCAGCGAGAGCAGGGCAAACATCATGGCAGTGAGCGCGCGGGCGAGGGTGGACGGAAGCGGCCCGGCGGGCAGCGTCCTGACGTAGCTGCTCCATGGATTTGCCCGTTCCTCGGCCACGCCAATGCCGTAGTTGAACAGGAAAGAGCTCATCACTCCAAAGAGCCCAAGCTGTGCAACCGCTGTCAGTGAGGCCACAGGGTCCTGCACAATCACCTGCTGCGGAATGACAAAGAACAGAAGCGCCAGTGCTGGAAAGATCACCGAAGAGATCACGGCCACTGGAATGCGTAGCTGCTCAAGAATCTGGGCCTTCGCGTGCGCCCTGATGAGCGATGACCCGGTGGGGGCCGGCTGTGTGGCGGTGGTGGTCATGACTGCTCCTTAGACTGAAGTTACGTTTGGGAGTTGCCCCGGGACCGTATGGTACCGGGGTTTTTCCATGGTTTTGGTCAAAATATGTAGCCACTAAAATTTTGACGAAAAGTCTTCCATTTCAATCTTGTTTGAAGTATTATATGGACATGGAGCAAGGTGCGCCGGCTATGCATGTAGCCATCAACACGTCCCGCCGAACGAACAAGGCCGGGGTTGAGGTCGTCTACGAATCGGCTTTGGTGCGCCGCACCTTCCGCGAAGGCGGGAAGGTCAAGCACGAGACCCTGGGCAACGTGTCGTTTTTGCCGCGTCGCTCGATCATGGACTTGAAGGCATCCCTGGCCGGCAAGACGCTGTTGGAAGCCCAGGATCAGATGGAGATCGTCCGCACCCTGCCCCACGGGCATATCGACGCGATCCACACCATGGCCCGCGGCCTGGGCTTCGAATCCCTGCTCGGTCCGGCCTGCCGACACCGCGACCTGATCATGGGGCTGCTGGCCGCGCGGATCTGCAAGCCGACTTCCAAGCTCGCCACCCTGAACTGGTTCGCCGACACCACCCTCGGGGTGGATCTGGGACCGGTAAGCACTGATGAGCTCTATGCGGCGATGGACTGGCTGGGCGAGCAGCAACCCCGCATCGAAAAACAGCTCGCCCGCACCCACCTGGGACCCGAACACAACCCCGAGCGCCTCGCGCTCTTTGACCTGTCCTCCTCCTGGGTCACCGGAACCCACAACCCACTGGCCAAATTCGGGTATTCGAGGGACAGGAAACGCGGGTGCGAGCAGATCGAATACGGCA
>NZ_KI915001.1:0-7745 GCF_000520595.1 Arthrobacter sp. H5
TCTGCCAGGCAGTTGCAGCGTCAACTTGGCCTCACCCGACATCAAACGGCCTGGACCATGCTGCACAAGCTGCGTCGGGCCATGGTCAACCCTGAACGCTCTCTACTGACAGGCGAGGTCGACGTCGATGAGTGCCAGGTCGGCGGCCGCGAGACCGGACGTCGCGGCGGCAGGAATCTCACCGCCAAAGCGGCGCAGGTGGTCGTTGCGGTGGAACATCGGGGCCAGGGTTCAGGGCGTGTGCGGATGAAAGTGATCGCTGATGCCTCCGGCGACACGCTGACCGGATTCATCACCGACACCGTCGCTCCCGGTGCGATCGTGCATACCGATGGCTGGATGGGTTACGCGCCATTGGCCAAGAAAGATTACGACTACCGGCCACGGTCACAAAGGGCCGCCAAGAGAGCCGACGACGCAGACCCGGTCATGCCTCGAGTGCATCGTGCGATCAGCAATTTCAAGACGTGGCTGCGAGGGACACACCGATCTGTCAGCAATGAACAACTACAGGTTTACCTCGACGAATTCACGTTCCGCTACAACAGACGCAGCACGCCCATGGCTGCGTTCCAGACTCTCCTCGGTCTTGGCAGTCGGCAGCCGCCGACTACCTACCGCCAAATCACAGAAAATGGCCGAAACGCAAGACATGACCTGAGCTAACCGTTCACCCACTTGCTTTCTTATCCTCGCGTTCAGCCTCAGCGAGTCGCTCGCGCAGCTCGTCAACGCGCTTCCGAGCAACAACCAGTTCCGTGACTGATTCGATGCGCGAGTCGAGAAGTTTGCGTGCCTGGTCTTTGGTGGTTTCGAGGTCGATGGTAGCCGTGCTCATCAGCCTATCGCCGGGTACGGACGTGCGTCACGAGCAGAGCGGTTCATCGGCCGACTGGGTAGTCGTGGAGGTACCCGTTAGCGGGATCGTTGAACCAGTCCTCGATGTCGCCGGCGTCGTACCGGACGGTGTTCCGTCCCAACATGAAGTAGGGCGGGCCGACGTTAGCTCGGCGCCATTGAGCAAGCTCCTGGCTGGTCACGCCGTACATGCCAGCCACGTCCTTCGGTGTCATCATTGCGCCCACCATGAGTCCCGCTTTCATCTTTGCCCCCGTTACTTTCGGCAACGCCGTCATCACTTGGCCGCGAAGTGAATTGGCAAGGTGGAGAGGTCGGACCGTGGAATACCGGAGCGAAGCGAGGATATGCCGCGAAAGCCTGCCTCGGAGCCTTGCCAAGAGAAGGGCGGACAGTACATTCACAAGCCGAAACGGAACGGCGCAGCCGGTCGGCAGATCCAGACGCGAAGCGTCTTCCGAAAGCCTGAACACCCCACCCGACACAGACCGCCATGCAAGAGGCAAACGGAGTACCGGCGGAGCAGGCGCCCCCGGTCGAAGACACCGTACCAACGGCCGTCGCGGAACAAACAGCGGCCCCGACGCCTGTACCAACTCCTTCAGCCACACCGGCGCCTTCCAAGAGCGCAACGCCGAAACCTTCCGTTTCTTCTTCCCCGACACTGGCACCGGGCCCGACGGTCGACGTCGCACCGGTGGATGATGACGACGTCGTGATGGCTGACGGCGACCCGAGTGCACCGCGGAACCAGCCGGAGTCCGGCATCCGGGCTCTTGCCTTGCTCGAAACCCTTGCCATACAGGGCCGTGCGCCCAAGACCGGCTACGACCGTGACCAGTTTGGGCAGGCCTGGGCCGACGTCGACCGCAACGGCTGCGACACCCGTAATGACATGCTCAACCGCGACCTTACTGCGATCGTCCATGCCAATTCGGTCCCATGCAAGGTGCAGTCAGGAGCGCTCAATGATCCGTACACAGGCACAGTCATTCCCTTCCTCCGTGGCCAGGACACCAGCATCGACGTGCAGATCGATCATGTTGTCGCGCTCTCCGATGCCTGGCAGAAGGGTGCGCAGGAGCTCACCTTTGATGAGCGTCTGGCTTTCGCCAATGACCCACTGAATCTTCAGTCCACCGACGGGCCCACCAACGCGCAGAAGGGTGCGGGCGACGCCGCCACCTGGCTGCCGCCGAACACCTCATTCCGGTGCGAATACGTTGCGCGGCAGATCTCGGTCAAGGCGACCTACGGTCTCTGGGTGACACAGGCTGAGCGCGACGCGATGGCTTGGATTCTCGGAAAGTGCGCTGACACCTTGGCGCCGACGAATCAGCAAGCACCGGCACCAGCGCCCGAACCGGCGCCAGCGCCCGCTCCGGCGCCAGCGCCCGCCCCGGACGTGTTTTACAAGAACTGTGCAGCCGCCCGGGCCTCGGGGGCAGCACCGGTATTGGCCGGTCAACCAGGCTACGCCGCGCACTTGGATGGAGACGGCGACGGGGTGGGCCGCGAGTAGCTAAGTGCCGGGCATTCGGCGCGGCAGCAGCATGGGTCGACCTCGCTTTCGACCCCACCCCTCACACCACCTAGGATCACTGTATGGAAATGAGCGACGGCGAAGCCGCACAAAATTTGCACCCCAAACTGGTCACGCTGGAGGACATCACCGCCGCTGCTGAACGGATCAGCGACCTTGCATTGCGGACACCAGTGATTCCGCTCCCGCATCCACTCCGGCCGGACGAGCTGCTGCACTGCAAGGCGGAATCGCTCCAGCCCACAGGTGCTTTCAAGCTCCGCGGCGCCTACAATACCATCGCCCAGGTCCTTGATCAGGCGCGCGAACGCGGCATCGTCGCCCAGTCTTCCGGCAATCATGCCCGCGCCGTCGCCTGGCTCGCGCACCGGCTCAATCTGCGTGCCGTCATTGTGATGCCCGACGCCGCCCCGCCCACCAAGATTGCCGCCGTTCGTGCACTCGGTGCCGAGGTGGAGGTGGTGCCTTCAGCCCAACGGGACATTCGGGCGAAGGAGCTGGTGGAGGAGTACGGATATGTCCACGTTCCGCCGTACGATGATCTGCGGATCATCGCCGGGCAGGGAACTGTTGGTCTGGAGCTGGTGGAACAGCTGCCCGACGTCGATGTGGTCCTGGTTCCCATCTCCGGCGGCGGGCTCATCTCCGGAATCTCGACGGCGGTGAAAGCGCTGAAACCCGGCACACAGGTCATTGGAGTTGAACCGGAGCTGGCCGCCGATGCTGCCCAAAGTTTCCGCGAGCGCCGCCGGATCACCTGGGAACCGGAGCTCACGTACCGCACGGTGGCGGACGGCCTGCGCACCCCAGCACTCGGCGTGCACCCCTGGGAGCACGTCCAGCGGTATGTCGATGACATCATCACCGTGTCCGAGGATCAGATCCTAGCGGCGATGCGCCACCTGGCCGTGGCGGGCAGGCTCGTGGCCGAACCCTCAGGCGCAGTGGCCACCGCGGCGTGGATGCACGACCTTGCGCCCTCCGGCGCGACGGTTGCCGCCGTCGTCTCCGGCGGTTCGGTGGATCCTGCCCTGCTGGCATCAGTGCTCCGCGCGGAACCCTGACGCGTCGTCGTCGTTGGTAGAGACCTGGTGGGGAACCTGCATTGATGTGGGAACCGTTCCTTCGAAAAGAGGTATTTCCACGACAGTAAACCGCGCCAAGGTGGTGTCGAGCGCCTGGTACGCTTCCCGCGACTGCTCGAGGAACGCTCCCCAGTCCGTTTCGTTCCGCCATCGATCAATGGTGATAAAGCGATTGGGTGTATCTGCATCGCGGAAGAGTTCGGTGCCGACAAAGCCATCGGCGTGTGCGAACAGCCGTGCCCAATCTCCCCCTGACGCGTACGCTGCAACAAACCCATCCACCAGCTTGGGCTGCACCTGGTATTCCCAGATCCTGAGGTAGACATCCCCATGGGAATGCGGCGTGCTCCGGCGCAGCGGCGGCTCGGTGCCGCCGGGGCGTTGCGCCAGTACCTGGTTCACGCCGGTCAGGCCGGATTCGAAGCCCAGTGCGCTGGTGGCCATGTAGAGCCGCCACACACGGGCACGTCCTTCGCTTGTCAGATGGACCGCTTCATCCCAGTGATCCTCAAGGTTCTGCACCCAGGCCCGCAGCGTCAGCGCGTAGTGCCGGCGCAGTGCTTCGACGTCGAGAATTTCAAACCCTCCGGACTCAAGTGCGCCGACCATGACGGCGAGACTGAGCATCTCTCCGTCGGGGAAGACATAGCGGGGAATGAACGAATCCGGGTCCGGCCGCATCGTATCCCCGGCGTTCCAGGAGATGGCGTGGTTGAGCAGTTGCCCTCCAGGACGCAGGAGGTTGAACAGGTGGGAGGAGTAGGCGGTGATCTGCTCGCGGCCCACATGCTCGGACATGCCGATGGAACTGATCGCGTCGAACGGACCGTCGTGGACGTCGCGGTAGTCCTGGACCCGGATTTCCACCCTGCCGGTCAGCCCGGCGTCGGTCACCCGCCGACGGGCCAGCGCAGCCTGCTCGGCGGAAAGGGTGACACCGACGACGTCGGCCCCGTAACGCCCAGCGGCGTGCAGCGCAAAGCTGCCCCACCCGCAGCCCACGTCCAACACCCGCATGCCCGGCCGCAGACGAAGCTTGCGGCAGACCAGATCATTCTTCGCATCCTGCGCCGCGTTCAGTCCGGTGCGCTCGGTGTCCCATACTGCGCAGGAGTAGACCATCGACGAACCGAGGACGAGAGCATAGAAGTCGTTGCCGACGTCGTAATGGTGGGAGATCGCCGCGGCGTCGCGCCTCTTGGAATGCTTCCGGCCGGAACGGTCCATGTCGGTTTCCTCCGGCGGAGGCTTGGGATTTGGGCCGATCGCGCCGAGGCGGACGGCGGTGCGCACCAGTGTCACGCGCTCGCGGAGCGTCGGCGGGGCGAAGGGTTCAAGTTCTGCGAACTTACCGACGGCGCTCAGCGCAGAGAAGCTCTCATAGAGATCGCCGGGAGCATCGATGTCCCCGGAAACGTAGGCGCGGCTCAGGCCGAGCATCCCGGGGGACCACAGCATGCGGCGCAGCGCCCTCCGGGAGCGGAACTCGATTACCGGGGCGCCGGCCGGCCCGGCAACCGATCCGTCCCAGGCGCGCAGCCGGAGCGGGATTTCCTCGGTGCCCAAGACGATGGACAGTGCTTCAGCCAACCGTGCTGCGACATCCTTTTTATTCGCCATGGTTACTGTCTACTCCGGATCGCCGCCCGGAGCCAGAGCAACTGGCGGAGGTGTTTGTGCCTCGGTGAAGCACTAGATCGTCTGAATGAGGATTGACGCAATGACGATTGACGCAGTGGTCACGGTGGCAAAGCCCGCCACCAGCATCGGTGTGACCAGCTCGTCGAAGATCATTGCCTTCTCGCGATCGTTCCGGCCCACCGACCGGCTGATCTCCTGGCAAACCAGATAGTCGCCCGGGAACCCGAAGAGGGCTGTCAAGGCGAGCGGCATGCCCTTCAGGGGATCCCATTGGAGGAGCTTGGAGGCAGCCAGGCCCCCGATCGAAATGCCGGTCACTCCCACAGCCAGGATGAGGACCACTGGCCAGAATGACTGAACCACGGACTCGAAAGTGACGGTACTGAGACTGGCCATGATCACCACAATCACGCTCGCGATACCCAACCCAAACGAGTTTGCTTTTTCCATCGCCCGCGCGGGAAAAATTCCCACCAGATGCCCGAGGAGTCCAAAAAGCAAGGCCCACACTCCGTAGTTCAACCCGGTCAGCGAATCCAGCCAGGAGGCCAGGCTCGCCGAAACGAATAGCATCAACAACAGGATGGGCGGTTCCTGGAAGCGCTCGGGAATGAGCTGAAGGCCGCGCCTGCTGGTCTTTGTGGCTCCGGCCTCCGGAGCGATGGTGGTCAAGGCGCCGGAGCCGGTTGTTGTGCTGGTTTTGGAGCCGGCCTCATCGAAGTGTCCGCGATCGTGGAGCTTCATGGCGTACTTGCGCAGCATGATGTTGGCTATGGGTAATCCGAACAGACTCTGCAGCCCCAGGACGAGGGCGGGTATGACAATCAGCTGCTCGAAGCCCAGTTCGGTCAGGCGCTCCGCGGTGATGATGTAGGCGATGATGCCGCCGGCCACAGGTCCGGCGCCGGCCACAGCGGAGGCGTAGCCGAGGATTGGGGTTATGACCAGCAGAATCAGCCCGGTGCCCAGGACAATGCCGGCCAGGGCAATCAGGATGGAAACCACCTCACCCGATGGCGAGGAGCAGGAGGATGATCGTTACAACATAGACCGGGTTCTCAAACACCTGAGTGCCTCCGTCTTAGTAGGATGTGGCCGGTTGAAGTCACAGCTCACGCGGGGAACTGCAGTGCGCCGTTCTTGTAGACCTGCCCGATCATGGTGCTCAGCCGCGGAAGCTGGTCTGCCGATTCCAATCGGCCATTGAGTACAACGGCATCGGCCAGGTAGTTCTTTGCCAACCGGCCCACGGAGTGCTCCGGTGTGATCAATTCGCCTGCAACGGATGTGGATGCAGCGAGCACCTGTTCGAGGGTCATCCCCGCGTCAGCCATCAGGGCCAGTTCCTCCAGATTCTCCCCGTGGACGCCCACACCGGAATCGGTTCCCATAGCTATCCTGACGCCGGCATCGACGGCGCGGGCAACGGAGCGGCGGTGCTCTTCGGCCACCCGGTGCGCCTTCTCAATGACCTGCGGCGGCAGGCCGCTGACACCTGATTCGCCCTTACGGATGACTGCCTGCGGTGCCGAGAGGGTGGGCACCAGATAGGCATTGGTGTCGAGGAACAGCTGGATCGCCTCGTCGGTGAGGTAGATGCCGTGCTCAATGGTCCGGACGCCGGCCCGCAGCGCGTTGACGATGCCC
Organism: Arthrobacter sp. H5; assembly: GCF_000520595.1. Classification (GTDB taxonomy): domain Bacteria; phylum Actinomycetota; class Actinomycetes; order Actinomycetales; family Micrococcaceae; genus Arthrobacter_D. Next base: position 6,775 of record NZ_KI915001.1, read on the forward strand.
GCGGTGCCCTGGGCGTGTGACATGACGTATTTACCCTGCAGTTCAGCCTCTTCGACGACGACGGCGATCTCCGCCGGGGTGAACTGGGAGTGCCGCGGATCGTCGGACGGGGAGAGAACCCCACCGGTGGAGCAGATTTTGATCTGGTCAGCGCCGGCACGCAGAAGCAAGCGGGTGACCTTACGGATTTCCTCCACGCCGTCGGCGATTCCGCTTGGACGCCCCGGATGCGGCCCGAGGGCAGGGGAGACGACGCCGGAAGGCATCCAGAAATCACCGTGACCCCCGGTCTGGGACATGATGCTGATCGCCAGCCGAAGCCGCGGGCCTTTGATCAGACCGTTTTCGACGGCCGTTTTGGCGCCGAGATCGGCCCCGCCGGCATCGCGTGCGGTGGTGATTCCGGCCCGCAGGGTGGCTTCCAGATTGCGCACGGATTCGTAAAACTGCAGCGAGAACGGCTCCGCGAGGGCCTGGATAGAACCGGGATTGGACGTGGTTGCGTGGATGTGCAGGTCGATCAGCCCCGGAAGCACCGTGCGCCCTGAACAGTCCACCACCGTGGCATCGGCGTAATCCGGGGAGACACCGAGGCCCTGCCCCACTGCTTCAATGGTGGTGCCGCGGAAGACCACGTCCACTGCCCCGGGCAGGAAGCGTTCGCCGTCGAAAACGTGACCGTTTGTGAATACAGTGGGCGTAGGAGTCATTGTTGCCTTTCACGGATCAGCACAGCGAAACGGCTGCGAACATTTTGCGGCCAGCCTACTACGCCCGGCACGCCGGGCTTGAGGAGCACCCATGCCCACAGCAGAGCAGAACCCCTCGACCGGCGTGTCGGCGGAACGTATCCGGCGGGATATCGAGTTGCTTGCCACCTTCGGCGGTTCGCCGTCCGGCGCCATGAACCGGACCAGCTTCTCGGCTGCGGACCGGCGGGCACGGCAGTGGCTGGAGGAGACCTGCGCGGA
>NZ_KI915001.1:7845-13741 GCF_000520595.1 Arthrobacter sp. H5
CTGCGCGGAGGCCGGCCTGCCGGTACGGACCGACGGGATAGGGAACGTCTTCATCCGCGTCGACGCTCCGGACGCTCCCGACGGCGCCGCCCCGGTTTGGACCGGATCCCACCTCGACACGGTGCCTGAAGGCGGCCGCTTCGACGGAATTCTCGGCTCCGTTGCGGCGCTTGAAGTGGCGCGCTGCCTCACCGGGCAACGTGCCCGGCTTGCCCGGCCGGTTGACGTGGTCATCTTTGCGGATGAGGAGGGGTGCTACCACCACCTGCTGGGGTCCACGGCGCTGGTCTCCAACTATCCAATGGCCACGCTGAAAGAACTTCGGGGCAGGGACGGCGACCTCCTGGTGGATGCGCTGGAACAGCTGGGCTGGGACCCCAGGCTGGCCGCGCAGACGGCGGTGGAGGCGGGCTCGATGCACGCGTTCGTGGAGCTGCACATTGAGCAGGGGCCGGTACTGGAATCGGCCGGCACCGATATTGGCGTGGTGACTTCGATTGTCGGGATTGGGGGAGGGGAGCTTGAGTTCTCCGGCAGCCAGGACCACGCGGGGACCATGCCGATGCCGATGCGCCGTGATGCGCTTCAGGGCGCGGGGGAGTTCCTCGCCCGGCTTTCCGCCATAGCTCGGTCGGTGAGTGATACCGCCGTGCTCACCTGCGGGATCATGGATGTCCATCCGGGAGGATCGAACGTGGTGCCGGGGCGGGCACGCCTTCAGCTCGACTTCCGCGATCAGAACCGCGACAGCCTGCTGGATCTGGAAGCCGCGATTCTCAACGCCGCGGAACAAGCGGCGCGGAACCATGGCCTAACGGTGAGCTACAGCCGGGACAGCATCACCGACCCCGTGCCGCTTGACGACGGGATCCAGCGGATCATCGAGGATGCCGCCCGGCGGCAGGGACTGAGCACCATGAGCCTTCCCTCTGGCGCCGGACACGACTCACAGAACATGGCACGATTGGCGCCGACCGGCATGATCTTCATCCCCAGCACCGGCGGACGAAGCCACACGCCCGCCGAACACAGCAGTTGGGAGGACGTTGAGAAGGGAGCCAACGTGCTGCTTGCAACGGTGACCGCGTTGGCGCTTCGGTAATCCCTGACAGGCGGGGACGGAGGTCAGGGCCAACGCCTGATCCTGGGCTGTTCACCGTAGGTTGCTGCTCTGCCCGTCTAGTTGGCCTCCGGCGGCAGTGCCTCATGATGCCGGCGGCCGCGGGTTCGGCGGTCTTCCTTCATCTCGGCCTCGAACAGGTGCCGCTTTCCGTCGAGCAGTTCATCGCGGGCACGCTTTTCCATCGTTTTGAACTCGGTGTAGTACCCGTCGTCGTACTCTTCAACGATCTGGAAGGTCCACCGGCCCTCAATGACGTTGCGGCCCACAATCTGCTCCGTTACGGCGTCCGCCAGTTCGGTGTGTCCCGCGCTGCGGAGCAGATCTGCTGCCTCTCCAAGCGCGAGGTCGGCCATGCCCGTCAGGCGATGAAACCCATACAGATAGCCACGGGCATGCTCCACCACCTCAAGGGCTTCGGAGAGCTTACCGAGCGCCTCGACTGTCGCGTCGGATGCGCCGGTTGGCCGTTGATGATTGACGTCGGGACCTTCTGCCTTTTCCATGGACCCACCCTAGCGGCCGCCGTACTTGCGGCGCCCATCGTCCCGCCTCACTGTTGATCAAATAGTCGATGAACTCGGCCGCTTCCTCCGGATGTTCGGTGCCCGAGGAGATGCTCCAGAACTGTGACGCCTTGAAGGACGACTGCGCGTCGACGGCGTTGCCGGTCATGCTTGGCAGCCGGAGGATCACCAGGTCATCGGATCCCAGGGCGTCGCTGGTTGCGCGGAGCTGATTGCTCCAGTCGAAAGTCATGGCCGCCGTTCCACGCGCAAAATCAGTCTATTCCACGCCCACATCGATGTTCTCGACAGTTGCTGATGGTGGGGGCGGAATGCCATCCTTCGTGCGCTGCAGGATCGTCTCCCAATACTCGGTGAGGGTCTGCTCGCTGATGCCCAACTGGCCGTCATCGGTGAACAGGTCTTCGCCCTTTGGCCGGGCGACCAGCGAGAGACTGTCGGGGAATCCGAGGGAGGAGCCCTACGCTTCTCCGTTGGTGTTCTCCGTGATCTCCTTGGAGATCCGTTCATAGTCGTCCCAGGTCCACGTGGCATCGTCCGGCAGTGGAACGCCTGCTTTCTCGAAAATGGCGGGATTTGCGAAGATAGCGTAGGTGTTGACGCCGTTGGGAACCCCGGCCAGACCGTCTTCGGTTTGTCCGGGTTCCAATGCGGATGGCTCAATCCTGGAAGTGTCGACCGACTCAGGAATAGGAAGCAGGGCGCCGCGGCCCATGTATTCGTTGATCACACCCAAGTCCATCTGGATGATGTCCGGGGCGTCCCTGGCCGCGATAGTGGTGGCCAGTTTGTCCCAATAGCCTCCCCAATCGGAGTACTCAGCGCTGATCGTTGTTCCGGGGTTCGCTTCCTCGTATTCGTCGATGACTTCCTGCGTGATCTGGTGGCGGACATCCCCGCCCCATTACGCGAACCGCAGTTCGACGGTTCGGTCATCTCCCGCGTTCCCGCCACAGGCAGCCAAAGCGGGTGCGAGCAGGGTTGTGGCCAGGGCAATCCCGGATAACGCCGTGTGCTCGGTGTGAGGCTGTATTTCCGCATTTCCGCGAATAATCATGTGAGGGTGCACTTTCTTGTATCTCGACAGTGAGCTGACGTGCTTATCGCCGCGTGGATGTGGGCTTGTGGCGTTCACCGGCTTCGCAACCGTGCGGGTAGGAAGTTGACCTCTCCAGCACGGGCTAATCTACACGTGTATAAAAATCTCAGCAAGCGTTTTCTCAGATTGCTGAGTGTCACCCGCATAGTTGCCCTCGGTCGGGGCTCAGTGAATACTGGACGGACCAAGCTCAGACCGCACGGGAGGCGGCCGACATCATGAGCGGCATGGAGGACCAGGCCAGGCGCAGGCAGCGCGCGGCTCAGTACCGGGCAGCGCGGCGGTCGGAAGCCGGAGTTGCGGAGGATGAGAACGACGACGGACCGCAGGTCAGCTACGTAGGCAACGTCGCCGAGCAGGCAGACGCGGCTATCAAGCGGGCCGAGGCCCGCGGCGACTTCGACAATCTCGCCTACGCGGGTAAGCCAATCCCCGGCCTCGGCGCAACGCTGGACCCGGATTGGTGGGTGAAGGGCCTCATCGAGCGGGAGCAGTTGACCGGCCTCGCACCGGCGCCTTTTCAGCTTCGTAAAGACGATGCAGCTCTGGACGGGGAACTGGATAGGCAGTCCGCTGAGGCAAACGTCCGCGAGCTCCTCGGAGACTTCAACGCCCGGGTGGTGGATGCCCGGCGGCAACTGCAGGGTGGGCCGCCCGTTGTGACCAGTACCCGGGATGTTGAAAAGGAAGTTCTCCGGTGGCGGGCACGCCGCATGGCTGCACCGCAACCTGAGGCAACGCCGGTTGAGCCGGCACCTGCGCGCCGTGCCTGGTGGCGCCGTCGTCGTTCTCCGGGGTGAAAGGGTGAGGTTGCGGACGTAGGTGGGAGAGTGATGGAGCAACCCGGACAAAGGTGGGCAGGGGATTCCCCTCACGGAAGTCCAGGTTGCTCGGCTTTCTGTCCGGATTGCTCACGTAAGCGAAGCTCGGGCCGGGCTAGCTCCGGGACTCCGCGGGCTCGCGATCGGCCGGATTGACGTCAAGCAGCCGGTCATGGCGGTACCGGAGGTGGCCGACCAGTGTCACCCCGGAGGCCAGCAACGCGGAAATCGCAATACCCACCCAGAGATCAATCAGCAGCGCAAAACCACCGGCCACCGCGCCAAGGCCGATCAGCAGGATCGCCAGCGCCCGGCGAACCCAGAACTTGCCCTTGCCGCCGGCCAGCCAGGAATCCGAAGCCAGCCCCGTAATGGTGGAGGTCACAACGACGGTGGTGATCTCAGCGACCTTCAGTCGTTTCGCGGTGGCTGCCTGCACTCCCATCACCGTGGCCAGGCCGGAGGTGACAACACTCCCCAACACCTCGTCATTGTTCACGTCCACCAGTCCCACCACCACTGCCAATGCGGCAGTGCCCAGCGCCACCAGCAGCAGCGCGAGCGAGGTTCGCCCCGACCATCCTTCGGGCCCTCTCCGCAAAAGGCGTCCGGCCAGTGCAGCGCCGACCATGAAGAAGACCAGCGCCAGTGCGGGGCGGAGCACCGGGAGGTCGTTGCCGCCGGCCACGGCCATGCCCAGCAATACCACGTTTCCGGTCATATTGCCCGTGAAGACGCGGTCCAGGCCCAGATACCCGACGGCGTCAATCACCCCGGTGGAGAACGTCAGGGTAAGCATGAGCGCAAGCTGAAGCCGGTGTGTTGACACCCGGGATCGTCGCATTAGATAAGTTTCCTTCGGTAACAAGCTTGTAATGAATGTATACGAAGCTTAGTCTCGTACAAGTGATTGTATTCAATCTCACATCGAGTGAAGCAATCCGCCGACGCACAGAGCTGTGACTCGACCAGAGGATTTACATGTTCTTCCCCCCACATAGCCAATCCGGCACTCGGATGCTCCTCACCGCTGCAGTTGGAGCCGCCGTCGTTATCTCGGCCTCCGCCTGCCAACCCATCCAGGTGCTTGAAGTGGCGCCCGAGCGCGAAGACGTCACGTCGGTTGCGCTCGATGACAAGACCATCGTGGAAGGCGGCGACCTGGTGATGGCACTCTCCGCCGAGCCGGACCGGCTGGATCCCACCACCTCATCCTCCCTCTACACGCGCTACGTCATGCAGACCATGTGCCAGAAGCTGTATGACATCGACGCGGACGGTCAGCTGGTGCCGCAACTCGCCACCGAATTGCCCGACGTCTCGGAGGACGGGCTGACCGTCACCATCGAAGTCCGCGACGACGCCGTTTTTGCCGACGGCACAGAGTTCAACGCCGAGGCAGTCCGCACCACGCTGGACCGCCACCTCACCCTCGAAGAATCGTCCCGTGCAAGCGAACTCGGGCCCATCAGCAGCATCGAGGCCATCGACAACACCCACGTGCAGATCACCTACGAAACGCCGTTTGCGCCGCTCACCGCAGCGCTCGCGGACCGGGCGGGGATGATGCTCTCACCAGCAGAACTCGAGAAAACCGGCGAAGACTTCGGCGACAATCCCGTCTGCGTGGGGCCCTTCAAGTTTGTGGAACGGGTGCCGCAGACCTCCATCTCGGTGGAGCGGGACCCGCTCTATTACGACGCCGACAACGTCCACCTGGACTCCATCACCTACCGGATCATCACCGACTCCAACATCCGCGCGGCGAACCTGCGCTCCGGCGATGTCCAGGTGGCTGACACCATTTCTCCCCAAGACGTGGACGCCCTGATGCAGGAGGACGGGGTCGGGGTGCTGCAGGTTGGATCCCTGGGCTATCAGGGCCTCACCATCAATGTCGGCAACACCGACGGCGTGGGGGAGCCGGTGGGTGACATCGGCACACCGCTTGCCCAGGAATCAGCCGTCCGCGAGGCCCTGTCCATGTCCATTGACCGTGAAGCGCTGGTCAATACCGTGTTCAACAACTGGTTTGAGCCCGCCTGCTCGCCGGTGGCGCCGTCGAGCCCGTTCACGTCGGAACTGAGCGAGGCCTGCCCGCCGTTTGATCCCGAGGGAGCCAAACAGCTGCTGGAGGACGCCGGCATTGAAACCCCGTACGCCATTGAAATGCAGGTCAGCAACACCCCGGACACCCTCCGGTTTGCGCAGGCGTTGCAGGCAGCGGTGGCCGACGGCGGGTTCAACCTCACTATCCTGCCGGTGGAATACTCCACCCTCCTGGACGTCCAGTCCCGCGGCGATTTCGAGATGCTTCAGCTCGGCTGGT
>NZ_KI915001.1:13841-18407 GCF_000520595.1 Arthrobacter sp. H5
CCAGTCCCGCGGCGATTTCGAGATGCTTCAGCTCGGCTGGTCCGGCCGCGTGGACCCGCACGGCAACATGTTCAACTTCCTCTCCACTGGAGGCGGCAACAACTACTCCGGCTACAGCAACCCGGAGGTCGATGACACGCTCAAAAGCGCGGCACAAACCAACGACGACGGCGAACGCGCCGAACTCTACGGCCAGGCGGTGGCGCAGGTACAGGAGGACAACCCACTCATCTACCTGTACCGGCAGCGAAGCCTCACCGCCTACACCACCAATGTGGCGGGTATCGAGACCTACGCGGACGGCGTGGTCCACCTGAGCAACGCAGCATTTGTAGAAAAGGACTGACCCATGACCCGTTACCTGTTGACCCGGCTGTGGCAGTCCGCTGTTACCCTGATCCTCGCCTCGATAGTGGTGTTCATCGGCGTCCGGCAACTGCCTGGCGATCCGGCCCTCGCGATGGCCGGCGAAGAAGCCTCTCCGGAACAGCTTGCCGCCATCCGCGCCGACCTGGGGCTGGATCAGCCGCTGCTCACCCAGTACTTCACATTTGTGGGCAACATTTCCCGGGGGGACTTCGGCGAATCAACCCGCACCGGCACCCCGGTGGTGGACCTGATCGCCACCACCCTGCCCGTCACCCTGTGGCTCTCTGCGTACGCGATTGTGGTGGCCGTCGTCGTCGGCATCCTGTTCGGTGTGATCGCCGAACGCTACCGCGGCCGCTGGCCCGAATGGTTCGCCAACGGCTTTGCGCTGGTGGGGCTCTCCGTGCCCAACTTTTGGCTGGGCATCCTCGCGATTCTGTACCTGGCCGTGACCCTGGGCTGGTTTCCGGCCTCCGGTTACGTGGATATGGTGAGCGAACCACTGCGCGGCATCTACTACCTCACGCTGCCCGCGGTCATCCTCGGAACCGGCCTGGCTGCAGTAATCATGCGCCAGACCCGCGCCTCAATGATCGAAACCATGAACACCGACTACGTCCGTACGGCACGTGCCAAGGGGCTGGGACGCAGCCGGGTGCTGGTGCGGTACGGGCTGCGTAACTCGCTCATTGTGGTGGTCACCATTGTGGGCCTGCAGCTCGGCGGACTGATTTCCGGCGCAGTGGTCACCGAGCGGATCTTTGCGCTGCCCGGCTTCGGGAAACTCACCCTGGACGCCGTCTTCACCCGTGACTACCCGGTGATCCAGGCCGTGGTGCTCATCATCACCCTGAGCTACATCGTGATCAACCTGGCCGTGGACATCCTGTACTCCGTGGTCAACCCGAAAATCCGAGTCGGAGGAAGCAACTAATGGCCATGACCGAAACAGTCACCACCTCCCGCACGCTGGGAGCACCGGGGCTCGGCAGCGGCAAGGGAAGAGTTTGGCGCTCGCTGCGCACCAACCCGCTGGGCCTCACTGGCGGGATTCTGCTGGCCGTCGTCGTCCTCGCCGCTGTCCTGGCGCCCATCATCGCGCCGTACGATCCCACTGAAGTGCACTTCGACACCCCGTTCCAGCAGCCAGGTACCGTCGGGTTCCTTCTCGGCACCGATGACCTTGGCCGCGACATCTTCTCGCGCATGCTCTTCGGCATCCAGGCGTCGCTGCAGGTCGGTGTGCTGTCAGTGCTGCTTGCGGTGCTGATCGGCACGCCCCTTGGCCTGCTGGCCGGCTATTGGAAAGGGTTCGACGCCGTAATCTCCCGGCTCACGGACGTCACCCTGGCCTTCCCGTTCCTGATCATCGCCGTGGGGCTCGCCGCCATCAGTGGACCGAGCCTCGGCAACGCAGCGGTGGCGCTCGGCATCGCCCAGATTCCCACCATGATCCGAGTGGTCCGCGGCGAAACCCTGCGGATCAAGGAAAGCGACTTTGTGCTGGGCGCCAAGACCATGGACGCCTCCGGCCTGAGGATCATGGCCCAGCACATCCTGCCCAATGCCACCTCTGCAATCATCGTCCAGGCAACAGTGATCATGCCCGTTGCCGTGATTGGCGAAGCCCTGTTGTCCTTCTTGGGCCTTGGCATCCAGCCGCCCACACCCAGCCTGGGCATCATGCTCTCCGACGCCCAGCAGTACATTTTCCGCTCGCCCACGGCGGCAATCTTCCCCGGAATAGGCATCGCCGTGATCTGTCTGGCGTTTAACCTGTTTGGAGACGCTCTGCGCGATGCCCTGGATCCCACCAACACCAGCCGAAAGTAGATTTCACGTGACCTACACACCCCCCGATTCCTTTGTCACCCGCCCAACGCTTCAGGGCACGTTCGGCATGTCCGCCTCAACCCACTGGCTCGCGACGGCGTCAGCGCAGGCTGTGCTGGAACGCGGCGGCAACGCGTTTGACGCCGCAGTAGCCGGCGCCTTTGTGCTCCACGTGGTTGAGCCGCACCTCAACGGTCCGGGCGGCGACATGACCGGTGTCTTTGCCACCGCGGTGAATCCGTCCGAACCCGTGGTGCTCATGGGCCAGGGCCCGGCGCCGGCAGCAGCAACCCGCGAGCATTACCTTGGCGAGGGCCTGGAACTGGTCCCGGGCGCCGGCGCGCTCGCCGCAGCCGTACCCGCCGCCGTCGACGCCTGGCTGTTGCTCCTGCGTGACCATGGCACCTGGGAACTGGCGGATGTGCTGGCTTTCACCATCGGTTATGCACGCAACGGCCACCCCGTTCTTGAACGCGTGGGCAGGACAATTGCGGCCGTCGCCGAACTGTTCACCGAGCACTGGCCCACGTCCGCTGCGCGGTGGATGCCTGAGGGCCGCATCCCTGGTGAAGGGGAGATCGTGAAGAATGAGGCCTACGCTTCGGTCCTCGACCGCCTGGTCGACGCCGGCGCCGCTGCTGAAACCCGCGAGGCCCGCATCGACGCAGCCCGGCTGGAATGGCGGGAGGGATTTGTAGCCCAGGCCGCCGTCGACTTCATCCAGGCACCGCACCGGCATTCCTCGGGCACCGACCATGCAGGCGTGATGAGCCGCGAGGATTTTGCCGGCTTCCAGGCGGGCTACGAAGAAGCCACCACCTTCACCTTCCGCGGCTACACCATCGCCAAGACCGGCCCGTGGGGACAGGGACCCGCCCTCCTGCAGACCCTTGCCATACTGGACGGATTGCCGGACCAGCAGCTTGATCCGTCAACGGCCCTTGGCGCCCACACCATCCTTGAGGCGCAGAAGCTGGCGATTGCGGACCGCGAGGCGTACTACGGCGACGCTTCGGTGCCCATGGAATACCTGCTCTCTGCGGAGTACTCCGCCCAGCGGCGTGCGCTCATTACCGAGAAGGCCTCCGCGGAATTCCGGCCCGGCAGCGTCCCCGGACACTCGCCGTTCACACCGCCGCTGCGCACCGAGTACACGCCGCCGGCCTCACAGGGGCAGGCTTTTGCAGGCGTCGGCGAACCCACTGTGGCCAAGCCAACGGGTGCGCAGCCCGGGGAACCAACTGTCGCGTCCAGCGGCGAGACCCGGGGCGATACCTGCCATATCGACGTCGTGGACCAGTGGGGCAACATGGTCTCGGCCACACCGTCCGGCGGGTGGCTGCAGTCCTCGCCCACCATCCCGGAGCTGGGTTTCTGCCTCGGTTCCCGGCTGCAGATGACCTGGCTGGAAGACGGTGCGCCCTCCACGCTGCGTCCCGGCAAGCGCCCCCGTACCACTCTCACTCCCACGCTGATCCTCAAGGATGGCGTGCCGGTGGTGGCACTGGGTTCGCCCGGCGGCGACCAGCAGGACCAGTGGCAGCTGCTCTACATCCTGCGCACCATCGTGGGCGGCTACTCACCGCAGCAGGCGATCGACGCCCCATCACTGCATACGACGTCGATACCTGGCTCCTTCTGGCCCCGCACCTGGGAACCGGGCGGCGCCGTCGTCGAGGACCGGCTCGGTGAGGATGTCATCTCAGACCTGGAACGCCGCGGACATATTGTTACCCGCGCGGGCGACTGGTCGCTGGGCCGACTCTCCGCCGTGGTCAGCGATCCCGCAACCGGCGTGCTCAAGGCCGCCGCCAATCCCCGAGGAGCGCAGGGCTATGCAGCAGGACGCTAACAACATTCTTACCGTAAGGAACCTTGAGGTGACCTTTGGGACCACCGCGGTACTCCACGACGTCAGCTTCGACCTGAAAGAGGGCGAACGGGTGGCCATCGTGGGCCAGTCCGGCTCAGGAAAGTCGACCACCATCGGAGCCATTCTTCGGCTGCTGCCCGGGAACGGACGGATCACCCACGGATCCATCAACCTGGCCGGAGAAGAACTCGCCACTGCGTCGGAAGCCGCCATGCGGACCATCCGGGGCAAGCGCGTTGGCCTGGTTCCACAGGACCCGATGTCCAACCTCAACCCCTCGATGAAGGTGGGCGCGCAGATTGCGGATGCCTTGATGAGCAATGGAGTGAAGGGCAGCGCGGAGATCCGCCGCCGCGCCGTCGCGCTCATGACCGAGGCAGGCATCCCCGACGCCGACCGGCGGTACGGACAGTACCCGCACGAATTCTCCGGGGGTATGCGCCAACGCGTCCTGATTGCCATTTCGCTGGCGGGGGAGCCGGACCTTCTGA
>NZ_KI915001.1:18507-23415 GCF_000520595.1 Arthrobacter sp. H5
TGGCGGGGGAGCCGGACCTTCTGATCGCTGACGAGCCGACGTCGGCCCTTGATGTGACTGTGCAACGCCAGATCCTGAACCACCTCCAGACCCTGGTGGACGCCCGGGGGACGTCCCTGTTGTTTGTCACCCATGACCTGGGGCTGGCCGCGGACCGCACGGACAGGATTATTGTCATGTCGGAGGGCCGGATTGTTGAAGTCGGCACGCCCCGCGAGATCCTGCTCGACCCGCAGGAAGACTACACCCGGCAACTGGTTGCCGCCGCGCCGTCCGTGGCTGCGGCTTTGGAGAGGCAGTTGCCTGGGTCGGAAGTCAGTTCCCCCGCCGGCCCCGAACCAATCCTTGTGGTGAAGGACCTCTGCAAGGAGTTCAAGCTGCGTGGCCAGCGCGGCGGAACCGTCCGTGCGGTGGACAACATTTCGTTTAGTGTCCAGCAGGGGACAACGACGGCGGTGGTGGGCGAGTCGGGCTCCGGCAAGACCACGGTTGCCCGGATCATCCTTGGGCTGGAGACTCCCACCGGCGGTGAGGCCCTCATCAAAGGCCGCAGTATCACGCAGACCCGCGGACAGGACCGCCGTGCACTACGGCGAATGGTGCAGCCCGTGTTCCAGGACCCGTACGGATCATTGGATCCCACCTACAGCATCGAACGCCTGATTGACGAGCCGCTGCGGATTTTCAAGGTGGGGGACAAGCAGAGCCGGCGGAACAAGGTGGCCGAACTGCTGGAGAAGGTGGCACTGCCGCACAGCCTCGCTCAGCGGCGGCCCAACGAGCTCTCGGGCGGCCAGCGGCAACGTGTGGCCATTGCCCGGGCACTGGCACTGGAGCCGGAGTTGCTGATCTGCGACGAGGCGGTCTCCGCCCTGGATGTGCTGGTGCAGGACCAGATCCTGAACCTGCTGTCTGAGCTGCAGGATAGGCTGGGGCTGACCTACCTGTTTATCACTCACGACCTCGCGGTGGTGCGCCAGATTGCCCACAACGTGCTGGTGATGAAATCCGGTTCGGTGGTCGAGGAGGGCAGCGTGGACAAGGTGTTCCTCAACCCGGACGCCGACTACACCAAGGAGCTACTTGGAGCGATCCCCGGTGCAGCCTTTGCAGCCTGAGCCTTCTTCACCTGAATCGCCGGACGGGCCACGCGAGCCGGCGCCCAAACAGCGTGTCCAGGACGAGATCCGCCGTGACATTATCTTTGGCACGCTTCCGCCCGGAACCAGGGTGACAGAGGCCGCACTGGCCGCGAAGTACGGGATATCCCGGGTACCGGTCCGCGAGGCATTGCGAACCCTGGAAGCGGAGGGCTTTGTGGAGTCCAAGCCGTACGCCGGCTCAACGGTGTCCAAAATTCCCGTGGACGATGCTGATGACCTGTTCTTTGTCCGTGAGGCATTGGAAGCAGCCACCGCACGCCGGGCGGCCAAACGTGCTGCCGCGCAATTCGCGGCGGGTGCGCCTAGTGCCGAGTGGTGGAAGGCTCGCAGGGTGCTGGCGGCCGTGCTCGACGACGGCGACCGCGTCATCGCGCAGGACCGCCTGGACCTGTTGCCCGAACTGAACATCCGTTTCCATCTGGGGGTGGCCGACCTGAGCGGCAGCGCCTCCCTGACGGCGCTGCTCAGGCAGATTTCCGGCAAGATCGAGTGGCTCTACGCAACGGATGTGAACACCCGCGGCAAACAGTCCTGGCGAGAGCACCGCAGCATCATGGCGGCAATCGATGCCGGCAACGCCGCCGAGGCGGAGGCTCTGATGGCCTCGCACGTTCACCAGTCGCGCGAGGGGTACCTGGACCGGTTCTCCGCCGCCACGGAGTAACGCGTTGCCGGTTCCTAACCCGCGCCCACGATCAGCAGGATGCCTGCGAAGACTACGCCGGAGACAATCAGTGTGACCATGGTGTAGCCGAGGATGTCCCGCATCTTCAGCCCTGCTATGGCCAGCAGCGGCAATGCCCAGAACGGCTGGATCATATTGGTCCACTGGTCGCCGTAGGACACCGCCATGATCGCAATCGAGGGATCCACACCCAGACGCTCGGCGGCGTCGAGCATGATGGGTGCCTGTACAGCGAACTGGCCGCCGCCGGAGGGAACAAAGAAGTTCACCAGACCGGCCGAAAGCAACGCGAGCAGCCCGAACGTGGTGGGGTTGGCGATCCCCACGATGCCGTCCGACACCACGTTGATGAGGCCCGTCGTCGTCATCATGCCCATGATTCCGGCGTACAGCGGGAACTGCAGCAGGATTTCGCCCACATTGGACGCAGCGTTCTTCACCAGGGCGATCAGCTCAAACGGGCTGCGGACCAGTAGGAAGAGCAGCGCAAGGAAAGTCCAATTCACTATGTCGAGTGTTGCGGTTCCGCCCTGCACATAGTGGACCACCAGATAGGCCACGAGTGCCAGGCCCACCAGGGCGGTGAGGATGCGGCTGGCGTCGACGCGGTCGGCAGGGGTGACAACGTCGTCGTCAATGTCGACGTCGTCGGTGCGCCGGGCATCGACCTGCAGCTCGGAAATCTTGTCGCCGGAACGGGGTGAGATGAAGCCCAAGGCTGCGCCCACCAGGATGATTGTGACAATGGCTGCCGTGATGTTCCACCACGAGAAGGTGGTTTCACTGATGGGAATCGTGCCTCCCAGCTGCTCGGCGATGAAGGAGCCTTCAGTGGCGGCAGTCAGCGGCCCGGAGCCCGAATAGCCCATGTGCCAGACAACAAATCCGGAGAAACCTGACGCCACCAGCATGGGGAAGTGGAGCGCCATTCCTTTTTCGCGGGCCTGCGCCGCCACTTCCTTGGCTAGCAGGCCGCCGACCACCAGCCCGAGTCCCCAGGTGATCAGCGAAGCGATGGCGGCAATCAGGAAAACAGATACGTACGCCTGGACCGGGGTGCGCGGGATACCGCCCAGACGGGCAAGCAGTTTGCGGACAGGACCCGTGTGCGCGAGCGCATGGCCCAGCAGCAGAATCAGTGCCATCTGCGTCATGAAGGCGAGCAGCCCGGCCAGCCCGTCTCCCCAGCCATTGAGAACATCCACAGGCCCCGCGTCGGTGAAGATGAGCGCCGCGATGGCCACCACCAGGCTGAGGACCACGGCGAACACCAGGGCGCTGGGGATATAGCGTTCCACCACGTTATTGATGGGCCGCATGGCGGCGGAAACCGCAGACGTCTTCGGTTTGGGCTGTGCAGTGGGCATGAGTGCGTCCTTTGGATTGACTTCGTTGTCAGCTGTATTGTCGGCGCCGCCGTGGACGGCGCGTCTTCCACCTTACTGAGACTGGACTACAGGAATGGACGCAGGGGAGCCAGAATTGCTTCGCTGACCCGCGCAACGATGTGCCGGCCCTCCCACTCGTCCAGGGTCAGGGTGCGGCTGTTGCTGCTGTCGATCTCAAAGATCCGCTCCATGGTGGCGGCGAGTTCAGGGTCGAAGATTTCGAGGTTGATCTCGTAGTTGCCGGTGAGGCTCAAACGGTCGATGTTTGCGGTTCCCACAGTTGACCACTCGCCGTCCACGGTGGCGGTCTTCGCGTGGATCATGGCGTTCTGGTAGAGGAGCACTTTGACGCCGTCACCCAGGAGCGCAGTGTAGAACCCGCGGGACAGCCAGTCCGAGACCACATGGTTGGAATCTTCGGGCAGGATCACGCGGACGTCGACGCCGCGTTTACTGGCGCGCAGCAGTGCCTCAAGGATCTGCTGGTCCGGGATGAAGTAGGCGGTGGTCATGTAGATGTGGCTCTTTGCGCGGTTGATCGCGTCCAGATACACGCCCCTGATGGGAAAGACCAGGTTGGCCGGGATGTTGTTGACCGCGCGCAGGCGTGGCTCCCAAAAGTCTGCGCTGGTCTCCGGCAGTTGTTCGCGGCGGCCAACCGCACGGGAATTCCAAAACGCCACGAAAGCCTGCCGCAGTTCCCAGACGGATTTCCCTTCAACCGACAGGTGCGTATCACGCCACTTCGATGCGTAGAGCGAGCCGATGTTGTAGCCGCCCACAAAGCCGATGCGGTCATCCACGATCATGATCTTGCGGTGGTCAAATCCGGTGCCGCGGATGTTGGTGAACACAATGGAGGGGCGGATAACGGGGAAGCGGAAGACCTGCACGTGCGGGTGAAAGCGGTAGAACGTGAAGGGCACCACCAGGTTGGCAAAGCCGTCATAGATCACATGAACCTTCACACCGCGCTCGGCCGCGGCATTGAGGGCATCCTTGAACCGTTTGCCGATGGCGTCGCCCTTCCAGATGTACGTCTCCAGCATGATCCGGTGCTGGGCGCCGTCGATCGCAGCGATCATCGCCTCGTAAAGATCGTGCCCGTAGGTATAGACGGTGGTCCTGGAACCGGCCACTTCGCCTTCGAAGATCCCGGGATGGGGGAAGCCCGGACGTCTGCTGCGTCGTTTCTTCTGGATGCCGTCGATGATCACGATGACTGCAATGACCGTGGCCTGCACGGCGGCGAAAGCCAAGGCTCCGCGGATCATCAGGGACTTGGTGAAAGACATCAGGCGGAGTCGGCGGAACGTACGCATGTCAAGAGCCTAACGGGTGGGCGCGCGGCGCCGTCCCGGGAAAGGGTGGCCTTACCGGCGGACCTTACATGGTGGATTGTGTCCGGGGCAGATCCACCGGATGGAACCGCCGGCAATCCGGCCGCGAAGGAGGTCCGTGGTCTTCTCCGCCAGGACGTTGTCACTGTTCAGCGGACGGTAGAAGCGGCCGATGTCGCCGTTCTTCCGCACCACCACGGAGTCGCCGCTGAACAGGACGGCGCCCCACTGGTAGGCGACATGACCGGGTGTATGGCCCGGCGTGGGAAAGGCAGTGAGGCCGTCAAAAACCTCCTGCCCGCCGTCGAACTCTGTTACATCGGCTGGATAGG
>NZ_KI915001.1:23515-28045 GCF_000520595.1 Arthrobacter sp. H5
GCGGGAGCAAGCCGCTTGAGCAGCCGGCGCACGCGCGTTGGCGGTGGGACGTCGCCGCGGAGAATGGCCGCGTCAGCCGCGCCGAGCCAAACCCGAGCATTGAGGGTCTGCTGCAGCCGCTTCACCACCTGGGAGTGGTCAGTGTCGTAATGGGTGAGCAGGATGTCAGTGACTGTGCCAACGGCGGGCTCAGCGCACCCCAGTTCTTCCAGCACCGCAGCGTAACCGCTGTTCATTCCGGGATCGACGACGGCGGTGTGGCCGCTTCCGTGCAGCAGGTAGCCGTTGGCCCCTTTGGACCCCTCCAACTGGTAACAGTTCTCTGCTATTGGACGCACAGCGGCCTTCCTGGCTCTTTATCAGCGGTTTTTCAGGGCGGAAAGCAACCGGTGCTCGGCGTCCTCGCCCGGTTGTATTCCGGTGGGTATCCGAAGCAGGAAGTATGCGCCAAGCAACCACCACAGCCCAAAGAGAATCCATGGCGGTGGGGTCAGCGCGGCAGGCATGCCCGGCAGATACAGGCTGAGCAGCCCGGTACACAGCACCGCGGCGGCCACACCGATGATTATGCCGCCGTTCCCGGCGCCGCCAACCCTGAGCGGCCGGTCCATCTGTGGTTCCATGCGGCGGAGAATCACAAAAACAACGGATACCAGGATGTAGGCGATGACAATGCTTGGAGCACCGGAATCCACGAGCCACACCAGCATCGCTTCGCCGAAGAATGGAGCAATGAAGGATAACGCGCCGATGAACAACAGCGCGTTTGACGGCGTGCGGTATTTCGGGTGCAGTGTGCCAAACCAGCGTGGCAGCATTCCGGAACGGGCCATGGAGTACATCAGGCGGGAGGCTCCCAGCAGCAGGGAGTTCCACGAGGTCAGGATCCCGGCAATGCCGCCGGCAATCAGCACTTTCGCCATGATGTCACTGCCGAACAGTGCGCCCATGGCATCGGCCGTAGCGATATCGGCCTGGGCCAGATCCCCGGCCGGTAATGCCGACCCGGTGGTCAGGATGGTCATGACGTACCAGATGGTCGCAAGCACCACTGCCACCACCACGAGCCTGCCGATCTGGCGCGCCGGAATTTTCACTTCTTCCGCCGACTGGGGTATCACGTCGAATCCCACAAACAGGAAGGGGACCACCACCAGTACGGCGAAGAAACCGCCCATGCCTCCAGTGAAGAACGGCTCCATATTCTCCGCCGAACCCCCGGTAAACGAACCGAACACCAGCATGAGCCCAATGATCAGCAGGAGGAGGACAACAAATGTCTGGGCTACTCCGGCCAGTTTCACCCCGAGGATGTTAATTCCGGTGATGACGACGGCGGCCACCGCGCCCACCAGGGCCCACGTGAGGTGCACCTGGCTGCCGGCGACTTCCCACAACGGGACCTGGTTCAAATCGGGAAATAAATAGAGCGCAGTACGGGGAAGCGCAACGGCTTCGAAAGCCACGATCGTGACGTAGCCCCCGGTAATGGCCCAGGAGCCGATGAAGGACCACCTCGGTCCCATGCCGCGCAGCAGGAAGTTATGCTCACCGCCGGCTTTTGGCATTGCAGCGGTCAGCTCGGCGTAGGCCAGTCCCACCACGCCCATGATGACGCCGCCGGTAAGCATCGCGAGGACCGCGCCCATGGTGCCCGCCGAGGAAATCCAGCCGCCGGTCAGCACCACCCAGCCGAAACCGATCATGGCGCCGAAGCCCAGGGCCAAAGCATCCCAGTTGCCCAGGACCTTCAGCAGGGACGCTTCTTCCTTCGGTGGGGATGATGCAGTTGCCATGGAACACGCCTTCCGTGGGTCCAGCACCGCCGGGTTTTGCCGGTGCGGTGAAAAGAGCTTACCGCCGAACGGACGGCCGGGCTGGATCAGCGCGCCGACTGAAGTAACCGGGCGTTGTCGATGGCTCTGACCTCAACGGCCAACACGGCAGCTGCGGCAAGGACGGCGTCGATTACCGGCACCCGGAACCTGCGACGAAGCTGCTCTGCCACGCCCATGCTGGTGAGTCCTGTGCAGGCCTGGAGTATCACATCGGCGCCTGCATCGATCAGGCGTTCCGCGGCACGGTAGGTCTCATGGACTCCGCTGGGGGTCAGCAGTTCGGTGGTCTTGTGCACGCCTTCCGGTGACTCGACCGTGCGCAAAGCATCGCCAAGCACACGGTTGACCGCTGCGGGCGTTCCGGAGTGCAGGGCGAGAACTCCTACCCGCGAACCGAGCGCAAGGGCAGTACCGGCGCCCGCGGAGCCTGCACCCACCACGGGGATGTTCACCAAGGCGCGCGCTTCTCCCGCCCCGGGATCGGATGAGCAACTGATGAGTATGCCGTCAACGTCGCCGCCAAGAGACAGCACCAGTGCTGACACCTTGGATGCCGCGGAGCGGAAACTATCCGCATCGTGAACACCCTCCGGCTGATCGGGCACTGCATATGACACGACATCCAGCCCGAATGCCTCACGCACAACCTGAACGTGAGCGTTCAACAGGCGTGGATCGTTTGTGGACAGAACCCTGATGAGAACGATTTGTGGCATGGAAACCTCACTGAGCCGATAACGAACGAAGTAACTTCCCCATTCTTGACCGCGGCCGTTACGGCGAGGTTTCCGATGCGTGATGACTAGAGCCCGAGGCCTCCCCAATGTGCCCAGGAGGTCTTGAGGATTGATGCCAAATTTCTGCAGCAGTCCGGCGTCCTGCTGTCCGGAGGCCAGCGCCAGCAGCTCGCTATCGCCAGGGCACTTATGACGGAGCCGCGGCTGCTGATCCTTGACGAACCGACGGAGGGTATCCAGGCGTCAGTGGTCGCTGAGATTGAACGCACCATCCTTGATCTCTCGGCTGGCGGCAACTTACAGGTGCTTCTGGTGGAGCAGCACATCGGCTTTGCATTGGGAGGCGGCTGATCATTTCTATGTGCTTGCCTCCGGACGGGTGGCCTCGGAAGGCCCCGGCAGCAAGGCCGTAACGGACAACGTGCGCGCTGCGATGCCTATCTAGAGTTGTATGGCATGCCGGACTGATCATCGACCACGAGTCCGCCGCCAACTTCGTTCCGCTCAACGGCGCTGATAAATGGCTGCCCTTGCTCCTAGGCATCGCCATGATCGGTCTCGCACTAGCCTTGAGCGGCAAAAAGTCCACCCGGGTATGGGGCCGAGCGCGCACAGCTCTCTCGATCGCAGAGCTGGCAGATGCGCTGGCCCTGGCCTGCTGGCTCAGACCCACCAGTCTACCGAGTTTGCTCACGCTCAGCCCCGGATCCGCAAACACCGAGACCAGCGCTGCGGCACTACTCGTGTTGAGCCGTCTCACTCGCATCGCTTCACCCAGAGCGAGGTCGGTGAGTGCTAAGGACACTGCCAGAAGAAGATTGGCCGTCCGCCCAGTATCCGTTGAGTGTCAGTGTCGATCGATGGGTCCTTCAGTAGTCCCGTAAGAAGTTGGGCTTGCGGGACTACTGGCTGGCCACAAAGCGCTGGGTAACCACGCCACTTACCGCTGCAACTCACAGGTTTTACCCGCCGCAACGGCAGCCTGGGCGGTTTGCCATAGAATCAAAAATGTCTAAAGAATCTAAACAAGAAAAAGGTTACCGTGGCGAACCCCTTCAAGCCGAAGCCAGCGCAGAGCCGCCGCATCTCATTGGGCGTGAGGAAGCGCTGGATCTCTTTGTCGAGGGGCTCGAAGATGGCGCCGGCGCACCCGGTCTGCTGAGCATCATCTCCGGGCCGCGCGGGATAGGCAGGACCGCCCTGCTTCACCGCGCGGAGAGAGTGGCGCTCGAACATGGGTGGGCGCCAATCTCCGACACCGCCACACCGGGCCTGCTTGAGCGCCTCAAACACGGCGTCGAGGTGCACCTTCGCGAACTGGGCAAAGGGACGTCCAAGTGGCATATCACTGCCGTGCAGGTAGCTTCGTTCGCCGTTGCGCGGGAGATGACCCCAGCTTCCCAGGTCGATCTGCGGGGACAAATGACGGAACTGACCACGATTCTTCGTGAGCACGGCACCGGCTTGCTGATCACTGTCGATGAGATCCATTCAGTGGATCGCTCCGAGGTCGTCCAGTTGTCGGCTACGGTTCAGCACCTGATCCCGGAAGGGCGAGGAGATGTAGTCCGGTCACCGCAGCCCCGACGGTGAGCAGGCTCCGGCGTTCAGCGGGTCGCAGTTGGTCCGGTCAGGAGGTTCCCTGGTGGTTCCTTACACGGTCTCTGTACCGATAGGGGCTGGTACAGGCAGATGTGCACTGACCGCCCAAAACAGGTTGGTGTATCGTGCGGGTGGATCAGGATTCCAGCGGGACGCTTGCTTTTCCGGCTTGGCCGAACATGGCGTCGATGTGGACGACGTCCTTGTCGGCGCGTTGCAGCAGGCTGGCGCCGACGCCGGAGCGGTAGCCCGATCCGCAGTGGATCCAGAGCTTGCCCGCAGGGATCTCTTCCATGCGGGTGAGCAGTTCGTGCAGGGGGATATTTACGGCTCCCGGGATGTGGGAGGAGGTG
>NZ_KI915001.1:28145-46506 GCF_000520595.1 Arthrobacter sp. H5
TAACGGCACGCCGCGGGAAACCTAAAGCCCTCGTCGCACTCGAACATTCAATTCTCACCGCGGTTTGGAACATGCTCGCGAACGGTGAATGCTACAACGACCCCGGGACGGACCACTTCACCCGACTCGACCCCGCCAAGACCAGGAACAACGCCATCCGACAACTCAAGAACCTCGGCTACGACGTCACCCTCATCCCGCCCACCGCAGCGTAGTCACCTTTATTTTCGTATTAGGGATTTCGGACGGTGGGACCTCTTAAACTGGGGTTTCTACTTATAGTGAGATCTGCAGTATGTCTGCATCGCGTCGCCGGTTTAGCCAGGAGTTCAAGGACAAACTGGCCCGGAAGTTATCGATACGTCCAAGCCCGTCGTGGAGGTCGCCAAGGCCTACGGGGTGGGGCAGCGTCTATACCTCGGCCGGTTTTAGGGCCTTAGTGACCGGCCTGGCCATGCGTTCCGCGATGGTCCGCACCGGAGTGTGCTAGGACTTTCATTCTGGCCGAGAGCACTGAAGAACGAGAGTGTCTACCGGACCGTTTATGCCACCAAAGCCTAAGCCAAAAAGGATGTCATCCGCTACATCGAGGGGTTCTACAACAGCCGCCGCCAAACCTGTCACAGCCATCCTCTGTTCCGCGCGGAGGTACCATCGTGGACTGGGGCTGGGTGGTGTTTCCGTTGGTACCCAGTGGGTCCTGTATGGTTCGCCCCTGGTCATCACTGTTAGTTCTTGGTTCCTCCTCAAAGGGTCGCAGCTGATTGGTTAGGCTCGAAAGGTCTTTGTCGGGCTCTGATGATTCTTTTTTCCAGCAGGGCCGTGAAGAAAGTGAGGGTGAAGAACAGGATGAGGGCCACGCCAAGGAAGTTGGTGTTGGTGATGGCGTGAAGTAATCCGGTGGGATTTCCTGCGATTTCGGCCAGTACGGTGAGCAGGCCTGTTCCTCCGATGAGGAAGGCGACGCTGACGGACACTGCGGTGACGACGAGGTTGTAGATCACTTTCCTTCGGGGTCGGCGGACGCCCAGTGGTAGATACGGCTCATCATGATGCCGTCGGCGCTGTCGAAGAGTGTCATTCCTGCGGTGAAGAGGATGGGTAGGACCATCACCGAGTACCAGGGCAGGCCTGGGGCGAGGGACCCGGTGAGGACGAAGATGCTGATGGATGCTGCGGTGTCCAGTCCGAGCCCGAAAAGGATCCCGATCGGATACATTCTTGCGGGCCGGTCGACGAGCCGGGACAAGGGCTGGAGTAACCGGTGGAGGACACCGCGGTGATCGAGGTGGTGCTGAAGGTCGGCATCGTTGAGGGGGCTGGTGTGCAGGGTGCGACGGATCCGTTGGAGGTTCAGCAGCGATGGCAGACTCAGGGCTCCGACAGCAAGGAGGAACAGGCCCGAGATGGTTGCCCCCCAGATTCCTGCGGCGGAGCGTAGGCCGGATTGTTCATCGGACAGACCGGCGGCAAAGGTCTCCAGCCCCAATGCGAGCATCAGCACGGAGATCATCACGACGCTGGAATGACCCAACGCGAACCAGAACCCTGTGGAGGCCGTCGGGCGGCCCTCGGCGAGCAGTTTTCTGGTGGCGTTGTCGATCGCGGCGATATGGTCCGGATCGAAGGCATGCCGGATGCCCAGCGCGTAGGCACTGATCGCGAGGGCCAGTAGTGCCGCGGTGTTGCCGCCGTGCTGGTCCTGTGCGGGCAGGACCAGCCCCAGCAGCGCACCCCAACCGAGGAGATGCAGTCCGGTCACCGCAGCCCCGACGGTGAGCAGGCTCCGGCGTTCAGCGGGTCGCAGTTGGTCCGGTCAGGAGGTTCCCACACTGATTCTTTTTCCGATTGGGTTCTCTCGTGCGAAGTTTTTGGGCGGGCAGATGTGCACTGACCGCCCAAAACAGGTTGGTGTATCGTGCGGGTGGGTCAGGATTTCAGCGGGACGCTTGCTTTTCCGGCTTGGCCGAACATGGCGTCGATGTGGACGACGTCCTTGTCGGCGCGTTGCAGCAGGCTGGCGCCGACGCCGGAGCGGTAGCCCGATCCGCAGTGGATCCAGAGCTTGCCCGTGGGGATCTCTTCCATGCGGGTGAGTAGTTCGTGCAGGGGGATATTTACGGCTCCCGGGATGTGGGAGGAGGTGTATTCATCGGTGCGCCGGACATCGAGGATGGTCTCGTTGTCGGGACGCTGGGTGAGCATTTCTTCCCAGCCGACGCGCGGGTAGGAGACCATGGCGGTGTCGGGGGCGAACTTCCGAGGGTCTGTGCCGAGGGCGGCGTCGGGGGAATCGATGCCGATACGGGAGAGGTCGCGGATGGCGTTCTCGACGTCGTCGTGCTCTCCGACGAGGGTGAGTTTTTTGTCCCAGGGCAGGACCCAGCCCAGGAAGGTGGTGAAGCTTGAGCCGTCGCCGTATTCGAAGCTCACTGATCCCTGCAGGTGGTTGCTGGCGTAGGCCACCCTGTTGCGAAGATCCACCACCCATTCGCCGTCCTCAAGCCGGCGCGAGAGTTCGGTGGGTTCCAACGAGTTCGGGACGGACAGCTCGGCGGGGCCGGGACCTCGCGTGTTGGCGGGTCCCATGTGGGCGTAGTACGAGGGGTACGCGGTGAGGTTCGCGATGAGTTCGCGCACGAAGTGCTCTTCATCCGGATCGGTGAGTGCGTGGTTGGTGGAGAGCTGCACACCGACCGTGGATTCCCCGGCGCCGGTGGCCGGGCCTGAGGAACAGAACGATCCGAAGCCGTGGGTGGGATACAGGGCCGCTTCGTGAGCGGCTTCCTCTACCAGGCGGCGAACGGAGGCGTATTGGTCGTGGGTGAGTGCAACGGTGTCATCGGCGCCGACCAGGTCGGTGCGTCCCACGGACCCGTAGAGAAGGCTGCCGCCGGAGAAGACCGCCTGCTCGCCGGTTTCGGACGTGACGATGTACGACAGGTGGGTGTGGGTGTGGCCGGGGGTCGCCACCGCCTTCAGGAGGAAACCTCCGATCTGGATGGTTTCGCCGTCGTTGATCGGGGTGCGCTCATAGGTCACGGGATCGGCGGCGTTCACGAGATACACCGCGCCGAGCTGGTTGGCGAAGGCCAGGCCGCCGGTGACGTAGTCGTTGTGGATGTGGGTCTCGGCGATGTGCGTGATCCGCACCCCGGCTTCAGCCGCGGTCTTCTCCACCCGGTCCGTGTCCCGTTGCGGGTCGATGACCAGTGCCACCTCGCCGTCGTGGATCAGGTAGCTGCGGTCCCCGAGCTGGGGGGTCTCGATGATGATGACGTCCATGGTTTTCTCCTTAGGTGTTCAACGGTCAGGTGCAATGCCCGGGAATCGAACTCCCGGGCTGTTTCTCAAATTGTTGGCAGTCCGGCGCGCTGCCAGGCGATCATGCCGCCCGTCATGGTGGACGCGGTGAATCCGGCTTGGTTCAGTGCGTCCGCGACGGTGGCGCTGCGGTTACCGCTGCGGCAGACCGCGACCACAGGGACGGTGGGGTCCAGTTCGTGCAACCGCGCATGCAGGTCGCCCATGGGGATGTGCACGGCGCCGGAAATCAGGCCCTGGGCTACCTCGGATTCTTCACGGACGTCGAGGATCCGGTGGGCGCCACGACAGGCGTCGGTTTCTGCAACGGTGATTTCGGACATCGGGTTCTCCTTCAAAATGGTTTTGTTTGGACAGGTGTCAGGCGGTGAGCAGACCGGAGATGGTGGTGATCAGCACCCAGGTAGCAACGACGAAGACGAGCACGGCAAACGCGGTGCGTACGTGCTGGTCCTTGAGCCTGTCGGCGAATCGTCCGGCCACCAGGGATCCGAGGATGGCTGGGATGGCGAAGGACAGGACGATCGGCCAGTCGATGGTGAACCCGCTCAGGTGGGCACTGAATCCTGCCGCGGAGTTGATGACGATGATGGCCAGGGATGTGCCGACGGCCTGCTTCATGCGCAGTCCAAGGAGTAGGGTCAGGGCGGGAGTGATGAGGAATCCGCCGCCGACGCCAAGGAGCCCGGTCAGGAAGCCGACGGCCAGCCCGACACCGACAGCCTTGGGGGCGCACGCACGCCATGCCGTGTTCCCTGTGGTGCAGGACCCGCCGGTTTCGCTGGTGGTGCCCAGCATGCGGATGCTGGCGATCACCATGATGACGGCGAAGGCGAGCATCAGCACTTCAGGATTCAGGAACCGCCCGGCAGCCGCGCCGGCCCACGCGGTGGGAATACCGGCTGCGCCGACGATCAACGCGACCGGCCAGTTGATGCTTCCCCGCAACCTGGGGATGAGCGCCGCCAGTGAGGATGCGCCGACCACCAGCAACGAGGTGGGAATAGCCTCGGTGGTGCTCAGCCCCACCCCGTAGACCAGGGCAGGGACGGCAATAATTGATCCTCCGCCCCCGACCACACCCAGCACGATCCCGACGACGAGCCCCAGGATCAGTGCCGGAATCACGACGCCCGTGATTTTTCGGCGAGAGCGTTCCTGGTCGGTAGTTGCAGGATGGCCGCTTCGCGAGTGGGTTCCTCGGCAACCTTGTTCCATGGCATGGCCGAGAGTGCTTTGCCCATCGCGCAGGTGTTGGTCGCCGCGGAGAACGTCAGACCGGTGCCGATAGCGCCGGCCAGCAGGCGGAGCCTGGGGGAAACGAATCTGCCGCCGGCCAGTCCGAGGACGACGGCGGAGCCTGCCACGAGGCGGACCTGACGCTCAAGATCCCAGCGGGCCTGCCCGCGAACGACATCGCCGCCGACGGCGGCGAAACCAGGTACCCCGCCAGTGAGGACATATGCCGTGCCGATGCCGGCTCCCGCCAGGCGCTGGCGGGCCTGTTCGGAACGCACGCCGGACTGGCAGACCAGCACGACGCGGCTACCCAGACGTGCAGCAAGTTCATCGGTGTGCTCCGAAAGCAACGGCAGCGGCACGTTGTAGGAACCACGGATATGCAGAGTCTCGAACTCCGCGGCGGAGCGTACATCGAGAACGGTCAGGTCCTCGTGCTGGGTGATCCAGGACCGCAGGTCCTCGGGATCAAGGGAAGTTACGGCAGGTGCAGACAGAATGGGGGACGCCATGGGGGTCCTTTCAAGACAGACGCGGGAAATCCAACGACGAAAAACGAGTCTGCCACATACCCCCGGGGGTACGCAACCACACCCTGGGGGGTATACTGGGACGAACGTTTATCTATTGGGAGATCTCGCATGAAACTCGATTCGACAGAACTGACCCCGGTGATCAATCGGCTCAAGCGTGCGCAGGGGCAGCTGACCGCTGTGACCCGCATGCTCGAGGAAGGACGCGACTGCAAGGACATCGTCACTCAACTCGCCGCCGTCTCCAAGGCACTGGACCGGGCAGGATTTGCCATCATCGCCACAGGACTTGAGCAGTGCATCGCCCGCGAAGACACCACTATGGATAAGAAAGAGCTCGAGAAGCTTTTCCTCTCCCTGGCCTGAGTAGCAAAGCCTGAAAGCCAGCAGCAACAACCATCTGAAGGAGTGCTCGCATGTCATACACCCATAAAGTTGTCCTACCACTTGGATACGACGAGGCGGTGGAGCAGACCCGCGCCGCCCTCTCCGTCCAGGGCTTCGGAATCCTCTCCGAAATCGACGTGCGGGCCACTTTTGAAAAGAAACTCGGGGCAGAGGCTGCCCAGGAGTTGGGCGACTACCTCATCCTCGGGGCCTGCAATCCGCAACTGGCCAGCCGGGCCCTCGCCGCTGAACCTGGGCTGGGCGCGCTGCTGCCGTGCAACGTCGTTGTGCGCAGAGGAACCGATGCAACCCAAACCACAGTCGAGACCATCGATCCGCAAACCATGGTCCAACTCACCGATATCCAGGCAGTGCGGGAAGTCGCCGACGACGCAGACACCCGCCTCCAGGCAGCATTGGCAAGCCTCGCCACACCCTGACTCCCGCCCTTTGAGGGAAATGACCGCCACGGAGGACGCCGGCAACGTGGTCCCGACACTGAGGGGGCGGCCGCGACCTTCAAGAAGCGCCGAGCTTTGTCAGCCACGTAGCGCTGTCAGAACAACGTCAAATACCCCTGCAATCCACACCAGCAATTCCGCGAGTTTCAACTGTTCGCATGGAGTGCTGAAGCGCGTCCTGGTGGAGGACCGGCTTGCGGACACGCGTCTCCGGCTCAGCCAAGGAGCTTCACCGCAACAAAGGCCAACTGCCCCACCCCAATAGTGGTGCTGATCCACGTGATCGCCTTTTTCGCCCTGGCCTGGATCATCACCACCGCAGCACGCACGGCCAAACCCGCAGCCGCTCTCGTCCGGACCTCCGGAGAAGATCAGCGGTGAGGCCCCTGCCGGCTACCCCCTGTTGACACCCCTGGAGGCCACTGATCAAGACTGGCCGGAGAACATATGGCAAGAAACACGTGTCTACTAGAGATCTGACCACGTACAACAAGAGATGAGGAGCACGACCATGATGAACGGCAGCGGTATGGGCGGTATGGGATTAATGTGGATCTTCGGGTTACTGATGCTCGTGGGTGTGATCGTGCTGATAGTCGTGCTGGTGAAGGCCTTCTCCGGCAGATCCCAGAACACGGCCGGCCCCGACAACAGCCGTGGCCCGGGCACTGGTCCCGGCCGTGGGCGGGAAATCCTCGAAGAACGCTACGCCCGCGGGGAGCTGAGCACCGAGGAATACCGGGAGCGGTTGAGGACCCTGGAAGAGGACAGCCATTGAGCCCACTGACCCGGCGCCAGTTGCTGGCACTGGGTGCGGTAGGGGCCGGTGCCACAGCCGCTGGCGGGGCAGGGCTGTGGTGGACAACCAGCAGTAGTCGTGGATACGTGGGCGGGCAGGACCTGATCGAACCCCGGGTGCTGTCCAGCCGAGACCGCGTACTGGCACTGGACCTGGAAGCCACACCGACACGGATCCAGGTCGGAGGGCGTGAGGCCTCCGTGCAGACTTTCAACGGGTCCCTGCCTGGCCCGACGCTGCGCGTAGCACCCGGGGACACGATCCGGGTGGCGATGACCAACCGGCTCGAGGCCCCGACGAACCTGCACGTGCACGGCCTGCACGTCTCCCCCGAGGGCAACGGCGACAACCCGTTCCTGAGCATCGCCCCGGGAGAGTCCTTCGACTACGAGTTCGTCCTACCCAAAGACCACCCACCGGGCACCTACTGGTACCACCCCCACCGCCACGGCCACGCCGCCGACCAGGTCGCCGCCGGTCTCTACGGGGCGATCATCGTCGAGGATACCGAGCCGGTGCCGGTGGCCCGGGAGCGGACCATGGTGGTCTCCGATCTGTCCCTGGATGCTTCAGGGAACCTGGCCGAGGTCGACCAGATGCAACAGATGATGGGCAGGGAAGGCGAAGTCCTGCTCGTCAACGGCCAGGTCCGCCCGCAACTCACCGCCGCACCCGGGGAACGCGAACGGTGGCGAATCGTCAACGCCTGCCCCTCCCGCTACCTACGGTTGCAACTGGAAGGCCAACAGGTCCGGTTGCTCAGCCGCGACCTCGGACGCCTGCCAGTCCCCGAGGAGATCACCGAAGTGCTCCTCGCTCCCGGCAACCGTGTGGAGTTACTCATCGAGACCACCGAGGGCTCCGCAGTGCTGGTTGCCGCCCCGGTAGGCCGCGGCGGCATGGATTCGATGATGGGCGGCGGGATGATGGGTGACAACAGCCCCGGCAACGACGACGCGACCGAGCTGTTCACCCTCGAGGTGGCAGGCGATGCGGCCCAAACCCCGCGACCAGTCCCCGCCGGCCCCGCGCTGCGGGACCTGCGCGCAGAACCGGTCGCCGGACGCAAGACCCTGGACTTCGCGATGGGCATGGCCGGCAGCATGGGCGGTGACGGTGCCACGATGGGTGGTATGGGTAGCGGGGAGAACAGCATGATGGCGTTTACCATCAACGGCCAGGAATTCGATCCAGAACGAACCGACGCCCCGGTCACGGCCGGCACCGTGGAGGAATGGACCCTGATCAACTCCAGTCCCATGGATCACCCCGTGCACCTGCACGTGTGGCCCATGCAGATCATCGACGACGGCGACCACGACGTCTCCGAACCGAGGTGGCAGGACGTCGTCAACGTCCCGGCCCGCGGACAGGTGCAAGTCCTCATCGCCTTCGAAGACTTCCCCGGACGCACCGTCTACCACTGCCACATCCTCGACCACGAAGACCAAGGCATGATGGGCACCGTCGAAGCCCGCTGAGGCTAGGCCACCGGAGGGCGATGCCGCTGCCCGGACCTCAGTGCCCGACAGCTGCGCCCGGCGGGACATCGGACCTCAAGCAACGATCCCGTCCACATGGGGGACGCATCACGAGGATCGCACCAGCTGCGCTGCTCTGTCGGCCATTACCAGCGCTGGGTGTGCTGGGGATCGAGCCGCCAAAAAATGGCCGGTTGAAGTCCACCCGGAAGGCGGACCGTAGAGACGTCCCGGCAACCTGCATGCCGCCGACGGCTAGCAGGAATCCGGCATCGACGAGTATTGCGTTCTGCGTGACCATGGGCTTGATGCCACAGTCCGAGGGACGTCTGGGTCGACTCGTGCATACCGTTCGCGGGGCAGGGCGTAAACGAGCCGGGACGGATCACCGCGAAGGAATCAGCGGATGTGGAAGCCCGCCTGGGTCACGGGTACCGTTTCAGCCCTGCCACCCCCACAGTTGGCGGCTCCGGTACCGATCTGGGGGAGCGAGAAGTTCTGCGCACCTTCCGTGTCGAGGGTGAAGGCCACCATCTTGCCGTCCAGGACAACACCGGCGGCCGTCTCGCCCTTGGTGATGGTTCCGCTGACTTCAGTCCGGCCGTCGTTGAACTCCAGGCACGTCAACCGGGCAGTGAAGTGGGATAGTCCTGACGGGCTGTTGTGTGTGAAGGACAGGCGTCCGGCGGCCACACCGTCGCTGCCGAGTTTGCCTTCCACCGACAGCCTACGCTGGTCCTCCGGTAGGGAGCTCACGGCTGCCCCATTGATGCGATGAACCTCGCTGGCGCTGGTGCTCGAGTTGGTGCGGGGGGTTCCGTTCGCGTCCGCGAAAGCCGGACTCGGAGCGAGCAACGCCAAAACGGCGAGGCTCATTGGGGCGAGCAACGTTCGTAGCCGCACGATAGTCTCCTGACGAGGATAGATGACAAATAAGTTACCCACCCTACCCACGCGACAGATCGAGGTTCTGTAATCCAGCACACTGACGCCGACCCACCCACACCACTGCCAGCGCTATGTGGCGGGTCCAGCTCAGTGCTTTTCTATGGCCGCGGTGACCGCCTTCGCGGGTGTTCGGCAAGAGTGGCGCGTAAAAACCTTGATCGCGGGCTACGCGCCCGTTCCGGTCGTCCGTGGTGTCACCTTCGGTCCTCGTCAGAGCACGTCGTTGTTTCCCATGCTCAGGTACCGGTACACGGTGGCACGGCTGGCTCCGATGATCTTCCCGATATCGGCCGGAGCGAGCCCCTGGGCTTTCAGGTTCTGGGCTCGCCGGACCTGAGCGTCGGCGGCGGTGACTTCCCGTCGGCCGGCCTTCCGCCCGTGTTCGGCTGCCGCGGCCATGCCGGCCCTGGTTCGCTCGGCCAGCTGGTCGCTTTCGAGCTGGGCGAACGCGGACATCACGGTCAGCATCGCCCTGCCCATCGAACCCGTGGTGCTGATGCCTTCCGTGACGCTGCGGAAGTGCACCCCCCGGTGTTCGAGATCATCGATGAGGGCCAGCAGGTTCCGGGTGTTGCGCCCCAACCTGTCCAGCTTCCAGACCACGACCTCGTCGCCTCCCGAAGGTGGTCGAGCATCTTGTCCAGTTCAGGCCGGCTGGCCCTCGTCCCACTGACACCGTGATCTGTGAAGATCCGGTTGCAACCCGCGGCCGCCAGCGCCGCCTGCTGCAGATCCGCGTTCTGATCCAGGGTGCTGACCCTGGCGTAGCCAATGATGTTACCCAAGCTCATACCCCTGCTCGGTTGGTGCGCGGTAGTTGGATGACGGTTTTGAGACCGGCCCGTAAGTCTCGCCCTGTTCTGTTCCCATCGGCTGGGTTCCCAGGTGGTCGCGGGTCAACCGGTTCTCCAGCGCACGCAGCCCGCCGTCGCGGTGCTTACGCTCTCGGCCACTAAGCGTTCTGTGCTGATCGCTTCGCTGAGAACGCTAGCCAGACGACCCGTGCTGGCTGTTGCCTGGTTATGGAACCGGGCCAGCACAAATTCATCCCTGAGACGCTGCCCCGGTTCGAATTTTGTGGTGTCCAGGAGATAGCCGGCGTCCGAAGCCAGCTGTTCAAAGAAGATGAACTGTGTCCGGGTGTTGCCCTCGCGGAAAGCGTGGATGGTGTTCAGCTCGCCCCAGTGTTCCGCCAGGCGCTCCACGAATTGTTCCGGCCCCAGCCCTTGGAGGTGCTGTTCCTTGGCCAGAGCGGCGTACTGGTGTTCCACCGCTTCCGTGATCTGAGGTCCGGCGTAATAGCCATAAGCGACAACCGGTGCCTGGGGATCACCTGGTGCGAAGTTCAGCACGTCGGGGCCTTCTTTGGTCATCCTGTTATCGGGGCCGACGCGCTGCTGCCCTGCCCAATCGTAAACATCCTGGAACAGATAGCCGTGGATGGATTTCATGTGCCCATAATCGAAGCGAGGCTCCACCGGGCTGATTCTCAATTCCACCGCGCGCAGCCACATTCCACCGCGCGCAGCCACGTGAACCGCTCTTCCATGTCCCTCAGCTGTACGGGGTCCTGGATCCCGAGCTTGTTCTTTAAGACAGTTGTACCTGGGATGAAATAGTCATCCCAGGTACGGATTCGCTGTGCCATTTGATCAGCGCCGGGGCGGGTAACGGTCCTTCGTCAGCTGCACAGCCTGATCACCCGTTATCTCTCCGCGGGCAATCCGCCAGCCCAGCTCGCGGGTACCTAAATCCTTCACCTGATGACCGGCCACACCAAGCGCCGCATCAGCAAAACTAAGGTCACTCTCAACCTCGGATTCTGTACGCTGCACCGCTCGTGGTTTCACTTTGATAGCCACACCAGCATCCTCTCTCGCGGAAGTCCTGCTTTCTATTCTATCAAGTTATCCGAAAACCCTCTATGAGGCGTTTCGGGCAGTTAGGGTTTCGGGCAGTACTTGTGGGCAGATTTTTTCCGGCGTGGCGAGGACCGAGAACTACCCGTCCGAATACGGTCGTTTCCGTACAGAAGCACCCGAGCAAGCACCACTGCCAGCCGCGTCTTCAGGCATCGCTAAATCCAGTGGTCCGGAAATCAGCGTTCTGCCTACGCATAGCTTCCATGCGTACATTTTGCGGTGGGTGCATCGCAAACAGTTTGATGAGCGCCCGAGAGAATAGTCCCAACGTGGCCCGCTGCCCACGCTCGCGTTCCACGAGAGCATTCCACTGCTCGGCACCTTCAACATCGCCAAGAAAATCTACTGCGAAGCGATCCGCCCGCCGCTCATCGGCACGCATGACCGCGCACACCCCAGCGATGCACGAAACAAAAGCTATGATCAGCGCAGCTACTATCCCCAACCATGGTCCCGTCCGGTCGTTATAAGCAAAATATGCTCCGAAACCTACTGCCCCGAGGGCCCCACTTCCAAAAAGTAGCGCCAGCACCCCCACAGCCCACTTCTGCGGGTAAAAAGTATTGCCGCTGACGACATGCCCTACCTCATGGGCCAACAAAAATGTCAAAGCCTTTGGCGGGTAATCCCTGACCACACGCAAGGGCACATTAATGATGGGTTGACCCCGCCTGAACTGCACTCCAGCAGTGAAGTCATTGTTGCCCTGCAACGCCTCGACAATCTGCACCTCTGGCATAGGAGCGCCCGTCACCGCACATACTCGGTGCACCTCGCTAGTAATCAAAGAAAGGGCTTCTAACGCCTCATCACCAGTTACTAGTTGCCGAGAACCCCACTTCACGAATAAACCTTCCTACTCACCAGCCATGATTACCTTCACCTAAAAACAACCACGACACAACCGGACACGAGAAACGAAACACACAAGTCGGCGTGTTGACCTTCCTGCCTCGTCTCACCCCTCGGCGTCTCTGAATTCATCGTTTCCGCGACGCGCCGGGGATTCAGCTCGCTACCAGGGCGCGCCTGGTAGCTGCCCGCGTGGGTCCGGCGATAATTGGGTGCATGACCTTTGATCCAAGCGAGCTTCCAGAAGAGAACCGCGAAGAGATTCTCGCTCAAGCTGAAGTTACCTCCGCCGCTTGGAAGTTCCTTAATTCTTTTTACGGCGGGGATCTTATCTCGGCATGGGAGGTCACACACCCCATTTTTCGACTCTGTCTGTCCCAGTGGTGGACTGATGCAAACCGCAGAAGTTTACAAAACAACAGTAGTGCCCCTTACCAGGTCAAGTGCTCCACCGACGCCCAGGGCAACAAGACCAGTGCCTCCTACGACACGGCAGGGAATCTGCTGGGCACCACGAACCTCACCACAAACACGAAGAACCTCACCTACAAGCGCGAGGTATCCAACAGGTCTGTGTGCGGTGCGTTCGCGGGCATGGTGTGCACGTCGACGGACGAGAACGGCAAAACCACTTCTTACACCTACGACGCGGATGGCAACCTCACCAGTGTCATCCCGCCGGCGCCCTTGGGCAAGACAACCTACACGTACGACAACATGAGTCGCCCGATCACAAACGTGAACCCGGCAGGAACTGAACGGAATTTCTCCTACACTTCCGATGACCGTCTCTTCGCCACTACCTATAACGGCGATCTCGCCGGGAACCACATCTCCCACAATCGTGACTACGACGGCATGGGCTTCTCCTACGACGCCCTCGACCGGGCATACCCCAACGATCTCGGATCTTCGGGCAACGGCTTGAGAATCAGAGACGACATCTACGGGGACCCACTCTCGCAGAGTGTCAGTCACAACGGCGAAATCCTCTTCATGGATGCAACGTCCGACACTCGTGGGAACCTTACGAAGACGAACATCCGGTCATCCGGCTCGATAACGTTCAGTGCGCTCGACACGTTCTTCGACTACGACGCGGGGAACCAGATGCTGCGCAGCAGCACCAGCGACACCGCGACCTGCACCACCGGCACCACGATCGCCGCGAATACCGATTGCCTTGCCTTCAACTACGACGGACGCGGCCGCGTCGACGTCAAAGCGTTCCCCGGCGGCACCAAGCAGACCACCGCCTTTGACGCTTCCGACCGCCCGACCCGTATCACCGTGAAGAACGCCGCCGGCACTGCCCTCTACGACGTGTCCTACAACTACAAGGGAACAGACGGACTCGACAAAACACTGCTGCAGTCCAAGACCTCCCACACCGAGGAAGGCATCACCGCAGGAGCCATCACCACATACACCTATGACTCGAAGAACCGCCTCACAGCGGCCACGGAAAAAGCAGGGACCACTACCACCGCGTCCTGGGCGTACAAGTACGACAACGCCGGCAACCGCACCAGCGTCACCTACGCAGGTGAATCCGCTGCAAAAGAACGCCGACTTTCTCGGCATGAGCCTGGAAGAGTACCTGGACCAGATGCAGGATCAGTGAAATGCGATGATGCCCGGATGCCTTCCTGCGCACTGGCGCCACCATCGGCGGCTGGTCGAGGCAACCCTGTGATCCTGGTGCACAGCCCGCCCTCGATAGTGGGCGCGTCTCCGCATTCTCATCCAGTCGAATCACCGGTGACGGGCACCCTGCCCGGCCAGCACTGCCCGGTAGCCTTCCCGGAAAGTGGGATAGGCAAACTCAAAGCCCGTTGACCGAAGCAGGTCGCTGCGGCAGCGCTTGCCTGTGGCACGCTCGCCTGAACCGGGCCCCCGTGGCGGGTGCGGCAGGCCGAGTTGATCCGCGAGGAAGCTCAACACATCGCCCATAGCCGCCGGCTCGTGGTCCGCACCCAAGTACACCGGCGCAGGCTCATCCACGGCGGTGGCAAGGTGCACAATGGCAGCGGCAGCGTCATCACGGTGAATGCGGTTGGTCCACTGCTTCCCAGCCGGTAGCGTTTCGGTTTCCCTGCGGGCCTTCTCGATCAGCCGTGTACGGCCCGGGCCGTAGATGCCGGACAACCTAAGCACGGTTGCGTGCGGCAGCCGGGCATGGAGTAACTGCTCTGTTTCGCGGAGCACCCCGCCCGTCAATGTAGCCGGTTCTGCCGGCGTCGATTCGTCAACCCAGCCGCCGTCGTCGTTCCCGTACACAGCCGTGGAGGACACAAACACAACGCGGCGGGGCCGCACGCCGTCTCGTTCCAACGCGCCCAGGACGTTGGCCGTGCCGCCCAGATAGGCATCCCGGTAAGCCGTTTCCGTGCGCCCATCCGCGGCAAGAGCAATGACCACGACGTCGGTTCGGCCGGGAATCGGGGGAAGTGAAAGGGTGACGTCAACGGCGACTCCCTCGATGGCCGGTGGGAGCACTCCGGGGGAGCGGCGCCATCCCACCACACGATGCCCGAGTGCGGCGAACCGCAGCCCGGCCTCCGTCCCCAGATCCCCGCAACCGGCAATCAGTACGGTCACTTTTCGGAGCCGCTACCGATCTCGCCGTTCACCACGGCATCTGCGTACTTGCTGAGATCGGGCCCGGGCTTGAAGTCGACAAATTGCGGCTGGAGCTTCTCAAACAGGAACTTGTACACGGCATCCCGGTTGCTGTCAGAGTGCGACGATGCCGCTTCCCGAACTGCCTCCTGCAGCGCATGGTCGGCGTCGGCCAGTATTTTTCCGCGGGCTTCTTCGTTCCACTTCACGTCGCTGAGTTCCATCAGTAATCCTCCACAATTGGGTTGCCTGACATTGCCTACTCCGAACCTCACACTACGGCGAGGGCACGTCACTGAACAAGGACACTAAACAAGGGCACTGAACAAGGACGCTGAACAAGGACGCTGAACAAGGACGCCGGCTCAAACTGAATCAGCGGCCCGCCCGCATCAGTTCCGTTCGCCACGCGCCAAAGGCCTTGTCCGTCGCGGAGACGGCCGTGTGGGCAGAGTCCGCCATGGAGCGGGCAACCGCGCCGGGCGAGGCGAGAGTCAGCAGCATGGCTTCGGCGGGAAGCTCCGGGGAAGGCCGCCAGCCCGCTGCTGTGACGCTTGCCAGTACCTTGGAACTTCCCATGACCCCAACAGATCCGCGAAGGTGGCCTGTCAGGTCGAGGTCCTCCACCAGCAGGTCACCGGCCCCACCGCGGAGCCGGGTGACGCTGCGCAGGTCGCCGCCCACCTCACCGCTGCGGCCCAGCACCAGGCACTCCCGGAGCAATACGCGGGAGTTCCTGTTCAAGAGCACTTCGGTGCGGCGGACCACGTTGGAGCCATGCCCCGCGACAAAGGTTGCTCCATCCCAGATCAGCGTGCCGCCGTCGTGCACCGTCGCTTGGAGCGCCCAGGAGGATTCCACGCCGTCGGCGTTGTACGCCACCAGTCCGGCAGGTTCCACAATCTCGAGCGTGACCCCGGCACCGACCTCCACCTCGATGCATACGTGATCCCCGCCGAGCAGCATCATGCCGGTACCAATCAGGGCAACCCGCAGGCGGTGAGCGTCGGACCCGGTGGTCCCGTGCACCGGGCGCGGGGCCAGAAAGTCGCCCTGGTCCAGCCGGGAGAACCGTGCCCGGCCGTTAACCAGGCCAACCGAAATGCGCGCGGGCCTGCCAGCAAGTGCGCCCAACCTAGTGGGCGTGCGCGGCGGCGCCACTCTCGCCGTCATGCGTGTGTTCATAGCCGCCGTCCTCATCGGCGTGGAAATACGGGGCCATGGGACCGGGATCCTGCGGCACATGTTCGCCGGAGAGGTGATAGTTCACCATCCGGCGCACCCAGTCCGCGAGCTGGTCCACCGTGGCCGGAACCTTCCGGGACAGCGCCAGGACCGGCGCTCCGTCGCGGGCAACATCCCCGCCGCCGGCAACGTCCAGCACAAAGATCTGGGCGTCCACCAGAGCGGGGGAGAAGGTTGCCGTGAGGTTGTCGCCGCCGCTTTCCACCAGCACCAGATCCAGCGGTGCGAAGTCCGCTTCGAGGTCTTCGACAGCAAGGAGGTTGGTGGGGACATCGTCGCGGATGGCGGTGTGCGGGCAGGCGCCGGTTTCCATAGGTTGCGGGTCTCTCGGCCGGCATTGAGCTCCAGAGTGCCGTCGCCGGGGCCGATTTCTCCGGGGTCAAGGGCACTTTGGCTTCGCTGCTCATGAGATGGGATCCGTAATGGTGACCAGTTTACGGCCGTCCGGGAACTTTCATCGTGGATATGCCAGCGTGGATAGGCCCGCTCAGTCGGTCAGTGAGCGCACCACCCGTGCTGGCGAGCCCACAACAACAGTGTTCTCTGGGACGTCCTTTGTCACCACAGCCGCCGCTGCCACAACAGCGTTATCCCCGATGATCACGCCCGGCAAAACGGTTACGTTGGACCCGATCCACACGTTGTGGCCGATGACAATAGGACTCGGATGCATATCTGCGCGTTTGCTAGGGGCGAGGTCGTGGTTGAGCGTGGCCATCACCGTGTTGTGTCCGATGAGGCTGTCGTCTCCGATGGCCACTGCGCCCTGACCCTGAAAGGTGCACCCGGCATTGATAAAAATCCGTTTCCCGAGGGTGATGTTTTTCCCGAAGTCAGAGTACAGCGGTGGGAAGACCGTGACAGATTCGTCGACGGGTTAACCGGTCAGCTGAGACAACAGTTGCCGCACCTGCGCCGGTTCGTGATAACCACCATTAAGCTCGCTGGTGATGCGCAGGGCATCCTGGCTTACTCTGTGCATCACCTCATGCAACGGTGAGTCCCCGGTGATGGTCTTACCGGCATTCAGCGCGTCGAGGAGATCGTTGAGTTCCATGATTCCTCTTGGAGAACTCGATGTGGATGTGTTCGAGGTGGGCGCGCGGGATGACCGCGGTGATAAAGACCCCGCGCCCAAGCTCTGCGCCGACGCCGTAGACAAACGGATCGGTGTCGATTTCAGCGCCGGGGATTTCACGGCCATCAATGCGCATGGCGATTGCATGATGCACGGATCGCTCATCGACCCTCGGCCTCGGTGTCTCCCATGGCTTGCCCCTATGACCGCTCGCTTCCCGGTACCTGTTCATCAGGACATGGTTGACGTGATCGACAAGCTCCTGCGGCAACGATACGCGCGTGGGCTCGTCCCGGTGCCATGTGGTCCGCACAGCCTCCCACAGCATCGGATACTTCATACGCTCCACTTGCTCGATCAACCACGGCGGCCGTGGCCAGGGCGGTTCCGTCTCGAGTGACGTTCTCATCGCCTCGTCGAGCTCTGCCAGGTTCACCGGATCGGAGCGGTCCGAAGGGTTGCGCCACAGGGTGTACGTAACACTGGCCGACATCTTGCTGTAACCGGCGGAATCTTCGGTGTAAACGGTGCCGATCGCGTCGGTGTCTTCCGCCGCGGGCTGCGGCGCCAACCCGATCATGGGGACAGGCATGAGCTTCAAGAGCTCAGCCTGCTCTATCCGGGGATCCGGCGCATCCTCGTGAGGAACTCCTGCGAATCTCATCGTCCGATTGTGAACGCACCATATTCCACGCGCAAGCGGGCGTGAACACCGCTTGATCAGACCTACGAAGGCGGAAGCTAGACAAGATCCCAGCCGATACGGTCAAACTCGCCAACCCGGAAGGTACGCATGGAGCAAAACTGCATCCTGCGCGCTTAGCCGCTAGCGCCCCAGCGCCGCTGGCGCGCCGTGGTGGTCGAAAATTTGGTCCTGTGTCTCCGGTGACTCTGGCGTGGATTTCGTTTCGGGGAGAGGATGGTGGTGTCTGTCGTGGTCGACGCCGTTTCTTCCTTGGTGCTGCGGGTGAGCCTGTCCGCTAGCGTGGTGCGAGGGACTCCCACGGGAACCGTGGATTGTCGCCGTTGAGCACGAGTGTTAGATTCCTGCTATATCTCCCTGTCCCTCCCGCGGCAGACACTTCACTGATCACTATGAGGTGTAAGGAGAGTCATTATGGATATTGTGCACGACCGTGCGGTCGGGATCGATATCTCCAAACGCGACGCGAAGGTGTGCGTGCGTATACCCGGTCAGCGTGCGGGAACGTTTACCTCCACAGTCACGACCTGGGGTGCCACCACCGGGCAGATACTTGAACTGCGTGCTTTCCTTGAAGGTGAGCAGGTCACGACGGTGGTGATGGAGGCGACCAGCGATTACTGGAAGCCGTTCTATTATCTGATGGAAGAAACGCTGCCGGTGATGCTGGTCAACGCCAAGATGGCAAGGAATATCCCCGGCCGTAAGACCGATGTCTCCGATGCGGGATGGCTCGCCCAGCTGGGTGCATATGGGTTGTTGCGGGC
>NZ_KI915002.1:0-22157 GCF_000520595.1 Arthrobacter sp. H5
TCAAGGGCAGGTTACTCACGTGTTACTCACCCGTTCGCCACTAATCCCCCCAGCAAGCTGGAGATCATCGTTCGACTTGCATGTGTTAAGCACGCCGCCAGCGTTCATCCTGAGCCAGGATCAAACTCTCCGTAAATGAAAAACAGACAC
Source organism: Arthrobacter sp. H5 (assembly GCF_000520595.1). GTDB lineage: Bacteria > Actinomycetota > Actinomycetes > Actinomycetales > Micrococcaceae > Arthrobacter_D. Next base: position 151 of record NZ_KI915002.1, read on the forward strand.
GCACCCACCACCAAGGAAAAATCGGCAACAGGCACGCACAAAATTCGAAACCAGCCAAAAACAACCACACAACACCACAAAAGGCATCACATGGCCAAATTCAACCAATCAAAAAACAATCGGTATCAACAAACATGGCACACTATTGAGTTCTCAAACAACAGACACACCCGGCACCAAACAACACCCAAACAGGCACTGCCATCGCTCCGGAGCAACTTTTCAAACTTACCCGCCAAACCCAACCCGGTCAAATCAGCCGCCACACAGGCTCTCAAATCAGCTTTCGAAAGTGAGATGAACCGAAGTTCTATGAGTGGCAACCCGACCCGGATGCTCGATCAGCGCGGATATAAACTCTAGCACCGAATCCGCGTAGATGTAAACGGGCCGTCCGCTCAGGATTTGGCCGGCGTTAGGTATAGGACACCAAGGGGCGGAACGCGGACATCCGCGAACGCGGGTTGACCGTTCCACGGGCCCTCAGAGGCGTGGACCCCACCCGGGTTACGGACACCTGATCCGCCAAATTCCTCGGCATCAGTGTTGAGTGCCTCAACCCACTCGCCGGCCCATGGCAGGCCCAGACGGAACCCTTCATGCGGACCACCCGAGAAGTTTGCTATGCACACCAGCGGATTTCCCTGAGTGTCCCAACGGATGAAGGACAGCGTATTGCGAGCCCCGTCATTTTCGTCGATCCATTGGAAACCTGCAGGATCGTTGTCCCGCACATACATCGCTGGGGTCTCGCGGTAGATGTGGTTCAGCGAGCGCACCAGCTGCTGGACGCCCTTATGGGGAATGGTGTCGGAAAGCCACCAGTCGAGCCCATGCTGCTCCGACCACTCGGACTCCTGCGCAAACTCGGTGCCCATGAAGATCAGCTGTTTCCCCGGGTGTGCCCATTGGAAAGCCAGGTACGCACGCACGTTGGCTAGCTGCTGCCAGCGGTCGCCGGGCATTTTGCGGAGCAGCGAGCCCTTTCCGTGAACAACCTCGTCGTGGCTGATGGGCAGCAGGAAGTTCTCCGTGTAGGCGTACACCATAGAAAAGGTGGCCTTGCTGTGGTGGTAGGCCCGGTTTACCGGATCCTCAGCAACGTACTCCAGGGAGTCGTGCATCCAACCCATGTTCCATTTGATTCCAAAACCGAGGCCGCCGGAGCTCGTGGCGCGGGTGACGCCGTCGAACGCTGTTGATTCTTCGGCGATCATCACGATTCCCGGCGCACGCTTGTACGCTGTGGCGTTGACCTCCTGCAGGAAGGAAATCGCTTCCAGGTTTTCCCTGCCGCCGAAACGGTTTGGCCGCCACTGCCCTTCCTCGCGTGAATAATCGAGGTACAGCATCGAGGCCACGGCATCTACCCGAAGCCCATCGATGTGGAATTCCTCCAACCAGTACAGCGCATTGGCCACCAGGAAATTGCGCACTTCGCGTCGGCCAAAGTCGAAGATCAGCGTGCCCCAGTCGGGATGTTCACCCAGCCAGGGATCTCCATGCTCGTAGAGGGTGTCGCCGTCGAACCGGGCCAGCGCCCACTCGTCCTTCGGGAAGTGCGCCGGCACCCAGTCCATGATGACGCCGATTCCCGCCTGGTGAAGTTTGTCCACCAGGTGCTTGAAATCGTCGGGATGCCCAAACCGGGAGGTGGGAGCGAAGTAGGAAGTCACCTGGTACCCCCAGGACCCCCCGAAGGGATGCTCCGCCACCGGCATCAGCTCGACGTGGGTGAAGCCCTGCCACTGCACGTACTCAACCAGTTGATCTGCCAGTTGCCTGTAATCAAGCCCCACGCGCCACGAACCAAGATGAACTTCGTAGACGCTCATGGGACCGTTGTGCGGATCACTGGCGGGGCGAGCGTCCATCCATTCGGTGTCTTCAAAGACATACCGGGATTCGACAACGCGGGAACCTGTCAGCGGCGGCACTTCAGTGCCGCGCGCCATGGGGTCCGCCTTCTCCCGCCATTGGCCGTCGCGGCCGAGGATTTCGAACTTGTAACAGGCGCCGGCGTCAGCGCCGGGCACAAAGAGTTCCCAGATTCCCGAACTCCCCAGTGAGCGCATCGCATGGATCGAGCCGTCCCAGCCGTTGAAGTCGGCCTTCACCCTCACGACCTGGGCGTTGGGCGCCCAGACCGCGAAGCTGACGCCGTTGATGTCGCCGAGCATGGACGTGTAGTGGCGCACATGCGCGCCCAGCGCAGTCCACAGGGTTTCATGGCGCCCCTCAGCGATGAGGTGCATGTCGATTTCGCCCAGTGTGGGAAGGAAACGGTACGGCTCGTCCGCGATCTGTGGTTCGCCGTCATACGTCACCTCCAAGCGGTAGTCCGGAACTTGTCCGGGACGCTCCGCGGGCAGAGTGCCCACCCAGATTCCGTTGTGCTCGTGTGACAGTTCCACACGGTTTTCGCCCGTCATCGCGGTGACGCTGCGAGCCAATTTGCGCAGGGTTCGGATGGTGACCAGTCCATGCTCATCCAGGTGGGCACCCAGGACGGCGTGGGGCTGGTGGTAGCCGCCTTCTGACACGAGTTGAAGCACGTCGTCCGCGACGTGGACCGGCCCGCCACGGGAAGGCGCCGCCGCGGGCGCCGGCGCTGGTTCAACCGACGACGACGGCGCGGCCTCCGTCACGCGGTCCGCCTCGGAAGCGCCGCGGGTGTGAGCGCCAGCTCCAAGAATGTTCCGCACGGCATGGACAGGCACATCCACCCAGTCCGGCCGGTTCCTGAGCTCGTACACCACTTCATAGAGTGCCTTATCGAGCCACAGCGCCCTGAAGAGCGCGCCCTGTTTGTCCACGGTTCCGCCGGCCTCGCTGACGTAACCCTCGATGAAAGCCGCGACACCGTGCTCAGCCCACGCATCGGCGTCGGACACCGTTGCCTTTGACTCGTGCGCGGCGACGCCCGCGGCGTATTCGAGGGAACGGACCAGGCCGACGACGTCGCGCAGCGGAACGTCGGGGACACTCCGCTCGGACGCGGGGCGCAGAGGCTCACCCTCGAAATCGAGGACCACCCAGCCGCCCTCCCTTGTGTGCAGGATCTGGCCTAGGTGAAGGTCCGCATGGATGCGTTGAAGCTCCGGCAGACTGTCCAACCGGCGGACCTCTTCGATCACTGCGTTGATCGCGTCATCAAGGGGCCCGACTGCGGAACCGGCCTCCCGCCATGCCCACTGGATCCGGTGGATCAGGGATTCCCTGAACTCCGACATCTCGCTTGCGCTGGCAGGACGGCTACCAAAGGCAGTACCCAACTGCGTGTGGACCCGCGCCAGCACCCTCCCCAGCTCCCCTGCTTCAGCGGTAAAGGATGTTCCGGACGCCACGGCGGCTGACGCGGTTCTCCAGGCGTCAGTGCTGCCGGTGATGTAGTCGCGGAGCACGCTGAGGTGCCCCGTGACCCATTGGTCCTCCGCGCGAGAATCCTGCCAGCTGCCCGTGACCCAGCCGAAGGTAGCGGGCACGTCCTTGGATCCAGCGTCGGTGAGCTTGGCGCTGACCTGGACATCGGGGCTTTCGCCGGACGCGAGGACGCGGAAGAACTTTACAATCATGGGCAAGGCGTCCGGAGAAACAACCACCGAGGTATTGGACTGCTCACCGCTCATGACTGAGATTTTCAGGGGCGCTTCGCCGCCGGCGGACTCAGCGAATGAACCGAGGGCAAACCCGTTGGTCCGCCCGTCGGCGGTTGTCCCTGCTGTGCGCATCAACTCCACCCACGCTGAGACGAAGACTGGATCGTGGGTTCCGTCGTAGACCCAGCGGTGTCCCAGCTCGGAGTGCTCCGTCTCGCCCAGCAAGGCATGCTCAGCACCTGCCAGAGGGGCGGAGCGGTAGCTCAGGGGCACCTGGATGACGTCGCGTCTGCGTCCGGATTCCACCGCGATCAGGTGAACATCGATACCCACGTCCCCGGTGGGGTCCTTCAGACGAATGCCTCCAACGCGTTTAAGGGAGAATTCCCGCCCCTTTGCTGGAAACCAGCGTTGCTTAGGAAGCCAGGCAGTCAGCAGTTCAGGGAAGGAAGGTGTCAGGTCTGGCATTACTTTACTGCCTCCGAAATAGGGATCACGGGAAGGGCCTCGGTGAGAGGCGACGCAATATTGGAGCTCGCTGATCGCAGCCGCAGCCAGTAGAAGTCATGGCTGCCGAGCGTCAGGGTGAGCGCACCGTCGTCCGCAAAGGCAGGGAACGGCGTCCCTCCAAAGAGATCGCGGAGCCCCCGGCCTGCGTATTCGGGCAGCTTGAGGCTCGCCGCCACGGGGTGCTGTGAGAGGTTGAACACACAGAGCACGACGTCGGGGCGCTCGCCCTCCGGATTGCCTTCCGGAACCTCGCGCAGGAACGCAAGCACGGGCTCGGCCTCGGTGGGAACGTTGCGGTACGTTCCCAGACCGAATGCCGGGTGGGATCGCCTGACGGCGAGCATCTGCCGCATCCAGTGCAGCAGCGAACTTGAGCTGGCCAACTGCGCCTCCACGTTCACGTGGTTGTAGTGGTACACCAGCGACTGGACTACCGGCAGGTAAAGCTTGCCCGGGTCCGCGGTGGAAAATCCAGCATTCCGGTCCGGATTCCATTGCATTGGAGTACGCGACGCGTCCCGGTCTTCCAACCAGATGTTGTCCCCCATGCCGATCTCATCGCCGTAGTAGAGGAACGGGCTGCCGGGAAGGGACAGCAGCAGCGCGTGAATCAGCTCAACTTCGGCGCGGGAGTTGTCCAGCAACGGCGACAGACGACGGCGGATGCCCACGTTTGCGCGCATGCGTGAATCGGGTGCGTACCACCCCAGCATCGCTTCACGCTCTTCGTTGGTAACCATCTCAAGGGTCAGCTCGTCATGGTTTCGCAGGAAGGTTCCCCACTGCGCACCTGCGGGAATCTCAGGTGTTTCGGCCATCGTTTCAATGATCGGCGCCGCCTTTTGGTCCCGCAGAGCGTAGAAAAGCCGGGGCATGATCGGAAAGTGGAAGCACATGTGGCATTCCGGACCGTCCTCGTCGCCGAAGTACTCCACCACTTCCTCGGGCATCTGGTTTGCTTCCGCAATGACCACCCGGCCCGGATAGTTTTCATCCACCATGGTGCGCAGGTCCTTGAGGAAGGCATGCGTTTGCGGCAGGTTCTCGCAGTTGGTGCCCTCCTCCTCGAAGAGGTAGGGGATGGCATCCGCGCGGAAGCCGTCAATACCCTGGTCCAGCCAGAACTTGACGACGTCGAACAATGCCTCGATGACCTTGGGATTCTCAAAATTGAGGTCAGGCTGGTGGCTGAAGAACCGGTGCCAGAAAAATTGTCGCCGCACGGGGTCGAAGGTCCAGTTGGACTCCTCGGTGTCGACGAAGATGATGCGCGCATCCTCGTACTTCTCGTCGGTGTCGCTCCAGACGTAGAAGTCTCCGTACGGTCCTTCGGGATCGTTTCGTGATTCCTCGAACCAATGATGCTTGTCCGAAGTGTGGTTCAGGGGAAGATCGATGATCACCCGGACTCCGCGTGCGTGGGCCTCCGCGACCAGCCGCTTGAAGTCGCTGATGGTTCCGAACTCATCCAGGACGTCGTAATAATCGGCGATGTCGTAGCCGCCGTCACGCAACGGGGATTTGAAGAACGGTGGCAGCCACAGGCAATCCACCCCAAGCCACTGCAGGTAGTCCAGCCTGTCGATCAATCCCGTGAAGTCACCCGATCCGTCGCCGTTGGCGTCCGCGAAACCGCGCACCAGCACTTCGTAAAAAACTGCCTTGCGGTACCAATGCGGATCATGTGCAAGACCTGGCGCATTCAGTTGAAACGGGTTTGCCACTAGGGCTTCCTCCTGACGGAAAGAATGTGCGCTGGCTCCACATGGGCATCCAGCCTGACATAGTTATGGGCTCCCCACTGCCAGCTTTGACCCGTGATCAGATCATCCACCCAGTAGGTGCCATCCTCGTTGCAGTCCTCCCGGTCCAGTCCCAGCGCTTCGAGATTGAGGGATATTGTGCTTTCCCGGGCGCTGTGCGGATCGAGATTGACGACGACGACGATGGCGTCCTTCGCGCCACTTGTTTCCTTATACTTCGAAAACACCAGGGTGGCCGGATCGGTGCTCTGGTGAATTGTTAGATTCTCCAGGTCTCCCAGCGCGGGATGTGCGCGGCGGATCTCGTTGAGGCGGGTCAGGAACGGGGCCAGGCTGCGTCCTTCAGCCTCAGCCTGTTTGAAGTCGCGCGGCCGGTATTCGAACTTCTCATTGTCGATGTATTCCTCGGCGCCGGGCCGGGCAACGTGCTCACAAAGCTCATAGCCCGCATACACGCCCCATAGGGGGCTGGCCATCGCCGCGAGCACCGCACGGATTTTGAAGCCGGCCGGGCCGCCATACTGCAGGAACTGAGTGAGGATGTCCGGGGTATTCACAAAGAAGTTGGGCCTGAAGAAGGCTGCCGTCTCCTGGCTGACCTCGGTGAAGTACTCCTCCAGTTCGGTTTTGGTGTTCCGCCAGGTGAAGTACGTGTAGGACTGCTGGAAACCGGCGCGGCCCAGCGCGTGCATCATGGCCGGACGGGTGAAGGCCTCCGCGAGGAAGACCACGTCCGGGTGGGTCTCGTTGACCTTGCCGATGAGCCATTCCCAAAATGCGACGGGTTTGGTGTGCGGGTTGTCCACCCTGAAAATCTTCACTCCGTGCTCCACCCACAGGAGCACAATCCGCAGAACCTCCCGGGAAAGACCAGCCGGATCGTTGTCGAAGTTAATTGGAAAAATATCCTGATACTTCTTCGGCGGATTCTCGGCGTAGGCAATGGATCCGTCCACCCGTGTGGTGAACCATTCGGGGTGTGAAGTCACCCACGGGTGGTCCGGCGCGGCTTGAAGCGCCAAGTCCAGCGCTACCTCAAGGTCAAGTTCGTGGGCGCGCGAGACAAAGGCGTCGAAGTCGTCAAAAGTTCCCAGATCCGGGTGGATAGCGTCGTGTCCACCTTCCGCCGCGCCGATAGCCCAGGGCGAACCCGGATCACCGGGCCCCGCCGTCAACGTGTTGTTGGGGCCCTTGCGGTGTGTCCTGCCGATGGGATGGATGGGCGGGAGATAAATAACGTCGAACCCCATATCCGCAACCGCTGGAAGCCGTTGTGCCGCGGTGATGAAGTTACCGGAAGTCCACTCCGCCGAGGCTGGATCATAGGTGGCTCCCTCTGATCTCGGGAAGAATTCGTACCAGGCGCCACGGCCAGCAGCCTCACGCTCAACCAGCACAGGGTATTCCCGGGATACTGTCACCAGTTCGCGCAGTGGATCGCGGTCTATGGCTGTCCGGATCTCCCGGGATTCGCCCGCGGCCAGCCGTTCTTCCACGGGACGTTCGACGTCGGACAGCACTGACGCCGCCCTGCGGAAAACGCCAGCTTCATTGGTCGGCCTGTCGGGCGCGTGTCGGCTGAACAGTGCGGCGCCTTCGGCGAGCATGAGTTCGACGTCAACACCGGCCGCGATTTTGACCTCCGCGTTGTGATGCCAGGTGCCGTAGAGATCGCTCCAGCCCTCCACCACAAACGAATGCCTGCCCGCAGCAGACGGCCGCAGCAGCCCTTCGTAACGGTCCCTGCCCATGCCAACCGGCTTCAGCCTCACCCGTTGAATCTCCGTGCCTGAGGGGTCCCGCAGTGCTGCCGACACACCGAGCTGGTCGTGCCCCTCGCGGAACACCGTTGCACCAACAACGATGTCCGATCCGGGAATTGCCTTGGATGGAAAGAGCCCGTCCTCCACCACCGGTGTAACCCTGGTGATGGGAATGCGGCCAAATCGCAGATTGTCGCCCATGAATGCGTCTTTCCTGTCGCGTGGTCCCTCGTTGGAAGTGGTCACAGACTAGACGTTAGCGAGTATTCAGCCAGATTGCTAAGGGGGCTGTCCGTAACACAGCGGTTATTTCGGGGTTTACGCAAGCGTTTACGCATTGCGTCCAAAATCGACAACCACGGACCGTCAATGTGCGCTAACCTACCCGGGTGAAGGCAATCCGCAGATTTACCGTCCGTACCGTCCTCCCCGAGAACATTGCCCCTTTGGGCAAGCTCGCGGGCAACCTCCGCTGGTCCTGGCACCTCCCCACCGCGCGGCTGTTCCATGACATTGATCCTGACGCCTGGGAAGCCAGCGGCAACGATCCCGTCACACTGTTGGGATCCGTCACCCGGGAGAGGCTTCAGCTGCTGGCGGGTAACCAGGAGCTGGTGACCCGCATCCAGGATCTGGGCCGGGACCTGGACGGCTATCTGTCCGAACCCCGTTGGTATCAGTCGCTGGGCGACGACGCCCCGCGCTCCATCGCCTACTTCTCCCCGGAGTACGGCATCAGCGCTGTACTGCCGCAGTATTCCGGCGGCCTCGGCATTCTGGCCGGAGACCACCTGAAAGCCGCCTCCGACCTTGGCGTGCCCCTGGTGGGAGTTGGACTGCTCTATCAGGCGGGCTACTTCAAGCAGTCGCTGTCCCGCGACGCCTGGCAGCAGGAAACCTATCCCGTGCTGGACCCGGACGGCCTCCCGCTCACGCTCCTCCGCGAGGAGGACGGAAGCGCCGCGACGGTTGTTCTTCCGCTCCCCAACGGGCGTGAGCTCTCCGCCCATATCTGGAGGGCCGACGTCGGACGCGTGCCACTTCTCCTCCTGGACTCCAACGTGGCCGGCAACGATGAAGCCGCACGCAACGTCACCGACCGCCTGTATGGCGGTGGCGGAGACCAGCGGCTTCAGCAGGAGCTGCTGCTCGGCATGGGCGGGGTCAAGGCGCTGCGGATTTTCGAGCGGCTCACCGGCATGCCTGCGCCCGAGGTGTTCCACACCAACGAGGGCCACGCCGGGTTCCTTGGAATCGAGCGCATCCGCGAACTGATGGATCCCTCCAACGCGCACCCCATGTCGTGGGAAGAAGCCTTGACCGCTGGCCGGGCGTCCACGGTGTTCACCACTCACACACCGGTTCCTGCCGGCATTGACCGCTTTGAACGCGCGCAGATCGAGCACTTCTTCGACGCCGGCCTGGCGCCCTCGGTGCCCACGGACCGTGTCCTCGGGCTGGGAGCGGAGAACTACGACGACGGCGATCCGGCCAAGTTCAACATGGCCGTCATGGGTCTCCGCCTGGCACAGCGGGCCAACGGCGTGGCCAAGCTCCACGGTGAAGTATCCCGCGGGATGTTCTCCGGGCTGTGGCCGGGATTCGATACCCGCGAGGTTCCCATCGGCTCGGTCACCAACGGGGTGCACGTTCCCACTTGGGTTGATCCGCTGATCGCGGACTTCGCGCTTGAGCGGTTCGGTGTGGATTCCATCCTGGATCCCCAATGGGCCCGGGTCTACGACGTCGAGGACGCGGACATATGGAAGCTGCGCCGCATCATGCGCTCCAACCTCATTGACGATGTCCGGCGCCGGCTGCGCGCCTCCTGGAAGAAGCGGGGAGCTGCCGACGCCGAACTCGCGTGGACGGACAGTGTCCTTGACCCTGACATCCTCACGATCGGCTTTGCCCGCCGCGTGCCGACCTACAAGCGGCTCACCCTCATGCTCCGGGAGCCGGACCGGCTCAAGGCGCTGCTGCTGCACCCGACCAACCCTATCCAGCTGGTCATTGCCGGCAAGTCTCACCCTGCCGATGAGCAGGGCAAGCGCATGATCCAGGATCTGGTGCGGTTCACTGACGACCCGGAGGTCCGCCACCGGATCGTTTTCCTGCCCAATTACGACATCGCCATGGCCCGCACCCTGTTCCCCGGCTGCGATGTGTGGCTGAACAACCCGCTGCGCCCGCTCGAGGCGTGTGGCACGTCCGGCATGAAGTCCGCGATCAACGGCGGGCTGAATCTGTCCGTCCTTGACGGCTGGTGGGACGAGATGTACGACGGCGACAACGGCTGGGCGATCCCAACTGCCAATAACGGCGCCAGTGCCGAAGAACGGGACGACATCGAGGCAACGGCGCTCTACAACCTCTTGGAGGAGCAGGTCGCTCCTCGGTTCTACAGCACCATTGCGCCGGCGGGCGCGGGCGCGGCCGGCCCTTCCGCACCATCGCGCGACGGCGTTCCGCACCAATGGGTGGCCATGATCAAGCACACGATGGCCAAGCTCGGACCAGCCGTATCAGCTGAGCGGATGCTGCAGGATTACGTTGGGAAGCTCTACCAGCCGGCCTGGCGCGCCGGCCGCATTGCAACAGAGAGCAACTTCGATGCCGCGCGGCGGACGGCGGCCTGGCGCTCGCGCATCAATGATGGGTGGTCCGGCGTCCAGGTGGAGCACATCGATTCGATCGGCGTGACCGAGGATCCACAAATCGGTGACTCACTGACGGTCAATGCGTACATTTCACTGGGCAGCATCAGCCCGGATGATGTCACCGTGGAGGTGGCGTATGGCCGGGCTTCGGACAGTGACGAGCTCAGCGACGTTTCCCTGGCCAGCCTGGAGGTCTCGGAGGACCTCAGCCGCGGCCGGTTCCTCTTCAGCGGCGGAATTGTCATCGACCACTCGGGGTCCTTCGGCTACACCGTCCGGGTGCTCCCACGCCACGAAAGTCTGGCCTCCAAGGCGGAGCTCGGACTGGTGGTCAACGCCTAGCAGTCAGGCCTGGATGCGGCCCGCCCGGTAGACCGTCACCGAATTGGACGCCGCGATGTCCGTCTCGCCCGCGCGAAGACGTGCGCCGCGGCGTTGTTCGTTGAACTCCGACGTGGTGAATCGCAGTTCGAACATCTGCTTCGCGGTGTCCGGCACGCCGAACTCGCGCAAGGTAGCCGGCTCCGGCAGCGTGATGGGCGCATCCTCCAGGCTGCCATTAACAACCACCAGTCCGTCGAGGACGCCGTCGGGAGATCCCAACAGCACTTGAACGGCGCGGCAACCCGGATTGGACCACTGGTCCTGGGTCATCGGCGACCCATCTGCGCCAAACCACAGGAGGTATGAGCTGTCCTCGCGCGCAGGATAGCTGTGCGGCTGCTGCTCCAGGAACTCGCGTCGGATGCGGAGCAGCGAACGGGTTGTGTCCAGCATGGCGGCTGCCTGCGGGCCGTGGTTCCAGTTCAGCCACGCAAGCTCGGTGTCCTGGCAATAGGCGTTGTTGTTGCCGTGTTGAGTGCGCCCGAATTCGTCGCCGGCAGTGATCATCGGGACGCCAAGTGACAGCAGGAGGGTGGCCATCAGGTTGCGGGCGGTCAGGGACCGGGCAGCAATGACGTCCTCCTGCTCCGTTGGCCCCTCGACGCCGTGGTTGAAGCTTCGGTTGTCATTGTGGCCGTCGCGGTTCTCCTCGCCGTTGTCCTCGTTGTGCTTGCGGTTATACGCGGTGAGGTCGGCAAGGGTAAAACCGTCGTGCGCGGTGATCAGGTTGATGGAGGAGAGGGCCGTACGTCCCGAGCGCGCAAAAACATCGGCCGAACCGGCCAGGGAACTTGCAAGGCGCGCAACCGAGCCGCCCTGGCCGCCACGGCTCAGCGCCGCCTGGTCGGCGAGCCAAAAATCGCGGGCGGTGTCTCTGTAACGGTCATTCCAATCGGCCCACCCCTGCGGGAAGTTGCCGGTCTGCCAGCCATTCATGCCCACGTCCCAGGGCTCAGCGATGAGCTTGGTTCCCTTCAAGACAGCGTCCGTGCCCACGGCCACCAGGAAGGGGTGAAGCGGCGTGAACTGGTGATTTTCATCGCGCCCCATGGCAACGGCAAGGTCAAACCGGAAGCCGTCAATCCCCAACTCCTCAACCCAGTAGCGCAACGAATCGAGCGCAAACCCCACCACTCGGGGCTCGGCAAAGTTCAGGGTATTGCCGCAACCGGTGGTGTCCAGGTAGCGGCCGTCGCCGTCATGGCGGTAATAACGCGTGTCCGCGAGTCCGCGCCAGCTGAGCACAGGCTCATCCTGCGGGCCCTCAGCGGTGTGGTTGTAGACCACGTCCAGGAGGACCTCGATCCCGGCTTCATGCAGGAGCTTGACCATGCCCTTGATCTCATCCAACACCGCTTTGGGCCCGGCGCTGCGGGCAGCCTCGGTGGCGTAGGCCGAGTGCGGCGCAAAGTATCCAAGTGTGTTGTAGCCCCAGTAGTTGGTGAGGCCCAGCGGCTCGAGATGCGGCTCATCAATATGAAAGTGGATGGGGAGAAGCTCCACCGCAGTGATACCAAGGTCCTTGAGGTACCCAATCATCACGGGGTGTGCCAGCCCTGCGTACGTGCCCCGGAGTTCCTTGGGAATGTCGGGATGGAGCTGCGTCATTCCTTTGACGTGCGCTTCATAGATCACCGTGTCCCGCCAGGGGATGCGTGGCGGTGAGGAGTTTCCCCAGTCGAAGCCGCCGGAGACCGTCATTGACCAGTACACTGCCCGGCCGTTAGCCCAGACCGTATCGATTGCCCTGGCATACGGGTCCACCAGGAGCTGGACCTCTCCGGGTGTGCCGGGAAGTTCCTGGTTCACCGGCCAGAAACCGTAACGGCTCTCCGGATGCAAGCCGTCAACCAGTCCGTGGTGGACACCATCGGTCACATCGGGGAGCGCCGCCGAGTCCCAGGTCCCGTCAGCGCGCTCAAAATGGATCTCAAGGGCCGACACACCGGGGGCGTAGACGGCAACATTCCGCTTGCCCGGCTGACCTGACACAGCGGGGTGCACACCCAGGGGGAACGCAGGGGACGGCGGACTCAGTTTGATGGACAGGCTCATGGTGGTTGTTCGTTACTCCCGGGCGTCAGGCTGAGCGCTGGCGGGAGATTTCGTACAGGCTGATGCCCACAGCCATGGACGCGTTCAGCGACTCCATGGCCGAATCGATGGGGATGGACACTATCTGGTCGCAGTTTTCCCGGACCAGCCGGGACAGGCCCTTGCCCTCCGAGCCAACCACCAAACACACGGGCTCCGAGCCCAGGGTGAGGTCGGGCAGCGAAACATCGCCGTCGCCGTCGAGCCCCAACACAAAAATACCAAGGTCCTTGAAGGACTTGAGCGTGGAATTCAGGTTGCCTACCCGGGCAACCGGTACGCGGACAGCAGCCCCCGCGCTGGTCTTCCATGCCGAGGCCGTGACGCCGACCGAACGCCTTTCCGGAACAATGACGCCGTGTCCGCTGAACGCCGACGCGGAACGGATGATGGCCCCAAGGTTGCGGGGATCCGTGATTCCGTCGAGCGCCACGAAAAGCGGTGCATTGGAAATATGGCCCTTCTTCCACTTGGCCATGGTTTCGCCCGCGAGGTCGAGCCCGTCCGCGTACTCGTACGGCGGGATCTGCAAAGCCACTCCCTGATGCACAGAGCCGTCAGCCATGCGGTCCAGCTCCGGCTTGCCGGTCTCCATGAGCGGGATGCCGCGCTCGGTGGCAAGCTTGAGGGACTCCCGGACCCTGTCATCGACGTCGATACGGACGGCCACATGGAGCGCTTTCGCTGGGATGCCGGCCCGCAGCGCCTCGACCACGGCGTTGCGTCCCGTCACCAGCTCCTCCGCCGCTTTGCCTTTGCCGCCTCGCCCTGGTCCGGGGTTCCGGCCGCCGGCGCGCTTTGCGGCAGAGCGCTCGGAAAGCTGCTTGCTCTTGTGGGACTTATGGTACGGGCGGTCCTCGGCCTTGGGTGTGGGCCCTTTGCCCTCAAGAGCCTTCCGTCCGTGGCCCCCGGTACCGGTTGTGGGGCCCTTTTTCAGTTTGCGCACCGCGCCGGGACGTCCGTGATTGGCCATGGGAAAACACCTTTAGATAGAAGACACGCTTACCCCCAGTTTACGCGGGGGCCGGGCCTTCGGAATTCAGCGCTCCGCCAGGCTCCACTGAACGCCGTCAGCGGAGTCCTCCACCGCAATTCCCGCCTGTGCCAGCGCATCACGGATGGCGTCCGCCCGGGTCCAGTCCTTGGCCTCCCTGGCGGACGTGCGCTCCGCCAACTGCGATCGGATCAGTGAATCAAGCGCCGTATGCTCCGGGGCGGACGATTGACCGTCCGGGTCCTGTACATCATCGAGTCCCAATGCCCAGATCATGGTCATCACCTTGTTCAGCGCCTCCTCCGCGACCGCCGTATCCCCCGCTGCGAGTGCCGAGTTTCCACCCCTCACCGCTTCATGCAGAACGGCGAGGGCCCGCGGGACATTCAGGTCATCATCCATGGCCTCGCCAAATGCGGGCGGGAGGTGCGCCATCGGGGCGAAGGCGAAAGAACCGCCGTACACCTTGCTGCAGGCCTTTCCAACAAAGCCGTCAATGCGTTCGACGGCGGCAGCCGCCTCCTGCAGCGACGTTGGCCGGTAGTCCAGAACGGACCGGTAGTGGGCCTGGCCCAGGTAATAGCGGACAACCCTGGGGCTGGCGATGGCCAGCATCTCCGCGGGGCTGACGGTATTACCGACGGATTTGGACATCTTCTCGCCCTGATAGGTGACCATGCCGTTGTGCATCCAGAACCTGGCGAAGGCGTGACCGGCCGCCTGGGACTGTGCCATCTCGTTCTCGTGGTGGGGGAACCTCAGGTCCAGGCCGCCGCCGTGGATGTCGAATTCCATGCCCAAATACTTGGTGACCATCGCCGAGCATTCCAGGTGCCAGCCTGGGCGTCCACTGCCCCAGGGGCTGGGCCAGGCCGCCGTCGTCGGCTCTCCTTCTTTCCACCCCTTCCACAGCGCGAAGTCGCGCGGATCCCGCTTTCCCCTCGGGTCGGCGTCGGGTGCTCCCTGCATGTCGTCAATGTTCTGCCGGGTCAGCGAACCGTAGTTCGCCCACGATCGCACGTCGAAATACACGTCACCTGAGTCATCAAGTGCGGGGTAGGCGTGTCCGCGGTCGATGAGCAGTTGGATGAGCTCATGCATTTCCGGGATGTGACCGGTGGCGCGGGGCTCGTAGGTGGGGCGTTGAACACCCAGAGTGTCATAAGCCTTGAGGAACTCCTGCTCATACCGGTAGGCAAGGGCCCACCATTCCTCGTTTTCCACGACCCCGTCCTCTGGCTGTTCCATCCAGTCCAGCCCGAAGGACGCCTTGGACTTAGCGAGGATCTTGTCATCGATGTCCGTGACATTGCGGACAACCGTGACCTTGTGCCCGCGGATCTCCAGCCAACGGACCAACTGGTCAAACGCGATCGCTGAACGGATGTGGCCAACATGCGGCATCCCCTGCACCGTGGCACCGCAGTAGTAGACGCTCGCCGTTCCCGGATTGAGGGGGACAAAGTCGCGGACTTCGGCGGTTGCGGTGTCATAGAATCTGAGGCTCACCGCTCCAGATTACCCGGCGTGGGATCGCCCACAAGCACGACGACGGCGGTTGCCACCGCAGCGATCCCTTCACCTTTGCCGGTAAATCCAAGCCCGTCGCTGGTAGTGGCGGACACACTCACGGGCGCGCCGGCGGCTTCACTCAGGGTGGCCTCAGCTTCCTGGCGGCGTGGCGCGAACTTGGGGCGGTTCCCCACAAACTGGACAGCAATATTTCCGATGTCAAAGCCGGCCTCGCGGACAAGCCGTGCAGCTTCGGTCAGGAGGGTTGTCCCTGATGCGCCCTTGAACTCCAGTCGGTCGGTCCCAAAATGGGTTCCAAGGTCGCCTATCCCGGCTGCCGAGAACAGGGCGTCAGCGGCTGCGTGCGCCACCGGATCGCCGTCGGAATGACCTGCCAGTCCGCGCTCCCCCTCCCAGTGCAGGCCCGCGAGCCACAGGGGCTGCGGATCGTCAAGTGGTGCGTAGGCGTGGATGTCCACACCGATCCCGGTGCGTGGAATGGGGTTCATGGATGCCTCCGCTGCAGGATGGATTCGGCGAGGATGAGGTCCTGCGGTGTGGTGATCTTGAAGGCTTCCGCCGCACCCTCCACTACGTTGACGGGGATGCCAAGCGATTCGATCAGCATCGCGTCATCGGTGATGTGCCCGTCGGCAGGCGTGTCATGCGCCCGGCGAAGAAGACCTGCCGAAAACCCCTGCGGTGTCTGGATGGCCCGGAGATTGGCCCGGCTTGGCGTACCTGTCACCTGCCCGCCGCTCACGCTCTTGATCGTGTCAACCACTTCGACGCCGGGAATCACCGCCTGCGCCCCCTGGACCAGTGTCTCCGCGACCCGCTGGAAAACATTGACTGGAGTCAGCGCGCGCGCCGCATCGTGGACGAGGACATGACTGATGGTGGAAGGAAGTGCAGCCAAACCCGCGCGTACCGATTCGGGACGCGACGCACCGCCGTCGACCGTTGTTACGATGCCACGGTGCTGGTGTGAACCGGTCACTGAATCGATGATGTCGCGGAGCACAGTGTCACCTGCCGGAACCACTACACAGGTGTGTACGGCGACGCCCGACTCAAGGCACGTTGAAAGCGCATGTTCCAGCAGCGTGATGCCGCCGCAAAGTGCCTGAGCCTTGGGCACACCCAGCCCCAGGCGCTCGCCGGTACCCGCCGCGACGAGGATGATCCCTGTTTGCTGTTCCAACACGGGCTTACCCTAGTGCCAGACAGACAAAAAGAGGGACCGCCGCGTGGCAGTCCCTCTCAAAGTCAGGAAGCAAGTACCTCGTCCAGGACGCTTGCCGCTTTCTCTTCATCTGTCTTTTCAGCCAGAGCCAGTTCGGAGATCAGAATCTGTCTGGCCTTTGCCAGCATCCTCTTCTCGCCAGCCGACAACCCGCGGTCATGATCCCGGCGCCAAAGGTCACGGACAACTTCCGCGACCTTAATGACGTCACCGGAAGCAAGCTTCTCCAGGTTGGCCTTATAGCGACGCGACCAGTTGGTGGGCTCTTCAGTGAACTCGGCCCGAAGCACATCAAAAACATGCTCGAGGCCTTCCTTGCCCACTACATCGCGCACCCCAACGAGGTCAACGTTTTCTGCTGGAACTTCAATGGTCAGATCACCCTGCGCCACCTTGAGCTTGAGATACATCTTCTCTTCGCCCTTGATAACGCGCATCTTGATCTCTTCGATCTTCGCTGCGCCGTGGTGAGGATAAACTACTGTTTCGCCGACCTCAAAAACCATGTGGACATTCCCCTTTCCCGCAGATCAGTTTATCACGAATTCGACACGCCGATGGCGCGTTTTCGCAGGTCAGCACGGCCTAATGGGTTTTATTGGTTATCCTTCGCCCCTTGACGAATCAGTCTTTAGGTGATCTATATCATTTCGTTGGCTAACCTGATGGCCAACAATTCGACTGGTTGCCGATAGGCTTGTCTCAGCTTTGTCCGCCGGTCAAGTTGACCAGTTACCCTCAGGAGTCCGTGCCGTGAAGAGTGCACCGAAGAAACGAGCGCAGCAGGCCGTGGCTGCCGGGGCAGCAGTGTTCGCCATCCTTGGAGCCACCGGGTGTGCCGCCGTCAATCCGCAGGCAACAACCATCCAGTACGCGGCATCCGACGGCATCGTTGACAGCGTTGGCCCGGTGCTGTTGCGCAACGTCCTGATCATCACGTCGGATGAAGGGGAACCGGGAACGCTGCTGGGAACACTTTTCAACGAGTCGGACTCTGCGGTTCAGGTCACGATTGACGGCGAGAACGAGAGCTCACAGATCACCATCCCCGCTGAAGGTAAGTACGTCTTCGAGGACGAGGTCGACGACGACGGCACCCTGCAGGGCGTCAGCGAAATCCCCGGCGCACTGGTGGACCTGGATTTCACCGTCAACTCAGAGTCCGCCACGATTCGCGTTCCCGTCCTGGACGGCACGCTGGAGGCGTACCGCGAATACGTTCCCGGCGGATTCACACCGGACCCGGAGCCCACTGAGGAAGAAGACAGCGAGTCCGAGGGCGAATAGGCCTCAAGCCTCGTACTTGTAACCCAGCCCCCGCACGGTGACCAGGTAACGGGGATTCGAGGGATCAGGCTCCACCTTGCTGCGCAGGCGCTTGACGTGAACGTCGAGCGTTTTGGTGTCGCCAACGTAGTCCGATCCCCAGACCCTGTCGATCAGCTGCCCACGGGTCAGCACCCGACCAGAGTTACGCAGGAGCATCTCCAGCAGCTCGAACTCTTTCAGCGGCAGGGAAACCTGCTCGCCGTTCACGCTCACCACGTGGCGTTCAATGTCCATGCGCACCGGGCCCGCCTGGACGGTGTTGGACACCAGCTCCTCAGGTTCACCCTGCCGACGAAGCACCGCCCGCACCCGGGCAACAAGTTCGCGCGAGGAGTACGGCTTGGTAACGTAATCGTCCGCTCCAAGCTCCAGTCCAACAACCTTGTCGATTTCGGAATCCTTGGCCGTCAGCATGATCACCGGAACGGTTGACCGCTGCCGGAGCTGTCTGCAGACTTCGGTTCCGGACATACCGGGCAGTTGCAGATCAAGCAGAACAAGGTCGGCGCCGGCGCGGTCAAACTCGAGAACCGCGTCGAGGCCGTTGTCCACGACCGCAACCTCGAACCCTTCCTTGCCGAGCAAATAGGACAGTGGATCACTGAAGGACTCTTCGTCCTCCACAATCAGGATGCGGCTCAAGCACTAACTCCTTGCTCATGGGCAGCAGAGCCGCCCTTTTTGTCGCTTTTTCGCGCCTTCTGCTGATCTGGTGCCTGCCCGCGCGCGTCCGGGCCGGCGTCGTCGGTCTCTGCCGGTTCCATCTCCGGGAGGCGAACAGTGAACGTGCTCCCCTGGCCCGCCTGCGACCATACAGTGACCTCGCCGCCGTGGTTGGAAACCACGTGCTTCACGATGCTGAGGCCAAGGCCGGTTCCTCCCGTTTGCCTGGAACGCGCCGCGTCGATGCGGTAGAAGCGTTCAAAGATCCGCTCCTGCTCCTCAGGCGTGATGCCCAGGCCCTGGTCCGTGACTGAAATCTGCGCCAGCCCGTCGCGGGAACGCAGGCCCACGCCTACCCTGGTCCCCTCAGGCGAGTACCGGATGGCATTGTCAATGAGGTTGCGGAACGCGGTCATGAGCAGGTCCGGATCGCCGTACACCAGCTCGTCCACCCGGCCGCCCACCACAATGTCAATGTGCTTGCTTTCCGCTGGCAGCTTGTTGCGGTCCACGGCTTCGGAAATTACGGCGTTGATGTCCACGGGCTTGCCTCTGCGAACCACGTCGGCGCCCTGCAACCGAGATAGCTCGATGATGTCCTGCACCAGCGCGGAAAGCCGGCCGGACTCCTTATGCATGCGTTGGGCGAACCGCCGGACAGCAACTTCGTCCTCCGCGGCGTCATCCATGGCCTCTGCCAGGAGGGAAATGGCGCCCACCGGCGTCTTGAGTTCGTGGGAAACGTTCGCCACGAAGTCGTTCCGGATCTCCTCGGTGCGGGTGATCTCAGTCCGGTCATCGGCCAGAATCAGGATATACTCTTCGCCGAGCGAAGCGACCCTCGCCTGCACTATGATGGTGCCCTGGCCCAGGGGGCCGCGGGGAAGCTCAAGGTGGCGCTCCTCAATGACACCGTCCCGGCGAACCCTCGCCGTCAGTTGCAGTAACTCAGGATGGACAACCGTATGGCCGCGGACCAGACCAAACGCGTACGCCGCGGGACTGGCCCTGACCACACCATCGATGGCATCGACGATCACGTAGGCGCGCCCGATGATGGACAGCACCTCCGCGGCGCCTTCGGGAAGGTTGGGCTCGTCAATGTAGATCACCGCGCGCCGCTGCACCTCGCTCAATCGGAAGGCAGCCATCCCGGAAATGCCGATGGCGAGGCCCACCAAACCGGCGGCAAGACTCAGGAGAACGGGATCCACGTTCATAGCTTATGCGCACTGCGGGGGCGCAAACCCTGATCCGGTGGCAATAGCCCCGCGGTTCAACTAACGTTCACCTAAAGAGGCGTAACAGTTAACGGGCAACTGAGAATCTGCTGTGTGGGACTGTGCAACTGCGCGTCATGCAACACATGAGGAAAGGACGCCTTCGTGCGTAAGGTTTTTCAAGCGGAGCTTCACCAGATCGGTGAGGGGCTCATCGAAATTTCGCAACTTGTCTCGGAGGCGATGCAGAAGGCAACCACTGCCTTTGAAAGTGCCGACACCGAGATAGCGCAGGAAGTTATCGCGGCTGACGCCAGAATCGATTTCCTGCAGAATGACCTGGATGAGCGCGCCATTGACATCCTCGCGCTGCAGGGTCCGGTGGCAAGTGACCTGCGCATGATTGTTGGCGCGCTGCGGATGAGTGCTTCACTGGAGCGGATGGGAGACCTCGCCCGCCACGTAGCGCAGCTGGCCCGTCTGCGGTTCCCCGAAAACGTTGTCCCCGAGGCCATCCGTCCCACGTTTGTGGAGCTTGCGGAACTGGACGTAAAGATCGCAGTCAAAGTCACCGAGCTTCTGGAGACCCGTAATCTGGAGCTCAGCAATGAGATCTACGCCCACAACGCGCGGGTGAACGAACTCCACGCCGGTGTTTTCAAAGCCATCGCCACCGAGGACTGGAACGCTTCCGCCCCCACCACCGTTGACGTCACCCTGGCCAGCCGCTACTTTGAACGTTTCGCAGACCACGGCGTCTCCGTAGCCCGCAAGGTGACCTACCTGGTCACGGGCGAGTGGCAGCCCAGCGCGCCGCTCAACTAAGAGCCCTTAACGTACGATGACGCCGGGTCTCCACGCGCTCGTCCCTCGCTTGGTCACCACCGGAAACGGGCCGGCGTCGTCGTACATGGTTGGTTAGTGCTTGCCCTGGTTCGCCACGGCTTCGATTGCCGCTGCCGCCGCATCCGCATCCAGGTAGGTGCCGCCGGCCTTGACCGGCCTGAGGTCCTCATCCAGCTCGTAAACCAGTGGGATTCCGGTGGGGATGTTCAGGGAGGCGATGTCGGCGTCGCTGATGCCGTCGAGGTGCTTGACCAGCGCCCGGAGCGAGTTGCCATGGGCCGCGATCAGCACGGTTTTGCCCGCCTTGATGTCCACAGTGATGTCCGATTCCCAGTAGGGAAGGAAGCGTTCCAGGACGTCCTTGAGGCACTCTGTGCGCGGCACGTCGTCGCCAAGGTCCGCGTAGCGGGGGTCGTTTGCCTGTGAGTACTCGCTGGCATCGTCGAGGGGCGGCGGCGGAGTGTCGTAGGACCGGCGCCACTCCATGAACTGCTGCTCGCCGTATTCCGCGAGCGTCTGAGCCTTGTCCTTGCCTTGGAGTGCGCCGTAGTGACGCTCATTCAACCGCCAGTCGCGCTTGACATCGATCCAGCTGCGGTCGGCGGCCTCCAGCGCGAGATTCGCGGTGATGATGGCGCGCTTCTGGCGGGACGTGTACACGATATCGGGCAGAAGCCCTGCCTCGACCAGCAGCTCGCCGCCGCGGACGGCTTCCTTGCGGCCCAGCTCCGTCAGTGCCACATCTACCCAGCCGGTGAAGAGGTTCCTCTCGTTCCAGTCACTTTGGCCATGGCGCAGCAGAATCAGTTTGTATGAAGTCATGGCATCAGTCTGCCGTATTTGGGCTTCGGCGGCATCCGGGCGTGCTTCTGTTACCCGTACTCTTTTAACGGTGCGGCATGAATCGATCTCTCCCGGGAAAATGACCGGAAGCATCACCCGCGGCACCACCAATCCCAACCGGCTGCGCAGGCTGGATCGCTGGCTCGCCGGGCCGCAGGCCTGGCGTCTTCGAGCGGCGGCGGACCCGCTGGTGGTCGATCTGGGTTACGGAGCTGGTCCAGTCACGGCCGTCGAGCTCTTCGCCCGGCTGCGGGCAGTGCGCGGGGATGTATCGGTGGTTGGGATCGAAATCGATCCGGCACGGGTGCTGGCGGCCCGGCACCTTGAACAGCCCGGGCTGCGCTTCCTGCGGGGCGGTTTCGAGATTCCGGTGGATGGCCAGCCCGTTTTCATTCGTGCGTTCAACGTGCTGCGGCAGTATGGCGAAGACGAGTATGCCGCGCACTGGACCCGCGTCTGCACCCGTCTGATGCCTTCCGGATTGTTCATCGACGGTACGTGTGACGAGATAGGGCGTCGTGCAACGTGGGTTGCCCTGTCCCCTGCCGGCCCGGTGTCGCTGAGTATCTCGATGAGGTTTG
>NZ_KI915002.1:22257-35234 GCF_000520595.1 Arthrobacter sp. H5
CCAGCCCCTCGGACGTTGCCGAGCGGCTGCCGAAGGCCCTGATTCACAGGAACGTTCCCGGCGAAAAGGTTCACCGCTATCTGCAGGCGCTGGACCGGGCTTGGCTGGACGCGGCACCGCTGTCATCGTTCGGCAACCGTCAACGCTGGATGAGGATGTGTGCGGTGATAGCCGAGGACGGCTGGCCGCTTTTGGACGGGCCGTCACGCTGGAGGCTGGGCGAAGTAACTGTGGACTGGGACGCGGTTGCGCCCGGTCTCTGACCTTATGGTGCCGGCTTACCAGGGCCCGTAGGGTCCGCTGCTCTGGGTTTCGCTGACGGCCGGCTTCACGTCGGCGAGATAGACGCAGGCGGCGACAACCGCTACCAACTGCAGGATGGGGAACAATCCGCCCTGGAGGAAGATACTGAGGAGGCCCACCGCCGCGGCACCTCCCGTGATGCCCATCCAGAATCCCTTGGTCCGCTTGAACGTGGCCTCGAAGGAGGCAGGCTTGCGCTTGGCGCAGTCCGCGAGCGCCCAGATCTCTATGGCCACGGCCAGGATGCCCAGCGCCAAGAACAAGTACCGCTCGATGAACATGACAATTTCCACGCTTACCAGCCTAACCGGTTTGTCCAGCGGATGTGGAGAGTGCCTGGTCAAGATCCGCCCAGAGATCCTCGACGTTCTCAATACCGACGGAAAGCCGCACCAGCGACTCCGGGACGGTGACCGGCTCGCCCGGCTGCCGCCGTCGTCGTTCTATCAGAGACTCCACCCCGCCCAGGGAGGTGGCCGGCAGCCAGAGGCGGACGCTTTTCACGAGGGCGTCGGCCGCTTCCCTGGATTCGAGCTCGATGCTGACGATGCCGCCGAACCCCTTGAGCTGGTCCTTGGCGCGCTGGTGGCCGGGGTCCTTGTGCAGCCCCGGGTACCTTACCTTTGCGATGGCCGGGTGGCTGGCCAGCCTGGTTGCCAACTCCATGGCGTTTGACTGGCTGCGGTCCATTCTCAATGCCAGCGTCCGTAGCCCCCGGAGCGCGAGCCACACCTCGAACGGGCCGGCGATGGCGCCGTGGAGGGTGCGGTGGGTTTTGAGTTCCGCTCGCACTTCTTTGTTGGACGTGACGAGCGCACCGAGGACGACGTCGGAGTGGCCGGCCAGGTATTTGGTCACCGAATGCAGCACGATGTCCGCACCATAGTCCAGCGGCCGGCTGATGAGCGGGGTGTTGAAGGTGTTGTCAACAACGACGACGGCGCCCACAGCGTGGGCAGCCTCGGTGAGGGATTGCGTCTCGGCTACCTCAAGCATTGGGTTGGTGGGGCTTTCGATCCAGAGCATGTGGGCACCGTGGAGGTGGTCGATGACTTCTGCCGTTTCGGCGATGTCCACCTGTATGAGTTTCAGGTGCCCCTTGGCTGCCTCCGCTTCGGCAAGCGAGATGGATCCGCCGTAGGCGTTGCGGGGGATGACCAGCGTGCCGCCGGTGGGAATCAGGGACAGCGCCGCGGCGGCGGCTCCCAGGCCCGCACTGAAGACGAGTGCGGGGAGCTCCGCCCCCTCAAGCTCGGCCAGCGCCTCTTCGAACGGATCCCAGGTGGGGTTGGACATTCGGCCGTAGATTCGGTCGCCGTCCCTGGGGGACTCCGTTTCGTGGAAGGTGGAGGAGAGGATCAGCGCCGGGTTGACAGGGGAATCGTGGCCGCGGGGCGGGCGTCCAGCGGATACCGTGATGGTGTCGGGACGCAGATCCTGAGGGTGAGACGTCATTGCATCAGGTTAGTTGCCCTGTGCCCGGGGCCCCGCATCGAGTACGTGGAAATGACGTGCAGTCCGCCGAAAACCAGCTATTTCTACTGACTCGATGGCTCGTGTGCGATTCCGTTTTCGCCTGCAATACCAGCCAGTCGGCGGTCCTGGGTCCACAGCTTCGCGCCGGGCGTGAGTGCGGTGGAGACGAGCAGGTTGGCATCGACGTACCCGATACCGCGGCCGTGCAACTGATGGTTTTCTATGTAGGCGAGAACTTCGAGGTCTAAAGCCATGGTGGGATTGGTAAGCGCCTTCACAGAGGAAAGAAAATCCTCCCTGTCTTTGAGATGACCGAGGGCCAGCTCCCCGATCACCATGGGATGCGACAGTACTACGCCCCTTGTGAGAGCGTCTGCCAAGGCCTTACTTCCGTAGCGGAGATGTTCTATCCAGATACTGGTGTCGACGAGTATCAGACTCATGCGGTACGACGACGGGAGCCTGCCGAAGCGTCCGGATCCGAACCTCCCAGCCGGGCGAGACGGCGGGAATGCTCCCGCTCAATGAGAGCGGTGAGCGCCTCCCGCATCAACGCGCTGCGCTCGGGTATGCGGGTGAGCGCCTGGGCTTCCGCAATGAGTGCGTCGTCTAGGGTAATGGTGGTTCGCATGCTTCCTCCAACATCAGTATCGTCACCGTTTGATGTTCAATTATATGCCCACACCGAACGTGTGGTCGATCCGGGGGCACCTATAAACCGATCGTCTAAACCGATCGTCGTGATTGCGTAGTCAGCGCTGGTCTCCGAAAAGATGTCGCGGACTTTCTGGTATAACCGTTTCTCTGAGGCCCGGATGCTGCGGATGCGCTCAAGCAGTTCGTCAAAGTAGTCGGTCCCGGAGGAGTCCTTGACGTACGCGTCGTTCATGGCGATGCCTTGACTAGGTACTCCTAGGACTGCCCCCGCATACGAGTGGATAACCTGTGGCCCTGACGCGGCCGGTGCAACGATCATATGTTGCGCTGTCCACATCCCGCAGAAACTGTCAGCCGGAGTAGATAGGCTAAACCGGTGACCAACCAGAACCCCCGCCGAACATCCGGCCTCTTCATCGCCTTTGAGGGAGGAGACGGTGCCGGAAAATCAACGCAAGCCAAACTGCTCTCGGAGGCTTTGGAACTGCGCGGGCACAAGGTTCTGCGCACCCGCGAGCCGGGAGGCACCGTGGTGGGTGAAAAGCTGCGTTCCCTGGTGCTGGACCATGGTCAGGGTGAGATCGACGCCCGCACCGAGGCCCTCATGTTCGCCGCCGCCCGTGCCGCCCACGTACACCAGGTGATCCTGCCCGCCTTGGAGCGCGG
This sequence comes from Arthrobacter sp. H5, assembly GCF_000520595.1. Lineage (GTDB taxonomy): Bacteria > Actinomycetota > Actinomycetes > Actinomycetales > Micrococcaceae > Arthrobacter_D. The sequence goes on from NZ_KI915002.1 coordinate 25,360, forward strand.
CGACGTCGTACTCTGTGACCGGTACATCGACTCTTCGGTGGCCTACCAGGGGGTGGGCCGGGGGCTGGGCGCGGACAGTGTCCTCGACGTGAACCTCTGGGCAGTTGAGGGATTGCGCCCCGATCTGACGGTCCTCCTGGATGTGGAGCCCCATGAGGGCAGAGGCCGCCGCACCGCCGGCAACGCCGCCGAAGACCGGCTGGAATCCGAACCCGACCACTTCCACGAACAGATCCGGGACGCTTTTCTGGACCGGGCAAGCTCGGCGCCCGAGCTCTACCTGGTGCTCACAGCCGGCAAACCGATCGACGAACTGGCCCAGTACATTCTGACCGCAGCGCTGGAGCGGTTGGCATGAGTGTCTGGACGTATCTGCTGGGTCAGTCGGCGGTCGTGGAGCAACTTCGCCGCGCCGCTGCGGCAGAGCAACCCAACCACGCCTGGCTCTTCACCGGACCGCCCGGGTCCGGCAGGTCCAACGCCGCACGCGCCTTCGCGGCAGCACTGCTGTGCGACCGGGTTTCGCCCGATGAGCGCGGCTGCGGAGAGTGCAAAGCATGTACGACGGCGTTGGCGGGATCCCACGCGGATGTCACCAATGTGACCACAGAGAAGGTCACCATCAGCATCGACGAAGCGCGGGAACTTGTGCGCAAGGCACAGGACAAGCCGTCAACTGGCCGTTGGCGCGTCATCATCGTCGAGGACGCGGACCGCATGCAGGAGCGCAGCACCAACGTACTGCTCAAGGCGATCGAAGAACCCCCTCCGCGGACCGTCTGGCTGCTCTGCGCGCCGAGCCCCGGCGATGTGCTGGTGACCATCCGGTCCCGCTGCCGCTCGGTCAGCCTGCGGCTGCCGCCGGTTGAAGACGTTGCCGAGTTGCTGGTTCGCCGCGACGGCATCGATCCCGCAACGGCTGAGGCAGCGGCGCGGGCGTCGCAGAGCCACATCGGCGTAGCCAAGAGACTGGCAACGGACGACGGCGCGAGGGAGCGGCGGAACCAGATTGTCCGGCTCCCGCTGACTCTCCGGAACGTGTCCGGTGCGATGAAGGCGGCGGCAGACCTGGTGAAGCTGGCGGAGGCCGAGGCCCAGAGCTCCTTTGAGCAACGTGACTCGGAGGAGAAGGCGGCCCTGCTGGTTGCCGTGGGAGCCCCGGAATCCGGTGCGCTGCCGCCGGCTATCCGGAGCCAGGTGAAAAGGCTTGAAGACGATCAGGGGCGCCGCGCCAAACGATCCAAGAACGACTACTTTGACCGGGCTCTCACCGACCTGACCTCTTTCTACCGAGATATTCTTATGCTCCAGCTTGGTGCTGGTGGCGCTCTAGTCAACGAGCCGCTGCGGCCCGAACTGGAAGACTTTGCAGGGCACGGGAATCCCGAACAGACGCTGCTCCGGATCGAGGCCATCAACAAAGTGCGCAGCCGGATCGTTAGTACCAATGTCGCCCCGCTGCTGGCCATCGAAGCGATGACAGTCAGTCTTCTTCCCGTAAAGGAATACCCCGCGTGAGCCTTCCCGTCCCCGAGCGCCGCAGACGACGCCGTTCGCTCGCTGGCGCTGCCGCCGTCGTTATCTCCCTGCTCCTGACCGGCTGCAACGTACTGCCCGGCGACCCTGAGACCGCACCGGTCACGGCTGCTCCCGACGTGATCGGCGACGTACCTGCTGAGCTGCAGGCGTTCTACGCCCAGGAGGTCATCTGGGAAGAGTGCGAGGAAGACTTTGTCTGCGCCACGGTCACGGTCCCCTTGGATTACGGTGATCCGTCGGCGGCCTCGATCGAGATTGCTGCGATCCGCGCGGACTCGTCCGGCGAGGCGCAGGGCACCATCTTGCTCAATCCGGGCGGACCGGGCGGTTCGGGGTTCAACACCGTGCGGGACTCCGTGGATTTTGTGACGACTGACCGGCTGCGGGAAACCTACAATGTGCTGGGCTTCGATCCACGGGGAGTCAACAGATCTTCGGCAGTGGAGTGCCTCACGGACGAGGAGCGGGACGACGCACGCGAGGATTTCCTTCCGGCCGGGATTTCGGATGAAGAGGCGCTTGGCATCCTCGAAGCGGAGGCAGCCGAGTATGCGGACCTCTGCGCGGAACGCACCGGTGAGCTGCTGGGCTTCGTGGACACCGAGAGCGCCGCGAAGGACATGGACATTCTTCGGGCAATCGCCGGCGATAAGCAACTGAATTTCCTCGGATTTTCCTACGGCACTCAACTGGGCGCCACCTACGCTGAGCTGTTCCCAGAGAACGTGGGGCGCTTTGTGCTTGACGGCGCGGTTGACCCGTCCCTCAGCTCTGAAGGCATCACCCTGGGCCAGGCCAAGGCTTTCGAGAAAGCGCTGCGGGGCTACGTGGCGGACTGCCAGACCAAGAACGACTGTCCGCTGCCGGAAGGGTTGGAGGAAGGGGTCGCCGTTATCCAGGACCTGTTTGAATCGGTGGAGGAAAGCCCGATGACCGCGGATGACGGACGCCTGGTCACCGTCGCCACGTTCTTTCAGGGCTTCATTCTCCCGCTCTATGACAGTGCCAGCTGGCCTGCGCTGACCGCTGCCATTGACTTGGTGCTCCAGGGCGATCCGTCCGAAATCCTGCGGTTTGCGGACCTGAGCGCCGAGCGGGCGCCCGACGGCGAATACCTCACCAACGGCACGGCCGCGTTCATAGCCATCAACTGCCTGGACTACCCGATGGAAACCGATCCTGAAGCGATGGCCGAGGACGCGGCGGAACTCGCGGAGGCGTCACCGACGTTTGGCAAATACCTCAGCTACGGCGGCGTCACCTGCGACGCGTGGGAGCATGAGCCGGTGCTCGAGCCGGCACCGGTAAGTGCGCCCGGGGCCGCTCCCCTGCTGGTCATTGGCACCACGGGCGATCCAGCCACGCCCTACGAGTGGTCGCTGGCGCTGGCGGATCAGCTGGAGTCCGCCGTGCACGTGACCTGGGAAGGCGAGGGTCACACCGCCTACGGTCGTTCCGGTGAGTGCATCGAAAACATCGTCGACTCCTACTTCATCGACGGGACCGTTCCCGCGGACGGGGTGCGCTGCTAAGGGTGCCCGCTGGCCTTTCTCCCTGCAGCCCCCGGCCGCTTTGACCTGCGCGCTGACGCTCTTATACAGTTGATCCTTGTGGATTGAGCCTAGCCAAGCGCCGGCCTCCTGAAGCCAGCCTCCTTAGCTCAGTCGGTAGAGCGTCTCACTCGTAATGAGAAGGTCGCCAGTTCGACTCTGGCAGGAGGCTCCACAGAAAAGGCCCCCACTTCCTTGTAAACAAAGGGAAGTGGGGCCCTCTTCGTTACTTGAGCTTCGAGTGATTGACAGATACAGATTCTCGTGCATTCTCCTGTTTTCCTGGCCGACCTCCAGCTCTTCGTCACTTTTTCGTCACCTCTTCTCCGCCCATACATCCGCATGGTTGCGGGCATCGAGTGACCGCCACACTACTGCCTAAGCTGGCCATATGGTCTGGGCGTGGAATTCATCGGCGCAGGACATTCCTCAAAGCCGGCACGAAGAGGGATCCGTTCGTGAACGAAGCGAAGGATGCGAGAAGATAGCGCTATGGTCTCTTCGTCTTTTGCAACGCTGCTCGACAAGCTTTACTTCACGGCGCCCAGTGAGAAGGAGAAGGGCAGCCGGTTTGAACGGTTGATGAAGTCTTACCTGCAGACGGAGCCTAAGTACGCCGATGCCTACAGCGACGTGTGGCTGTGGGAGGAATGGCCAGGCCGTGCGGGCAAGGTGGACACCGGTATCGACCTGGTTGCCCGGGAAAAGGAAACGGGCGCGTTGGTTGGCGTGCAGTGCAAGTTCTACGATCCCGCGACCACGCTGCAGAAGCAGCACATCGACTCCTTCTTCACCGCCGTGGGCAAGGCCGACTTCACCTACGGCATGATCGTCACCACCACGGACAAATGGAGCAAGCACGCCGAGGACGCGCTCCGCGGTCAAAGCAAGGCGATCAACCGGCTCCGCTTCGGCGAACTCGAACAGTCCACCATCGACTGGAACACCTTCGACCTGGATCAGCCAGAGGAGATGGAGCGCAAGGACAAGAAGCGGCCCCGCCCGCACCAGCGCACTGCTATCGAGAAGGTTCGCGAAGGATTCCAGACAATGGACCGCGGGAAGCTGATCATGGCCTGCGGCACCGGCAAAACCTACACATCTCTGCGCATCGTTGAAGACCTGGTCCCGGTCGGCGGCTCGGTGCTCTTCCTAGTCCCGTCAATTTCCCTGCTGCAGCAAACCCTGAGCGAGTGGACCGCCGAAGCTGAGATGCCGTTGCGCCCGCTGGCCGTCTGCTCCGACACCAAAGTAGGTGCCAAGCACGAGGACATGAGCCTCCACGACCTTGCCTTCCCGGCCTCCACCGACCCGCAAAAACTGTACGCTCGCTCGCAGATCAGCACCGGGCAGGACGCAGTGACGGTGGTGTTCTCCACTTACCAGTCCATCGACGTCGTCGCTCAGGCGCAGGCCCTCGGCCTGCCGGAGTTCGATCTCATTGTGTGCGACGAAGCCCACCGCACCACCGGCCTCACGCAGGGTGATGAGGATGACTCCGCGTTTGTCCGCGTCCATGACCAAGACTTCCTCAAAGCCGCGAAGCGGCTCTACATGACTGCCACGCCGCGGATTTACGTTCAGGAGTCCAAGACCAAGGCAGCAGAAAATGACGTCAAGGTCTTCTCCATGGACGATGAAGTCACTTACGGCCCCGAGTTCCACCACCTCGGCTTTGGAGAAGCCGTGGAGAAGGACCTGCTGGCCGACTACAAAGTCCTGGTGCTCGCGGTAAACGAGGAGTCCGTCAACAAGACCTTCCAGCAGCTCCTCACCGATGAGGATAACGAGCTGAGCCTCGATGATGTGGCCAAGATTGTTGGCTGCTGGAACGGCCTCGCTAAGCGCGGCGTGGACCAGCACCGGCTGGAAGTATCCGGCACCCCGATGCGCCGCGCCGTGGCGTTCGCGCAGAACATCAAGGAGTCCAAGAAAATTGCGGGCATGTTCGCTGATGTCACCGAACAGCTCGCCCGTGAGCAGGAAGGATCGCTGCGCTGCGAGGGCGAACATGTGGACGGCACGTTCAACGTCCTGGATCGCAGTGCCAAGCTCGACTGGCTGAAGGCGGATACCACTGGCGACGGCGGTGTCTGCCGTGTCCTCTCTAATGCCCGCTGCCTCTCCGAAGGGGTCGACGTCCCGGCTCTGGACGCCGTCCTGTTCCTGAATCCGCGCAACTCCCAAGTGGACGTGGTGCAGTCCGTTGGCCGGGTGATGCGCAAGGCTCCGGGCAAGGAGTATGGCTACATCATCCTGCCCATCGCGGTTCCGGCGGACGTCCCGCCGGAGGAGGCGCTGAAGGATAATCGGAAGTACAAGGTGGTGTGGGACGTCCTGCAGGCGCTCCGAGCGCATGATGACCGCTTCAACGCCATGGTGAACAAGCTGGAGCTGAACAAGGCCAAGGATGACAAGCTGCAGATCATCGGCGTGGGAGCGGACACAGGGGACGACGACGGCGCGGGCCAGGAACGCACGGACCTCCAGTCCGGTGAGCAACTGCGTATGAACTTCCCCAACCTGGAGGACTGGCGCAACGCCATTTACGCCAAGATTGTCCAGAAAGTCGGCGACCGCCGCTACTGGGAGGACTGGGCCCGTGATGTCAAGGACATCGCCGAGCGTCACACCCTGCGCATCCGCGGCATCCTCGATGACCCGGAGTCCGGTGTGCAGGAGGCTTTCGAGAACTTCCTTGAGGGCCTGCGCGGCAACCTCAATGATGGCATTGGCCGGGATGACGCCATTGACATGCTCTCCCAGCACCTCATCACCAAGCCGGTGTTCGACGCACTCTTCGAGGACTACTCCTTCGCTGCGCAGAACCCGGTCTCCCGTGTGATGGAAACCATGCTCGAACAGCTCCGGGATAGGTCCCTCGAAACCGAAACTGCGTCCCTGGAGAAGTTCTACGCCTCGGTCAGGCTGCGCGCCGAAGGCATTGATAACGCCGAGGGCAAGCAGAAGATCATCACCGATCTCTATGAGAAGTTTTTCAAATATGCGTTCCCCCGCGCCGCAGAATCTCTGGGCATCGTTTACACGCCCGTGGAGATTGTGGACTTCATCATCCGAAGCGTGGACGACGTGTTGCGCGCCGAGTTCGGAGCGTCACTCAGCGACAAAGGCGTCCACGTCCTGGACCCCTTCACCGGCACCGGCACCTTCATTGTGAGGTTGCTGCAGTCCGGGCTCATCAAACCGGAGGACCTGCTCTACAAGTACACCAACGAGCTGCACGCCAACGAGATCCTGCTGCTCGCCTACTACATTGCCGCCATCAACATTGAGGCCACTTTCCACGGCACCATGAAGGAGCACGACGACGGCGCCGGTTACGTCCCGTTCGAAGGCATAGTCCTCACGGACACCTTCCAGATGTTCGAGCACGGCGACACCATGGACGAGGTGATCTTTCCGCAGAACAACGAAAGGGTAGCCCACCAGAAGGCGCTCGATATCCGGGTGATTATCGGGAATCCGCCGTACTCCGTTGGCCAAGGCAGCGGTAATGACAACAACGCAAACCTCAAGTACCCCACACTGGACGATTCGATTCGCGACACCTATGTCAAGGGTTCTGCGGGCAAGAGTCACCGGGCGCTCTACGATTCCTACATCCGAGCGATTCGCTGGGCGTCGAACCGGGTCGAAGGATCCGAACACGGAGGAGTTGTCTGTTACGTCAGCAACGGCGGGTACATCGACTCCAACAACTTCGATGGACTGCGGAAATCAATCGCCGAGGAGTTTCACAGCGTCTACATCTATAATCTGCGGGGAAACCAGCGCACTGCAGGCGAGCTGTCCCGCAAGGAGGGCGGCAAGGTCTTCGGATCAGGCAGCCGTAACACGGTGGCGATCATGCTCCTAGTCAAGAAGCCCGGTGGCAGCGCCGGAGCAACGATTCGCTACCGGGACATCGGTGACTACCTCACCCGCAAGAAAAAGCTCGCCATCGTCGACAGCGATTCGATTGGCTCAATCGAGTGGCAACCCGTCACAGCAAACACTGATGGCGACTGGATCAATCACCGCAACAATGATTTCCAAGAGTTCGATCCTCTCACGGGTGCCTCTGGGCGACCCGATCTACTTGAATGGTCGTCCAAGGGTCTGACGACGAACCGCGATGCCTGGGTGTACAACTCATCTGCGCCGGAGGTGCTCAACTCAGTTCAACGCTTGATCGCGTCTTTTAATGAAGGGCTGGCGCGGGGAGTTTCCCTCGATGAGGTTACATCCGACCCAAAGCTTATCAACTGGTCCCGTCGTCTTCAGGGCCGATTCAAACAGCGTCGTCCACTGGGAATGGACGGGCAAATTCGTGTGAGCATGTATCGTCCCTTCCAGAAGCAGGCAGTTTACTTCGACGCTGCGTTGAACGAGGATCGGCGGCAACTTCCACGAATTTTTCCGACGCCAGAAACCGAGAACTACGGCTTCTACGTGGTGGGCACCGGGTCAGATAAGCCATTCTCCGTCTTAGCCGCTGATCTCATTCCGGATTTATCCTTCTGGGGCTCAAGCAGCGGTCAATTTTTCGCCCGTTACACCTACGTACCCCGCACGGAAGAAGGCGGTGACCTGCTGAGCCAGCTGGCGCCATCGTTGCGCTCTGATTCTCCTTACGAGCGCATCGACAACATTACGGACTGGGCGCTGGCCGACTACCGAAAGACATACGGCAATCTCGTATCGAAGGACGACATTTTCTACTACGTGTACGGCGTTCTGCACTCGCCGGATTACCGCACCGAGTTCGCAGCTGACCTGAAGAAGATGCTGCCGCGTATCCCCAAAGTGAAAGGCACAGCCGACTTCACAGCATTCGTGACGGCCGGCCGGGAGCTTGCTGCGCTGCACATCGGTTACGAGGAAGTGGAGCCGTACCCGCTGGAGGAGACCATAGTGAGCGACACCGTCGTCGATCCTTACCGGGTGCGAAAGATGACTTTCGGCAAGGGCAAGGACCGCAGCCGGATCATCTACAACCAACACATCACTCTCTCCGGCATCCCGGAGGAAGCCTATGAGTACATGCTCGGATCGCGGTCCGCAGTGGAGTGGATCATGGAGCGTTACCAGATGAAGACGGACAAGGCATCCGGCATTGTGAATGACCCCAATGACTGGGCCGACGAAGTCGGCGACCCGCGGTACATCATTGATCTGATCAAGCGGATTGTCACGGTCAGCTTGGAGACGACGAGGACAGTGAAGGCGCTGCCTCCTCTGTCAATTGGAGAGAAGTGATGCCGCCGAAGCCGACGGAATCTGAAATTGAAGCGGCGCGTACTCCCCGGGGTGGGTGGACGAAGCAAAAGCTTGAGGAATGGGGCGTACCGTGGCCACCGGCGAAGGGGTGGAAAAGCCGCCTCATCGCTGCAAATGCCGGTGATGAAGAAATCACTGCTGAGGAATAGGACTAGCTGAGACGCGACGCTTTCGACACGCACTACTATCACTAGTGCTTATTTCATCAACCTATGCTGGCTTTCTTCTATGCTTCTTGCATGGCACTCAAGGGACAAACTGGAACCAGCATGAGCGTTGTGCGTCTGAAGCCAACCGCAAAAAAGACCAAACGTCAGGAAAAGGACGAGCGCCGTAAGGAACAGCGAGATCTGGCATCTAGACATATGCCGGACGAGAACGGATTTGTGCCGCGCAACCTGCGTGGTGCCGTCATTGGTCCAAACGGCAAACCTGTGGCCGCTGCTCCTCAGGCCTCGACACGGCGGAAGTAGTGCCCAGGAACTGACGGACTGGCACCTTCAGTCGCTTGTTGTCTACTTCGAGAGGTATCGGTAGAGGGTCGCCATCGAGACGCCGACGGCGTCAGCGATTTCCCTCGCGCTCATGTTCCCCGCCGAGTGCAACTCTTTTGCCCTTGCAATCTTCTTGCTATCCAATAGCTTCGGGCGGCCGCCCTTGCGGCCACGAGCACGCGCTGCCTCGAGTCCGACATTGGTACGCTCGCGGATAAGGCCTCGCTCGTACTCTGCCAAAGCCCCAAAAATGTGAAGCATCAGCTTGCCATGATTGCTGGTGGTGTCGATGGCTTGGTTATCGAGAGCCTTAAATTTCACCCCGCGCTCATCGAGAGCGTTAACTAGTTCGATCAGGTTGCCAAGGGACCGCCCCAGGCGGTCCAGCTTAGCCACGACAAGTGTGTCCCCCTGTCGCAGTGAGTCGAGGCACATAGTTAGCCCTGGGCGTTCTGCCTTCGCTCCGCTCACACCCTGATCTTTGAAGAGGTGCCGGGTGTCATCTTTGACTCCCGCTACAAGCAACGCGTCCCGCTGCCCGTCCGTGTTCTGATCTGCGGTGCTGACTCTCATGTATCCGACTGTTGCCATATGCGGTGCATCCATTCTCATTTACTCAACTACGAGACAGTATATGAGAAATAGAATATGAGATGAGTTACGAAAGGTCAAGCTTCTGCGCTAGCAGAAGAAGCTGCGGTCGAGGCGAGGCCTTTCATCCTCCTCTCAATGAACGATCGTTTTCCGAGACGACAGGGCTTTCTATTGTGCTCCGGCGCGCGGAGCGGCGGGGAGTGCAGTGAAGTGTTCTGGACCTGGCTTAGGGTTTCGACATGAGCGCCCAAGATGATCGCCTCGACGAGGAGCCGGAAGACCTGAACGACGATGTGGCTGAAGTCGACGACGGCACATTGAAGGAGCCTGGTTCGTCGGCGGATTACGTGTCACCCAACGAGATGATGAAGCAGCGCAGCTACAACCCAGCTGCGAAGTTGTTTGCGGATTTCAATCC